>NZ_LNSB01000090.1 GCF_001468285.1 Sphingopyxis sp. HIX | reverse complement strand
AAGTCCAGGATCGCGCCCGCCTCGACCGAGAAGGCGATCAGCGCGCCGGTCTTCAATTGCTGCAGCCGCGTCACCGTCGGCAGGTCGAACTGCGCGGTCTCGGCGGCGAGGTCCATCATCTGCCCGCCCGCCATGCCCGCGGGGCCAGCGGCGCGCGCGAGTTCGCGGATCAACTCGCTGCGCACGAAGGGATCGGCGTGGGTCGCAGGATCGACGAGCCACTCGAACGCCAGCGCATGGAGCGAATCGCCCGCGAGCACCGCGGTGGCCTCGTCGAAGGCGCGGTGCACCGTCGGCTTGCCGCGGCGAAGATCGTCGTCGTCCATGCACGGCAGGTCGTCATGGATCAGCGAATAGACGTGCATCGCCTCGACCGCCGCGCCGACGCGCAGGCTCGGCGCGCGGTCGACATGATAGAGGTCGCCAGCCGCGCGGACGAGCAAGGGCCGCAGCCTTTTGCCGCCGCCGATCGCGGCGTGGCGCATCGCTTCATACAGGCGCCCGCGCGGGTCGTCGGGGACGGGCAGCAACTGGTCGAACAACCGGTCGATCGCGTCGGCGACATCGGCCTGCGCCGCGTGGACCAGGTCCGCGCCGGTATCGATCTCTCCCTCCGCGACCGCCACCGGGGATCAGCCCTCGCCAAACGGCGTGGTGCCGGCGGCGCGGCCGTCGGCGCCCAGGCTCACCTGCTCGATGCGCGCCTGCGCCGCGGCGAGCCGCGCCTCGCAATGCCCGCGCAGGGCATGCCCGCGTTCGTAGAGCGCGACCGATTCCTCGAGGCTGACGTCGCCGCTTTCCAGCCGCCGCACGATCGTCTCGAGCTCGCTCATCGCGGCTTCGAACGACAGCGCGGAAATGGCGGGGGCGGCGGGGCTATCGGGGGTGTCCGTCATGGCGCCTGCTTTGGCCCCTTCGCCCCCCGATGGTCAAGCATGACGTGGGACGGGAG
>NZ_LNSB01000089.1 GCF_001468285.1 Sphingopyxis sp. HIX | reverse complement strand
TCCCCGCACCCCCGGCCCACGAGGCCGCGGACGACCCCGCGATCGACCCCGACAACCTCCCCGAAGAGCTCGAATTCACCCCCGTCGAACAGCTTACCAAGCGCTGGTCGGGCATTTCGGCGCACAAGCAGCGGCTGTTCATCGCGCATCTGCTCGGCACCGGCGCGGTGAGCATGGCGGCAAAGGCCGCGGGCCACACGACCTCGGCCTTTTACCAGCTGCGCAAGCGCGCCGGCGCCGCCAGTTTCGCCGCAGCGTGGGACAAGGCGGTCGAGGCGGGCGCGCGCCGCGTCGCCGACCTGCTCATGGAATATGCCATCTACGGCGTCCCCGAAACCTGGTCGAGCCAGGGTCGCGCCACCATGGAGCGGCGGCGCCCGCATCTTCGCGCGATGCAGCATATCGTCGGCGCGCACCTGCCCGAAAGCGTCGCCGGCACGCTTGCCGACGGCGTGTCGGCGACCGCCGTCCCGCACGGCGTGCGCCGGCTCAAGGACCGCTGGCGCAAGGAGTGGGAAGCCGAACGCCAGGCCGAGGAGCGCCAGCGCCGCTTCGACGATCACCAGCAGGAAAGGGCGCAGGCGACCCCGGCCGACGACCAGCTCCGCACCATCCGCACCTTCTTCCAGCGCGCGATCTCGCACGACCCGGTCAAGCGCGCCGCCTGGGACCTGCTCACCGGCCCCGGCACCGACTGGGACGCGGTCCGCGCCGCCGACGCCTATCTTAATCCGCAGAAGCACGAATGGCACATGTACCACCCCGACATCGTCATCCCGCTCGCCGCCGGCGCGGGCCTGATCGATATCGAGGACGAGGAAGGCGGCGACCTCGCCCACGCCGAATGGCACCCGCCCGCGGACGACCCCGACGGCAGCCGCGGCGACAGCGACGAGATCTGGTTCGCCCGCTACGCCGAGCATATCGTCGATGGCGAGCCCGGCGACAGCGACCCCGAAGGCGAGGCGATCGCCCACGGC
>NZ_LNSB01000088.1 GCF_001468285.1 Sphingopyxis sp. HIX | reverse complement strand
TCCATGATGTCGTCGGCGATCTGGAAGGCGAGCCCGATCTCGCGCGCATCCCCGCCGAGGGGCGCACGCCGCTCCGCGGTTATGCGCGCGACATCGGGCTCGCCTTCCAGATCGCCGACGACATCATGGACGTCGAGGGCGACGAGGCGCTCGCGGGCAAGGCGCTGCACAAGGACGAAGCCGCGGGCAAGGCGACCTTCGTCACCTTGATGGGGCTCGACCGCGCGCGCGACCAGGCGCGGATGCTGGTCGACCAGGCGGTCCAGCATCTCGCGGGCTTCGGCGAGGAGGCGGCGCTGCTGCGCGCGATCGCGCGCTATATCGTGGAAAGGGATCGCTGATGCGGGTGGGGGTTTATCCGGGAACGTTCGACCCGATCACGCTCGGGCATATGGATATCATCACCCGCGGCGCGAAGCTGGTCGACAAGCTGATCATCGGGGTCACCACCAATATCGCCAAATCGCCCTTGTTCGACGACGACGAGCGCATCGCGATGGTCAAAGCCGAGGTTGGGGGCATCGACGGCGATATCGAGGTCGTCGGCTTCAATTCGCTGCTGATGGACTTCGCCGACGCGCAGGGGGCGTCGGTGGTGGTGCGCGGCATCCGCGGGGTCACCGACTTCGAATATGAGTATCAGCTCACCGGCATGAACCGCCAGCTCAACGACCGCGTCGAGACGGTCTTCCTGATGGCCGACGTCAATCTGCAGCCGATCGCCTCGCGGCTGGTCAAGGAAATCGCGATCTTCGGCGGCGACATCCACAAATTCGTGACCCCCGCGGTCGAAAAGGCCGTGGTATCGCGCATCGCGGAGCGTGGGCTGCGGCAGGGCGGGGCCTAATCCCAATCATTGAGCGTTCAGCTTTTTCCCGCTAGGGCGCGCCAAGACGGGGCGCAAGTTGCAGTTTTTCACAAAGGCCGATCCAGCATGAATTCTTCCTTCCGCCCCTTGATCCTGACGGCGATGGCGTTCGGCCTTGCGGCTTCGGCCGTCGCGCAGGAAGCGCCGCCCGCGCCGATGCCCGACGGCAGCGCGCCGCCGGCCGAGGCG
>NZ_LNSB01000087.1 GCF_001468285.1 Sphingopyxis sp. HIX | reverse complement strand
CCCCTAACCCCTCCCTTTCAGGGAGGGGAATGGCTTAGTTCCACCCCAATCCGGACCTCCACACCCTCACCCAATCCCCATTGACCTCCCGCCAAAACGATATAAATATGATATCATCATTATATCGAATGATTCGGAGGGAAACATGGTCGACACGGGAACGCCCGCACTGAACCGCAGCCGCGAGGCGCGGGCGAGCACGCAGAGCGGGTATCTGATGCTCTTCATCTGGCTGCTGCTTCTCGGGCTCGCGCTCTGGGCGGGGATCAGCAACGGCAATGCCGAAGTGATGGTCGCGTGGAAGTGGATCGTCGTCGTCGCCTCGGCGATCGTCGGCACGCTCATCCTCTGCGGCTTCTATCTCATCAACCCGAATGAGGCGGCCGCCATTCAGCTGTTCGGCGCCTATAAGGGCACCGACCGCGAGGAGGGGCTGCGCTGGGTGCTGCCCTGGCTGACGCGCAAGAAGATCGCGGTGCGCGCGAACAACGTCATCTCGGAGAAGATCAAGGTCAATGACCTCCGCGGCAACCCGATCGAGATGGCGGCGCAGGTCGTGTGGCGCGTCACCGACACCGCGCAGGCGCTGTTCGACGTCGACGACTACAAGGAATTCGTGATGGCGCAGATCGAGGCCGCGGTGCGCGCGATCGGCTCGCGCTACCCCTATGACGATATCGAGCATCAGGAGATAACGCTGCGCGGCAACCACGACGAGGTCGGGGTCGAGCTCCGCAAGGCGCTGATCGAGCGGCTCGACGTCGCGGGGATCACCGTCGACGAATGCGGCCTGACGCACCTCGCCTATGCGCAGGAGATCGCCGGCGCGATGCTCCGCCGCCAGCAGGCCGAAGCGGTGATCGCGGCGCGCAAGAAGCTGGTCGAGGGCGCGGTGACGATGGTCGAGATGGCGCTCCAGCACCTGTCGGAGAAGAATGTCGTCGAGCTCGACGACGAGCGCAAGGCGGCGATGGTGTCGAACCTGATGGTCGTCCTCTGCGGCGAACGCGAGACCCAGCCCGTCGTGAACACCGGCTCGCTCTACTGAGCCGGCGACCGGGAACGACCGATGTCGACGTCCGCCAAAAAAGCCTTTGCGCTCCGCCTCGACCCCGCACTCTACGCGGCGGTCGAGCGGATCGCGGCGGCCGAACTGCGCAGCGCGAACGCCGAGATCGAGGTGTTGCTGCGCGAAGCGCTGGCGCGGCGCGGGGTGAGCGTCAAACCGCCGGTGCCCGCGAAGCGCGGGCGCCCGCCCAAGGAGGAGAGCTGAGATGTTGCACCTGTTGACGGGCGATCGCCCCTGGTTCCGGCCGCGGAGCCGCGGGTACGGCACCGGCCTGCCGATCGCTTGGCAGGGCTGGCTGGTGATCGCGCTGCACATCGCGCTGATCACCGGCATCGCGGCGCTGCTGCAGGGCCGGCCGCTGCCGCTGACCCTCGCGGTGATCGCCGCAGGCCTCGCGCCGCTCCCGATCTACCGCGCGCGGACCGAGGGCGGGTGGAAGTGGCGGTGACGCCGATCTCCCCTCCCGCAGGCGGGAGGGGCAGCGAGACTTGGAAACTTGTTTCCTAGTCGCAGCGGGGTGGGCCATGGCAACGTCGCTGCCCACCCCCGACCCCTCCCGCTTGCGGGAGGGGAGACAAGAAAGCCCTTTTCCACCGCTAGCCCCTCGCC
>NZ_LNSB01000086.1 GCF_001468285.1 Sphingopyxis sp. HIX | reverse complement strand
ACCATGCTTCGCATGGTCCCCCTCCCCATCGCTTCGCGACAGGGAGGATTAGGAAAGTCCGCTCCCCACCCCGAAGCGGTCGCTGTCCTCTCAGAACTTGAACCGCCCCGAGCCCCCCATATACACGCGGAACCCCAGCGACACCGACCAGTCGATGGCGTCGCGGGTGACGAGCCCGCTCGTCCCGCCCGCCAGGACGAAGTCGCCATTGGGCGGGTTCAGGATCTGGGCGCGGTCGCTGGAATAGGCGGCGCGCGCGGCGAGGAACAGCTCGGCGCGGGCGCTCCCGTCGGGCTTGGGGTCGCCGAGGTTGAGGATGATCTGGCCGCGGATCGTCCCGGTATAGCCCACCCCGCTCCTGCCGTCCTCGACCAACCGCGTGTAGCTGCGATCGTCGAGCGGACCGAAATTCTGGTCGATCGTCTCCAGCGACTTCAGGTCGAAATCGTAATAATAGACGCTGGCCTCGGCGCCGATCAGGAAACGCGCGATATTGCCGATCGGAACCTCAGCCTTCGCGCCGGCCAGCAAATGCAGCTCGCGCTCGTCGACATCCTGTTCGAGCAGCTGGTTCGCGATCACCGGCGTGGTGATCGACACCTCGCCCGCATGGTCGCGGTCGCGGATCACGCCTTCGATCCCGTAAAAGATGTCGAAGGGGTCCTTCGGCTTGGCGTGCGGGAAGGCGCTGCGGCGGACACCGCCCCGGAACTCCTTGAAGGCAGTCTCTTCGGCCGCCGACAGCGGCACCCGGCCCGCAATGCCGGTGCTGCCGCCCGGCGATTCGGCGCTGTACGGGAAGCCCTGCGCCGTGCCGACCTCGCCGGCGGGCAGGTCGACGCTGCTCCGCGCGTCGCCCTCGCTGTAGCGCAAGACGAGGTCGCCAACGGTCGCGAAGCTCGCAATGCCCTCGACGAAGATCGCCTGGGTGCGCCGCTGGCCGGTCAGCGCCGCGACTTCGGGCGTCGGGACCGGTCCGTCGCGGACGAAGCCGTAATTGGTGCCCGGGATTGCCATCTCGCCGATCCCGACGCTGACCATGACGCTGTTGCCGATGCGGTCGAGCGCGGCCGCCTCGTTGCGCTCCTTTTCCATCTTCCGCTCGCGCTCGACGACGTCGAAGTGCGACTGCTGCCGCGCGACCTCGTTGATCTCGTCCTGCGTCAGCCCCTGCGCCGGCGCCGCGGCGACCGGCTGCGCCGCGGGCGGAGGGGGAGGCGGTGCCGGCGCCGCCGACCGCGGCGGATCGGCCACGACGCGCGCGCCCGGATCGAGCACGATCGCCCCCGGCGGCAGCGGCGGCCCCGGATCATAGGTCATCGACGGCCCTTCATAGGGCTGGCTGGGCGCGATCCCGTCGCGCATCACCGCCTTCGGCTCGGGCACCACCGGCGGCGGCGGTGGTGGTGGAGGAGGCGGTGGCGGCGGAGGCGGCGGCGAGGTCGGCGGACCGCCCGGCGGGCAGGGATAGGCGCGCTCCTGCGCCAGCGCCTGGCGATAGGCGGCGAGATCGTCCTTCGAAATCTCGTCCTTCCGCCGTTCGACCTCTTGGTAGAGGCTATTGAGATTGCTGAGCCGCCGCTCGCACCAGCCATCGATCAGTTCCTGCCGCGTTTCGCGATAGGCGCGCAGCCGGTCGTTCGTCATTTCGCCGATACGATCGCTGAAATCCTCGAACGGATTATAGCCCCGCTGCGAAAACGGATCGACCTCATAGCCGCTGTACCGCCCCTGCCCCTGCGCGGGCGTCGCCGTCACGCCAATGAAGACCGAACAGCCGAGAAGTGCCGCGCGAAAATATCGTGGTGCCATGATCGCCCCCTGTTGCCTGAACGGGACGATCCTGACCGCGCGGGGAAGAGCCCGCATGATGCGAACATACTATGCGCGGGGAAAAATGTAGGCGGCGGCTTTGGGGTGGGGAGCGGCCGTCCTTAATCCTCCCTGCGGCGAAGCCGTGGGGAGGGGGACCGCCGAAGGCGGTGGAG
>NZ_LNSB01000085.1 GCF_001468285.1 Sphingopyxis sp. HIX | reverse complement strand
CCACCATGCTTCGCATGGTCCCCCTCCCCGTGCCGGGGAGGATCAGCGTGTCATCGCGTCAATCGCGCCCTGCAGGATGAAGGCCGCGGCGGCGCTGTCGACGCGTTCGGCGCGCTTGGCGCGGCTCACGTCGGCGGCGATCATCGCGCGCTCGACCGCGGCGGTCGACCAGCGTTCGTCCCACAGCAGCAAGGGCAGGGCGAGCGGGGCGAGGTTGCGCGCAAAGGCGCGAGTGCTTTGCGTGCGCGGGCTGTCGCTGCCGTCCATGTTGAGCGGCAGGCCGACGACGAGGCCGGCGATCGACTGCGCGGCGACGAAGGCCTGGATCGCGGCGAGGTCGGCGCTGAATTTCTTGCGGACGATCGTCTTGTCGGGGGTCGCGAAGGACCAGCCGGCGTCGCAGACCGCGACGCCGATCGTCTTGGTGCCGACGTCGAGGCCCATCAGGCGGCCGCCGCTGGGGAGCGCGGCGGCGAAATCGGGGGCGGCGGTGGTGATCATGGCACGCCCTCTCTACCCGTTCGTGTCGAGCGAAGTCGAGATACGCTTGGGACGCGCGACGCTTCGGCGTGTCTCGACTTCGCTCGACACAAGCGGAATTAGGATTTGGCCTTTTCGGTCGGGGCCGCTTCGGCCTTCGGCGTCGCGGTAGAAGCCGGCACCGGCAGCGGTGCGGCCGCCGCAGGCACCGGCGAGGGCTTGCCCTCGTAGGTCGCCAGCCGCCGCAGCACGTCGGCGCGAACGTTCGCCCAGAAAAGGGTGATGTCGAAGACATGGTAGTTGTTGCCGGGCAGGACGTAGCTCGGCGCATAATCCTTCGCCACGTCGGCCTTGCCGATCATCAGCAGCCCGCGCGTGTCGTCGCATTTGGCGCCGATCTTGCCCGCGATCAGCGACCCACCCTTGAAGCCGTCGACGGGCTTCAGCGTGCCGAGGTTGTCGCTGCGCTTCGCCGCGGTGTCGGGAATACCGGTGATCGGGTTGGTGCACAGCATCCGCGTGTCGCGGCGCGGGCGGCCGTCGAAACCGACGGTGCCGTCATAGGCGTCGAGCACCATCTGCGGGTCGGCGGGCTCGGCAAAGCTTGCCCAGCTCAGCACGCAGCCCTTCTGCTCGGGGGTCTCGCACGCGGGCAGGCCGAGCCCGGCGATATCCGTGTCGCGGCTGACCGGCCAGCCGATGACATAGGCCGCGACGATGCGCTTCGCGAGCGGGGTGCCCGCGATGCGGTTCTTGAGCAGGGTAGTAAGGTGGAGCGCGCCCTGGCTATGGCCCGCGAGAATGATCGGCTTGTCCTTCGGGATGGCCTCGAGGAAGGCGTCGAAGGCCTGTTCGACGTCGCGATAGGCGGCGTCGATCGCCTTGCCCGCGGTGACGCGGTCCTCGGCGAGGAAGGCGCCGAGCGTCGCCTGGCGATAGCGCGGCGCCCACACCTCGCCCGCGTCGCCGAACGCGCTCGCCATGCCCTGCATGAACAGGGTCGCGCGGTGGTTGGCGTCGCGGTCGTCGAGCGGGGCGTTCCAGCTCGAGCGGCTGTAATAGCTGGTCGGGTGGACGAAGAAGATCGCGGCGTCGCCCTTGGGTGCGGGCTCGGCTTCCTCGGCGGCGGCCGCCTTGGTCGCGGCGTTGGCGGGCGAGATCAGCTTGTCGGTCGCGGCCTTGGCGCTGTCGGGCGCAAGCGTTTCGCCGCCGGCCTCGGGCGGGCGCCAGTCCGACGGGTCGTTCTCCAGCCCCGGGCGCGCGAACCACATCTTGGGATCGTCATAGGCGTTGGGCGCCGCCGCCGTCTGTTCGACGAATTCGGTGCTGGGCACCAGCGCGGTGCGCGCAAACCAGCCGGGCGCCAGCTGATAGGCGAGGCCGATGCCGAAGATCAGGAAGATGACGAAGGCGATGAGGTAGAGGAATTTGCGGGCCAATGCGGGCTCCATGCGGGCGGGAGAGGGGCGGTGCGCTATCTGACTTGCGCGCGCGGCTTAAACAAGCCCAGATGTGGGACATGACCGATG
>NZ_LNSB01000084.1 GCF_001468285.1 Sphingopyxis sp. HIX | reverse complement strand
TTATCGCGAGGAAGCGGTAATGCGGAGGAGCGCGGCGTAACCGGCGAATTCCCATGATAGTGTGCGCAGTTGCTGCGCATTATATTGGTTGCGAACCTCGGCGGTCCCTGGACCAGCTGAGGAGGCAATCATGTTGAAGTTGCATGACGAGTTGATCACCGAACTCTCGAATTCGCTCACCACACAGAATTACAATCCCGTGGTCGTGGCGAACCACCGTCTCTACGCCCGCGCGTTTCTCGATTATCTGGCCGAGTGCGATATACAGGTCGAGACTGTGACGCCGCAGCAGGTCGATCAGTATTTTGGCTATGCGGTTCAGGATTTTGAGATCCAGTACGGTCGGCCTCCCAGTGCGCGTTGGCACATGTTGCCCCGCACCGCGATCGCCAAGCTCCTCCGGCTTGCTCAAGGCAATTGGCCCCCGGACGCAGAAATGATCGGTCCCGATGACGAGCATCGACATGAAATTTGCCGCGAATACGAGGCATGGCTGCGCGAGGAGCGCGGTTTGGCAAGCGCGTCCATTGCGGCGCTGATGTGGGAGGCGCGAAACTTCCTGCGATGGCAGTTCGACCGGGCCGGTGCCGCCAGCCTCGAAACGTTGAGCATCGTGGACATCGATCTCTACATGGACATGCGCGCGCCTGGTTTACGGCGCAAATCATTGGCCGATGTCGCTGAGCGTCTCCGTTCGGTGGTTCGCCATCTGCATCGGACGGGTCGCATCCCGACCGATCTGACGCCACACATCATCGGCCCCATGCTCTATGCCTACGAAGATGTGCCGTCGACGCTGGAAAGGAGCCAAATCGCCGCGGTTCTGGCGACAACGCAGGAGGACAGATCGCCACGCGGACTACGCGATTATGCGATACTTCAGCTGCTTGCCACGTATGGGCTGCGCGAAGGTGAGATATGCCGCCTTCGGCTCGATGACGTGGACTGGCGCGCAGAATCCCTCCGGATCTGCCACACCAAGACCAACGCGTACTCGTACATGCCGCTAATGGTGACTGTTGGTGAAGCGCTGCTGGATTATCTGCGCCTTGGGCGGCCCCAGGTTGAAGTGCGGGAAATCTTCGTCCGATCCTGCGCACCCTATATCGCAATGACGAACCTGTACGGCATGATCCGCGGTCGGTTGGCCGCCGCAGGCGTAGTGCCAGCAGGAAAGCGGGGGCCGCATGTCTTCCGCCACGCACGTGCGGTCGAAATGCTGCGGGCATCGGTCCCGCAAAAGATCATCGGCGACGTGCTCGGGCATCGATCCACCGAATCCACCAATACTTATCTCAAACTGGCAACAGATGATCTCCGAGCCGTGGCACTCGAGGTGCCTGGAATGGAGGTGCTGTCATGAGCGCCTGGCACGATCCCGATCGCACCGTCGTCGACGCCTTCCTGGTAAAATCGCAGTTCCGGCCGGGAAGCGTACCGACATATCGCTGGTTCCTTTGCACCTTCGAAGATGTTGCCCGCCGGCATCCGGCGGTGGACCGGCAGATGCTCGACGCCTGGCTGAAGGAGATGCAAAAACGTTGGCGATTGTCGACGCTGCTCAATCAGGTCTGCATTGTCGACCGCTTCCTCGACCACCTCGTCGAAATCGGGCTGATCGCCGACAACCCTGTTGCTGCACTTCGCCGTCGGTACAACGTCAAGCAAAGCAAGCCGATCTGGCGGGCCTTGGCTTCCCCGAATCCCGACGAATCCTTGGCCGCGTTACGACGGCCTGCGCCCTTCGGCAGCGTGCTGGGTGACTTCATGCAAGACCATGTCATGCTGATGCGCAGCCGGGGATATCAATATGAAGCGCAGGCTCACTGGCTGCTGCGGTTCGATCGGTTCCTTCAGGCCCGTCCCGACCTCGCGGAGCAACCACTTGAGGCAATGATTGCGAGCTGGGCGGCTGCCAAGCCGACCCGCAACCACGCGGCTGAATGCCAGAAGCTGGCGCGCATCCTGACCAAGGCGCGGTTCCGCCTCGATCCGACTATCCCGCCAAAGCGCTTCAATCCCCGGCCAGAGCGGGAAGTAGCGCGGGAGCATCGGCAACCGCATATCTTCAGCCCGGCTGACGTTCGGCGTATGCTCGATACCGCACGGACTTATCCGTCGCCGGACGCTCCGCTGCGGCCGTTGACCCTCTACACCATGATCATGCTGGCCTATTGTGCCGGGCTACGGCGAAGCGAGCTGGCATGGCTCGATCTTGGTGACGTGGACCTGCAATCAAGCACGATCACGATCCGGGAAACGAAGTTCTACAAGACCAGGATCTTGCCTCTATCCGACAGTGTCGCGGTCGAACTGCGCGCGTACATCGATGCGAGGCGGCGCGCTGGCGGCCCACAGAACCCGAAATCAGGGCTGTTCTGGCATGCCCACTTAAATGACCGCTACAGGCCCGAGGCGGTTACGACAATGATTACCAACGTCATGCGCCGTGCTGGGCTCAAGCCCGCTTCGGGCCGGACCGGGCCGCGGGTCCATGACCTTCGTCACTCGATGGTGGTGAACCGCATCCTCCAGTGGTACCGGTCCGGCATTAACCCTCAGGAAAAACTGCACTTCCTCTCGACCTACATGGGGCACCGGGATCTCCACTCCACGCTGGTCTACATCACCGTCACGCAGGATCTGTTGCAGGAAGCCAGTGAACGGTTCCGCGCGCTCGGCGCCCCGTGCCTTGTCACGGAGGCGCGGCCATGAGGAAAGGCAATCCATTGCCCGCGTTGTTGCGGGCGTTCTTCCAGGAGTGGCTGGCCGAGCAGCGCAGCGCGTCAATCCACACGATCCGCTCTTATCGCGACACCTGGCGGCTGCTGCTTCGGTTCGTCGCGGAGCGAAAAGGCTGCGGGGTCGCGCGGCTGACGCTCACCGACGTCTCGGCCGGCGAGGTGCGCGCGTTCCTTCATCATACCGAGCATGGCCGCAAGACCACGATCGGCACGCGGAACTGCCGACTGGCCGCCATCCGCAGCTTCTTCAGCTTCGTGGCGGACAAGAATCCGGAATACATCGCGCAGTGCTCAGAGGTCCTGGCTGTTCCGTTGAAGCGGGAGCCCACCTCCGCGCCGTGCTACCTCGAGCCCGAGGAGGTCGAGGCCATCCTCGCCCAGCCCAACCGATCGACACTCGAAGGGCTGCGCGACCATGTACTGCTCTCGTTCCTCTATAACAGTGGCGCGCGAATCCAAGAGGCGCTTGACCTCTGTCCCGAAGCAATCCGGTTCGATGCACCGAACTTCGTGCGTCTTTACGGCAAGGGGCGCAAGGAACGCATCTGCCCGCTCTGGCCAGAAACCGTGGCATTGCTCAGGAAGCTACTGGAGCGACAGCCGCGTGCGCCCGATGAGCGGATCTTCGTCAATCGATACGGTGAACCGCTAGGGGCGTCAGGGGTGCGGTTCAAGCTCAACGCCTACGTGGAACAAGCCGCGAAATCGACGCTGACCCTCCAGTCAAAACACGTTACGCCTCACAGCTTCCGGCACGCGACCGCCGTCCACCTCGTTGCCGCCGGGGTCGATATCACCGTCATCCGCAGTTGGCTCGGGCACGTCAGTCTCGATACGACCAATCACTATGCTCAGGCCAATCTGGAGACCAAACGAAAGGCGCTGGAACAGGTTGGCGCCCCGGCGGCGAGCAACGTGCCACCTTCGTGGAAGCGAGATGCCAATCTGATGGGATGGCTCGACACCCTATAGAATAATGTGAAGGACGTGGCGAAATGTTCCGCAGCTTTGCAGGACTACGCCGCGTTCCTCCGCATTACCGCTTCCTCGCGATAAAGCATC
>NZ_LNSB01000083.1 GCF_001468285.1 Sphingopyxis sp. HIX | reverse complement strand
CACCCCTTAGCCGCCGAACCGCCCCTCCCCCTCAGCCCATAAAAATGCCGCCGCGTTTAGGGGCGCGGCGGCATGGGGTGCCCTGGGCACCGTGCGTTCGGGTGTGGCTTTACGGGCAGCGCGAGTCGCGGACCGGGGGGCTGCCGTCGCGGGTTTTCCAGCTGCGGTCGGGGGCCATATATTTCTCGCCCGGCTTGGTCTTGTTGATCAGATTGCAGCCGGTGACGAAGGCGAATTGCTCGACCGTGCTGCCCGCGGGGGCGCCGCTGGTGTAGGCGGCCTTGCGCTTGATGTTGATGTCGTCGACGATCGCGCGCACCGCAGGCGTCGGGCTGGAGGCATAGCCGAGATAGCCGTCGGGCTGTTCGCCGACCTGGCCCGCGGCGCGGGCGGCTTCATAGGCGGGGTCGCGCTGCGCCATCGCCGCGGGCACCATCAGCGCCACGGCGGCGGTCGCGGCCACGGCGGCCATCGCAAGTCCGGTCGGTTTCCACATCTTGGTCATCATCTCATTCATTCCCTGTCAGAATATCGAGCTATTCTGTTCGATCAGCTTCTTGGCGTCGCCATCAAGCCTGTACACGATTTCCTGCTTGATGTTGATGTTCAGGTTGATCTCGATCGGTTTGTCGGGGGTTTCGATCTGGACGCAGCCCGCAAGGCCCGCGACCGCGATCGTCAATCCCGCCAAGCGACCGCCGATGGCCAGCCTCCTCGCTTTTCTTCCTGTCGTCTTCATTGCACGGGCTCGCTTGCTGGAGGCTGAACGGTGGGTTGGTCGTTGGCGGCGGCTGCGGCGGCGTCCTGCTGCGCCTGGATCAGCGCGCCGAGATTCTGTTCGATATAGACGGTCGGATCATAAAGCCCCTTCGCCGAGGTGATCAACTGGCGGAAGGGCGCCTGGATCTTGACGTTGAAGACGAAGGGCAGTTTCGCGACCTGGCGGGTGATGAAATTCTGCGTCGCGCCCTCGCCCTGGCCGATTCCCCCAAACCGAATGTCGGTGACCATCTCGCCGTCGAGGTCGCCGTTGAGGACGATGGTGAGGTCGTCATATTTGAGGCTGCGCAGCGCGCCGAAGGCGAAGTTGGCCATCGCGCCGAGATCGTGGTTCGAGAGCTCGCCGACATAGGCGAGCGTGCCGCCGCCGTCGCGCGCGTCGATGCGGCCGTTCACGATCCGCCCGCCGAGGCCGTCGAACTCGACGGGCAAAGTGCCGTCGAACTTGCCGGTGGCGTTGATATTGTCGAAGCCGAAATTCTGGAGGAAGATCGCGGCGTCGACGCCCACGAGGTCGAAGGTCAGGCGGCGCGGCTGGTCGGCGTTGAAGTTGAGCGTCGTCGGATGGAGCTCGAGCCGCCCGCCCGCGAAGGGCCAGCTGCCGCCCTGGATCCGCACGCGGTTGTCGCCGAGCAGCTGATATTCGATCTCGCCGCCGGTAACCGGGATGCCGGGATTGACCTCGGCGAGGCTGATCTTCTGGTTGGGGGCCGATTTGAGGCCGATGAGGTCGTCGAAGACGAGCGTCGTCGTCGCGCCGGTGACGGGGCCGAAGGCGGCGGCGAGGTTGGTGTTCGCGGTGGCGAAGGTGCCGCGGCTGGTGACCCCCGCGGGCGACCAGTCGATGCGGCCATCGCCGACGACCGAGCCCTGGACATTGGCGACGATGCCGAGCGCGAGGCGGGTGAGCTGGTCGGGCTGGAAATTGTCGTTGAAGCGGAGTTCGGCGATTTTGAGGTCGGCGTGGCCGGTGCTGGTTGCGAGTTTGTGCTGGATCACCGTGTCGAGGACGTGGGTGCCGGTGGTGCGTTCGTTGAAGGCGGCGGTGGCGTCGATGGTGCCGTCCTTGAAGCGGAGATTGGCGGCGCCCGCGATGAGCGGGGCGAAGCGGGCTTCGGGTTCGGCGTCGGTGAGCAGGAGCGAACCGTCGAGGCCGAGGGTGCCGTTCGCGAAGGTCCAGCGGCCGCCGATCTCGCTCATGTTCAGCGGGACGGCGCCGATCTTGCCCGCGGCGCCTGCGAGCTCGCCCGCCATGCCTTGCGGCGTGGCGCGGCCGCTGAGGCGCTGGGCGCTGAAGCGGGTGACCGATTCGCCCTCGCCTAGCTGCACGTCGGCGAGTGCGAGGGACCAGCGGAGGGTGGCGAGGTCGATGTCCCCGGGGCCCGAGGTGAAGGCGAAGGGCGAGGTGCCGCTGCTGCCGCGGAGCGCGATGCGCGGGATGCGGATCTGGCCCCGGAGGCCGCCGGCGCCCGCGGCGAGCAGCGGCTGGCCGGCGCGGCTGCAGAGGTCGAGCGACGGGGCGGCGAGGCGGAAGCCGCTGATGCTGAGGCGATCGGCGGCGACGCGGCTGCAGCCGCCCGCGAGGGTGAGCGTGCCCGTGGAGCTGAGCGCGCCGTCGAGCGGGATGCGCAGCCGCTCGACACGGCCGTCGACGAGCGGGCCGCTGAGCTCGGCGGTGGTGGCGAAGCGCATCGCGCCGCCCTGCCCGCCCGAGAAACGCACCGGGAGCAGCGCGAGGCGCGCGCCGCCGGCTTCGTATGGGTCGAGGCGCGCGAGGCCCGAGAGCGTGCCGTCGACGCGGCGGTCGAGGGCGAGCGTGCCCTCGGGGAGCCCGCCGCCGCCGAAGGCCCAGCCGCCCTGGAGGGTGAAGGCGGGCGCCGCCGCGGCGTAGAGCCAGGCGATGCGGCTGTCGGGCGTGCCGGTGAGGCGCGCGCCGCTTTCGGCGACGAGGTCGGGGGCGATGAGCTCGACGCGCGCGGTGTCGCCCTCGCCTGCCAATGCGAAATCGGCCTTGCCGCCGACGTCGGCGAGCATCGCGGCGATGGCGGAGGTCGCTTTCGCGGCAAGCGGGCCGATGGGGGTGGCTTCGAGGGTCTTCGTGCTGGCGGCGATGCTCTGGCGGAGGCGGGTGCTGGCTGCGGCGCGGGCAAAGGTCAGCGTTCCCGCAAGCTTGAGCGCGGCCTTGCCGACTTCGCCCTTGGCGTCGAGATCGACGCGGCTGGCGGCGAAATCGGGGCCAGCGAGGCGCAGCGCCTCGCCGTCGAAGGTCAGCGCGGTCTTCGCGGCATTGCCCTTGAAGGTCGCGAGCAAGCCGACGCGTTCGGCGCGCATCGGGCCGGCGGCGAGCGCGGTGAGCGCAGCGTCGGCCTTGCCGTCCCAGCTGGTGAGGTCTTCGCCGAGCGCGACGTCGAGCGCGACCTGCGGCGCGGTCGCGGTGACGCTGCCGTCGGCGCAGGCGAGCGAACGGCCGCGGAGCGGGCCGGTGAGGCGCGGCCTCAGGCTGCGGATGGTGACGGGGCCGTAGAAGCTGAGGTCGGCGCCGGTGCAGCCCGCGGCGGCGATGCGCGGGGCGACGAGCGCGAGGGTGCCCGCGAAATTGCGCTGGACGTGGCCGCGGCCGCTGAGCGCCGCGCCGACATTGCCCCACGGCGTCTCGACGCGCGCGCGGGCGTCGGTGAGCGTCGCCGACAGGTCGGGCAGCGCGAAGGGATCGGTGCTGGTCGGATCGCGGAACTTGTCGAGCGCGCCGAGCGACAGGCGGCCATCGGCGAAGCGGCCGTAGAGGCGGACGCCATCGGCGGTGATCGACGAGACATAAGGCCCGCCCCAGCCGTAGCCGAGCGCGATCTCGACGGTGCGTGCGGTGAGGTCGGGGCGTTTGGGGTCGCCGATCACGACGTTCGAGATGCGTTCGGTGCGGAAGCCGATCTGGTCGATCGTGTAGGTCGCGGGGACGCCGAGCTCGTCGAGCTTCTCGCGCACGAATTTGTCGGCGATCGGCTCGCGCGCCAGCCACAGCACCCCGACGAGCACGACGAGCGAGCCCGCGGTCAGCCAGCGCTTCTTGACGCGGCGGCGGCGGCGGGGCGCGGGTTCGGGGTCGGCGGCGTCGGTCATCGCGCGGTTATTCGTTCCTTATGCGCCCCGACGGGTTCGCCCTGTGCTGCGAGATAACGCCGAAATGGCGCAAAAGGCTGCAGAAAACAGGACGGTGCCGTCACCGCAAAACCTTATGGCCGTTGAGTGCGGGTCACAAGCTGGTTATTCCCCTGTGCATGGGGGATGAACCGGATCACAAGGGGCATCGCGCGCGCTTGCGCGCCCGGCTACTGGACAGCGGCGGCGAAGCGCTCGCCGATTACGAGCTGATCGAATATCTGCTCGCGCTCGCGATCCCGCGGCGCGACACCAAGCCGCAGGCGAAGGCGCTGCTCAAGGAGTTCGGGTCGCTCGCGAAACTGCTCGGCGCCGATCCCGATGCCCTGCGCCGCGTCGAGGGGCTGAGCGAAGGCGCGATCGCGGCGCTGAAGATCGTGCAGGCGGCGAATCTGCGCATGCTGAAGGGTGAGATCGCCGACCGGCCCCTGCTGTCGAGCTGGGATGCGCTGCTCGATTACCTCCGCGCCGACATGGGGTCGCAGGACATCGAACGCGTGCGCGTGCTGTACCTCAATGCGCGCAACATGCTGATCCGCGACGAGCTGGCGAGCGAGGGATCGATCGACCAGTCGGCGATTTACGTGCGCGAAGTGGTGAAGCGCGCGCTCGAACTGGGCGCCTCGGCGATCATCCTGGTCCACAACCACCCGAGCGGCAGCCCCGAACCGAGCCGCCAGGACATCGCGATCACCCGCGAGATCGCGGCGGCGGCGGGCAAGCTGGGGATCGTGCTGCACGACCATATCGTGGTCGGCGGGAGCGATTATCGCAGCATGCGCGGGATGGGGTTGTTGTGAGGGTTGGGGCGGTTCTGGGGTGGGGAGCGGGCATCCTAATCCTCCCTGCGGCGAAGCCG
>NZ_LNSB01000082.1 GCF_001468285.1 Sphingopyxis sp. HIX | reverse complement strand
GATTTCCTGCGTCATAAGGGCTCCTTTGGTTCGTCGAGTCGCCGTAACGAACCATATTGGAATATTTTAGGAAAGCGATTTTTCCGCTGCGGTGCGTGCGGAGAGGCGCGGGCGCGCGATTGCCAGCGCGGGTGCGGCGCCCTATCCTGCGGACGAAGGCGCGGCAGGAGAGGCGGCGATGGTGGAGCGAGGGCAGCGCGCGCTCGGCGATATCGCGGTGCACAGCCGGCTGGCCGACGGCACCGCGGTGTGCCTGCGCACGATCACGCCGGGCGATGCCCCGCTCTTGCGGCAGGGGATTGCGACCTTGTCGGCCGAGGCGCGTTACCTGCGCTTTTTCTCGCCGGCGCCGGCGCTGCCCGAGACGGTGATCGCGCGGTTGGTCGACGTCGACGGGCACGACCATATCGCTTGGGGCGCGCTGTGCACCGAGTGCGAGGGGACGCCGGCGATCGGCGCGGTGCATGCGGTGCGCGGCGCGCACGACGGGCCGGTGGGCGAATATTCGGTCGCGGTGCTCGACGATTTCCAGGGGCTGGGGCTGGCGCGGATGATGACCGCGGCGCTGCTGATCCAGTGCCGCGCCGAGGGGCTCGGCACGCTGGAGGTGCATATGCTGACCGAAAACGCCGCGGCGAAGCGGCTGGTCAAGGCGCTGGGCGCGGAATGGGCCGGGGCGAGCGCGGGGGTGGCGGATTACCGGCTCGACGTGGCGGCGGCGCTGGCGGCGCTGCGCGCGGACACGGACGCGCGGGGCGTGCAGGATGTGTTCGCGGCGCTTGGCGGATGAGGGGGAGAGGACGGCCTGCCGCCGCGCGGCTGGGTCGCGTACCGCGCCGCGTCAGGCCGTGACGCATGGTCGCGCTGTCGCCCCACCCTGTGTCGCGAGTCGTCATACGCTTTTTCGGGGTGAATTGGAATTGAAAGCATGTCAGGTCTGGGGGGCGCGAGGAGGATGAGGATGCGATATCTGGCCTGGGCGGCGCTGGCGCTCGCCGCCTGCTCGTCGCCCGCAGGGACGCAGGAGCATGCGGTGCCGCAGAAGCCGATCATGACCTGGGGCGACCTGCTGGGGCGGGCGCAGCCGAAGCCCGATGCGACGCTGCGCTATGGCGCGGATGCTTTGCAGGTCGTCGATGTGTGGAAGCCCGAAGGCAAAGGGCCGCATCCGGCGGTGATCATGATCCACGGCGGCTGCTGGCAGACCGCGATTGCCGAGCGCGACATCATGAACTGGATCGCGGACGACCTGCGGACGCACGGCGTTGGGGTGTGGAACATCGAATATCGCGGGGTCGATCGCGGCGGCGGGCTGCCCGGGACCTATGCGGATGTCGGCGCGGCGGCGGATCTTTTCGTCGCCGAGGGGGCGAAGCACGGGCTGAAGACCGACGGGCCGCGGATCGCGATCGGGCACAGCGCGGGCGGGCATCTGGCGCTGTGGCTGGCGCGGCGGCCGGGGCTGGCGGCGGGCGATGCGCTGCGCGGGAAGGATCCGCTGCGGATCGACCTCGCGATCAGCCAGGGCGGGCTGCCCGATTTGCGCGCGGGGGCGGCGAGCAGCGGCCATGCCTGCGGCAGCGCGGCGCCCGCGGCGATGGCGGGGGGCGACTTCGCGCGGACCTCGCCGCCCGAAATGCCGCTGGGGACGGCGCGCGAGCTGCAGTTCCACAACGACCGCGACGGGATCGCGCCGCCGAATGTCGCGCGCGCCTATGCCGATGCGATGGCCAAGCGCGGGGGCGCGGCGGACGTGGTGACGACGGGCGACGAAGGGCATGTCGAGCTGATCGCGCCGGACAGCGTCAGCTGGGGCAAGCAGCGCGCGGCGATCCTGACGGCGCTGGGGATCGCGCCGAAGTGACGACGCTGGCCGAGGCGCGGGCGCGCGACGCCGCCGATCCGCTGGCCGGCTGGCGCGCGCGCTTCGTGCGGCCCGCGGGGGTGATCTATCTCGACGGCAATTCGCTGGGCATGCTGCCGCAGGCGAGCGTGGCGGCGGCGGCCGACATGGTGGAGCGGCAATGGGGCGAGCGGCTGGTGCGCGGCTGGAACGAGGGGTGGATCGATGCGCCGGCGCGGATCGGCGGGCTGATCGCGCCGCTGGTGGGCGCGGGGGCCGACGCGGTGATCGCGTGCGATTCGACGAGCGTGAACCTGTTCAAGCTGATCGTCGCCGCCTTGCGCGAAGCCGGGCGCCGCGATCCCGCGCGGCGGGTGGTGCTGAGCGAGGCGGGCAATTTCCCGACCGACCTGCATATCGCAGCGGGCGCGGTCGGCTGCGTGGCGGGGGCCGAGCTGCGCGTCGTGCCGCGCGAGGCGCTGGCGGAGGCTTTGACCGACGATGTCGCGGTGCTGCTGCTGACGCATGTCCATTACAAGAGCGGCGAGCGCTTCGACATGGCGGACTGGACCGCGCGGGCGCAGGCGGCGGGGGCGCTGATGCTGTGGGACCTCAGCCACAGCGCGGGGGCGGTCGCGGTCGACCTGGATGGCGCGAACGCCGATCTGGCGGTCGGCTGCGGCTATAAATATCTGAACGGCGGGCCGGGGGCGCCGGCCTTCCTCTATGTCGCGAAGCGCTGGCAGGCGGCGCTCGCCAATCCGCTGTCGGGGTGGATGGGGCATGCGGCGCCCTTCGGCTTCGCCGACGATTATGCGCCCGCGGCGGGCATGAAGCGCTGGCTGACGGGCACGCCGCCGATGCTGGCGATGGACGCGCTCGAGGCGGGGCTGGCGCTGTGGCAGGGCGTCGACATGGCCGCGGTCGAGGCGAAGGCGGCGGCGCTGTTCGACAGTTTGGCGGCGGCGGGGGCGCGCGCGGGGCTCACATGCGTGACGCCGCGCGATCCCGCGATGCGCGGCAGCCATATCGGCTTTCGCCATGCCGAGGCCTATGGGCTGGTGCAGGCGCTGATCGGTGAGGGGGTGATCGGCGATTTTCGCGATCCCGACATCGCGCGCTTCGGGCTGACGCCGCTGACCTTGAGCCACGAGGATGTCTGGCACGCGGGCGAGGCGCTGGTCGCGGCGGTCGCGGCGCGGGCGTGGGAGCGGCCCGGCTATCGGGTGCGCGCGGCGGTTACCTAGATCGGGCGGGGCGGCGCTAGTCCCTCCCGCCGCCGTGGGTCGCAGACGGCGACGGGAGGGTGGAGCGTGGCCGGACCGGCTTTGCCCGCCGTCCACATGAGCGGGATTAGCCGCGCGGGGCCGGCGGCGCGGTGACGGGCATCACAGGCGCGAAAAATATTGCGCGCACGACAAAGGGCGCCGGAATCGACCGGCGCCCTTCACCCTGCCCTTTAGGGGAGGCAGCCCTGTTACTTCTTGACGGGCTCCGCGGGGGCGGCGCCGGTTTCCGACGGGGCGATCTCGCCATTGTCGTCCATGGCGTTCGCCTTTTCCTCGCCGGCGGCTTCGACCGCATCGGCCTTGGCCTCGGTGGCTTCCTTCGCCGGGCCTTCGGGCATCGCGTCGGCCTGATCGTCGATCGCGTCGGCCTGCGCCTCGGCCTGATCCTCGACCTTGTCGGCCGCGGGGCTCTGGCAGGCGCCGAGCGCGAGGGCCGAAGTGGCGGCGAGGGTGATGAACAATTTACGCATAATGAGTGACTCCCAAGGTTGACTGGGGGCTTAACGCCGGGTGAACGCTTGGGTTGCAAAGAAAATGTCAAATGGCGGGAATCGTGTGGATTTCCGGCTATTTCCTACTCCAGAGGAGACATCTGCTCAGCCCTTCTCGCCGCCCTTGGTCGCGCGGACCAGATTGTCGCGCAGGCGCACGACCGATTGCTGGACGGCGCGGAAATCGTCGCCGAGGCCGGTCGCGTCGAACAGCGCGGCGCCGGGGTCCTGGTCGATCAGCGCGCGGCCGGCGGGGGTGAGGCTGAGGCGGACCTGGCGTTCGTCGGCGGGGTCGCGACGGCGGCGGATATAACCCGCCGATTCGAGCTTCTTGAGCAGCGGCGTGAGCGTGTTCGATTCGAGGAACAATTTCTCGCCGAGTTCGCCGACGGTCTGCTCGTCGCCGTCGCCGAGCGCGACGAGCGCGATATATTGGGTGTAGGTCAGCCCGAGCGCGTCGAGGATCGGCTTGTAGGCGCGGCCGAAGGCGAGGTTCGCCGAATAGACGGCGAAGCAGATGAAATCGGCGAGCCCCGGCTTTTTGGCGGGGGATGGGGCGGTGGCGGTCATGGCGGTCTCCATGGGGGGATGACCCCTATATAGATCGCATACGATTAAATCGGAAGGGGGTTGACATCGAAAAGCGTTTCGCTATTTACATCGTATCCGATTGAATCGGACACGATGTAAAAGACACAGACCTCTTCGAAAGGAAAAGACCATGACCGACAAGATCCTGTTCAGCGGCTCGACCCACACCGTCGCCGGTGCCGAAGGCTATGCGCGCAGCGCCGACGGCCATTTCGCGATCGAGCTGCCCGAACCGCACCCCGCCGCCGAAAATCTGTTCGCCGCCGCCTGGTCGGCGTGCTTCCTCGGCGCGCTCGGGCTCGTCGCCGGCCAGCGCAAGATCGTGCTGCCCGAAACCCCGTCGATCGACGCGACGATCGACCTCTTGCACCGCGGCGGCGGCTTCGAGCTGCGCGCGCGGCTGGACGTCGCCGTACCCGGGATCGACCGCGATGTGGCGCAGGAGCTGATCGAAGCCGCGCACAAGGTGTGCCCCTATTCGAAGGCGATCGCGGGCAATATCGAGGTCGAACTCAACCTCGCCTGACGCCGGCGCCAGTCTGCGATGGCACAAAAAAGGGCGCCCGCGGGCGCCCTTTTTCCCTTTTTTTCGCTCCCGCGATCAGAAGCGCTGCTGGCGCTCGTAGAGGTCGCGGTAGTGCTGGATGCGCGTGACGCGCAGCCCCGGCATGCCGCTGCGATCGATCGACCGCTGCCAGCTCGCAAATTCCTCGAGCGTCAGCGAATAGCGTTCGCACACCTCATCGACGGTCAGCAAACCGCCGTTGACCGCCGCCACCACCTCGGCCTTGCGGCGAACCACCCAGCGCGTGGTGTTCGCCGGCGGCAGCGAGTCGAGCGTCAGGGGCTCCCCGAGGGGGCCGATGACCTGGGCCGGACGGATTTTCTGATTTTCGATCATATTCATTCCACTTTTTCGCCGTCGGACAGGGGGGCATCCGACGGGAGAATGTCTACGGTGGAGGAGTTCAACATCGGCTGAAATCCTCTGGTAAACAGGCTGTTCATAGTTTCGGACAGGCCGGTCACTTCTTCCGACAAGTCGAAAAAGCGCGTCGGCCGCGGGCCGAACGCGGCGTCGCCCGCGATGGTTCCGCAGAGCATCGCGCGGCGCTGCGACGCGGGATCGTGGCGCGCCTCATGGACGTCCAGCGTCTGCAGCAGGCCGGCGGTCGGCAGCATCGCCTGGCGCGCGCCCGACACCGCCAGGATGATGTCGAAGCCGGGCTTCGACAGGCTGGCGGCACCGGCGAGGCGCGGAAGATCGGACGGGTCGAGGTTCATGCCGCCGGTCTACCCAAGACCGACTAAGGTCCAGTAAATGCCCATTTCATGGCTCGTTAGCGAAGCTTAACCCCCGTCAATATCTTGACAGGGCGCGCGGAAAAGCTGGCATTTTCGGCCCATCGTCCCTAGATGGCGGCGATCATGGCCACGCTGATTTCCTCCCCCGCCGGGCTCGCCCGGGCCGACTTCCAGCTCGACTCGCCGCTCAAGGACCGGCGAATCGTCGTCGCGATGTCGGGCGGAGTCGATTCGAGCGTCGTCGCCGCGCTCGCCGCGCGCTCGGGCGCCGAGGTGATCGGGGTGACGCTCCAGCTCTACGACCATGGCGCCAAGGCGAAGCGCGTCGGCGCGTGCTGCGCGGGGCAGGACATCCGCGACGCGCGCGCGGTCGCCGACCGGCTGGGTTTCGCGCATCATGTCCACGACCATGAGAGCCGCTTTCGCGACACGGTGATCGACCAGTTCGCCGACGAATATCTCGCCGGGCGGACGCCGATCCCCTGCGTGCGCTGCAACATGGGGGTGAAGTTCACCGACCTGTTCCAGCTGGCGAAGGAGCTGGGCGCCGATTGCCTCGCGACCGGCCATTATGTGCGGCGGGTGATGGGGCCGGGTGGCGCCGAGCTGCACCGCGCGGTCGATCCGGCGCGCGACCAGAGCTATTTCCTGTTCGCGACGACGCAGGAGCAGCTCGACTTTTTGCGCTTTCCCTTGGGCGGGCTCCAGAAGAGCGTGGTGCGCGAGATCGCGCGCGAACTGGGGCTGGGCGTCGCGGGCAAGCCCGACAGCCAGGACATCTGCTTCGTGCCCGACGGCGATTATGCGACGCTGGTGAAGAAGCTCCGCCCCGAGGCCGACGACCGGGGCGCGATCGTCCATGTCGACGGGACGCTACTGGGGGTACACAAGGGGCTGATCCATTACACCGTCGGGCAGCGGCGCGGGATCGAGATCGGCGGGCAGGCCGAGCCGCTCTATGTGGTGCGGCTGGATGCGGAGAAGAAGGAAGTCGTCGTCGGGCCGCGGCGCGCGCTCGCGGTGTCGGGCGCGCGGCTGGGCGAAGTCAATTGGCTCGCCGATGTCGAAGGGCGCGACGTGCTGGCCAAGGTGCGCAGCATGGCAAAGCCCGTGGCGGCGCGCGTCGAGGGCGCGCGGCTGGTGTTCGCGGCGCCCGAATATGGCGTCGCGCCGGGGCAGGCGGCGGTGCTGTACGATGCGGCGGATGCGTCGCGCGTGCTCGGCGGGGGCTGGATCGAGGAGACCTTTGCGGCGGGCGTGGCGTAGGCGTTCGTCTGTGTGACGGCGGCTTTGGGGTGGGGAGCGGACATATTAATCCTCCCTGCGGCGAAGCCGTGGGGAGGGGGAGCGAGCGGAAAGAAGG
>NZ_LNSB01000081.1 GCF_001468285.1 Sphingopyxis sp. HIX | reverse complement strand
AGCGAGGTGAGCAGCCGCCCCAGCCCTTCGAGCAAGGCGCGGTCGCGGTCCCAGCGCCGCGCGAGCAGCGCGGGGCGTAGCGCACTGCCACGCGTCGCGAGCCGCTCCGCCACGACCGCCAGCCGGTGCCGCTGCGCGCGATCCAGCCGGTCGGCGGCGTCGTCGAGCCGCTGGCGCTGCGGCGCATAGAGCGCCTCGCGCTTGGGCAAATGCCGCGCCAGCGCCGTCAGCCGTTCGCCCGCCAGCGCCTGCTGGCGGTTCGCGGCGCCGATCATCCGCCCGCCCCAGCCGGCGAGGATTTCCTGCAGCTCGGCGCGCACCGGCACCGCGATCTCGGCCGCTGCGGTCGGGGTGGGCGCGCGGCGGTCGGCGGCATAGTCGGCGAGCGTCGTATCGGTCTCGTGCCCGACCGCGCTGATCGTCGGGATGCGGCAATCGGCGATCGCGCGCACGACCACTTCCTCGTTGAACGCCCACAGATCCTCGATCGAGCCGCCGCCGCGCGCGACGATGACCAGGTCGGGGCGCGGCACCGGTCCACCGGGCTCGATCGCGTCGAAGCCGCGCACCGCACCCGCGACCTGCGCCGCGGCGCCGTCGCCCTGCACCAGCACCGGCCAGACGATGACGCGCGTCGGGCAGCGGTCGGCGAGGCGGTGGAGGATGTCGCGGATCACCGCGCCGGTCGGCGAGGTCACGACCCCGATCACCCGCGGCAGATAGGGCAAGGCCTGCTTGCGCCCCTGGTCGAACAGCCCCTCGGCGCCGAGCCGCGCCTTCAATTTCTCGAAGAGCAGCATCAGCGCGCCTTCGCCCGCGACCTCGAGGCTTTCGACGACGAGCTGATATTTCGAGCGCCCCGGATAGGTGGTGAGCTTGCCGGTCGCGATCACCTCGATCCCGTCCTCGGGCCGGAAGGCGAGGCGCGCCGCCTGCCCCTTCCACATCACCATGTCGATCAGCGCATTGTCGTCCTTGAGCGCGGCATAAAAATGCCCCGACGCCGCGCGCTTCGTCCCCGACAGCTCGCCGCGCACGCGGACGCGGGAAAACCCGTCCTCCACCGTCCTCTTGATTGCGGCAGACAATTGGCTGACCGTCATATCGGGCGCATTGTCGCCGGGCGCCGCCTCGGCTAACAGCCGCGCCGCGGGGTCGGTTTCGGACGCCGGATCGGGAAAAGGAACGGTCATGAATATCCTGCTGGTCGGCTCGGGCGGCCGCGAACATGCGCTGAGCTGGCAACTGGCACAATCGCCTTCCTGCGCCAAGCTCTATGCCGCGCCGGGCAGCCCCGGGATCGAGGCCTTTGCCGAATGCGTGAGCATCGGTGTCGACGACCTGGACGGGCTTGTCGCCTTCTGCACCGCGCACGGCATCGACTTTGTCGTCGTCGGCCCCGAGGCGCCGCTCGTCGCGGGGCTCGCCGACCGGCTGCGCGCGCTCGGCATCGCGACCTTCGGCCCCGGCGCCGCGGCGGCGCGGCTCGAAGGCAGCAAGGGCTTCACCAAGGATTTGTGCGCCCGCGCGTCGATCCCGACCGCCGCCTATGCCCGCTGCAGCAGCGCCGAGGAAGCCCATGCCGCGCTCGAAGGCTTTGACATCCCCGTCGTCATCAAGGCCGACGGCCTCGCCGCGGGCAAGGGCGTCATCATCGCCGAGACCGCCGAGCAGGCGGCCGCCGCCATCGAGGACATGTTCCACGGCGCCTTCGGCGGCGCGGGCGCCGAGGTGGTGATCGAGGAATTTATGACCGGCGAGGAGGCGAGCTTCTTCGCGCTCTCCGACGGCGCCAATGTGATGGCCTTCGGCAGCGCGCAGGATCACAAGCGAGTCGGCGACGGCGATACCGGCCCGAACACCGGCGGCATGGGCGCCTACAGCCCCGCCCCCGTGCTGACCCCCGAGCTCGAGGCGGCGGTGATGGACCGCATCATCCGCCCGACGGTGGCGACGCTCGCCGCCGAGGGCACGCCCTATGTCGGGGTTCTCTTCGCGGGGCTGATGCTGACCAGCGAAGGCCCCAAGCTGATCGAATATAACGCCCGCTTCGGCGACCCCGAATGCCAGGTGCTGATGATGCGCTACACCGGCGATCTCGCCGCGCTGCTCCACGCCGCCGCAACGGGCCAATTGGCGGAAGCGACCCCGCCCGCCTTCACCACCGACTATGCGCTGACCGTGGTGATGGCCGCCAAAGGCTATCCGGGCACCCCCGAAAAGGGCGGCGCGATCCGCGGCATCGCCGACGCCGAGAGCGGCGGCGTGCGCGTCTTCCACGCGGGCACCGCGCGCGACGGCGAGACGATCGTCGCCGCGGGCGGCCGCGTGCTCAACGTCACCGCCACCGGGCGCAGCGTCACAGAGGCGCAGGCGCGCGCCTATGCCGCAGTCGACAAGCTCGATTTCGCGACCGGCTTCTGCCGCCGCGACATCGGCTGGCGCGAGGTCGCGCGCGAAGCCGAATGCGCGAAGCTGGACGGCGCGGACGCGGACGCATAGGCTGACCACAACAGGGAGACTATCATGGCGTGGCTTCAGGAAAATTATGTCATCGCGGTCGTCGGGCTCGTCGTCGCGATCGTGCTGCTGTGGTTCCTCTTCGGCCGCAAACGGGCCGAGGATGTCGCGCCGACCGTGGCGCCGCCCGCCGAACCCAAAAAGCCGCTCGAAGCCGTGAAGCCCGAGATCGTCGCGGCCGAACCCGCGCGCTTCAAGCCCAAGGAGCCCGCGCCGGCCCCCGCTGCCCCGGTTGCTCCGGCGCCGGCTCCAGCGCCGGTAGCCGAAGCACCGCCTCCGGCCGCGGCGCCCGTCGAGCCCGAACCGCAGCCTGCCCCGCCCGCGGCGCCCGAAGCCGTCGCCGAGGCCGAACCGGCACCCGCCCCCAAGCCCGAGCCGGCACGGACGCCCGAACCCGAGCCTGCCGCCGCGCCGGAACCGACCCCGGCTCCGGCTCCGGCTCCGGCTCCGGCTTCCGCCAAGACCGACAATCTGCAGCTGATCAAGGGCCTCGGTCCCAAGCTCGCGGGTCTGCTGAACGGGCTCGGCGTCACCGGCTTCCAGCAGATCGCCGATTGGACCGACGCCGATATCGCCACGATCGACCCGCAGCTCGGCGCCTTCCAGGGCCGCATCGCGCGCGACAATTTCGTCGACCAGGCGGGCTATCTGGCGCGCGGCGACAAGGCCGGGTTCGAAGCGAAATATGGCGCGCTGGGGGACGAGCTTTAGGGCCTTCGGGCGGGAGCGGCCGCGAGCCATCCTTTTATTCGCGCAGAGGCGCAGAGGCCGCAGAGGCGGCAATCTTTCCTCTCTGCGGCCTCTGCACCTCTGTGCGTATTGCGTTGGTCGAGTTGCAGTTCGACCGCTTTCGGGCGGAACGCGACGTTGGCGTAACCCACTTTCGTCACCCCGGGCTTGACCCGGGGCCTGCCTTTTCTTGATCCGACGTCGAAAGAAGGAAGGCGGGTCCCGGGTCAAGCCCGGGATGACGACCGGACAAGTGGCAGCTCCCCACGTCGAACCCGGCCCTTCCCGCGCGCACGAAAAAGGGCGGCGCAATGGCCGCCCTTCGGGATCGCATCGACCCCCGCCTTCGCGGGGATGACGTTCTGCCGTGCCGTTTCGCGATGCGAAACGGGTCAAAACGTCACTTGATCTTGGCTTCCTTGAACTCGACATGCTTGCGCACGACGGGGTCATATTTGCGCTGCGCCATCTTCTCGGTCATCGTGCGCGGGTTCTTCTTGGTGACATAGAAGAAGCCGGTGTCGGCGGTGCTCACGAGCTTGATCTTGACGGTCGTCGGCTTGGCCATGGCCCTGTTCCTCGAAAATTTGACGCAGAAACCGGTGGCGGTCGCGGCGCGCGGGACGGTTGGCCCCGACTGATGGTGTGAAAAACAACAGGGCAGCGCGCAAGCACGCCGCCCCCGATAAGCGCGCGCCTCTGACCGGATTCGGCGCTTATGTCAAGCGAAACGAACGAACGGCGGCCGGTGTCAGGTGCGCGACCGCCGCCCGCCCGGGAGAGGCGTCAGGCGTTCTTGATCTCGAAGCGCACCGTCATCTCCTTCCAGCTTTCCTCGGCCACCCCGCCGCGCGTCGCGGGCTTGAAGCGCCATTTGGCGAGCGCGCGCCGCTTGGTCGCCTCGAAGAAACCGGGGCTGTCGCTGCTGACCAGTTCGACCTGCTTCACCTTGCCGTCGGCGCCGATCAGCACGCGAACCTTGGCCACGCCCTCGATCCCCTCGCGCTGCTCGCGCGGCGGATAGTCGGGCTGGAAACCCCCGATGTAGCGCTGGTCGAGCTGCGCGAGCACCAGCTTGGGCGGCGGCGCGGGCGGCGTCTCGGGAATCGGGACCGGCCCCGGCTCGGCGGTCGGCGGCACCGGAATCGGGGGCAACACCGGGGCGGTGAATTCGCTGGTCGGCGGCGTCGGGACAAGCGGCGGCGCCGCCGACAGCGCGCTTTGCGGCGGCAGCACCTGGTCGGTGGGGTCGGGCGGCGGCGGCACCGGCTTGTCGAGCTCGATCAGCGTGCCGATGGTCGGCTCGACGATCGGCTTGGGTTCGATGATCATCGGCGACAGCGCGACGGCGACGAGCAGCGCCGCGGGCAGGCCGATTGCGATCGCCGCGGCGGCAGGGCGATGCCCGGCGCCGGGGTTGTAGCCGCCGCGTTGCAACAGGTCGGGTCCGGCGGGCACTGCGGCGCGGCGCGCCGACAGGACGGACGAAATCATCGGTATCAGGGTCATGGCCTCTCTCCTTGCCGTGAGCGACCCCGGGCCGCCGCGCTTGTGCTGCTGTTCCGGCCAGGTCGGAATGATGTGATATTATAACATCCCCAAGATTGTCAAGCGCGAAGGTCGGCAAGGGGATCGCAGCGAGGAAAGCCTAGGCCGACAGCCGCGCCGACGCCTGATCCCGGGCGATCAGCGGCAGCAGTTCGGCCATGTCGGGACCATGGTCGCGCCCCGTGAGCGCGCGGCGCAGCGGCAGGAACAGCGCGCGGCCCTTCGCGCCGGTCGCGTCCTTCACCGCACCGGTCAGCGCGTGCCAGGGGTCGGCGCCCCAGTCGACGCCGGGGGCCGCGGCGGCAGCGGCTTCGAGCACGGCGCGATCCTCGGCGGCAGCGGGCGGCGGCGCGAAGGGCCCGTCGAACACCGCTACCCAGTCGGCCGCCTCCGCCACGGTCATCAGGTTCGGGCGAATCGCGTGCCAGCGCGCCGCGTCGATCGCCGCAGGGATGCGGGCGGCGACGTCCGCATGGTCCAGCTGATGCACGATCTTCTGGTTGAGCAGCGCGAGTTCGGCCTCGTCGAAGCGCGCGGGGGCGCGGCCGAAATGCGCGAAGTCGATCGTTTCGACCAGCGGCGCGGCGGTGGTGACGGGCTCGACCGGATCGCTGGTGCCGAGCCGCGCGAGCAGCGCGAGCAGCGCGACCGGCTCGATCCCCTGTTCGCGCAGGGCCTCCATGCCGAGCGAGCCCAAGCGCTTCGACAATTTACCCTCGGTCCCGACGAGCAGCGCTTCATGCGCAAATGCGGGGGGCGCCGCGCCGAGCGCGCCGAACATCTGGATCTGCGCCGCGGTGTTCGACACATGGTCCTCGCCGCGCACGACGTGGCTGATCGCCATCGCGATATCGTCGATCACGCTGGGCAGGAGATAGAGCCAGCTGCCGTCGGCGCGGCGCACCACGGGGTCGGACATGGTCTTCGGCTCGAAATGCTGCGGGCCGCGCACGAGGTCGGTCCACTCGATCGGCGCGTCATGGTCGAGGCGGAAGCGCCAGTGCGGCGTCACGCCTTCGGGGACCGGCGCGCCCGCGGGCTTGCGCTCGTAGACCGGCGGCAGCCCGCGCGACAGCAGCACCTTGCGGCGGATGTCGAGCTCCTCGGGCGTCTCGTAACAGGCATAGACGCGCTCCGCCGCCTTCAATTTCTCGAACTCGGCCTCGTAGAGCGCGAAACGCGCCGACTGGCGCTCCTCGCCGTCGATATCGAGCCCGAGCCACGCGAGATCGGCGCGGATGCCGGCGACATGCTCCTCTTTCGAACGCTCGAGGTCGGTGTCGTCGATGCGCAGCAGGAAGCGCCCGCCATGCCTCCGCGCCCACAGCCAGTTGTGGAGCGCGGTGCGGATATTGCCGACGTGGAGGCTGCCGGTCGGCGAGGGGGCGAAACGCGTGGTGACGGTCATGGCCGCGCCTATAGCCGCAATGATCGCGGCGTGGCGACCATCAACTTGCCCCCACCCCCTTGCACCGGCCCGCCGCGATTAACCGCTTCTTCGCGCTTTGCGGCTAGCCCGGGGCGATGGAGGGTGAAACGAGGGGATGGCGCTCGCGGCTGTGGCCGCGCGTACCGGCGGCGATTGCCGACGAGCTCGCGCTCGCCCGCGTCGCGCGGCTGCAGGTGCTCGTCCCGATCCTCTATGCCACGATGATCGCGGTCGTCGCGGTCGCGATGCTCGCCGCCGCGGGCGAAGCGCATTGGCTGATCCGCTACGGCATGCCGCTCTCCGCCATCGCCATCTCGGCGGTGCGGCTGGTCCACTGGCTGCGCAGCCGGTCGCGGCCGATGACCGCCGCCGCCGCGCGCCGCCTGACCGCGCGGGTCGCCTTGATCGCGGTACCGATCGCGGCGCTGTGCGGCGTCTGGACCGCGGCGAGCTGGCTGCTCGCCGAACCCGGCCAGCGCAGCTATTATCCGATGTTCATGGTGATGGGCACGCTGACCACCGCCTTCTGCCTCGCCTCGGTGCGCGGCGCGACGCTCGCGGTGCTCGGCGCCGGCCTCACCCCCGTGATCGCCGCCTTGCTCGTCACCGGCAACCGCATGGACCAGATCGCGGTTGCGATTGTCCTGCTCGCGATCGTCTTCCTGGTCCGGCTGGTGTTCGACCAGCATGCGCAGCAGGTCGAGATGCTGCTGCTCCGCCGCCGCCTCCAGCGCCAGGCGATGACCGATCCGCTGACCGGGCTCGCCAACCGCCGCGCGCTGCACATGGCCGCCGACGAGATATTCGCCGAGGGCGGCATGGGCGTGAGTAGGGGCGCGGCCAGGGGCGCGGCGCTGGTCCTGCTCGACCTCGACGGCTTCAAGCCCGTCAACGACCGCCACGGCCATGCCGCGGGCGACCGGCTGCTGATCGCGATCGGCGGGCGGTTGCGCGCGCATGCGGGCGAGCGCGCGACCGTCGCGCGCATCGGCGGCGACGAATTCGCGATATTGCTCCCCGAATGCGATGCGACCGCGCTCGACGTGCGCGCGAGCGCGCTGCTCGCCGCGCTCGCCCCGCCCTTCCCCATCGACGGCCAGCCGATCCGCATCGGCGCGACCGCCGGGCTCGCCTCGGCGCCCGCCGACGGCGTCAACCTGCTCGCGTTGATGCGCGCCGCCGACGCCGCGCTCTACGCCGCCAAGCCGGCGCGCGATGCCGCGCCGGTCAGTGCAGCGTCGCCGCCGCCGCTGCCGGCCGCCGCGGCCACCAGGCCCAGGCGATCGCGAGCAGCGCGGCGATAAGCAGCACGCTATATTCGACCCCGTTGCGCCCCGCGCCGACGACGAACCAGCCCGCGGGCATATGCACGAGGATCGCGCCGAGCGTCAGGATCGCGGCATGCCCCAGTGCGGCGAGGCTGGTCCAGCGCCGCGCCAGCATCAGCGCGGGGCCGATAAGCTCGTACAGCGTCACCGCCATCGCCCAAGCATAGCCATAGGGAAAGCCGATGCTGTCCAGCCAAATCCCGAACGGTTCGACCAGCCCCATCGTCAGCCGGTAGGCCCCGTGGATCAGGATCAGCAACGCGACGGTGATGCGCAGCGCCTCCAGCGCCATCGCCGCGCGCGCGGGCGGCACATTTTCTCCCAGCAAGGCCATTCGTCTCTCCCCTTTTTGCGCGTCACCCCGTCCGGAAACCATGGGTGATCGGATAGCGCCGGTCGCGCCCGAAATTGCGCGTCGAGAGCTTGACCCCCGGCGGCGCCTGGCGACGCTTGTACTCGGCGATCGCCAGCAGCCGCTCGATCCGCGCCACCGCGTCGCGCTCGAAACCATATTTCGCGACGACATCGTCGACGCTCGCCTCCTCTTCGACGAGCATGTGGAGCATGCGGTCGAGATCGGCATAAGGCGGCAGGCTGTCCTCGTCCTTCTGGTCGGGGCGCAGCTCGGCGCTGGGCGGCTTGGTGATGATGGTGTCGGGCATCACCGGGGTCACGGGGTTGCGCGACAGCCGCGGAATAGTCTCGTTGCGCCATTTCGCCAACGCGAAGACGGTCATCTTATACGCGTCCTTCAGCGGGTTGTAGCCGCCCGCCATGTCGCCATAGATGGTCGCGTACCCGACGCTCATCTCGCTCTTGTTGCCGGTGGTCAGCAGCATCGGGCCGAATTTGTTGCTGAGCGCCATCAAGGTCACGCCGCGGATGCGCGACTGGACATTTTCCTCGGTCGTGTCGACATTCCTGTCGGCGAAGCTGTCGCTGAGCATGATGTCGAAGGCGTCGACCGCGGGCGCGATCGGGATGGTGTCGAGGCGGCAGCCGATCATCGCCGCGCAGCCCGCGGCATCGTCGAGGCTCGCTTGGCCCGTGAAGCGGCTCGGCAGCATCACGCACCACACCTTGTCGGGGCCGAGCGCGTCGGCGGCGATCGCGGCGCAGATCGCCGAATCGATCCCGCCCGACAGCCCGAGCACCACGCCCGGGAAGCGGTTGCGCTCGACATAGTCGCGAAGGCTCAGGATCATCGCGCTGTAGATGTCGGCGGGATGCGCCTCCCATTCGGCGATCGCACCGGGTTCGCAGCGCCACCCCCCCGCACGTCTTGTCCAATGCGTGACGCGCTCCTCCGCCTCCCAGTCGGTCAACCGGTGCGACGTCGTCCCGTCGCCGTTGAGCACGAAGGAGCAGCCGTCGAACACGATCTCGTCCTGCCCGCCGATGCGGTTGAGGAAGATCACCGGCAGCGCGGTTTCGGCGACGCGGGCGGCGAAGACCTGCGTCAGGCGCCGCTCGTCCTTGTCGATCTCATAGGGGCTGCCGTTGACCGAGATCAGCAGCTCGGCGCCCTGCCCCGCCAGATGCCGGCACACCGTCGGCAGCCAGCCGTCCTCGCAGATCGGGAGGCCCAGCTTCACCCCGCGCCACGCGACGACATCGGGCAGCGGGCCGGGGGCGAAGATGCGCTTTTCGTCGAAAGTGCCGTAATTGGGCAGTTCGTGCTTGCGCCGCTTGGCGACGATGCGGCCGCCGTCGAGCAAGGCGACGATATTATAGAGGCTGCCCGCCTCCCATTCGACCGAGCCGACGAGCATCGCGGGGCCGCCGTCGGCGGTCTCGGCGGCGAGGTCGGCGAGCAGCTTCGCCGCGCGCTCGGCGAGCGCGGGCTTCAGCACCAGATCCTCGGGCGGATAGCCGATCAGCTGCAGCTCGGGATAGAGGATCAGGTCGGCTTGCCCGTGCCGCGCGCGGACGGCGCGCATCGCATCGGCATTGGCGGCGAGGTCGCCGACCATTTGGGTCATCTGGGCCATCACGATGGTGAGCTGCTGCGCGGGGGATGTCATGCCAGCGGGTTTAGGACCAACCGCCCGGATTTCAACCCACCGGGGCGGCGCGAACGACGCGGCGGCTTAGGGGTGGGGAGCGGACATCTTAATCCTCCCTGCGGCGAAGCCGTGGGGAGGGGGACCACCCGCAGGGTGGTGG
>NZ_LNSB01000080.1 GCF_001468285.1 Sphingopyxis sp. HIX | reverse complement strand
CGCAATCCCCGCTCGCCAGCCTCCCCACCCCCTGCCTCGCGCTGCAATGGGAGCCGACGCCCGAGCAATCGGCGCGCTTCCTCGAGGAGGCGCCCGTCGCCCTCACCGCCTATATGACCCGCGCCGAAACCGGCAGCGACCCCGGCATCGCCTTCGCCCCGCCGCCCGCCGAGCGCACATGGTCCACCAACGGCAAGGCCCCGACCACCGACCTCTCGACCGTCCGCGACCCCTGGGCGGCGCAGATCGACCGGCTCGAGCCGGTGCGCCTCCGCCTCGGCGGCATCAAGACGCGCGGCCGCGGGTTGTGGCGCGCCTTTCGCTCGGACCTCATCTTCCTCGGTACCTATGATGCGATGTTCGAGGATACCCCCGGCGGCTTCGCGCTCGCCGCGCTCACCCTGTGGGAACCCGGCAGCGAGGTACGGATCGAGCCCCCCAACGCCTTCTGCCACACGCCGGGCGATCACGACAAATGGGCGGGCATCGCCGAAGAGCCCGAACCCGAAGCCCCCGCCGGACGACGAGGCGCCCGCCGCGGCCGCGACGACAACTGACCGCCGCGCCCCGCCTCCTCGCGCTCGCCGCCGCGCTCGCCCTCGCCGCCCCCGCCGCGGCGCAGGCGATCGCGCCCGTGCCCGCCGCGCTCCACGCCGACTATGGCATCGCGCGCAGCTTCTACGCCAAATATGTCGACGCCGGCGGTATCCCCGTCCTCGGCTCGCAGCGCGTCTCCGACGCCGCGCTCCGCAAGGCGCGCGCCAATATACTGACCCTCATTCCCGACCGCCCCGCCGGGGTCGTCGCCGCGCTCCGCGCCCAGCGCGTCCGCGTCGTCATCCTCGCGCGCGGCGAAAGCGTGCGCGCGATCCCCGAATATGCCGCCGCCTTTCCGCGCCGGGCGCGCGACGCCGCCTATTGGGGCGGCTTCGGCGCCACGCCGGCGCTGCCGATCGTCGCCGGGACCGAGGAGAATCTGCTCGATGGCCGCAACGAGGAGAATGTCTTCGTCCACGAATTCGCGCACACCGTCGCCGAAATGGCGCTCGCCGCCGACCCCGGCTTCGCCAGGGCCTGGGCCGCCGCGTGGGAGCATGCGCGCGGCGCCGGCCTGTGGGCAAACACCTACGCCGGCGGCCACCGGAACGAATATTGGGCCGAAGGCGTGCAGAGCTATTTCGGCACCAACCGCGAGGGGCCCGGGGGCGGCGACGGCGTCCACAACCATGCCAACACCCGCGACGAATTGCGCGAATACGACCCGCGGCTCTTCGCGCTGATCGACGCCGTCTATGCCGGGCGGATGCTGCGGAACGACTGACCGCCGCGCCGAACCGCGCGCACGCCCGGCCGAACGATGCTATAGCGGCAGCGAAAGGAGACAAACCATGCAGGCCGTAACCGAAGGCGACCGCCGCAAGGAAATCCGCGTGCTGCTGGGGCAGATCCAGGCGCATCCCGGGCGCGACTGGAGCGATGTACGCCGCCGCCTCGCGACGCTGACCCGACTGGTCGCCGCGCCGCGCCAGGGCTGACGCGGAGCCAAAAAGGAAGCGGGGCCCGCGGTCCTGTCCGGATCCGCGCGCCCCGCTCCCGTTCGACCGCCGGCGTCCTCGCGGACGCCCGCGCGATGCTTATTCTTCCAGACCGGCGAGCTTCGGGCCGATCGTCTTGGCGACGTCGACGCGCACCGATGCATTATGTTCGGCGACCGTCATCACGACCTTGCCGTCCTTGTCGAGCAGCACGGCTTCCTGGTCCGACCCTTCGGGCGCCAGCTGGACGATCAGCGGCCGCGGATAGAGCCGGTTGCTCGATCCGTTGCTGCCGTCGACCACGCCGCCGACGATACCGCCGAGCAGGATGTTGCCGAACGCCGAACCGCCCAGCTTCGACTGGATCAGCACATAGGTCGGCTTGTAGCCGGCCAGCGTGATGTCGGCGCGCTGGTCGTTCTTGCGCTTGAACTCGAGCTTGCACGGCGTGGTGCATTCCTCGCCGCTCGAGAATTTGACGAGCGCCCCGCCCGGCTTGGTTTCAGACGTGTAATCGGTCTTCGTGCCGTTCAACACCGTGGCGCAGCCCCCCAACCCCAAAGCAAGGACTGCTGCGACCGCCACGGAAAAATTCTTACGCATATTATTACCCCCTGGTTAAAACCGTCCGGGGCGTGGCGGGAAAAGCAGCGGCGGTAAAGCGTTTTTTTTGGACGACGAACCGATTCGAGACGAGCCGCCGGATATGGCAAGAATCCCGGTCGTTGCAGCCCTGCCGGAGGCACGGGATGCGGACGAGGCGCCGCCGGTCGCACGCGCGCGGCGCTCCGTCGGATTCGCCGATGCGGTCGCGCAACGCGCGGGGCCGCACCGCCGTTTCTTCACCTGTCCACCCAAGGAGACCGATCATGCGCCACGCCCTTGCGATCCTCGCGGCCGGCACCGCCCTTCTCGCCACACCCGCCTTCGCGCAGCTCGGCGCCGGCGATACCCGCGTCGGGAACCAGGTCGGCGTCGGCACCGGCAATGTCGGCGGCACGCTGGGCAATGTCAGCGACCGGCTCGGCAACACCGTCGATCGCATGGACGGAGCCATCGACCGGACGGTCGATCCCGCCGACCTGAAGCTTGCGGCGCGCGAGGACGTCCGCGCCGGCGCCGAAATCCGCGACGCGGGCGGCACCAACATCGGGACGGTACAGAGCGTCGAGGGCGACGTCGTCGTCGTGATCAAGGGCGGCAAGCTCTACAATGTGCCGCTGTCCGAAATCTATCGCGACGCCAGCGGCAAGACCCGCGGGCTGGTGACCAGGCTGTCGCGCGCCGAGATCAAGGCGCGCGGCAATGTCGGCGCGAGCACCGCGAACAACTGATTCGACGCCCTGGCCGCGGCGACCGCTCGGGACAGAAGCGACGTCGCTGCGCCCATGGGCATCGGGAGGGGGAGCCGGGTGCACCTGGCTCCCCTTTTGCACCGCCCGGCCGACGGCGGCGTCACCGCTACGGCATGATCACAGCTGGCAGGCCAGTACCGCGATCCAAGGATAGCTTCGCGTTCCGTCCTTGCGCGGCAGAAGCCTGCGATTGGCATCGAGCGGCAGCCTTTTGCGGTCGACATTGTGGACGATATTGCCGCCGATGGCGATCGCGTGGGTCGCCGTGACCTCGACGACGATGTCGCCGTGCGACGGATAGAAGCTGTCGGCCTGATAGATCAGCTTCGCTTGGTCATAGTCATAGGCCTTGGCATATTCGCGGCCGCCGCAGATGATGTCGCCGACCTTGGGCGTGTAGGCGCCGGGCTTCATCGCCTGATATCCATAGCCGGGGTTGGCGCCCGCGCTCGCCTTCATCGCGGCGTCGATATAGTGGCAATGCGCCTGGCTATATTTGAATTTCGTGCCCGCTCCCGCCTTGCGGACGCAAAAGGACACAAAGGCCGAAGACCAGGCCGGCCGGATGCCATTCTGCACCGTCCGCCCCGTCAAATTGTTGATATTTATGCTCTTCCAATATTCCTCGACGAACAGATAATAGTCCTTGGAAATACCTGGCTGGTCCGTACCCTGGGTTTCGCGGCCCCGGCCGTTATCCCAGCGCTCATATTCGGCGCGGCAAATGGCAGCCAGCTTGTCGGTAAACTCTGTCATGTCGAACACCCCCTGTCGTTAAACACAGGCGTCGCGACTCGTTATTTTATTCGCCAACATCATATTGGCCGAATTCATATGATCGACAAATCAATTTCTTGCCGTTCCGGGGAAATGGGGTCCGGCGGTGACGCTCGCCTCGCCCTCATCGCCCGTCGGGATCACGCCGCGCCCGAACCACACATAGCGCAGGGTCGGCCCGTCGAGGTCGCGGTCGTATTGCGCCTGCACCGCCGCGCGGTCGTAGCCCATCCAGCCCAGGGTCGCGGGAAAGATCTGGCTCGTCGAATGCCCGGTCCGCGGCGCATCGGCATAGCGCCCGGCGACCGCGTCGGGCAGGAAGGCGAGCAAAGGCACACGGAATTCTTCGGCGACCGGCGCCTGGCTGCAATGCGGCAGCGCGCCCGGCGTCAGGTTCTGACCATGGTCGGAGGTGTAGACGATCGCGACTTGCTGCCGATCGACCCCCGCCAGCAGCGCCTCGAAAAAGCCGCGCTTCGACCAAGTCAGCGCGGTGTCGTATTGCAGCGCCACCGGGCTGTCCGCCGGAATAGCGCCGGCGGGATAATGGTCGCGATACTGGAAATGCACGCCGCGCAGCACCACCATGGTAAAGCTCTTCCCCGGCGATTTCATCTGTGCGTTCAAAGCGCTGGCAATGCGCAGGTCGGTGTCGATGCTCCCCGCCATCGGCCGCAGTTCGTCGATCAGCGCGCGTTCGGGCGCCAGCAGCAGATTCTGCGGTGCCCCCGCGGTCTGGCCGTCGATCAGCATCGTGCGGTATCCGGCGCGCCTCGCATAGCCCCAGATCGACGGCGTCCGGCGCAAATCCGTATCTTTCCCGGCCTTTCGCACATCGACACCCGAACGCAGCGCGACCTGCGCCGGCGCGCTGCAATGCCCCAGCGCCGCCGCGGTCCCGAAGTCGCTGTGCGGCACCTTTGCCAGTGTCGGCACGACCAGCCGCCCGAACGGCGCCGCCGCGACGCTCTCGTCGATCAGCCACACGATATGCCGCGGCGCTCCCGCGCTATCGGGGACCAAAGCCACCGCCCCGCGCGGCGGTGGCGGCGCGGCCGTCGCCCGTTCCCATGCCAGCCCGTACAGATTGCGCTCGGCTCCCTCGGGCCAGCGCTCGATCGGGCGGATCAGCAACCCGGGCAGGACCAGCAACGCCGCGCCCACCCAGGCAAGGCGCCGTCCCGCCGGCACCAGACCCGATCGCAGCAGCAGCGTGCGCGCCGCCGCGAGACAGGCCACGGCGGCGAGCGTCTGCGCGCCCGCGAGTAGCAGCGGCCCGCCGAACTCGCCCGCGGCATTGCCCGCCTGCCGCGCCTCGGCGGCGATCCACGCGAGCGTCCCCGCGGTCAGCAATTCGCGGACCAGCCCGCTATAACCCAGGTTGACCAGGATCGAGACGCCCGCGAGCCCGAGCAGCAGCGTCGCCCAGCGCCGCGGCAGCCAGACCAGCGCCGCGAGCAGCCCCGCCGCCTGCGCCGCGAGCACGGCAAGGGCGCTCGCGGCGCTCGCCGGGTCGCGCGCCGCGAGCCGATAGGCGATGTCGTGGATCAGCTGATATTGGTTGGCGAGCGCATAGCCGAGCGCGAACGCCAGCAGACCGGCCGCCGCCAGCCAGCCCCTGCGCCCCGCATGCCGCGCATTTCGATCCGCTTCCACCCCCATGACCGTGCTACCCTAAGGCAAAGGCGTTGAAAAATCACAAAAACCCTCGCGCGAAGCCGGCCGCAACGAAAACGGCCCACCCCGCATGGGCGGGATGGGCCGGTTTCGATGCCGCGGCGCCCGATGGCGCCGCCGGCTCGCTCTTGCCTATTCGGCTTCCTCGAACAGGTCGACCGCGTTCGCGGCGTTCGCCGACAGCCGGACCGTGTCGCCCTCGACCGACGCCACGAGCCCGGCGGGCAGATAATGGTGCTTGCCGCCCTGCCCGTCCTCGGTCTGCGGGCTGTCGGTGCGGGTCAGCTTGATCCGCTCGCCGTCGAGATGGTCGACGGTACCGACATGGACGCCGTCGGCGCCGACGACGTTCATATGTTCCTTGATCGCGCTATGGTCATGCTCTGCCATGGGGAGTCTCCTTGCTGCGGATGGAAAGGGAACGCGTCTTCGCTACGCCGGTTGCATGATCGCGTCCAGCTGCACCAAAGCCGCGTTCGCCTTGTCCTTCGGCCACGCCCGCGACGGCAAAATGACCGCGCTATTTGGCCGCCTTGCCGCCGAACACCTTCTTCTCGACATATTCGGCGAAGTCCTTGGAATAGGCGTCGCGCAGCTCGGCCTTGGCCTGGTCGACCATCTCGGGCGTCTTGGGCGGGAAATGCTCGAGCGGATTCTTGACCTGTCCCGTCGCGGTCTTCTTCGCCTTCCCCGTCGCCGGGAACTCGCGATAGATCCAGCCGGTGAACAGGTTGCTGCCGTACATCATCGCCTTGTGATAGAAGATGTGCGTGGTGATCAGCTCGGCGTAACAGGGGTTCGTCGACCCCGACAAACGTTCGCCCGCCTTGATCTTGGCGTTCATCGCCTTGACCTTGGCCTTCAGCTCGGGATTGTTCTTCAGATCCTCGTTGAACGGCGTCGGCTCCTCGAGGATCACGCGATAGGTATCGGGCAGTTTCAGCATCGCGCGATAGTTCATCCGGTCGAGCTCGGCCATCTGGACCTCGGGGCCCAGATATTCGCGCATCAGGTCCTTGACCGTCGCCACCTTGCCCTTGTGCGCCTCCATATCGGCAACCGCGCCGATCGGCCCGAACCCCGACAGCAGCCCCATGTTGACGCCGATATAATTGTCGGTCGGCCAGACGTGCAGCTCGCAGGTCTGTTCCACCGCAGGCGCGGCTTCGGGCGCGGTGCCCGCTTCCTGCGCCGACGCGGGCATCGCCGCGAGACCGATCGACGCGCCCGCGACCAGCACAAATATCTTCAATGTCATGATCTGCTCCCCCTTGATGAAGGCAGGAAACAGCAAAGAAAGCGACCGCCGACAAGCGGAAAATCGCGAGGTTCAGCGACCGGCTTTCAAGCCCGGCCCGATCGCGCTAGCATCGCGCGATGCGCTTCCTCCTTCCCACGCTCGCCGCCCTCGCCTGTCTCGCCGCCCAGCCCGCCGCCGCCTGCTCGCCGGTGCCCGGCTACCGCGTGCCGACCAATATGGAGCTGACGGCCGGCGCCGACCTGATCCTGCTCGCCACCGTCACCGGCGGGGTCGCAATCGATGATGCAGACGGTCCCGACGGCGTGCGGATCGACCTCCGGCCGGTTGCCGCGCTGAAGGGCGATCTGGCATCGGCGCCGACGTCGCTCGATATCGCGCTCGCGACGGGCCGTTTCGCGCTGCCCAGCAACCCTTATGAACTCGTCGACGCGCACCCGCTGGCCTATATCGGCGGCTGCACCCGCTATATGGTGCCGCTCGGATCACGGCTGCTATTCTTCCTCGACCGCCACGAACAGCGTTGGATTCCGGCGGGCGGCCCCTTCTCGCGCTGGGCCGAGGATGTGCTGACCGACGACGCGCCCTGGCTCGCCGCGGTGAAATTCTACCTCGAAGTCCAGGCGCTGCCCGAGGGCGAGCGCAGCGCCGCGCTCAGCGCGCGCGGCGACGAGCTGCGCAAGCAGCCGCTCGACCCGGTCGCCCAATTGCTCGCCGACGACATCGACCGCCAGCTCGCCGGCCCGAACGAGCCGCTGCGTCGGGAATTTCTGCCCGATCCGGATGAGGATGAGGATGAAGACGCCGACCCGGCGGAAACCGCCGCACGGAAAGCGGTCAAGGCCGCCAAGGAGGCGGCGCGAAGCCGCGACTGAAGCCGGTCAGCACCACGGCCGCCGCTTGCCCTCCCACGGCCGCGCCAGCCCCTCGCCGATCAGCGTGTCGGCGACGCTCGCCCCGCCACGCGTCACGATGCGCAGCTTGCGGCCATAACGATCGGTATCGCGCCCCGCGCTTTCCAGGCTGAAGGCCCCCGCGTTCATCCACGCCCGCAGCCGCGTCGTCGCGGCATCGCCCAGCCGGGCTTCCTCGGCGCAGCGCGCCGGGTGCGTCTCGGGCGTGTCGATATCGGCGATGCGATATTTCTCGCCGCCGAACCAGAAGGTGTCGCCGTCGACGACGCAATTGATCCCGCCGCCGCTGTGACAGAGGGCGAAGCTCGCCGTCAGCCGGTCGGCGGGCGCCGCGGCTTCGGCACCGCCGGACAGCATCGCCATCGCCCGCGCCGGTGCGCCGTCGAACGAGCCCGGCGGCGCCTGCAGCGCCGCCAGCGTCGCGACGAAGCCCAGTAGCATCACCGGCGTGACGAAACGGATCGCCCCGACGCCGCCGCGGGGTCGCACGGGCTTGCGAAGCCGTCGTTGACGGCGATGGGTCGACAGGAAATCGGGACCGGCCATGGCCCCATCCTGCCATCGCAGGCTTAGCAAAATCCCAACGCGCATGGTCCTTTATGGCGGCGACCGGGGCCAGACTGGACCGCCGCGGCGCCGGATGGGACCGAAGCCGCGGTCAGGGCGCGCCGCGCGGCTCGTCGTCCTCGATCCCGCCCTCGCCCAGTTCGCCATCCTCGTCGTCGTCGCTCCGCTCGCCGCGATAGGCGTCCATGTCGATCCGCCCCGAGCGCTCCATCTGGCGCATATGGTCGACCAGATCCTGCGCATCGTCGCCCTCGCCGCGCGACGGCGCCTTGTCGCTGTCGCCCAGCCGCCGCTCGTGCCGCGCCGCCTCGGCGACGCTCTGCGCCTGCGCCTCTTCGTCTTCCTGCTCGCGGTTCACCGTTTCGGGGGCTGCGTCGTCGCGGGGGTCTTGGGTCATGGCCGTTCCTTTCGTGGACGACCGATCAACGCGCACGGGCGCGGCTCTGTTCCTCAGGCGGCGTCGGCGAGGACCTTGCGCTCGATCACGCGGATGAACACCTCGGGATCCTGCGCCCCGGGGACGAGCATCCGTCCGCCCAGGATGAAGGCCGGCACGCCGGTGATATTCTGGTCGGCCCAATAGGCCTCCTCGACGCGCACCATCTCGCCGAACTCCTCGCCCGCGAGGATCGCCCGCGCGCGCGCCGCGTCGAGCCCGACCGACGCCGCGACGTCGGCCAGCACGTCATGATCGCTCACATCGCGGTTGTCGGTGAAATGCGCGCGGAACAGCGCGAGCTTGAGCGCGGTCTGCACCCCCGTCGCTTCGGCCTGCTCGGGCTCCTCGAGCGCCCCCGCCCAGCTCAGCAGCCGGTGCGCATCGAAGCTGTTGCGCATGCGGAAATCGGGCCCGCGGTTGAAGGCGAAGCCCAGCTCGGCGGCGACCCCCGCCATCTTGCCGCTGTTCGCGCGGCTCTGTTCGGCGGTGATGCCATATTTGCGCATCACATGGCTCGCGGCATCCTCGCCCTCGCGCGGCATGTCGGGGTTGAGCTCGAACGGATGCCATTGCACCCGGAAATCGAGCCGCCCCGCGAAATGCGCCATCACCTTTTCGAACTTCAGCCAGCCGATGATGCACCAGGGGCACATCACGTCGGACACGATATCGACGCTCAGGCGCGGCAGCGGGCTTTGGGTCATGGCGGGGCCTTTCTGCGGCCCAGCCTAATATGCCCCCGATCCGGACGCCAGCCCGGATCGCGCAGGGTCAGAACACGATGCGGCGATCGGTCCCCGAACGGCGGTCGCGGCCCGAACGGCGCTCGGGCCCTGCGTAATTCGGGTCCTGCGCCTTGCGGCGATCTTCGCTGCGGCGGCCTAGCCCGCTGCGCTGGTCGATATCGGATGTCATTGGTCGGTCCTCCCCCGCCCCACCGGCAGGAGCGAAGATTATCGCGCAAAAGCAATGCGAAACGGTTAACGGCCGATTAGCCAGGCTCGCCGGGCGCGGCGACCGCCACCGGGCGCGACAGCACCCACCAGCTGCCCACGAGCAGCAGCACCGACAGTGCCTCGACGATCATCCCCTGCACGATCCCGAAATTGGTCGGGTCGCCCATCGCGACGCCGATCAGCCGCCCGGTGAGCGCGGTGCCGTACAGCGCCGCCGGCACCAGCAGCGCGCGCACCCACGACGGCACCAGCGCACCGAGCGCCGCGGCCCCCGCCGACACCAGGAAAAAGGACGACAGGTCGGCGCGCAGCGTGTTGATCGCGACCCCGCTGATCGTGAAGCCGAAGGTCTCGCTATAGCTCGCCGGGTCGAGCAATCCGCGCGCACCGATCATGAAGAAGAACAGCGCCCACAGCAGGACCGCGCCGCGCAAGACCCAATTGACCATCATCGTCTCCCCCTTGTTGCCGACAGGCTGCGGCATCGGCGGGGAAAAGGCAATGTCGGACGGCGGGTTTCGGGCGGAAGCGGCCCTTTTAATCCTCCCTGTCGCGAAGCGATGGGGAGGGGGACCATGCGAAGCATGGTGGAGGGGTGGCGGCCTTGAGCCGACGTTTATGGCGTCGACCCCTCCACCACCCTGCGGCCTGTCCCCCTCCCCACGGCTTCGCCGCAGGGA
>NZ_LNSB01000079.1 GCF_001468285.1 Sphingopyxis sp. HIX | reverse complement strand
GCGGACATCTTAATCCTCCCTGCGGCGAAGCCGTGGGGAGGGGGACCACCCGCAGGGTGGTGGAGGGGTGCGGGAGGTCATACGCCGAGTTCGGCTGCACGCACCCCTCCACCATGCTTCGCATGGTCCCCCTCCCCATCGCTTCGCGACAGGGAGGATTAACAACATCCGCTCCCCACCCCAAAACCGCCATCACGCTCCCAACAAAAAAGGGAGCGGCAAGCGCCGCTCCCTCCTCAACCCGTCGTCGCCGCAAACAGCGCGGCGACAAGCCTTACATCTTCTTGCCGGCCCACGCCTCGGGGTCGAAGCCTTCGAGCGTATCGCCCTTGGTGCCCGCGGCGATTTCGGCCTCGGTCAGGAACTTGATCGCGACGCCGCCGGCCTTGGTGCTGCCCCAGCTCAGCGCGGTCATGTGGCTGTCGCCGTATTTCGCGCCGATCACCGCGTCGGCGCCCAGCTTTTCGCCGCGCTCCCACAGTTCGTTGTAGATTTTCTGCTGCGACGGTTCCTTGCTGAAGATCGTCGCCTTGCGGACGCCCGCGGTCACAACGCCGACGATCTTGTACGGCTTGTCGGTGATGTCGTGCGGGAAGACGGGCACGCCCATCTCCTCGTTCACCATCACATAAGCGACGTCCTTTTTCTTCGCGACGGCCGGCGACGAGACCGCCATGGCGGCGATCGCCACGGCTGCGAGAATCTTGATCGACTTCATTTTCTGCTCCCCCTGAATGGTCCGTCTAGTTCGCGCTCCGGCCGCATGACGTCAACCCGATTTTCGCTTCAATTCATCGGATATTGGGCGTAGATATTCGCGCGGGTTGCAGGGGGATTTTATGCTTTCGATACATGCGGCTGCGTCCGCCATCTTGCTCGCGGCGACGGCGCAGGCGGCGCCCGCCGACGAAGCCGCGCCGGCCCTGATCACCGCCGAGCTGCCGGTCGCGGCCGAGCCCGTCGCGGCCACCGCCGAGCCCGCCGTGCCGGTGATCGCGCCGCTGGTCCTGCGCCGCGACACGCCCATACATTTCATGGTGGTGTCCGAAGTCACGACCAAGACCCACCAGGCGGGGCACCGCTTCAAGCTCCGCGTCGACAAGCCGGTGCAGATCGACGGCGTCACCGTCATCCCGATCGGCGCCACCGGCTGGGGCGAAGTGCTCGCGGCCGAGAAGAGCGGCAATGCGGGGAAATCGGGCAAGCTCGAAGCCAAATTGCTCTATGTCGACATCGGCGACGTGCAGGTGCCGATCACCGGCAACAACAGCGCCAAGGGCGCAAGCGGCACGGGCGAGACCGTGCTCGGCGTGCTCGCGCTCGGCCCGCTCGGGCTCTTTGCCAAGGGCAATAATGCCAAGATCAAGGCGGGCGAGCTGATGACGGGCTTCGTCGGCGCCGACACCGAACTCGCGCGGCCCGCGCCGGCCGGGCTGTGACGCCGCTCCGCGCGCTCGCGCTGGGCGCCGGGCTTGCGCTCGCCGCGCCCGCAGCGGCGCAGGACATGGTCGTCGCGCAGCCGGTCGCCGGTCCCGCCGAAACGCGCCTGCTCGTCCCCGCGGGCACGGCGATCGACCTCGTCACCAGCCATGCGATTTCGAGCAAGAAGAGCGTCAAGGGCGACCTCCTCTATCTGAAGGTCGCGGCGCCCGTCCTGGTCGACGGGGCGACCGCGATCGCCGCCGATACGGTGGTCGTCGCGCAGCTCGCCGATGCGCGCGAGCGCGGCGCCTTCGGCAAGGCGGGAAAGCTCGACGTCCAATTGCTCTACGCCGAGCTGCCCGGCGGCAGCCTGCGCGTGTCGGGCCGGATCGAGGCGCGCGGCAAGTCGGACGGCGGCGACGGCGTCGCGACCGCGGCGGCCTTCCTCTTCCTGCCCTTCATCGCGACCGGGCGCAGCGCCGAAATCCCTGCCGGGTCCGAAGTAACCGGCCGCCTCGACCGCGATCTGTGGGTCGACAAGCGCTGATCGTCCGCGCCTGTCCGCGCTAGGGTGACAACCCCTTATCCCCTCGTTACAACCGCTTCCCGATGCAGCAGGGACTCGCGACCTGACGACGGGCGCCGCTGTGTCATCATCGTGCTGAGGGTCGCCGGCACAGGCTAAAGGCCGCACCATCGGGTGCGGGGCTGAGGGGGCGACTGTCACATGAAAAAAGCATCCGACCTGTTCATCGAATGCCTCGAGGAAGAAGGCGTCGAATATATTTTCGGCGTCCCGGGCGAGGAGAATCTCGACTTTCTCGACAGCCTGTCGCGGTCGACCAAGATCAAGCTGATCCTGACGCGGCATGAGCAGGGCGCGGGTTTCATGGCCGCCACTTACGGTCGCCACACCGGCAAGACCGGCGTCTGCCTCGCCACCTTGGGCCCCGGCGCGACCAACTTCGTGACCGCGGCGGCCTATGCGCAATTGGGCGGCATGCCGATGATGATGATCACCGGGCAGAAGCCGATCAAGAAGTCGAAACAGGGCCGCTTCCAGATCCTCGACGTCTGTTCGATGATGTCGCCGATCACCAAATTCACCCACCAGATGGCCAGCTCGGACAATATCCCGAGCCGCGTGCGCGAAGCCTTCCGCCTCGCCGAAGAGGAAAAGCCGGGTGCCGTCCATATCGAGCTGCCCGAGGATATCGCCGACGAGCATACCGATTCGACCCCGCTGAAGCGCAGCCACTCGCGCCGGCCGAACGCCGACGTCAAATCGATCCGCGAGGCGGTGAAGGCGCTCGAGGAAGCCACCTCGCCGATCCTCGTCATCGGCGCCGGTGCCAACCGCACGATGACCAGCCGCATGCTGCTGCAGTTCATCGAAAAGACCGGCATTCCGTTCCTCACGACCCAGCTCGGCAAGGGCGTGATCGACGAGCGGCACCCGAAATTCCTCGGTTGCGCGGCGCTCAGCGCGGGCGACTTCGTCCACCGCGCGGTCGAGGCGTCGGACTGCATCGTCAACCTCGGCCACGACGTGATCGAAAAGCCGCCCTTCTTCATGAAGCAGGGCGGGCCCAAGGTCATCCACATCTCGTCGAAGACCGCCGAGGTCGACCCCGTCTATTTCCCCGACGTCGAGGTGATCGGCGACATCGCCAACGCCGTGTGGCAGATGAAGGAGGACATCGTCCCCAACGGCGGCTGGAAATTCGATCACATGCTCGCCTATCGCAAGGCCGAGGTCGAGCACACCGCGCCGCTCGCCGCCGACGCGCGCTTCCCGATCTTCCCGCCGCACCTGGTGCAGTCGATCCGCGATTCGATGCCCGACGACGGCATCATCTGCCTCGACAACGGCGTCTACAAGATCTGGTTCGCGCGCGGCTACACCGCCTATCGCCCGAACACCGTGCTGCTCGACAATGCGCTCGCGACGATGGGCGCGGGGCTGCCCTCGGCGATGATGTCGGCGATGGTCTATCCGGGCCGCAAGGTCATGGCGATCTGCGGCGACGGCGGCTTCATGATGAACAGCCAGGAGATGGAGACCGCGGTCCGCCTCGGCCTCAACCTCACCGTGCTGATTTTGAACGACAGCTCGTACGGCATGATCCGCTGGAAGCAGGCGAACATGGGCTTCAAGGATTGGGGGCTGACCTATGGCAACCCCGATTTCGTCAAATATGCCGAAAGCTATGGCGCGCACGGCCACCGCGTCGAAAGCGCCGCGCATCTGAAGGAACTGCTCGCGCACACCCGCGACACGCCGGGGGTGCATCTGATCGACTGCCCGGTCGACTATTCGGAGAACGACCAGATCCTGAATATCGACATCAAGAAGCTGTCGAAGGAGCTTTGATTTCCGCTCCCCTCCCGCAAGCGGGAGGGGCAGCGAGACTTGCGAGCTTGCTCGCTAGTCGCAGCGGGGTGGGCTTTCCGCACCGTTGCTGGCCCACCCCCGACCCCTCCCGCAAGCGGGAGGGGGGAGAGATGCGATGAAACTCAAAGACGTCTACCCGCTCTACCTCAACAACAAGGCGGCGCAGCCGAACACCGACCTCGAGGTGATCGACAAATATACCGGCGAGGTCGCGTTCCGCACCGCGCTCGCGACCCCCGACGTCATCGACGAGGCGATCGCCGGCGCCGTGCGCGCCGCCGAGCCGATGGCGCGGCTCGCGAGCTACGAGAAACAGGACGTGCTCAACCATTGCGTGACGCGCTTCAAGGAGCGCTATGACGAGCTCGCTTATGCTTTGTGCGTCGAGGCGGGCAAGCCGATCGCCGATGCCGAGGGCGAGGTCGGGCGGCTGATCGACACCTTCCGTATCGCCGCCGAAGAAGCGGTTCGCAACTATGGCGAGATCCAGCCGCTCGACATTTCGGCGCGCGCCAAGGGCTATATGGGAATGTGGAAGCGCGTGCCGATCGGGCCGTGCAGCTTCATCTCGCCGTTCAACTTCCCATTGAACCTCGCCGCGCACAAGATCGCGCCGGCGATCGCGATCGGCTGTCCCTTCGTGATGAAACCCGCGTCGATGACCCCGCTCGGAGCGATCATCATGGGCGAGGTGCTCGCCGAATGCGATATCCTCCCCGAGGGTGCGTTCAGCATCCTGCCCGCCGCGCGCGCGGGGTCGGACCTGTTCACCACCGACGAGCGGCTGAAGCTGCTGAGCTTCACCGGCTCGCCCGGCGTCGGCTGGGACCTCAAGGCCAAGGCGGGCAAGAAGAAGGTCGTGCTCGAACTCGGCGGCAACGCCGCGGTGATCGTCGACAAGGACGCCGACCTCGACCATGCACTCGCGCGCATCGTCTTCGGCGGCTATTATCAGTCGGGGCAGAGCTGCATCCACGTCCAGCGCGTGATCATCCATGAAGATATCTACGAGACCTTCCGCGACATGCTCACGGCGAAGGTCAAGACGCTGAAATCGGGCGATCCGAAGCTCCGCGAGACCTTCATCGGCCCGATGATCTCGGTCAAGGAAGCGACGCGGCTCAAGGGCTGGATCGACGCCGCGGTCGCCGCGGGCGCGACCCTGCTCGCGGGCGGCGGGTGCGAGGGCAATATGCTCGAGGCCGCGCTGCTCGAAAATGTCCCGCGCGGCGCCGATGTCGTCGTCGAGGAAGCCTTCGGCCCCGTCGTCGTGCTGTCGAAGTTCAGCGACTGGGACGCCGCGCTCGCCGAGGTCAACGACAGCAAGTTCGGGCTGCAGGCGGGCATCTTCACCCGCGACATCCACAAGGTGCTGGAAGCGTGGGACCATCTCGACGTCGGCGGCATCGTGGTCAACGACGTGTCGAGCTACCGCGTCGACAATATGCCCTATGGCGGGGTCAAGGATTCGGGCCTCGGCCGCGAAGGCGTGCGCTTTGCGATCGAGGATATGAGCGAAATCCGGAATCTGGTGATCAGGCGGACCTGAATCTCCCCTCCCGCTTGCGGGAGGGGTCGGGGGTGGGCAGCGACGCTGCAGGGGCCCACCCCGCTGCGACTAGCGAACAAAGTTCGCAAGTCTCGCTGCCCCTCCCGCCTGCGGGAGGGGATATGTTTCCTTTCGGCACCGTCACCAAACCGCCGCAAAACTTTCTCCGAACTGTCGCGGCTTCGATTCCCACCCTGTAACAAAACTCCTGTCTAGGCCGGGGGCAGCAAAAACTGCCTCCGGAGCGAGACATGGCATCGATTTCCACCCTGCCGATCCCCGCGCGTTTCCCCGATCCCTTCACCACGGATCCGCATATCCCCGAACGCGTGATCGGCGAGCGGCGCAATTATCGCAGCGTCTGGGTCAGCGACATCCACCTCGGCACGCGCGGCTGCAACGCGCCGCTGCTCATCGACTTCTTCGACCATGTCGACTGCGAGACGCTCTACCTCGTCGGCGACATCATCGACGGCTGGCGACTAAAAAAGCGCCACTTCTGGCCGCCCGAGCATAATGACGTCGTGTGGCGCGTCTTGAAGCGCGCCAAGCGCGGCACGCGCGTCGTCTATGTCCCCGGCAACCACGACGAGATGATCAAGCCCTTCGACGGCTTCGATTTCGGCGGGGTCGAGATCCGCCGCGAGGCGATCCACGAGACCGCCGACGGGCGCAAATTGCTCGTCGTCCACGGCGACGATTTCGACGCGGTGATGCTCGCGCACCGCTGGCTCGCCTTCGTCGGCGACGCCGCCTACACCGCGCTGATGAAGTGCAACGTCGCGGTCAACGCGGTGCGCAACAAGCTCGGCCTGCCCTATTGGTCGCTGTCGATGGTCGCCAAGCACAAGGTCAAGAACGCGGTCCAGTTCATCGGCCGCTACGAGGAAGTCGTCGCCCACGCCGCGCGCTCGCGCGGGGTCGATGGCGTGGTGTGCGGCCATATCCACAGCGCCGAGATGCGCGAGATCGATGGCGTTTCCTATTACAACGACGGCGACTGGGTCGAGGGCTGCACCGCGCTGGTCGAACATCACGACGGCACGATGGAAATCCTCCACTGGGCCGAGGAAGTCGCGGCGCGGAGCGCCCCGGCGCAGCTCTCGCTGCCCGCCCCGGCCAAGGCCGCCTGATGCGCATCCTGATCGTCAGCGACGCGTGGGAGCCGCAGGTCAACGGCGTCGTGCGCACGCTGCAGGCGACGATCGGCGAGCTACGCACGGCGGGGCACGAGGTCGGGGTGATCTCGCCCGACCTCTTCCGCTCCTTTCCGTGCCCCTCCTATCCCGAAATCCGCCTCGCGCTCGCGGGCTGGCGCAAGGTCGGCCGGCATATCCGCGCCTTCGCGCCGCAGGCGATCCATATCTCGACCGAGGGCCCGCTCGGCATGGCGGCGCGGCGCTGGTGCATCCGCAACCAATTCCCCTTCACCACCGCCTATCACACGCGCTTTCCCGAATATGTCGCGGCGCGGCTGCCGCTCTCGCCGGCCTTCGTCTGGCGCTTCATCCGCTGGTTCCACCGCCCCGCGCGCCACATCATGGTCGCGACGCGCAGCCTCGGGCGCGAGCTCGCCGCGCAGGGCCTGACGCAGACGATGATGTGGGAGCGCGGGGTCGATCACACCCTCTTCCGCCCCGACCGCGCGCCGCACCCCGCCTTCGAAGACCTCGCGCGCCCGATCCAGCTCTATGTCGGCCGCATCGCGGTCGAGAAGAATATCGAGGCCTTCCTCGATACCGCGCAGCCGGGCACCAAGGTCGTCGTCGGCGACGGCCCCGCGCTCGCCGAACTGCAGGCGCGCTATCCCGATACCGTCTTCCTCGGCAAGCAGACCGGCGAGGTGCTCGCCGCGACTTATGCCGGCGCCGACGTCTTCGTCTTCCCCAGCCGCACCGACACCTTCGGGCTGGTGATCATCGAGGCGCTGAGCGCGGGCACGCCCGTCGCGGCCTATCCGGTGCCCGGCCCCGGCGACATCGTCCGCGATGGCGCGGGGGCGCTCGAGGAGGATCTGGGCGCCGCGATCGCTGCGGCGCTGACCTGTAACCGCGCCGACGCCGCGGCGCTCGGCGCGCGCTACAATTGGGCGGGCTGCACCTCGCAGTTCGAAAAAGCGCTGACCTTCGTACCGAGCGAGCCTGCGCCCAAGGGCACGGCGCTCGGCACGACGATCCTCTCGGCCTAGAAAGCCTTGCGCCACTCCAGCTCGATATAGCGGCCCAAGGGGTCGATATAGCCCGGCTGGTAGTTCAGCGGCACGATGCCGTTGCCGTCGGTGATCCTGCGCTGCGCGTCGAAGATATTGTCGACCGCGAGGCGCAGGCGCGATCCTTTCAGGAAGGGCAGCTTCTCGATCAGCTTGGGCTTCTGGTTGAAGTCCATGAAGACGCGCAGGTTGAAGGTCGCGAGGTCGCCGAACTTGAGGTCGCCCGAACTGCCGCCGGCGACCGTGCTGCCGCTGTCGTATTTCGCGCTCAGCCGCACGCCGAAACCCTTATTGAACACACCGCCGTCGAGTTCGAGCAGGTGGCGGTTGCTGCCGCCGCCGCTGCCCGTCGCCGAACCATCGAGCAGGTCGAGTTCGGGCACGCCCGGACGGATCAGCACCGTATCGGTCAGCTTGATCGTATGATAGAGCGACACCTGCCAGCGCCCGCCCTGCGGCCCGCCGAACATGCCGCCGGGGCCGCCGCGCCCGCCGCCCATGCGCGGGCCGCCGCCACCGCCGGGACCACGCCCGCCGCCGGCGCGCGGACCGCCTTCGCCGCCGCCTGGCCGCGCACCTGCCGGAGGAGCCCCCCCCTCGCCCGCCGGCGGGGTCGCACTCGCACCCGCCGGACGCTCGCCGCGTCCGCCGCCCGCACCGGGGCCGCCCTGCTGCTGCTGGCCAAAGCTCTTGCCGAAGTTGAAGCCCCAGCGGATCTGCGAATTTTCGCTGCGGTCGAAATTGACCGGGCGCAGGTCGAGCGCGGTCAACACGCCGTTCGGATCGCGCGTCACGCGGTCGGGGAAGGCCGCCTCGATCTCGGGCGTCAGCAGCGGGAAGCCGTTCGCGGTGTCGTAGCTGCGGTTGCGGTTGTAATTGACCGAGAGGTTGAGCCCCTCGAGCATCGGCGGCGACCAGTTCACGCCGAGCTTGAGGTCGCGGCGCTGCTCGGCGAGCAGTGCGGGATTGCCCCCCGTCGTCGTCGTGATCTGCACCGTCTGCCCGGTGCGGAAGTCGTAATAGGTCACCGCCGGGGTCACCAGCGGCGCGGCGCCGAGCTGCTGGATGCCGGGCGCCGCCTCGTCCTGGTTGTAGCTCGCAATCAGCGACAGATTGTCGGTCACGCCCCAGTTGAGGTTCGCGCCCCAGCTCTTCAATGCGGCGAAATCGCTCGGGTCCTGATATTGGCCGCTCAGCGTCAGCGACACGCGGCCGATCTTGCCGACCTCATATTCGGGGTCGAGCAGCGGGATGGTCAGTGATCCGAACACGCCCGGCAGGTCGCGCGCGAGGTCGGTGGTCGTGATGCCGTTGGCATTGTCCGACCGGCTGTCGAAGCGCAGCCCCGAATAGCTCGCGGTCGCCGACAGGCGGATCGGCCCCGCCCAGCCCTCGGTCACCGTGCCCGACAGATTGGCATTGCCGCCGAAGCTCTGCTGGCTGCTGTCGAAGCGGTCGACGCGCGCGGCGCCATTGACGATACGATCGGTGAAGGTCCGCTGGTCGGCGTCGGCATAATTGGCCGAGGTCGACCAGCGCCAGTCGCCGATCATGCCGTTGACGCTCGCGGTCGCGGCGAGGTTGCGGCTGCGCCCCTCGCGTTCGAGCGGATCGCTGACCCCGCCGAGCCCGGGGCCGAGCAACGACAGGCTGTCGGTCTGGTCGAAACGGACGTTGAGCGACGCGTCGGTGACCTTGTTCAGGCTGCGCTGGATCGTCGCGTCGAGCGAATATTCGTCGCTCGCGCCGAGCAGGCTGCGCGCGGGCGCCTGCGCAGCGAGCGCGGGGTCGTCGTAGACGAGGTTCCGCTCGCTCTCGCGCAGCATCGTCTGATGCTCCCACCCCGCGTTGAGGTTGAAGCGGCCGTTGTTGCCGATCATCAGGAAACTGGGCTCGATCTCGCTCTGGAAACGCCCGCCCTGCGTCGGAATGCCGCCCTCGGCCTCGACCGCGACCTGGCGGAAATTGGGCTTGAGCACGAGGTTGACGACGCGCTCGTCGGCCGAATAGCCATATTGCAGCGCGACTTCCTCGGGGAAGATCTCGACCTTTGCGATCGCCTCGGGGGGCAGGTTGCGGACCTCGCCGAAGCCGCCGACGCGGCGCCCGTTGACCAGGATGATCGGCCGCCCGCTGCCGCGCCCGCGCCCCGAGCGCGTCTGCGGCTGGAGCGCAGTCAGCAGTTCCTCGACGTTCGAGACGCCATAGCTCGCGATTGCCGCCTCGTCGAGTTCGGCCTCGGCGGCATAATCGGTGTCGAGCTGCCCCGCGAGGCGCGGCGCGGTGACGACGATGTCGTCGGGGCGGACATCGTCATATTCGGTCTCGTCGGCCTGCGCCGCGACATCCTCGGCCGGCTGCGCGGCGGTCGCGGTGATCGCGACCGGCGCCTCGGTCTCGGCGAGCGCCGGCACCGCGAGCGACGCCCCCGCCGCCAGCAGGGCGGCCCGGACGGAAAGCGAGGGGCGGGAATGAAGCATCGGGAGAGGGCCTTTGTTTTTCTTGTCTTTGTCTTGTCTTACCGGCGCGCGCTGAACCCCCGCTGACGCCGGTTTGCGGTCGCGGTTCACCTATGTCGCAATTGTCGCAACAATGTGTCGGGGCCATGGCTGTTCCACGAACGGCCGATATCGAGCGGCGGACGACGGGCGCCGCCGTGTCCGGTTTCGGGCGGGAGCGGTCATTCTAATCCTCCCTGCGGCGAAGCCGTGGGGAGGGGGACCACCCGCAGGGTGGTGGAGG
>NZ_LNSB01000078.1 GCF_001468285.1 Sphingopyxis sp. HIX | reverse complement strand
GGGGAGGGGGACCACCCTGCGGGTGGTCCCCCTCCCCACGGCTTCGCCGCAGGGAGGATTAATATGTCCGCTCCCTACCGCAAAACCGACCTCAGCCCTCGTCGGCACAAAGACTTGACGAACGACTTGATTGAGTATTCAATCAAGTCGTTGGAAGACTCGCATGGAGGCAGGGCATGGCCGACGAAATGGCGACGATGGCGGAAAATCTCCGCACCAAGACCGGCAAGACGCTGGGCGAATGGATCGCGCTCGCGCGGGCGAGCGGGATCGGCGCGCATATGGCCTTGGTCAATCATCTGAAGGCCGAGCATGGGCTGGGGCATGGCTATGCCAATATGGTCGTGCACGCCGCCAACGCCTCCTCGTCGCTGTCGCAGGACGACGACGCGCTGGTCGATGCGGCCTTCGACGGCGCGAAGGCGCATTGGCGCCCGCTCTACGACCGGTTGGTCGCTTTGGTGCAGGGCTTCGGCAGCGACGTCGAGCCGGCGCCGAAGAAGGGTTATGTGAGCCTCCGCCGCAAGAAGCAGTTCGCGCTGCTTATGCCCTCGACCAAGGATCGCTTCGATATCGGCCTCGCGCTCAAGGGCCAGGAGCCCGCAGGCAAGCTCGAACTCGCGGGCAGCTGGAACGCGATGGTGTCGCACCGCGTGCGCATCGCTGCCGATGCCGAGGCCGACGAGCAGGTCGCGGGCTGGCTGCGCGCCGCCTATGATCGCGCGGGTTAGGAGAGCGCCATGAACGCCGCCGACACGCGCAACCGCATATTGATGACCGCGATGGAGCTGTTCTGGGAGAAAGGCTATCTCTCGACCTCGGTCAGCGACATATTGTCGCGCAGCCAGGTCCATTCGGGCAGCCTCTATCATTTCTTCCCCGGCAAGCAGGACGTGCTCGTCGGCGTGCTCGAACTCTATCGCGACGGGATCGACGAGATGCTGCTCGCGCCCAACTGGGAAGGCGTCGACGACCCGATCGAAAGGATCTTCGCGCTGCTCGCGGGCTATCGCACCCACCTGATCGTCACCGACTGCACCTATGGTTGCCCGATCGGCAGCCTGGCGCTCGAGATCCACGAGCCCGACCCGGTGGTGCGCGAGCTGATGGCGGCGAATTTCTCGAACTGGTCGGCGGCGATCGCGGGCTGCTTCGACGCGGCGGCCGACCGCCTGCCAGCCGGGAGCGATGCAAAGGCGCTCGGCGAATTCGTGCTGACGGTGATGGAGGGAGCGGTGATGCAGGCGCGTACCTACCGCGACATCGGCTATTTCGACCGCAACATTGCTGTATTGCGCGACTATATCACCACATTGCTGGCGGGCGCAAAATCTGGTAGCTTCGCCTGAGTTTTCCGGAGGGGGAGAAGATCATGACCGACGCTGTAAAGACGCCGTGGCACCTGTGGGTCATCGGCGCATTGTCGCTGCTGTGGAACGCCTTTCCCGTGGTCGATTTCACGATGACCAACATGCAGAGCGAGGCATGGCTGTCGCAATATAACGAAGCGCAGCGCGCGCTCGTCCTCGGCGCGCCGGCCTGGTCGAACATCTGCTGGGCGCTCGGCGGCTTCGGCTCGTTCCTCGGCTCGCTGCTGCTGCTCTTCCGCTCGCGCCACGCGCTGACCGCGTTCCTCGTGTCGGCGGTGGGGCTCGCGGGGGTGACCTATTACCAGCTCGTCGCGAACGGCGCGGCGTTCCGGGAGGCGCTGGGCGAGGTGCCGCTGTACATCAGCATCACCATCTGGGTGATCCTGCTGGCGCTGATCTTCTATGCGCGCGCGATGAAGGCGAAGGGTGTGCTGCGCTGAGATTGGCGGTTCGGAGATAGGGAGGCCCCTGAAGATCCTCCCCTTGGCGTAGCCATGGGGAGGGGGACCGCCGCCGCAGGCGGTGGTGGAGGGGTTGAAAGGTTGCGCCGACGCCTCCGGCGTCGAACCCCTCCGTCAGCCCTACGGGCTGCCACCTCCCCATCGCTGCGCGTGGGGAGGATCTTTGTGGTTCGCAGGCGACGACTTTCTACGCCAGCTCGCCCAGCCCCAGCGCCGCCAGCAGCGCCCCCCGCGCGCGCCGCACATCCGCGGTGAGCCCCGCCGACCCCAGGTCGCCCGCAGCGATCGCCTCGGGCCAATACTTGCTCACCACCTCCGAAATCCGGTCGAGCGTATCCGCATTCGCCATGAAGCGCGGATCGACCGCGGCGGGATCGGCAACGACGCGCAGCCGCAGGCACGCGGGGCCGCCGCCGTTCGCCATCGACTGGCGGACATCGACGGGCAGCAGGCGGCGGATCGGGCCGTTGCCCGCGACATGCGCCTCCAGCCAGTTCCACACCGCGGGGGTCGCCTGCGCCTCGGTCGGCAGCACGAGGCCCATGCCGCCGCCATCGGGCAGTGACACGAGCTGGGCGTTGAACAGATAGGATTTGATCGCGTCGGGCAGGCTCACCGCCTCGGCGGGGACCTCGACGATCTCGACGGCGGGGAAGGCCGCGCGGATTTCGGCATGCGCGGCCTCGCGGTCGTGGAAGGCGGTTTCGTGGGTGAAGAGCACGCGCTCGTTGGCCACCGCGACGACGTCGTTGTGGAAGGCGCCGCCCTGGATCGCGGTGTCCGACTGGCGGATGAAGAGCGTGCGCGCGGGATCGAGCCGGTGGTGGCGCGCGATCGCCTTCGACGCGTCGAGATGCTGGCGCGCGGGGAAGCGTCCGCCGCTTAACCCATAGACGAAGATCTCGACCCCCGCCGAGCCGTGCCCGTCGCACAGCCGCATATGGTTCGCCGCGCCCTCGTCCCCGAAGGGCGCGGGGACGGGGCCATGCACCGCGAAAGCAGGGTTCGCGAAAGCGAGCTTCAGCTGCTTCAGCGTGCCCTGCCACTCATGGCTGCGGTGCGGCATGGTGACGAGGTTCGCAACCGTGAGGTGGCATTTGCCGTCGCCGCTGTCGGGCGCGGGCGACACCGTCGCGGCGTTCGCGGCCCACATCGACGAAGCCGACCAGGCCTGCGCGCGCAGATGCGGCTCGGCGGCGTCGAGCGTCGTGCCGAGCACCTCCAGCCATGCAGCATCGGGCCGGTCGAGCGGGCAGAAGAAGCCCTGCGGCAGCCCGAGCGCGAGATTGTGGCGCATCTTGTCCAGGCCCTGCAGCGCCGCGGCGCGCGGCTGCGACACGTCGCCGGCATTGCTCGCCGACGCGATATTGCCGCGGCTGAGCCCCGCATAATTGTGCGTCGGGCCGATGATGCCGTCGAAATTGATCTCGGTGAGCATCAGCGCGCGATCCAGCTGATCGCATCGCCCGCACCGACGCCCAGGATTCGCGCGGTGTCGGCGTCGATCGTGCCGTCGGCGCCGACCTTGCCGAAACAGCAGCGGAAATCGGCGAGCCGCCCGGTCGCGACCAGCGCGTCCTCGCCGGAGTCCGCGTTGATGGGGCCGACGCGGGTCACCTCGACATGCCTGGCGTCGCGGATGCTCGCGACCTGGTCGGTGCGCGCGGTCATCGTCGGGCCGCCGTCGAAGATGTCGACATAATTTTCGAAGGCGAAGCCCTCATTCTCCAGCATGCGCATCGCGGCGCGGCCGGTCGGGTGCGGCACGCCGATGACGCTGCGCGCATGCTCGCCCAGCATCGCGATATAAACGGGGTGCTTGGGCATCAGGTCGGCGATGAACTGGTTGCCGTGGACCGCGTTGAACTGGTCGGCTTCCTGGAAATTCATCCCGAAGAACTTGCCCGCGACCCCGTCCCAGAAGGGCGAGCCGCCCGCCTCGTCGATCACCCCGCGCAGCTCGGCGAGGATGCGGTCGCCGAAGCGCGGGCGGTGGCGCGCGATGAACAGATAGCGCGAACGTGCGAGCAGCAGCCCGAGCCCGCCGGCGCGCGCCGCGGGGTGCAGGAACAGCCCGCCGACCTCGCTCGCGCCGTTGAGGTCGTTGCTCAGCATCAGCACCTGCGCGTGGAAGGTGCGGCCGAGCTGTTCGCTATGCTTGCTGTCGGTGCCGATGCGATAGGAATAGAAGGGCCAGCGCTGGCCGACCTGCCCGAAAATCTGGCACGTCCCGCGCACCTCGCCGCTGTCGAGATCCTCGAGCATCATCAGATAGAGCTCGTCCGACGGATATTCCTTGTCCGACGCGAAGCTCGCCTCGGCGCGCTCGAGCTTGGCGCGCAGCGCCTTCTTGTCGGGGGGCAGGTTGGTGAAGCCGCCGCCGGTCAGCTTCGCCATCTCGTAAATGCTCTGCAAATCGCCCGGCTTGGCCGCCCGGATCACATAATTCACACCGTCCCCCGTTCCGCTATTCTCATCATGGCGAGCGCCGACAGCTGCGCGCGCTCGGCGAGGCTGTCGACCATCAGAAATTCGTCCGAAGAGTGGATCGCGCCGCCGCGCGGGCCCATGGTATCGACCACGGGCACGCCGCACGCCGCGATATTATTGCCGTCGCACACGCCGCCCGTCGCATTCCAGCTGATCGGCGGCAGGCCGAGCGCGGCGCCGCAGTCGCGCACCAGTTCGAATAATCGCGTCGCCGCCGCATCGAGCGGCTTGGGCGGGCGGTTGAAGCCGCCGTGGAGGTGGCAATGCACGTCGTGCTCGCGCGACACCGCGGCGATCGCATCGCGCAGCGCCGCCTCGGCCGCGACCATCGCCTCGGGGGTCGACGGGCGCATGTTGACGCGCAGGATCGCGCTGTCGGGCACGACATTGTTCGGCCCGCCGCCATCGATCTTCGCGGGATTGACCTTGAGCTCGGGCGATTTGAGCCTGGCAAGCCGCAGCGCAAGGTCGGCGGCGGCGAGCAGCGCGTTGCGCCCGTCGTCGGGATTGCGCCCGGCATGCGCCGACAGCCCGTGCACGGTGACGCTGAAATTGCCGCTCCCCGGCCGCGCCCCCGCGAGCGTGCCGTCGGGCAGCGCGGGTTCGTAGGTGAGCGCCGCGGTCTTGCCCTTGGCCAGTTCTGCGATCAGCGCGGCGGAGGCGTGGCTGCCCGTCTCCTCGTCGCTGTTGATCATCACGTCATAACCGACGCGCTCCGCCAGCGGCGAGGCTTCGAGCGCGGTCAGCGCGGCGAGGATCACCGAAATCCCCGCCTTCATGTCGGCCGTCCCGGGGCCGTTGAGCACCCCGGGCTCCAGCCATTGCAGCGTCTGGAACGGATGATCGGCGGCGAACACCGTGTCCATATGCCCGGTCAGCAGCAACTGCACCGGCGCTTGCGGTCGCACGCGAAGGTGCAGATGGTCGCCGCGCTGCGTCGTCCGGATGTTGCCCGCGGCATCGACGCTCTCGACCGGCTCGGGCGCGACGAGGCAGATATCGCCGGGCAGCGCCGCAAAACTGTCGGCGAGCATCCCTGCGACGGTCTTCAGCCCCGCGAGATTCCCCGTCCCGCTGTTCACCGCCGCCCAACGCTCGACCTGCGCCAGCATCGGCGCATCGGCAGCGACGTCGAGCGTCGCGCTTTCGGGGGCGGTGAGGGCGGTCATCGGACCGCTATAGCGAGGGGGGAGAGGGTTGGGCACCCCCCTGTGGTGGGCGGTAGTAGGTGGGCGTTGGAGGCATAACAAAGCTATTATGACGGAAGTCGGTGTTGATGCTGCTGCGCTTACTAGCGGAAAAATCCTGCTCGCTTGCATCGCGCTCAGCTACCGATACTGTAGCAGTGAAAAATCGGGGGAGAGGAATTGAGCGTAGACTACATCGAGTATCGACGTCGCGGACGGTTGTCGGCCGACGAAGCGGAGAGAGAGATCGCATCGCTCCTTGCAGTTTGCGCGGCCGAACAGAGTAAGTCGCTTTCTCTCGAAGGATATAAAGCTTTCGACTTGTTAGAACCGATCGCGAGCTTCGATTGGCTCGAAAAGCTGGATTGCTCAGGCACTTCGGTGAGCGATCTGAGCGTGCTTTCCGGATTGAGCGCGCTGACCGAGTTCGATTGCGCAATGACGTCGGTGAGTGATCTGGGCCCGCTTTCGGGATTGCGCGCGCTGACCGAGCTTAATTGCGCGATGACGTCGGTGAGTGATCTGGGCCCACTATCAGAATTGAGCGCGCTGGCGAAACTCGATTGCACGGGGACGTCGGTGAGCGATCTGGGCTCGCTTTCGGGATTGAAGGCGCTTACCATATTAACGTTGTGGTCGACCGGCGTAAGCGACCTAGGCCCGCTTTGGGGATCGAACGCGCTGACCGATCTCAATTGCGCGATGACGTTGGTGAGCGACTTGGGGCCGCTTTCGGGATTGAGCGCGCTGGCCAAGCTCGATTGTTCGATGACGTCGGTGAGCGATCTGGGCCCGCTTTCTGGATTAAGTGCGCTGGCCGAGCTCGATTGTTCGACGACGTCGGTAAGCGACTTGAGCCCGCTTTCCGGATTGCACGCGCTGACCGAGCTTAGTTGCGCAGGCACGTTGGTGAGCGATCTGGCCTCGCTTTCCGGATTGCACCTGCTGACCGAGCTTAGTTGCGCCGGTACGTCGGTGAGCGATCTGAGCCCAATTTCAGGATTGCATGCGCTGACCGGGCTCCGTTGCGCCAGAACGCCGGTGAGCGATCTGGGCCCGCTTTCGGGATTGACCTCACTGGCCGTGCTCAACTGCTCGTGGACATCGGTGAGCGACCTGAAACCGCTTTCAGGATTGAACACGCTGACCGAGCTTAATTGCTCGCGGACATCGGTGAGTTATCTGGGCCCGCTTTCGGGATTGATCTCACTGACCGAGCTTAATTGCTCGTCGACATCCGTGAGCGACCTGAAACCGCTTTCGGGATTGAACACGCTGACCGTGCTTAATTGCTCGTCGACATCGGTGAGCGACCTGAAACCGCTTTCAGGATTGAACGCGCTGACCGAACTGTATTGCTCGATGACGTGGGTGAGCGATCTGGGCCCGCTTTTGGGGTTGAGCGCGCTCATGCGTCTCAATTGCTCATCGACGCCCGTGAGCGATTTGGGTCCGCTTGTGAGCCTGACTTCTCTAGTCGCCCTCTATTGCTCCGAATTGACCACGGGGAATTGGCCGAGAGCTTTGTTTGACCTCCCGGATTTGGCCGAGATGTTTGCGGTAAGTGCACGGATCGGCCGAATTCCCGGCGAGGAACTTTCGCAAGACTATAGGGACAACTGCCTCCCCAACATCCGCGCATACTTCGCCGATCTCGACGCCGGCGCCGTGCCGCTCGAGCGCAGCAAGGTCATCGTGCTCGGCAACGGCCAGGTCGGCAAGACGCAGCTTCGTCGCTGGCTGCTGAACAGCGACGCGATGCCCTTGCCCTATGATCCGGCGATCCCGTCGACGCACGGGATCGAGGTGCTGCGCGGGCCGCTCGCGCTGCCTTCGGGCGATGAACTCGACGTCAGCGTCTGGGATTTCGGCGGGCAGGACATCTATCACGGCACGCACAGCCTGTTCATGAAGACGCGCGCGATCTTCGTGCTGTGCTGGAGCCCGGAGCAGGAGGATAATCGCGAGCAACTGCTCGACGGACTGATCCACCAGAACCGGCCGATGGCCTATTGGGTCGATTATGTCCGGCAACTGGCCGGACCCGACAATCCGCTGATCATCGTCCAGACACAATGCGATGCGCCAAGCCAAAGGCAGCACAACCGTTTTGTCGATCTCGATCTTACAGGGTTCGAATCGCACAATATTGTCCAGTTCAGCGCGCAGACCGAGCTTGGCGGCGCAGCCTTGCGCGAAGCGATCGGCGAGGCCGCGGAGTGGATCAAGGATCGCCATGGCGTACCACTGATCGGGACGGGGCGGTTGGCGGTCCTCAACCAGCTGGAGGCCTGGCGCAGCGAAGATGCGTTGCGCGAGCCGACCGCCCGGCAGCACAAGATGACGACGCAGGAGGAATTCCGGGCGCTCTGTGACGACGCCGGCGGCATCTCTTCGCCCCCGCATCTGCTCAATTTCCTCCACCATGCCGGGGTGATCTTCTATCGCCCGGGGCTGTTCGGTGACCGTATCATCCTCGACCAGGATTGGGCGCTCGATGCCATCTATGCGGTGTTCAACCGCGACAATTGCTTCCGCCGGATCAAGCGTGCGCAGGGACGCTTCCGGCGCGAGGATATCGCCGAGACGGCCTGGCGCGACTACGGCCTCGACGAGCAACGGCTGTTCTTGTCGATGATGGAAAGCTGCGGCATCGCCTTCACCCATTATCGCCATGGCGACCGCGACGGGGGTGCCGAATATATCGCCCCCGAGCTGCTACCGCCACGCGAGCAACTGGCGGCGCAGATCGAGGCCCGCTGGCAGGGCGGCGAGGTGGTCGAGGCGCGGCTTCGCTACAGCCTGCTCCACCACGGGCTGATCCGCCAGATCGTCGCGCGGATCGGCGACCATGCGCGCATCTTCGGCGAATATTGGCAGACCGGGGTGTTGTTCTTCGAACGCCACCGGCAGAGCGTCGCGATGATCGAGGCGGTCGCCGATGCCGACGGCTGGGGCGGCGAAATCGTCATTTCATGCCGCAACGGCCGCGCCGCCGAACTCGTCGATCTGCTCGTCGAGGAGGTCGACAAGATCGGGCAGTCCATCGGAATGACGGCCGAGAGCAAGCCTGATCGGGCGCGGCCCGCGCCCGAGCATCGCGACGAGGAAAAACACGAACCCGCCCCGCTCAGCGCGGGCGCGCATCCCTCGGCCGCCGGCAAATGGTATGTCTCCTACGCCTGGGGCGACGACACCCCCGAAGGCCGCGAGCGCGAGGCGCGCGTCGACGCGCTGTGCGACGAAGCGAAGGCCCGCGGGATCGAGATCGTTCGCGACCGTGACGCGATCCGCAACGGCGAGAGCATCCATCGTTTCATGGACGCGCTTGCCGATGGCGACCGCATCATCGCGATCCTCAGCGACAAATATCTCCGCTCACCCTATTGCATGTACGAGTTGTTTCATGCCTGGCGGAAGCAGCAGTCGGACCAGGAGCTGTTCGCGAAGGCCGTGCGAGCCTATCGCTTGCCATGTGCCAAATTCGCCAAGCATGCCGAGCGCGGCGCGGTAGGGAAATATTGGCGAGCAACGGTCGAGGAGATCAAACCCGTCCTCGATGTCCTGGGGGAGCGTGACTCCGCCGAATACCAACTGATGCGGAAGTTCGAGGTCGATGTCGGCGACATCCTCTATGCGATCAACGACACCGTCGTGCCGCGCGAGTGGGAGGATTTCCTGAACTGGGCGTTCGGCGATTGAGCCGCCGCGGGAGGCCGCGGGTCTATTCGGCGGCGGGCTTCAACAGCGGCGTATAGCCCTGCAGTTGCAGCGCCTTGCGCGGCGGCAGTTCGGCCGCGAGGTTTGCGAGCTCGGCCTCGGCCTGCTTCGCCTTGCCCAGCGCGAACAGGCTCCGCGCCCGCTCGACGCGCGCGCGCTGGCCGACGTCGAGGTTGCCGAAGGGATCGAAGAAGCTGTCGATCCGCGCGCCGTCCTTGACGCCGTTCCACGTCGGCGGCGTCGCCGCGGCGGGATCGGCGGCGATCGCCGCGTAGCGCCGGGCGGCCTCGGCGGGCGCGATCCTGCCCGTCAGCAGCGCATGACGCGTCTCGAACAATTTTCCTTCGGGGGTGGCTTTTCCGAAATCGGCAAGCACGCGCCCCACCCAGTCCCAATTCACATTGCCGGTGCCCGCCTGCATGCCCAGCAGGTTGAACGCGAGGATCGCGCCGCGATGCGCCTGCGTCGTCGCGGCACGCACCGCGGCTTCGTCGGGGCGGCCGAGGCTCGCGGGAGTGACAAGTTCGATCGCCGCGTCGTGGCCGAGAATCGCCTCGATATCGGGCTTGTGGAAATAGCCGACGACCACGACCACCGTCTGCCCCGGCCGCGCTTTGGCGGCGGCGCGGATGCGCTGCGCCTGCATATAGGTGCGATAGAGATAGAGGCGGCGCGGCAGGTCGCGGTCGGCGCGCGGCGCGGGCTCGCCTGCCCATTTTTGCAGTGGCGCGAGCGTTGCCGGATCCTCGGCGGCGAAAAAGTCCCAGCCCAGCGTCTTGGCGTCGGGGAAGGTCAGGAAGCCCTGGAACCCCTGCGCCTTGCGGATTTCGGGCGGGGTATCGAGGTCGAGCCCGAAGCCGAGCAGCTGGTCGTCCATCGGCGGGGTCCAGTCGATCGGGCAGAGATCGGTCCCGCGCGCCGCGGCCCAGGGCAGGATGACGCCCTGCACTTCGTAGGTGAACTCGTAATAATCGCCGCGCGACGCCTGCTCGGGCGGGCGCTCGATACACACCGCGTCGGGCTTCGCCACGTCGAGCCAGGCGGCGAGCACCCCCGGCTGATCCCGCTCGGCGACGAGCTGCGCGGCATGATCGACCCCGAGGATCGCGACGCGCGTCTTCGTTTCGGCGCTGGCGGCGTGGCGGGGCAGCGCTGCGGCGAAAAGCAGCGCGGCAAAGAGGGCGGCGCGGCGGCGTATCGATATGGGCACGGTCGGTCTTTCGGCGGGAGGGGGCGGCGTTCGCATAGCATGGCGGAGCGGGCG
>NZ_LNSB01000077.1 GCF_001468285.1 Sphingopyxis sp. HIX | reverse complement strand
GGCCTGCAACGCTCGACCCCTCCACCGCCCTTCGGGCGGTCCCCCTCCCCACGGCTTCGCCGCAGGGAGGATTAAGAACGTCCGCTCCCCACCCCAAACCAGCCACTCCTACTTCCCGATGATCCCCTCCATCTGCGCGCGCAGCTCGACGCGCAGGTCGGGATATTCGACCGCGCGCATCGCCCATTGGCGCGCCATCGCAGCGTTGGCGTCGACCCCCTGCCCCGTCTGGTAGCCGAGCGCGACGACCGCCATCGCGTTGGCGTGCGCGGTTTCGGTGCCCGTTCCGTCGCCCGACAGCGCCGAACTGCGCGCCGCGATGGCGCAGTCGTCGAAGGCGTCGGCGATGCTGTTGTTGTAGACACCGATTTCGCACAGCCACAAATTGCCCTCGACATCGCCGCCCCGCGCGATCGCGCGGAGCCGGGCGGCCATGTCGCCCCGCCGCGCGGGATTGACCGCGGCGGCGAAGAACATCGCGGCGGGGTGCCCGGCCTCGGCCGCCTCGGCGAACAGGCGTTCGGCGCCGGCGAGGTCGGGCTTGCCGAAACCGCCGATCCAAAATTGATGCGCGAGGTGCGTCTTCGCCTTGGCATAGCCGCTCGCCGCGGCGGCGCGGTAGAGCCGCTCGCCCTCGATGCGGTCGGGGGTCCCCGGCGCGGCGCCCATCAGCAGATAGCCATATTCGAGCTGGCCCGGCGCATAATCGGCAGCGGCCGAGCGCGCGAGCCACTCGCGCGCGGCGGGCAGGTCGCGCGCCACCCCGACCCCGAATTCGAGCATATAGCCGAGGATATGCTGCGCGACCGGATCGCCGCCCTTGGCGAGCGCGGCGATGTCCGCGGTCGAACGGGTCGTGAGCAGCCTCGCGACGATGATCGGCTCGTCTTCGACGGCCAGCCGGGCGAGCGGCAGGTCGAGCGGCGCGATCGCGGCCGGGCCGCCGCGCGTCGTCGCGGCTTGCGCCGGAGCCGCGGCGGCCGGCGCTACCGGGCTGACCGGCGGCGGCGCGGCCATCGCGGGATCGAGCTTCCGCGGCTCGACCAGATAGAGGCCGCCGAGCTTGCGGCCATAGTGGAAGGGCTCCTGCTCGCCGCGCGGCATGCCTTCGGTGAGTTCGGGCACCTCGCTCTCGATCGCGCCGAACATCGTGGTGAGCGGCACCGGCATCGACAGATAGCGTCCGGCAGCGGTGGCAAAGGGGCTGAGCCGCGAGCCGATGGGCGCGTCGTCGTAGGCGGGCGCACCGATCGCGGTCGAATAGAGCACCGCGCCGCGCGGCAGCGACAAGAGGCCGATCGGCCCGACGCCGCCCTCGGTCGCGACCGCGGGCTGGTCGGCGAGGCGCACGATCGGGTCGGCGGTGCGGCACGCATCGACCAGGAACAGCGCCACCGCACCATCGGGGATCACGCGCTTCGCAATGGTCTCGAGCGACACGAAGCGCAGGTCGAGGTCGCTGCGCCGCGTCATCGGCGGGGCGTCGGTCGGCACGACATAGTTCTTCTGCGCATATTGGAAGCCGTGGCCGGCGTAATAGACGACCACCGTCCCCGCGCTCGCCGCCTCGGCGGCGAAGCGGTCGAGCCCCGCGAGCAGGTCGTCATGCTCGGCGTCGGCGATCACGCGCACCGCATAGCCGGCGTCGGTGAGGGTCGAGCAAATATGCGCGACGTCGGTGCGGGCGTTGGCGAGCGCGGCCCAGCTATAGCCGTCATAGGCGCTGTTGCCGATCAGCAGCGCGACGCGGTCGCCGCGGAGCGGGCCGCTGCCGCATTTGCCGCCGGTCTGCGCCGCCGCCGGTGCGGCGGTGCTGAGCAGCAGTATGAAGAGCGCCGCCAAGGCGCCTTGCCAGATCGTCTTCACTTGATCGCCCCTCGCATCATCGTTCGATTCTGCGACCCGGCGCGACCCTAAGCCGGTCAAATCGCGCGGCAAAGCGAAAAGGGCGCGCTGTGCGCCGCGTCACCGCGCCGCGCTGGACGATCGGGCAGGAGCTGATAATCTGAACGACCGAAGCCAGGGGATTTTATGAAGGCCTTTCTCGCCGCCGCCATGCTGCTTTGCGGCTCCGCGCATGCTGCGGAACCCTCGCCGCTGACCATGAAGATCCCGCCGATCACCGACGAACAACTCCACGCCGGGCTCGAAATGGGGCAGGAGATCGAGGCGCGCGTCGATGGCGACCTCAACGGCGATGGCGATCCCGACACCGTCTATGTCGTCGCGAGCCCCGACGAGCGCACCGTCAACGTCGTGCTCAGCGTCCGCAGCGAGTTCGAGGCCGGCCAGACGCTCGGCGGGACCTTCAAGCTCCAGCCCGACCGGCTCGGCGGCGCGGCGCTGTCGATCAAGAAGGGCGTGCTGGTGATCGAGGATCTGACCGGCGGCACCACCGCCCTGTCGACGACCTATCGCTATCGCATCGCCAAGGGGCAGCCGCGCATGCAGCTGATCGGCATGGATGTCACCCTCTACAGCCGCACCTGGGCGCATGACGGCGACGAGATGAGCTGGAACGTGCTGACCGGCGATACCGTGACCTCGCTGCTCAAGGTCAGGGGCAGCGGCGAGGATGCGAGCTACGAAACGCTCTACACGCGCAAGTTCAAGCGGCCGGCGCGCACCATCTATATGGACGACACGCCGGAGCCCGAGTTCGAGCTGATCAGCGTGACCAAAGCGAAATGATCAGGGCTGCAGCAACGCCGGGATGATCCAGATCGCCGACAGCACGACGATCACCGCGATCAGCGAAAAAGCCAGCACGTAACGGACATTGTGACCCTTGACCCCGCTGCTCGCCTCGGTTTCGGTCACCTCGACATGGTCATCGACGACTTTCATGGTTCGTCTCCTTTTCTGGTCCGCCTAATACGCGGGCCTTCCCGGCGCGGTTCCCGCGCGATTGGGGGAGAGGAAATGCCAGAGGGTCTGTAAGCCGGGTTCTGTCCACCCCTTTTGACGGGGGATGGGCGATCATTCCTCTAGGCGGCCGGTTGCCCGGACGCTCAAGCAGTCAACCCGGACGGCGGGGCCGGAACCAGCCCTGGATAAATCCGTGCCATCCCTATTCGACCTTGCTCCCGGTGGGGTTTGCCGTGCCGCGTCCGTTGCCGTCCGCGCGGTGCGCTCTTACCGCACCCTTTCACCTTTCGCCGGGCCGAGGCCTTTGGCGGTCTTCTCTCTGTGGCACTTTCCCTTGCTCCGGCTTCCCGGAGCCGCCGGACGTTATCCGGCACCGTGGTTTCCGTGGAGCCCGGACTTTCCTCCCCCGCTTGCGCGGCGGCGATCGCCCGACCCTCTGGCGGGTGCGAGTATAGCGCGCTTCGGCGGGGTTTGCGAGGGCTAGTCGCCCTCGGGCTGCGGCAGCAGCAGCGCCAGCAATATCGCGCGGCACTCGCCGCAGATCGTGCCGTCGATCAGTTCGGGCCGGAAGCGGCGCTGGAAGGCCACCGTCGCCGCAAAACCGTCGGTCACGTCGTAGCCGAAGCGCTCGAGCGCCAACAGAAAGCCCGCGTCGGTCCACAAGGGATCGGTCAGTTTCTTGGTCGGGCGCGGCAGCGCGAGGCGGCGGCGCGCGAGTTCCTCCCACGGGAAAAGCTCGCCCGGGTCCTGCTTGCGCGTCGGCGCGATGTCCGAATGGCCGACGACATTGCCGCGCGTGATCGCATGGCGGTCCTTGATCAGATGGACCAGCCGGACGACCGCGGCGACCTGCGGGTCGGGAAAGGGCACATAGCCATGCTCGTGCCCCGGGTTGACGATCTCGATCCCGACGCTCGCCGAATTGATGTCGCTGATCCCGCGCCAGTGCGACTTGCCCGCGTGCCACGCGCGTTTGTCCTCGGGCACCATATGGGTGACCTGCCCATCCTCGCTGACGACATAGTGCGCCGACACCTTCGATTCGGGATTGGCAAGCCAATCAATGGCTTCGTCGCCGCTCTTCATGCCGGTATAGTGGAGCACGATCATCGAGACCGGCAGCGCGCGCTCGTCGAAATTGGGGGACCAGCGTTCGATAGATTCGCTCATGCGTGTCGCGGCCCGATCCGTCCAAAACCCCTCCCCACCTGCGCCAGCCCTGCGCAAAATGCAAGGCGGCGATCAGGCGGCTTGCGGACGGCGGACCTGCTGGTCGGCGGGTTCGTAGAGTCCGCGGAGGCGCGGGCTGGCGACGAACTGGTCGGTCTGGCCGAGCACGGTCTCGCCCGCGCCGAGCACGAGGAAACTCTGCGGCGCCGCGACCATGCGCAGCCGCGCGAAGGCCTTCTGCCGCATCGGCAGCGAGAAATAGAGCAGCAGGTTGCGGCAGAAGATGAGGTCCGCAGGGCTCGCCAGCGGCGGACGGTCGGTGAGCATATTCTGCACCGAAAAGTCGATCCGGCGGCGGAGGTCGGCCTTGGCGAGCCAGCCGCCCTCGGTCTGGTCGAACCAGCGCACCATGCGCTGCACCGGCAGCCCGCGCTGGATCTCGAACTGGCTGTAGAGCCCGACGCGCGCGCGGCTGATCGCGTGATAGCTGACGTCGGTGCCGACGATGTCGACCTGCCACCCCGCCCAGCGCGCCTCCTGCTCGGCGAGCAGCATCGCCATCGAATAGGCTTCCTGCCCCGTCGACACGCCGCAATGCCAGATGGTCAGCCGGCGCTTGTCGGCGTTGATCACCCGGATCTTTTCAAGCGCGGTCTGCGCTATGTCGTCGAACACGCTGTGTTCGCGATAGAAAAACGTCTCGTTGTTGAGCATCGCGTCGACCGTGTCGTCGAGCAACTGGCGGCTGGTCGAGGTCACCAGCGCCGCGACCAGCCCGTCGAGGTCGGCGATGCCGTGGCGCTGCATCACGGGCTTGAGCGACATTTCGATGCGCCAGATACGGCTCGGCGACAGCGTCTGGCCGGTGCGCGATTCGAGCACGCCCATCAATACGCGATAGGCCGATTCGCTGGCGGTCCCGCCCATCATGATCGGGCCCGTCCCTTGAGGAAGCTGCCGAGCATCAGCGCGATCGCATCGGGATTGAGCGTCGCCGCGGCGATTCCCGCCTTGGCGACCGCACCGGGCATGCCCCAGATCACGCAGCTTTCGGGCGCCTGCGCGAACACCGTGCCGCCCGCCTCCTTGAGCCGTGCCGCGCCATCGGCGCCGTCGCGGCCCATGCCGCTCAGCACCACCGCGGCGGCGCGCGGGCCGTACACGTCGGCGAGCGAATCGAACATCGGGTCGGCCGAAGGGCAGCAGCCGTTGGCGACCGGCCGCCGGTCGAGCGCGATCTCGCGGCGGCGGCCCTGACCCACGACGACCAGATGCGCATCGCCCGGTGCGAGGTAGATATGGTTCTTCTCGACCAGCATCCCCGCCGCCGCGACCACGACCTTGCGCGCGGTCATCGTCGCGATCTGCCTGGCATAAAATTCCATGAAGGCGTCGGGCAGATGCTGGGTCAGCAGGATCGGCGCGGTGATGCGCGGGTCGAGATGGCTGAGGAAGCTGGTGAAGGCCGGGATGCCGCCGGTCGAGGCGGCGACCGCGATGCATTCGAGCGGCTGATCGGTGTCGATCGCGACCGGCGCGGGCGCGACCGCCGCGGGGGCGGCGGCGCGGATCACGCCGATACCGTGCTGCGGCTGCTGCCCCAGGGTGCGGATGCGTTCGGTCAGCACCTCGGCGAAGCGCCCCGAAAAGCTGCCGCGCCCGGGCTTGGCCAGCGTGTCGCTCGCGCCGAGCGCCAGCGCCTCGATCGCCGCGGGCCCGCCCTCGACGCAATTCGACGAGAGGATCAGCACGCGCGCCTTTTCGGCGCGGTCGAGGATCAGCGGGAGCGCGGTGATGCCATTCATCCCCGGCATTTCGATGTCGAGCACGACGACGTCGACAGGTTCGCAGGCGAGATAGGCGAGCGCGTCGTGCGCCGAGGCGACCGAGGCACAGACCGTCAGCCCCGCGCTCTGCTCGATGATCCGCTCGAGGATGCTGCGCACGACCAGGCTGTCGTCGACCAGCATGACGCGCACGTCGCGCAGCGCCGGGAGGAGCTGGTCCGGCGGGGCCGCGCGGGCCAGATTTGGGGATGCCGCCACCCGCGCCGCCTCAGGCGACGCCGACGAGCTGCAATTTTCCTTCGAGCGTTTCGCGGTCGAACGGCTTCATGACATATTCGTCCGCCCCGGCTTCGATCGCGGCGCGGATATGGTCGATGCTGTTCTCGGTCGTGCAGAAGACGACGCGCGGCCGCTCTTCATGCCCATAGTCGAGGTCGTTGAACGCGCCGAGGAACTCCATGCCGCTCATCACGGGCATGTTCCAGTCGAGCAGGATCACGTCGGGGCGATTGGCGCGGCAAAAGGTCAGCGCCTCCTGCCCGTCGGCCGCCTCGTCCACCTCGAAAGCCATGCTTTCAAGGATATGGCGCGCGACCTTGCGGATCACTTTGCTGTCATCGACGACCAGACAGGATTTCGACATGATTTACTCCGTGCCCCCGGTAATGCAGCGGGGATATCCAAAAACCGTATTCAGCCCGTTAATGTCACGCCGCCTTGGCGACGGGCAAAGTGACGAAATGCGAAGGGTCGACGACGAGCAGGCTGTGCCCCTCATGCTCGATCATCGCGTCGGCGACGCGCGCCCAGCCGGGGAGCAGCTTGCCCGCGACGCGCGTTTCGGGCGCCTCGATGAAGCAGACATCCTCGATCGCGTCGGCGAGCAAAGCATAGCCGTGTTCGGCGACGTCGACGACGATCACGCGCTGCCCCGGCGCGACGGGGACCGGCGGCAGGCCGATCACGACATGCGGGTCGATCAGCGTGAAGACGCGGCTGCGCAGCGCGAACAGCCCCGCGACATGCGGCGGCGCGGCGGGGACATGGACGGGCGTGCCCACCGTCACCACCGAGTTGATCGCGCGGCTGCGCAGCGCGACGCGCGTGTCGGCGATGCGCGCGATCAAATAGAGTTTTTCCATCATGAGCGGCCTCCTGCGACCTGCCTGCGCAGCGCCTCGAGCAAAGCGGCGCGGTCGTAACGATAGATGCTGTCGTCCTCGGGCCCCGTCGCGGCGGGCGAGGCGCGCAGCCGGACGAGCGGCACGTCGGATGCGATCGGACCCGACGCGGCCTCGGTCAGACACAGCTGGACGTCGGGGCGTTCTTCGCTCGCCTCGTCGCCCCCGATAACGCGGTAGCCCGCGCTGCGCAGGATCGGCGCGAGAAAATTGCTCGCCCAGCCGTCGGCGTCGGCGGCGATGCGGCAGAGCGGCTGGCGCAGCGACGGCGCAGCCTGCCCGGTGCCATATTGCGCCATCAGCCAGAAGGGATCGATCAGTTCGACCGGCTGGCCGCCGATCAGCACGACCCCGGCGATCAGGCCGGGCGCCGGCGCCGTCTGCACCGCGTCGGGCAGCCGGACGATGTCGATCACCGCCTCGATCGGGTAGCAGAGCACCGACTGGCCGTCGTGCAGGCGCAGCAGCTTCACCGCGTCGCGGCCCCTGGGCACCGCGGCGGCGTGGACCGGGAAGATGTCGCTGCCGATTTTGACCTGGACGGCGCCGGCGCTTTCGAACAGCGCCGCCGCCGGCACCTCCTCGACGCGTTCGATCACCGACAGGCGGACGCCCCGCATCTGGCCCCCGACGTCGCAGAACAGCAGCAATTGCGCGGCATCGCGTGCCGCCGCGGCCTCGGCGGCGGCCTCGACATCGGCATCGTGGCTGCGTCCGGCCTCCGACGCGTCGACCCCGGCGGCGGCGAGCAGGCCCTGGACGTCGAGCAGCAGCACCGGGCGGCCGTTGTCCGGCAACGTCGTGCCGGCGTAGAGTCCGGTCGCCATGATCATCGGCGCGGCGGGTTTGATCACCAGTTCCTCATGGTCGTGGATCGCGGCGACGCTTAGCGCATAGCTCATTCCCTGGCCCGGCCGGATCAGGATGATCGCGCGGTCGTCGCGGTCTTCGCTCGCATCGACCTCCCCGCCCAGCACCTGTTCGAGGCGCAGCAGCGGGAATTGTTCGCCGCGCACGGTGACGAGTTCGCCGCCACCGATGCGGTCGATGCGCACCGAATCGCTCGTCTCGAGCAGGATCTCGCGCACCGACCCCCTGGGAATCGCGAAATATTGCCCCGACGCGCGGACCATCAGGCCCGAGATGATCGTCAGCGTCATCGGCACGCGCAGCACGATCGACAGCCCGCGGCCCTCGTCGTTGCGCAGTTCGACGACGCCCCCGATCTTTTCGAGGTTCGCCTTGACGATATCCATGCCGACCCCGCGGCCCGAGATCGCGGTGATCTTGGCCGCTGTCGAAAAGCCGGGGCGGAAGATGAGTTCGAGCTTCTCGCGCGGGCTCAGCGCCTTGGCTTCGGCGGCGCCGATGACGCGCACCGACAATGCCTTGGCGACCAGCGCGTCGGGCGACAGCCCGCGGCCGTCGTCGCGCACCTCGATCTCGATCTGGTTGCCCGACTGGCGCGCGGACACCGCGATGTTGGCGGTGACCCCCTTGCCCGCCGCGACGCGCTCGTCGAGCGGCTCGATGCCATGGTCGATCGCGTTGCGGACGATGTGGATCAGCGGGTCGCGGATATTCTCCATCATCTCGCGGTCGAGCTCGACCTCGCCGCCGCTGGTCGAGAAACGGATCTTCTTGCCCAGGTCCTGCGCGAGGTCGCGGACGATGCGCGGCAGCGGGGCGAAAAGCTTGTCGATGCGCTGCATGCGCATCTGGCTGACCGACTGGCGCATGCCGGCGATCGAATCGGAGAGGCGGTCGAACGAGGCGATCACCGAGGCGTCGGCGCCCGATTCGCGCAGCATCCGGGCAAATTCGTTGCGCGCGAGCACGATGTCGGTGACCCCGGTCATCACGCTGTCGAGCAAAGGCAGCGGCACGCGGATCGAGCGCCAGCTCTGGAGCAGATCGGTGTTGATATCTTCTTCGGTAGCTTCGACTTCGACGGGCGCAGCCGCGGCCACCGGCGTATCATCGACCAGCGCCAGCGCGCCGATGACGTCGCTATCGTCGCCCGGCGGTTCGGTCCCGCTGTTGCCGAGCGCGGTGCACAGCCCCGACAGGCGGTCGATGATCGCGAGCACCGCGGTGACCAGCGCGGCATTCGCCGGGCGGTTGCCGCGGCGGACCTGATCGAGCGCATCCTCGGCGGCGTGCGACAGCGCGGTGACGCGCGGCAGCGACAGGAAACCCGAGCTGCCCTTGATCGTGTGGACGAGGCGGAAAATCGCGTCGAGTTGCGCACGGTCGGCCGGATCGGCTTCCCACGCGACGAGGGCGCCGCCGGCCTCGGCCAATATTTCCGCCGTCTCGGCCAGGAAATCGTTCAGCAGATCGTCGATCACGGTGTTGGTGCGCCCCCAAAATCAGGCCGCCACCATGAAGGACAATGGTTAAGGAGCACTTTACATATCGGCCCGAATGCTGCCGTTTCCGGCAGTTTCGGCGCGCGTGCCCGCGCGTCCGGACGAAGACCGCCGAGGGTTTGGGCCCCCGGCGGCAGGTCTGCCCAATCGGAAGGAGCAAATGGGTAGACGCGCCGCGTGCGCGATCGGGGGGATCGGGCTCGAAGCCCGCGCGATCAACCGCGCAGGACGGCGCCCACCAGCAGCGAGGTCGGCGTCTCGCGCGCGAGCATCACCGTGCCGCCATTCTGCGCCGCGACCGCCTGCACCAGGATCGCGGGCGCGGTGCGCGAAGTCATCGGGCTCGCGCCCTCGCCCTCGGCCAGAATCCGCTCGACATCGGCGTCGAGGAACAGCCGCTCGGCCTCGACGTGCAGCGCGATCTCGATGCCACCCTCTCCCTTGGCGCCCTGGCTCTCGCACCCGATGTCGAGCCGCCCGCCGCGCACCAGCGCGTCGACGAGCAGCAGCGACAGGTTGAGGATGATCTTCACCGCGGGCTTGGGCAGCGGATCGGCGCCGATCATCCAGTTGAGGTCGATCGCGCGGTCGCCGATGATGCCCTGGATCGCCGACTTCGCCTCATCGGGCGGCACCATCTCGCCGAAACCGCCCGCCGACCCGAAGGCGAGGCGAAAGAATTTGAGCTTGTTCGCCGAGGTCCGCGCGCTCTGTTCGAGCAATTCGATGCAGCGCGCGCGCATCGCGGGATCCTGTTCGTCGGCGAGCAGTTCGAGCCCGTTGGCGAAGGCGCCGACGGGGCTCAAGAGGTCGTGACACAGGCGCGAAGCCAGCATGGAGGCGAAATCGACGCGATCGTCGGACATGGATGGTAAAGCTCCCCGCGGTCCGGCAGTTTCCGGCTCGCGACGCTGTTAGGGCAGGCGCCCCCCGATGGGCAAGAGCGATCCGGTGGGGGATGGGGTGAGTTGTGGATTGAGCGGCGGTGCGGCCATAATAATCCTCCCTGTCGCGAAGCGATGGGGAGGGGGACCGCCGCCGCAGGCGGTGGTGGAGGGGCGGTGGCAGCCTTCGGCAAACGCCTTATGGCGTTCGGCCCCTCCACCACCCTGCGGGCGGTCCCCCTCCCCACGGCTGCGCCGCAGGGAGGATTAGGAAGG
>NZ_LNSB01000076.1 GCF_001468285.1 Sphingopyxis sp. HIX | reverse complement strand
CCACCACCCTGCGGGTGGTCCCCCTCCCCACGGCTTCGCCGCAGGGAGGATTAATATGTCCGCTCCCCACCCCAAAGCCGCCGCCACAAGCGCGCCTCAAAACTCCGGCGTCAGATTGTCCGCATCGACCGGCAGCGTCTTGAAGATCGGCCATTCGCGCATGTCGCCGCTTTCGCCGTTGCAGCGGCGCGACGACAGCGCTTCGCCGTTCTTGAGCACGATCAGCCCGCCATAGGTCCTTTCGGGCGTGCGGCCCTCCTCGGTCATGCCCATGCCCGGCGCCGAATAATGGGCGTAGACGACGTATGAATAGTCGCCGTTGACGAAGCGCAAGGTCTGGTCCTCGCCGCGCGGGTAGAGCGTGCGGTGGTAATGGACGCGGCCGCTCGCGGCATCGGCGACCATGCGGAGTTCGGCGCGCTGCCTGGTCCCGTAGCGATAGACGAGCGCCCCGCCCTCCTGCGTCACCGTCAGCCTTTTCTTGCCCATCGCGCAGTCGAACACCGGTTCGGGCGCCGCGGCCATCGCCAGCGCGAGCAGCAGGCTCACGGATAGCTCACCGTCTTGGGCACTTCGGGGATCGGGATGAACTCCTCGCTGTCGCCGGGGACGAGCGGGAATTTTTGTTCCTTCCAGTCGTGCTTGGCTTCGTTGATCCGCTCGCGCGACGAGCTCACGAAATTCCACCAGACGTGGCGCGGGGTGGTGAAGGCCTCGCCGCCGAGCAGCATCACGCGCGCGTCGCTGTCGGCGCGCAAGGTCATCGCGTGGCCGGGTTTCAGGATATAGAGGCTGTGGCGCTCGAGCCTTTCGCCGTCGAGGCTCGCATCGCCGATCGCTACCAGCACCGCGCGCTCGTCGGCCTCGGCGTCGATCGGGATCGTCGCGCCGGCGTTCATCAATATGTCGGCATAGATGGTCGCGCTATGCTGGGTGATCGGCGCGGTCTTGCCCCACAGGCTGCCCATGATCACGCGCGCCGACACGCCGCTGTCCTCGATCAGCGGCAGATCGTCCTTCGCGACATGCTCGAACGCCGGGTCGATCTCTTCCTTGCCGTCGGGCAAGGCGAGCCAGGTCTGCATGCCCGAGATCGCCGAGCCCGTCGCGCGCTCGGCCGCCGGGGTGCGCTCCGAATGGACGATGCCGCGCCCCGCGGTCATCAGGTTGCACGCGCCCGGGCGGATCGTCGCGAAGGTGCCGAGGCTGTCGCGATGGTCGATCGCGCCTTCGAAAAGATAGGTCACCGTCGCGAGGTTGATATGCGGGTGCGGGCGCACGTCCATGCCCGCGCCGATATCGAAATGCGCCGGGCCGAACTGGTCGACGAAGATGAAGGGGCCGACCATCGTCCGCGCCTTGTTGGGCAGGGTGCGCCGCACGTCGAACGCGCCGATGTCGTGGGTCGAGGGGGTGATGATAGTGAACATCAGCCGAGCCTTTCCAGCGTCCGGCGCGTCTTGTCGGTTTCGACATTGCCGGTGTTGCGGGTCGAACCCGGCTCGAGCAGCAGCACCGAGCATTCGCCGTCCAGCGCCTCGGGGCAATGTTCGGTCCCGTGCGGGACGATGATGAACTCGCCGGGCTCGACGATGACGTCGCGGTCGCGGAACGCCATCTTCATCCGCCCCGCGACGACGAGGAACAATTCGTCTTCGACATCGTGATGATGCCAGTCGAACTTGCCGTCGAGCTTGACCAGCTTGACCTGGAAATCGTTGATGTCGCCCGCGACGCGCGGGTTCCAGGGATCGTCGAAGCTCGCAAAGGCCGCCGCCAGATTGACCTTGTCGATCATCAGCCCTCTCCCGGCGCCGTCGCGCGGATCGCGAGCGCATGGACGCGCTGTCCGGGGAGGTCGCCCAGCGCCTTGTTCACCGCGCGCTGGCGCGCGACGCGGTTCAGGCCCGCAAAGCCCGCCCACTCGATGCGCAGGCTGAAATGCGACTCGCCGCTACCGTCGTCGCCGCTGTGGCCGTGATGGCTGGCGCTGTCGTTGCTCAGCGCGAAATTGGCGTCGGGAAAGGCCGCGCGCAGCAGGCTTTCCATCTCTTTTTCTACGGGTCCGGGGGTGCTCATGGGTTGACCATAAGCGCTTCGTCGCCAAATGATAAGGGCTGCCCAAGGTCAGCCTCCCCTATCCCGAAAGCCACTCTTGCCGTCCCCGACCCGCCCGACCCGTTTCCATGGCCGCGTTCCGCGCGAAGAGCGCTGCGCCGCGCCCGGCTGCCGCGAGGCGGGCGAGTTTCGCGCGCCGATCGCGGCGACGCGCTCGCCCGACGGGCCGCCGCAATATCGCTGGCTGTGCCTCGACCATGTCCGCGAATTCAACAGCGGCTATAATTATTTCGAGGGGATGAGCGCCGACCAGATCATGGAGGCGCAGTCGCCGACCGCGGGCTGGGAAACCGAAAGCCGCACCTTCCGCCCCGCGGGCAGCGCCGACCTGCCGCCGCGCTGGGCCGATTTCCGCGACCCGATCGACGCGCTCGGCGCGCGTTTCCGCCAGCGGATGGACGAGGCGCGGCGGCAGGCGGCGAACCCCGGCCTGTCGCGCGAGGAACATGCCGCGATGCAATTGCTCGCGCTGCCCGCCGACGCCGACCGCGCCGCGCTCCGCCGCCGCTACAGCGAGCTGGTGCGCAAATATCACCCCGACCGCAACGGCGGCGACCGCAGCCATGAAGCGAGACTCGGCGAGGTTGTTGCGGCATATCAGCTGCTCAGAAAGGCAAAAGCCTTCGCCTAGGGGCCTTCGCCTGACGGGAGAGCTGCGATGAACGATCTGGACGAAAAGCGCATCGACGTGGTCCGCCGCCATATGGCGCTGGAGATCACCCACGAATGGGATGCGGTGATCGCGACTTTCGAGCATCCGCGCTACGAACTCCACGGCCCCGGCACTATCTTCGACGGCGAGGCGGCGGTGCGCAGCTATTTCACCCAGTCGCGCATCCCCTTTCCCGACCAGGGCAACGAAGTCATCGCGATCGCCGCCGACGCCGCGACCGACACGGTGCTCGTCGAATTCTGGCTGACCGGCACCCACCTCGGCCCGCTCAACCTCGGCCTGCGCACGATCGAGCCCACCGGCAAGGCCTTCCGCGTCCGCATGGCGGCCAGCTTCCAGTTCGCGCCGGGCAGCGACAAGATCGTCTGCGAACGGCCTTATTACGACCAGTCGTCGGTACTGAAGGCGCTGGGCATCCTCTGAATAAGGCGTTGCATGGCGCAACCCATATCGATACCGCGCTAACGCAACTCCCCTCTCCCCTTGTGGGAGAGGGTTGCGAAGACTTGGCAGCTTTGCTGCCTAGTCGAAGCTGGGTGAGGGGTTGCGAGCCTTTGGCTCGCGCGCCGCAAGCGCCGCTCACCCTCATCCAACTGCGCCTAGCCGCTTTGCGGCAAGGCTCCGTATCCTTCTCCCATCAAGGGAGAAGGGAATTAGAGATTTGAAGGCCGCGACATGACCGATATCCCCAACAGCCTCCCCGACCACCATGGCTCGACGCTGCTCGCGGCGCCCGATACCGAGGTGAGTGCGCGCGAGATGTTCGGGGTCGATGTCGACATGATGGTCCCGGCGTTCAGCGAGGCCGATGCGCGCGTGCCCGACCTCGATCCCGCCTATGTCTTCGACGGCGACACCACGCTCGCGATCCTCGCGGGGTTCAAATACAACCGCCGCGTGATGGTGCAGGGCTATCACGGCACCGGCAAGTCGACGCATATCGAACAGGTCGCGGCGCGACTCAAATGGCCGTGCATCCGCGTCAACCTCGACGCGCATATCAGCCGTATCGACCTCGTCGGCCGCGACGCGATCGTATTGAAGGACGGCCAGCAGGTCACCGAATTCCGCGAAGGCCTGCTCCCCTGGGCGCTGCAGACCCCGACCGCGCTCGTATTCGACGAATATGACGCGGGCCGCCCCGACGTGATGTTCGTGATCCAGCGCGTGCTGGAGACCGAGGGCAAGCTGACCCTGCTCGACCAGAATCGCGTGATCCGCCCCAACCCGCATTTCCGGCTTTTCTCGACCGCGAACACCGTCGGCCTCGGCGACACGAGCGGGCTCTATCACGGCACGCAGCAGATCAACCAGGGCCAGATGGACCGCTGGAACATCGTCGTCACGCTGAACTATCTGCCCGCCGCGACCGAGGCCGCGATCATCCTGGCGAAGGTACCCGACACCGACGACATCACGATCGCGAACATGGTCAAGGTCGCGGACCTGACGCGCCAGGGCTTCATCAACGGCGACATCTCGACCGTGATGAGCCCGCGTACCGTGATCAGCTGGGCGCAGAACGCCGCGATCTTCAACAATCTCGGCTTCGCGTTCCGCTTGAGCTTCCTCAACAAGTGCGACGAGGCCGAACGGATGATCGTCGCCGAATATTATCAGCGCGTGTTCGGCGAGGACCTGCCCGAGGGGATCGTCGGCGGCAAATAGGCGGCGCCGGCGATGACCGCGGGGGGCGGGTCCGGATCGGCGGCCTATCACGGCCACATCGACGGGCTGCGCGCCGTCGCGATCGCGCTGGTGCTGCTCTATCATTTCGATTTCGGCGGCGGGGCGCAGGCTTTCCTGGGCGTCGACATCTTCTTCGTCATTTCGGGTTTCCTGATCGGCGGGATCGTGCGGAACGACCTCGCGAACGCGCGCTTCGGCTTCGTCGATTTCTATCGCCGCCGCATCGCGCGGATCGCCCCCGCGCTGCTGGTCGTGGCGGGGCTGACGCTCGCCGCGGGCTATGCGCTGCTCATCCCGACCGACCTCAGCCGCCTCGCGCTCGAGGTGCGCGCGGCCGCGCTCAACATCGCCAACTGGCATTTCGAGCCGCAGGCTTCCTATTTCATGCGCGACCGGATCGAGCGCTTTTTCCTGCACAGCTGGTCGCTGTCGGTCGAGGCGCAATTCTATGTGGCTTTCCCTTGGCTCGCGCTGCTGCTCCATCGCTTCGGCTGGTTTACCCGCCGCGGGGTCGGCGCGCTGCTGCTGCTCGGCCTCGCCGCCTATGTCGCGGCCGGCCTCCATGAGCCGCGCGCGGCCTTCTATTTCTCGTCGCTGCGCGCGTGGGAGTTTCTGGCGGGGGTGCTGATCGCCGCCGGGCCGATCGCGGCGATGCCGGCGCGCCGCGCGGCCGTGCTCGCGGCGCTCGGGGCTGCGATGATGCTCGGCGCGACTTTCGCGCCGGTGCCGGGCCATTTCGCGGCGAAGAGCCTGTGGCAGATCCTGTGCGTCGCGGGCACCGCGCTGCTCCTCGCCGCCAATCTCGCCGCACCGGCCAACCCCGCCGCGCGCCTGCTGGCGCTGCCGCCGGTGCGCGCGCTGGGGCTGGTCTCCTATTCGGTGTATCTGATCCACTGCCCGCTGCTGATGCTCGCCGAGAATTGGCACATCGTGCCGCTTTCGCCCGGCGGGCGCCTGCTCGTGCTGCTCGCGACGCTGGCGCTGGCGGGGCTCTGCTGGTTCCTGGTCGAGCGGCCCGCGCGGCGCTGGGCGAACCGGGCGCGCACGCCCGCGCTCCACGTTTATGGCGCGGCGCTGCTCGCCACCGCGCTGGTCGCCGGCGCGGCGAGCTGGGTGGTCGACAAAAAGGGCGCGCCCGAGCGCTTCTCGGCCGAGGAGCGCGCACTGCTCGCGGTGTTCAAGGACCGCACGCGCTGCACCCCCGCGTCGCGCGGCGCGGCCTTTGCCCCCGACGGCGCCTGCCTGCTCGGCGACACCGCGGTGCGGCCCGACGTGGCGGTGTGGGGCGACAGCCACAGCCGCGAGCTTTCGCATGCGCTGGGGCGCGAACTCGGCCCCGCGGGCCGCTCGCTCGCGCAATATACGTCGTCGGGGTGCCCGCCCTTCCTCGGCACCGCGATCCGCAACCAGCCCGATTGCCCGGCCGACAACGACCGCATCGCCGCGCGCATCGCCGCGACGCCGTCGATCGAGACGGTGGTGCTCGTCGCCTATTACGGCCGCCACGCCTATCTGGGCGAAGCGCGCATCGCCGCCGCGCTCGAACGCAGCGCGACGCTGCTACGCCGCGCGGGCAAGCGCGTGATCGTCATGGGCCCGCTGCCCAAGCCGCCCTATGACGTGCCGAGCGGCCTCGCGCGCCGCGACCGCAACGGGCGGAGCGACCTCCCGCTCGCGCAGAGCGAGGCCGGGTATCGCAGGGCCAGCGCGGCGATGCGCACGGCACTCGAGCGGATCGCCGACGGCGACCATATCGTCATCGCCGACCCCGGCGCGGCGATGTGCACGGGCGGCCGCTGTCCCTATATGGTCGGCGCCACGCCGCTCTATATGGACGACAACCATCCCTCGGTGGCGGGGGCGGAGCGGATCGCGCGCAGCCTGCTGCCGCTGCTGGCGCCGCGCTGACGCGGCTTCCCCCCGGCGGCAAAGCCGATTATCCCCGCGCCATGGTCTCGCTCCCCCGCCGCCTCGCCCCGCTCCTCGCCTGCGCGCTGCTCGCCGGCTGCATCAAGCCGGTCGATTACGGCAAGATCCGCCACGCCGACTATGTCGCCGACCCGCGCTGCACCGCGCAGCCCGGCGCCGCGGTCGACGAGGCCGCGCTGCCGCTCTTCTTCGCGACCAGCCGCCTGCCCGATTGCCGCAGCGCCGACATCCGCCTGCTCATCTATCGCGGCGACCATGTCCGCTACGGGCGCTTTGCCGCGCCCAGCGAGATCGAAAAGGAACTGCGCACGCCGATGGCGTTCCAGGAATCGGGCGACTGGTGGCGCGGGCTGCAGGCCGAGACCGACCGGCGGCAGGGGCGCGTCCTGCTCTATGTCCACGGCTATCGCGAGAGTTTCGAGACGACGACCAAGGACGCGGCGCAGATCGCGCGGATGACCGGCTTCGACGGGCCGGTGGTCGCGTACAGCTGGCCGTCGCAGCACCAGGTGCTGGGTTATGGCACCGACGAAACCAACATGTATCACGACATCCGCAATTTCCGCGACTTCCTGCGCACGCTCGCCGAGCGCGAATGGGTGAAGGAGATCGTGATCGTCTCGCATTCGCTCGGCGCGCGGCTGGTGATCCCCGCGGTCGGCGCCGCCGACCGGCTCGCGCGCCGCGCCGAGCGCCGCGACAAGATCTCGAACATCGTCCTCGCCTCGCCCGACGTCGACCGCGAGACCTTCGAGCGCGATATCGTCGAGGATGTGCTGTCGCCCGAGCGCGTCGCGCAGGGGCGCCACATCACCGTCTATGTCTCGTCGAAGGACAAGGCGCTCGCCGCCTCGCGCGCGATCCACGGCTATCCGCGGCTCGGCTCGCCCTTTTGCTTCGATCCGTTCGAGGCGGCCGAACTCAAGGCCAGAGGCGAGCCCGAGCGCTGTTACGCGGCGCCCGCGCCGGGGCTGACGATTATCGACACCACCGAAGTGTCGCGCGGATCGACGGGGCACAGCAATTTCCTGCGCAGCACGGTCGCGTGCCGCGATTTCGTCGATGTCGTCGCCGACAAGAGGTCGCGCCCCGAGCGCGTCGCGACGCGGCTGGCGCATGTGTTCCTGCTGTTGCCCGACCCCGTGACCGCGCCCAAGGAACTGGACGAGGCCCATTGCCGCTGGCTGCCCGACAAGACGCCCTAGATAAAGCCGCACATCACGGCGAAATCGCTGAGCCAGACCACGGGCCCCTCACCGGTCCAGAGCCACAGCCCGCCGACCGCGACGACGGCAAAGAGCGCGAGCGCGACCCAGTCCTGCCGCTGGAGCTTCATGCCGGCGCGGTGCGTTTGAGCGGCGCGTCGGCGATCGGCAGATGGACGAGCCCTGCGAACAGCCCGAGCGCGATCGCGAAGCCCCAGGCGATGTCGTAGCTGCCGGTGGCGTCGAAGATCAGCCCCGCCATCCACGCGCCGAAGAAGCTGCCGACCTGGTGGCTGAGGAACACGATGCCATAGAGCATCGAGAGATAGCGGATGCCGAAGATGCGCCCGACGATCCCGCTGGTCAGCGGCACGGTGCCGAGCCACAGGAAACCCATCGCGCCCGCGAAAACCAGCGCGGTCCAGTGGGTCAGCGGCAGGAACAGGAACAGCGCGATCACCGCCGACCGCGCGACATAAAGGCCCGACAAGATATATTTCTGCCGCAGCACGTCGCCCGCGCGGCCGAAGACATATGAGCCGAGGATGTTGAACAGCCCGACGAGCGCCAGCACCTGCGCCCCGATCTCGATCCCCAGCCCCTTGTCGTCGAGATAGGCGGGCAGGTGCGTCGCGATGAAGGCGATGTGGAAACCGCAGACGAAGAAACCCGCGTTGAGCAGCCAGTAGCCGCGGTGCACCGCGGCTTCGCGCAGCGCCTCGCGCGCGCTCTGCTCGACCTCCAGCACCAGGCCGGGGCTCGCATCGGTGCGTCCCGCGACCCCGATCGCGAGCAGGCCGCACAAGGCGACCAGCCCCGCCATGATCCACAAGGTCTCGTGATAGCCGATATCGCGCAGCAGCATCGACGCGAGCGGCACGACGAGGAACTGGCCGAGCGAGCCCCCCGCGGTGACGATGCCGAAGGCGCCGCTGCGCTTCTCGGGCGGCACGACGCGCCCGACCGCGCCGAGGACGACGACGAAGGTCGTCGCCGACTGCGCCATGCCGATGAGCAGGCCGAAGCTGATATGCAGCCCGATCGCGTCGCTCGCAAACGCCGCGCCGATCAGCCCGAGCGCGTAGAGCAGCGCGCCCGCCAGCACCACGCGCCCCGCGCCATGCTTGTCGGCGAGCGCGCCGACGAAGGGCTGGACGAGGCCGAAGAGCAGATTCTGCAGCGCCATCGCCAGCCCGAAGTCCGACCGGCTGATCCCGATATCGACGCTCATCTGCGGCAGGAACAGCCCGAACGACTGGCGCACGCCCATCGCCAGCGTGACGATGAGCGCGGCGCAGAGGATGACGATCCAGGGCTGTTTCATGGCGGCGAGTTTGGGGGAGCGCATGGGCTGCCCGATGCGCCCGCCTTCCGTTTGCGTCAAGCGAGCTTAGCTACTGCGGTGCGAACCGCCTCTTGCTTCGTCGCACGCACCACCTAGGATCGCGCAACTTTGCCGGAGAATCCCATGAGGACCTTGATCGCCGCGACCCTGGGCCTGACGCTGACAACGCTCGCGCCGCCGGCGCTTGCCGAGACCGTCGAGGACCCCAATTACACCACCCAGAATCTGATGATCTACAACGACCGCGGACAGGTGCTGCTGCAGCGGAACTTCATGGGCTGGAGCACGCCGGGCCTGCGCTACGACAAGCGGGTTTCGATCCGCCAGAGCCTCGGCGAACTGGCATCCAACTATGGATTGACCATCAGCGACCTCCGCCTCTCGGGCCTGTTCAGCTATCAATATGGCTACACGCCCGCGATCTCGACGCGCTCGCATTATTCGGCGACCGCCGCCGGCGGCACCGCGACCGCGCCCAAGGGGATCGACGAGGTGCGGTGGTTCGACCGGGCGGACGCCATCGCGGCGATCGCGTCGGACACGCAAAAATCGCCTCCCGCGCTGGTCGCGATCTCGCGCCAGATGCTGAGCCATCCCGAGACCATCTGGAGCGGATCCTTCTATATCTGGCGCGAAGGCGAGGCCTATTTGAGCAAGGTCGTCGAACCGCTCGAGCCGATCGGCTAGGGCAGCGCCGCCGCCGGTTTTTCCGTCCCTTCCTTCTCCGCCCAAAGCTGTCTACAGCCTCGACTCACCATGACCGCCTCCTCTCCCCTCGACGATTTCAAGGCCGCGCTGTCGAGCGTCGCGCGTGCCGTCACGCGCGATGCCGAGGTCGAGGTCGGCTTTACCGCCGACGCCCCCGCGCAGATTGGCAAGACGATCAAGGTGCCGACGCCCTCGCGCACATTGCCCGCAGACCAAGTGGCCGAAGCGCGCGGTTTCGCCGACGCCTATGCGCTGCGCATGAAGCACCATAGCGAGAAATTGCACGCCGCCGCGCGCCCCGCCGAACCGCTCGCCGCCGCCGCCTTCGACGCGATGGAACGCGCGCGGATCGAGGCGCTCGGCGCGCGCCACATGGACGGCATGCGCAGCAATCTGTCGGCGAGCCTCGCGATGCGGATGCGGTCGGACCCCATCGCGCGCGCGCAGAGCCGCGACGACGTGCCCGTCTCCTCGGCGCTCGAACTGATGCTGCGCGAGGCCTTGACCGGCGAGGCCCCGCCGCCGGGCACCGAGACCGGGCTCGGGCTGATCAGCGACTGGATCGCGCGCCAGGCCGGCGGCGACATCGAGGCGCTGGCGATGCAGATCGACGACCAGGCCGCCTTCGCCGAGACCGCCAAGCTCGCGCTCCGCCACCTCGACCTCATCTATGGCGACGAGCCGATGGACGACGGCGCCGAGGACAATGGCGAGGAGGACGAGAGCGAGGCCGAGGAGTCGCAGGACGAGCAGGAGAGCGAGGACGGCGGCACCGGCGAGAGCCAGGTCGACGCGCGCGCCGAGACTGCGGGCGACCAGGCCGACGACGGCGACAGCGACCCCGACGCGCAGGAGATGGAGGCCGACGGCGAACCCGAAATGGGCGGCGAAGGCGACGAGGGCATGCTGCCCGTGCGCCCCAACCGCCTGCCCACCGACGTCCCCGATTTCAACTATGTCCGCTTCACCGAGAAGCATGACGAGATCATCGCCGCGACCGAGCTCTGCGACGCCGACGAACTGACGCGGCTGCGCGCCTATCTCGACCAGCAGATGCAGCATCTGCAGGGCGCGGTGACCAAGCTCGCCAACCGGCTCCAGCGCCGCCTGATGGCGCAGCAGAACCGCGCCTGGGATTTCGACCAGGAGGAGGGCCAGCTCGACGCCGCGCGGCTCGCGCGCGTCATCGTCTCGCCGGGCCAGTCGCTGTCGTACAAGATCGAGCGCGACACCGACTTCCGCGACACCGTCGTCACCCTGCTGATCGACAATTCGGGCTCGATGCGCGGGCGGCCTATCAGCATCGCCGCGATCAGCGCCGACATCCTCGCGCGCACGCTCGAACGCTGCGGCGTGAAGACCGAGATCCTGGGCTTCACCACGCGCACCTGGAAGGGCGGGCAGAGCCGCGAGGACTGGCTCGCCGCGGGGCGCCCCGCTCATCCCGGCCGCCTCAACGACCTCCGCCACATCATCTACAAGCCCGCCGACGAACCCTATCGCCGCGCGCGCAAGTCGCTCGGGCTGATGATGCGCGAGGGGCTGCTCAAGGAAAATATCGACGGTGAGGCGCTGATGTGGGCGCACCACCGGATCGTCAATCGCCCCGAGGAGCGCCGCATCCTGATGGTCATCAGCGACGGCGCGCCGGTCGACGACAGCACGCTGTCGGTCAACCACGGCGCCTATCTCGACCAGCATCTGCGCCAGGTGATCGAGTGGATCGAGAACCGCTCGCCGGTCGAGCTCTGCGCGATCGGCATCGGGCACGACGTCACGCGCTACTACAGCCGCGCGGTGACGATCATGGACGCCGAGCAACTGGGCGGCACGATGGTCGAGCAGCTCGCCGGGCTGTTCGACATCGATTGAGTAAGGGCGGTTAGCGGGCGATTGCGGACATCTTAATCCTCCCTGCGGCGAAGCCGTGGGGAGGGGGACCACCCGCAGGGTGGTGGAG
>NZ_LNSB01000075.1 GCF_001468285.1 Sphingopyxis sp. HIX | reverse complement strand
CGACAGGGAGGATTAAGATGACCGCTCCCGCCCGAAACCCGCCCCTCCGAAAAAACCGCTTTCCTAATAAATCCCGCCATGATCTACCCTGCTCGATGACCGATACGTCCATCCGCAGCGCCATGCTCCGACCGCGGTCGCGGCTAACCCCTTGTTCCCGCGCGCGATGGGGCGTCAACTTCGTCAACTTCCGCGCTGCACCCACCCTGCCCCAAAACACTTCATCCCGCGCCATTCCTGCTCTAAAGGACGCTCACCCTCTCCCAAGGACGAAGCGATGAGCGACCACAACCCCGGCCTGCGCCCCTGGCGCGACATTGCGCGGCGCGAATCGCGCCGCATCATGGTCGGCAACGTCCCCGTCGGCGGCGGCGCGCCGATCAGCGTCCAGACGATGACCAACACGCTGACCAGCGACCCGGTCGCGACGATCGACCAGATCCGCCGCTGCGAGGAAGCCGGCGCCGACCTGATCCGCGTCTCGTGCCCCGACACCGATTCGACCGCCGCGCTGGGGAAGATCGTCCGCGCCGCGCGCATCCCCATCATCGCCGACATCCATTTCCACTATAAGCGCGCGCTCGAAGCCGCCGACGCCGGCGCCGCATGCCTGCGCATCAACCCCGGCAACATCGGCTCGTCGGAGCGCGTCGGCGAGGTCGTGCGTGCCGCCAAGGCCAATGGCTGCGCGATCCGCATCGGCGTCAACGCCGGCAGCCTCGAAAAGGACCTGCTCGAAAAATATGGCGAGCCGTGCCCCGAGGCGCTGACCGAAAGCGCACTCGACCATATCAAGCTGCTCCAGGACCACGACTTCCACGAATATAAGGTCGCGGTGAAGGCGAGCGACGTCTTCCTCGCCGTCGCGTCGTACATGCAGCTCGCCGAAGCGGTCGACTGCCCGCTCCACCTCGGCATCACCGAGGCGGGCGGGCTGATCGGCGGCACCGTCAAGTCGGCGCTCGGCATCGGCAACCTCCTCTGGGCCGGGATCGGCGACACGATCCGCGTCAGCCTCTCGGCCGAACCCGAAGAAGAGATCCGCGTCGGCTACGAGATCCTGAAATCGCTGGGCCTCCGCACCCGCGGCGTCCGCGTCGTCTCCTGCCCCAGCTGCGCGCGCCAGGGCTTCGACGTCATCCGCACCGTCCAGGCGCTCGAGGAGGCGCTCGGTCACATCAAGACCCCGATGTCGCTCTCGGTCCTCGGCTGCGTCGTCAACGGCCCCGGCGAGGCGCGCGAGACCGACATCGGCATCACCGGCGGCGGCAACGGCAAGCATATGGTCTATCTGTCGGGCGTCACCGATCACCATGTCGCCGACGCCGACATGATCGCCCATGTCGTGAAGCTCGTCGAAGCCAAGGCCGCCGAGATCGAGGCGGGCAGCGCGGTGAGCATGGACACGCTCCACGGCAAGGCCGCGTGAAGGCGAAGACCGCCATCGTCGTCGAGCCCCCGGTCGCGCGAAAAGCGACCGCCACCGGTGCTACCGCAACCGGCGCCGCAGCCCTCGGCACGGGCCATATCGCCGCACTCGCCGTCGGCGCCTTCGCACTGGGCGCCTTTGCCGTCGGCGCGCTCGCCATCGGCCGGCTGAAAATCGGCAAGGCGCACATCCGCAAATTGCGCATCGACGAACTCGAGGTCGGGAAGATCACCGGCATCGGCGACGGCCGGCGCTAGCTACGGGATTCATGGGGTTGCGGAGGGGATCGTGAACATCGACAGCCAGCAAGCATCGCGCGACGAGCAGCCGGCCCCGGCCCGCCTCGCCGCCTTCTTCCTCACCATCCTCGCCGCCCTCGGCGAGTATCTGACCCGCACGGTCAGCCTCTTCTGGCTCGGCCCGGCCGTCGTCGCGCTCGTCGTGATCCCCGAATTCGCGCAGCATGTCGCCGAAATCCACCTCGGCATGTTCGCCAGCGCCGACAGCTTCCGCGCGCGCTCGGCCGACCCGCTGCGCATGGGCTTCGGCTATGTGAAGATCGCGGGCCTGTCGCTCGCTTTCCTTGCCTCGGCGCGCTTCTGGTGGTGCCGCGCGCATGGCGAGCGCTGGTACGATATCCGCCGCATCGCCTGGGGACGCCTGCTGCTCGGCTTCATCCTGTTCATGGCGATCGGCTCGCTCGCCGAACTGGCCCAGCCGCTGACCGGCAACAAGGCGCCGATCGCCCTCGTCATCCTCGCCAGCCTGCTGTCCTTTCCCTTCCTCTTCGTGATGATCGCGGGGCTGTTCGGGGACCGCGCAACTCCGCTGAAGGCGCTGGCCGTCCGCAGCTGGCCGTGGATCCTGCTGCTCGCGCTGCTGCTCCCGATCCTCTTCGGACCGCTCTTCCTCCTCCACGGCCTCAACCACAAATGGGCCCTCGGCGCGCCCGGCGCCGCCGTCTGGGCGCTGATGGCCTTCGACAGCATCGTCGTCGGGCTGATGGCCTCGTCGGTCGGCGCCGCCCTGTTCACCGCCTACGACCGCTTCCACCGGAGTATCGCCCGATGACCGACAGCAAGCCCGACGCGCTCGACCGCCTCGTCCAGCTCCTCCTGCTCGTCGCGGCGGTCACCACCATCGCCAATGGCGCCTTCATGCTGGTCAAGCCGCTCGACTGGTATGTCTTCGTCCCCACCGTCGTCACCACCGGCCCTCCGAACCAGCATTTCATCCGCGATATCGGCCTCGCCTATCTCGGCAGCGGTGCGATCCTGTTCTACGCCGCGCTCGCCCCCGCCCGCCGCTGGCGCGCCGCGCTGGTCGGCGGGCTGTGGCTCGCGCTCCACGGCCTCCTCCACATCTATGAAGTCATGGCGGGCATCTGCGGCCCCGCGACCTTCTGGGCCGACGCCTCCGCCGTCATCGGCCAGCCCGCGCTCGTCATCGCCGCGCTCGCCATTCTCGCGGCACGCGGGCGCATCGGGCGCGGCATGGAACCGAATCCCCTGCCATGATCGCATCGCTCGCCGCCCTGCTGCTCGCCGCCTCCGCGCCTTCCGCCGCCTATGACGGCACCACGGCTGAGCGATGCCTTGCGACGCCGTGGGAGCAGCTCGACGACAGCTTGAAGGAAGCCTGTAGCAGCTTCGGCGTCCTCCTCGTCGATCACCTCGCGCGGCAACTGATTGCCGATGATCGCGCTTTCGCCGTCCTGTGCCAAGGCCCAGCGGCCGGAGCCGCCCGCGCCGCCGATCTTGATACCGACCTCGGCTGCCTGCTCGCCGAAGCCGAGCGGACCGAGGCCGCGGTAGCCGCGTTGCAGGCGGACCTGCCGGCGCTCGAGCAGCGCTGTACCAAAACCACTGAAGCCGACCGCGACCCGGTTCTCACCGCCGCCTGCGCCAACCGCGCCAAGGCACGCCTGTCGGCCGACATCGCAAGGCTGACGACCGACGCCGAGGCCTATGCGCAAGCCTGCGCGCGCTTCGGCGACGCGCCCGTCGATCTGTCGCACGGCGACCTCGCTGACGAGCAAATCGCGTGCGAGCATGCCCGCTACCGGCGTGCTACCGGCATCGACCCCCCGCGCGGATGGACCGCTTACGCGCCCCTCGGCGATGTCGCCGAAATCGCCGCGCCGGTCGCCACGTCATCGTCGCTCACCGAGCTGGCCACCCAGCCTGTTCCCGGCGATGGCTCGCCCTTCGATCGGGCAGCCCGCGAGGCCGCTGCCGCCATGATAGCCAAAGCCAAAGCGAAAGCCTCCCCGCCATGACCGTCTCGATCCGCCCCGCCACCCTCGCCGACCTGCCCCTGATCGCGCAGTTCATCCGCGACCTCGCCGACTATGAGAAGCTCGCGCACGAGGTCCGCTTCGACGAGGCGACACTCGGCGACCGCCTCTTCGGCACCCGCCCCTATGCCGAGGTCGTGATCGGCGAGATCGACGGCGCGCCGCAGGGCTTTGCGCTCTTCTTCCACAATTTCTCGACCTTCGAGGGCAAGCCGGGCATCTATCTCGAGGATCTGTTCGTCCGCCCCGCCGCGCGCGGATCGGGGCTGGGCAAGGCGCTGCTCGCGCATCTGGCAAAGCTGTGCAAGGAACGCGACTGCGCGCGGCTCGAATGGTGGGTGCTCGACTGGAACACGCCGTCGATCGGCTTCTACCAGAGCCTGGGCGCGAAGCTGATGGACGAATGGACCGTGATGCGCGTCGACGGCGACGCGCTGACGAAACTGGCAGGCCTGTAGGGCCCCTCCCTTTCGGGAGGGGCCCTGCCGGTCAGCCGGGCTTGCGGAACCGCAGCACGAACTGGTCGGTCTTGCCCTTGATCGCATCGTCGAACACCGGCAGCGTGCGCGCATCGGCCTTGTTGATCAGCATCGGGCTTTCGCCCTCGAGCACGAAGCCTGCCGCCAGCACTTCGGCCTTGACCGCCTCGGCGTCGATCCGGTGCAGCGTATCGACGTCGCGCAGCCCCGATCCCGCCGCGGCGCTATGGTCGAGCACGATATAATAGCCGCCGGGCTTCAACGCCGCGAAAGCCGCCTTGTTGACCTGCTCCGCCGCGTCGGCCGGGGCCTTGGGTCCCTTCAGGTCGTGATAGTTGCGCGAGGTCCAGACGACGTCGGCAACCCCGGCAGGCGCGATGTCGCCGGCCTTGCCCGCATAAGCCTCGACATTGCCGCGCCCGGGTTCGGCGGCGATCGCCTGCGCGCCCGCAGGATCGCGCAATTCGGTCGCATAGACCTTGCCCTTCGGCCCGACCGCGTTCGAGAAGATGCGGGTGAAATAGCCCTCGCCGGGCAGGATCTCGACGACGGTGTCGCCGCGCTTGATGCGCGCGAACTTGACCATCATCCCGGGCTTGCGGCTGGCATCCTGCGCCTTGTCGGTGGCGGGGCGGCCCGCCTCGACCGCGGCGACCTGCGCCAGCGCGGGCTGCAACGGCACGACGAGCGCGGTGCCCGCGACGGCGAGGCCGAGGGCGGCGAAAAGAAAACTGGTATTCCGGAGCAGTGCCTGACGCGTCATGATATTCCTCCCTTTTGGCGGCAGTTGACGGCGACTAGACGCCGGCAGATGCGCGATTGGATGCAGCGATAGGGCACGGACCTCGCGCGCAGGCGTATTATTCTACCAATACACTAATGGAAGCGACCAACGGACGAACGGCGAGGCAAGCGGCACCGGCGTCATGGGCTCGATGCCCCGCGCGCGGTCACAATCGACCGGTGTCGCCGAGCGCGAAAATGCGACCGGCGTGATGGCGCGTCTTGCCGGCGCAAGCTGCTCTAGCCTGCGGGTTTGGCCCCGCGCGGCTTCCGCCGTTCCATCGGCGCGGTCGGCATATGCGCATCGGACAGGCGCTTCGCCTCGGCGGCATCGATGCCGAGGTCGGTCAGCACACGTTCGAGCGCCTGCGCCGGCGGCACGGCGATATCGGGCAGCACGCCTACGCTTTCCCAATCCTTGCCGGTCTTGGGATCATAGGTGCGCCCGACCGGGATGAACGCCGAATAGCCGCCGCCCAGTTCCTCGCCGCGCCCGAAATGATTGGCGCCCGCGGTCGGATCGCCGACCAGCGTCCCGCGCCCCGTATGCTTCATCGCGAGCGAAAAATGCTCGGCCGCCGACGCCGTCCCGCCCGATGTCAGCACATAGATTTTGGCGTCGCGCAGCCGCGTATCGGCGTTCGGCGTCGCCCAATGCTCGCGCGCGACCATGCCGGGGTCGCCCGCGACCTTGCGCATCGACGCGATGCCGTCGATCGGCGATCCGCCCTGCGCGTCGACCGAGGCGCGTGTCGCCATCGTCACCAGCCGCGTCGGCTCCGCAAACAGCCAGGGAAAGATGACGTCCATCTGGTCGAGCCCGCCGCCGCCGTGCGTGCGGATGTCGAAGATGATCGCTTTCGCATCGGCATGGTCGGCCATGAACTTCGCCGCCGCGGCGGTTACCTCGCCATCCATCGGAAAAACGTTGAAGCGGACGAAGGCGATGCCCGGCGCGATCCAGCCCGCCTGCTCGACCGGCACACGCGGCGCGCGGCGCATCGGCGGCGCGCCGCCTGGCGCAGGCGCCGCCGCCGCACCCTCGGGTGCGCGAAGGCGCAAATGGCCGTCGGGCGACACCGCGTGGACATCGGCGTCGATCGCCGTGCCCAGCGCGTCGCCGGTCAGCGCGGCATAGCGCCCGGCCTTGATCGCCGCGCGGATCGCCTCGGCATAGCGCTGGCCGGTCTCGGGATAGACATAGTCGCGCGCCAGCAGCGCGGCATAGGCTTCGGCGACGGCATCGCCCTTTACCTCGGGCGCTGCTGCCGCCTCTTCGGCGTGAGCGGGCGTGACGGCAAGCGGCATCGCCGCGGCGAGCAGCAGCGGCAAAAGGTGCTGAGGACGAATCATCTCGGTCTCCAATCCAAACCCGGTTCGGTTGGAGGTGTATCAGAGTTACAATACAGATCAACTACGTTTGTAGTCGATAGCTCAGGCCGGCCTTTTGCGCGCGAACCAGATCAGCACGACCCCGACCACCGCGAGCACGGTGCCGTTGCGCGTCCAGGTCGTGTCGCCCAGCATGAAGCTGCTCGCCGGCCAGCGCACGATGTCGAGTCCCTGCAAGATCCACAGCCCGCCCATCAGGATCGCCGCGACCCCGACCACCGCCATCAGGCCCTTTATTGCGCCCATTTTCGCTCTCCCCTATCGGCGCTGCAGTCCGATCAGCGGCCGCAGCCAGCCGATGCTGCGCCCGATCCAATAGAAAAGCCAGCATCCCGTCACCGTCGCGGCGACCAGGATCAGGAAAGACGGCAACGCGGCAACCTGTCCCTTCAACAGCCACCAACCGACGACGACGATGATCGTCTGGTGGATGATATAGAAAGGGAAGACCGCCTCGGCGAGCATCGCGCGGCGGGGATGGTCGCGGTTCGCATAGGCATCGGCGACCCCGATCAACGCGACGATCGTCGCCCAGCCCTGCACCAGCCGCGCGATATCGAAAGGCAAACGCGCCCAGTCGGGCGGATAAAGGCCCTGCTGCCAAAGGATGAGGATCGTCGCCACCGCCGCGAAAGCGGCGACGCCAAGCATCGCGGCAAGGCGCCACCAGCGCGCCACGGCCGCGAACAGCGCCGGCCGCACCCGCAGCAGCCAGCCGATGAAGAAGGCCATCAGATAATGGAGATGCGCCGGACCGTCGTCGATCAGCGCGTGCGTGTCCTCATGCCCGTCGAAAACGAAGAACAGCAGGATCCACCAAAGCATCGGGAAAATCAGCAATCCGAAGCCGCCGAGCAACCGCGCCGCGCCATCGGCAATCTTCGCCCGCACCGCGACGGGCACCCATGCCAGCACGGCGGCGGCCAGCATCGTGTAAACCCACAGATACACGACGAACCACAGATGCTGATAGGTCGGCAGCACGATCCCGTCGAGCACCCCGAAATGGAAATAGTCGGAGGTCCAGAAGGCGCCGAGGCTCTTGGCATAGCCATGCTGGCTCACCAGCTCGATCCACGGCTGCGGCGGGATGATCACCAATATGCCGAACAGCAGCGGAACCAGCAGCCGGGCGCTGCGCGACCGCACGAACGCTCCGCTGCCGCCCAGCTTGGCGAACAAGGCCGCGCTCGCATAACCCGACACCAGGAACAGCAACGCCAGCCGCCAGCTGTTCGTCGCCAGCATCGGAATCTCCACCCATTCGAGCGGCTGAGCGATCTTCACATGCCAACCCCAGGGCACGAAATACATGCCGATGTGATAGAAGATCAGCAGCGCAAAGGCGCCGATCCGCAGCCAGTCCATGCCATAATGTCGTGCCGTGCTCATCGCGCCGAATCTCCTTTGCCGGTGGGTGCCGATGCCGCTAATCGACGGGGGCGCGGCCCGACGATCGCCGCGGGACGAATTGCGGAGCGGATGTGACGGAAATCGCGGGGTCTGGGACAGGCGGCGGCAAGGTGGGGACGAACCGCTTCAGCGCCCGCACGCTGACCTGGCTGCTGCTCGGCGCGCTGGTGATCCGCGGGCTGATCCGCATCACGTCGAACGTCTATTCCTATATCGCCGACCGCAGCGCGCTCGGCGATCAGGTCAACCCGACCTATGCCTGGCTCTATGAAGGCACGAGCCTCGCGGCATGGATGATCATGCTCATCCCCTGCTGGTATGCGGTGCGCGCGATCCGCCCGCCGCGCTTCGGCTGGCTGTGGGCGACGGTGCTCCACCTGCTGCTCATCATCCCGCTGTCCTTCGGCCATATCGCGCTGATGGTCGCATTCCGCATGATCGCCTGGTGGGTGATGGGCGATCAATATGAATTCCGCTCTCCCGACGGCACCCCGATCGCCTATGAAATGCGCAAGGATGTCGCGACCTATGTCGAGCTGGTGCTGACGGTCTTCCTGATCCAGTGGCTCGTTGCGCGCTATGCGGCGGCGCCGGTGGTTGCCCCGGCGACCGCACCGCAAATCCTCGCGGTCGGCGACGGGTCGGTCACCCACCACCTGCCGCTGGCCGAGATCGAACATATCGCCGCCGCGGGCAATTATGTCGAAATAGCCTGGCGCGGCCAGCGCCTGCTGCATCGCGCCACGCTCACCGCGATCGAGACCGAACTCGCGGGCATCGGTTTCGTGCGCATCCACCGCAGCCGGCTGGTCCGCCAGGACGCGGTGCGCCGCGTCGTCACCCACAGGAGCGGCGACTTCGACGTCGAAATGGAAAGCGGCGACGTCCTGCGCGGTAGCCGGCGGTTCCGGGAGAATCTCGAAAATTAAGGCGCGAGCACCCGCCACGCCAGCTCCGCAAACTCGCACAGCAAAGGCCGCGTATCGCGCGGGTCGATGATGTCCTCGACCCCATATTTCTCCGCCGTGCGGAACGGCGAGCGGACGCGGTTGAGCCGCTCGCGGATCGCCTCCAGATGCGCCGCCGGGTCCTCGGCCGCCTCGAGCTCGCTCTTGTACGCGACCTCGACGCCGCCCTCGATCGGCAGGCTGCCCCAGTCGCCCGACGGCCAGGCGAAGCGGTACTGGAAGCGCTCGGCGTTCGACATCGCGCTCCCCGCGATGCCATAGGCGCGCCGCACCACCACCGACGCCAGTGGCACCGTCGCGCGGTAGATCGCGTTCATCGCCTGCACGCCGTAACGGATCGTCCCCGTCCGTTCGGCCTCGCCGCCGATCATGAAGCCGGGGTTGTCGACCAGATGCACGATCGGCAGCCGGAACTGGTCGGCCAGCTTCACGAAGCGCTCGGCCTTTTCGCTCGTCTTCGCGTCCCACGACCCGCCGAGGTAGCTGGGATCGCTCGCCAGCACCGCGACCGGCCAGCCATCCAATCGCGCAAAGGCGGTGATCACCGCCCGCCCCCAACGCGCGCCCATTTCGAAGAACGACCCCGCATCGAACACCGCATTGGCGATGCGCCGCATCGAGTAGACCTGCTTCGCCTCGCGCGGCACCACCGACAGCAGGCTCTCCTCGCGCCGACCGACCGGATCGCGGTTTTCGGTGCGCGCCGCACGCTCGTGGATCGACGAGGGCAGGTACGACAAAAACCGCCGCGCCGCTGCGAACGCCTCGGCCTCGCTCGCCACCTCGTCGTCGACCACGCCGTTGCGCGTGTGCACATCGACACCGCCGAGCTCCTCGCGGTCCAACGTATCGCCGATCGCCGCCGCGACCGCTGGCCCCGCCGCGAACAGCTGCGACAGCCCGCGCACCATGATGCTGTAATGGCTCGCCACCACCCGCGCCGCCCCCAGCCCCGCGGTCGGCCCCAGCGCGAGCGCCACAACCGGCACGGTGTCGAGATTGGCGATAATCCGGTCCCAGCCTGGCACCGCGGGGATATAGGTATAGCCCATATCCTCCAGCGTCTTGACCGACCCGCCGCCACCGGTGCCGTCGATCATGCGGATCAGCGGCAGGCGATATTCATGCGCCATCGCCTCGCACTGGACGAATTTCCGATGCAGCGCCGCATCGGCCGCGCCGCCGCGCACGGTGAAATCGTCGGCGCTCGCGACCACCGGCCGCCCGTCGATATTGGCGCGCCCGAAGATGAAGTTCGACGCCGCCAAATCCTCGAGTTCGCCGTCGGGCCCATAGCTGCCTCGGCCGGCGATCTTGCCGATCTCGCGAAAGCTCCCCGGATCGACGATCGCCGCGAGCCGCGCCCGCGCGTCCATCTTGCCGCGCCCATGCTGGCGCGCGACCTTTTCCTCGCCGCCCATCTTCTCGGCCATCGCGCGGCGCTGCCCGAGTTCCTCGACTTCTTTTTTCCAGCTCATGGGGGCGAGGCTAACTGACGTTGACGGAAACGTCATGCAAAACCTATCGTCGCGCCATGACGCGCCAGATCGCCCTCGCCTTCGTCGCCCTGCTGCTCCCGCTGACGCCGGTCGCAGCAAGCGAAGACGCGCCGCTCCGCAGCATCCCCGGCGTCGCCGAGCCCTATGAAACCACCGCTTTCGATCCCGATGCCGACGCGATGGCCGCGGTCGACGCCGCGCTCGCCGAAGCGCGCCGGTCGGGCAAGCGCGTGCTGCTCGTGATGGGCTCGAACGACTGCCACGACAGCGCCTGGTTCGCCAACGCGGTGACCAGCGCCGACCTCGCCGCGACCCTCGCGCCGCGCTACCACATCGTCTTCGTCGACATCGGCATGCCGCAGGTCGGCCAGGGCAAGAACCCCGAGGTGCCCGCGCGCTTCGGCTTCAAGAAGATCAAGGGCACGCCCACCATCGCGATCCTCGACGCGCGCGGCCAGGTCCTCAACCGCAAGACCGCGCCGCAATGGCAAAACGCCGCGAAGCGCAGCGTGCAGGAAATCCAGACCGAGCTGACACAATAGGGAGAGAGACATGGCCGAGATGAACCTTGCGGGGCGCACCGCGCTCGTCACCGGCGCCTCGCGCGGCATCGGCCGCGGCATCGCGCTGGCGCTCGCCGGGGCGGGCGCCGACATCGCGGTCAACTACACGCGCGACGAGGGCGCCGCCGCCGAAACCGTCGCCGCGATCCAGGCGCTGGGCCGCAAGGCGAAAGCGTACCAGGCCTCGGTCACCGACGAGGACGCCTGCGCCGCGATGGTCGCGGGCATCGAGGCCGACTTCGGCCCGCTGTCGATCCTGATCAACAACGCCGGCATCGCCAGCCGCGGCCGCGGCGTCGCCGACACCGACGCGGAAGAGGTCGAGAAACTGCTCGCGGTCCACGCGGTCGGCCCGCACCGCCTGTCGCGCCTCTGCCTGCCGCAACTCCGCCAGCACAAGCGCAGCGACGTGATCGTCATCTCCAGCATCGCCGCCACCCAGCACGCCCCCTTCAGCGCGCCCTATACGATGGGCAAGGTCGCGGGCGAAGCGCTCGCCATCGCGCTCGCCAAGGAGGAGCTCAAACACGGCGTCCGCGTCAACATCGTCGCCCCCGCGCTGACCGTCAGCGACATGGGCGAACGCCTGTCGCGCGCGATCACCGGCCAGGACGACATCCACCATCTCGCGGCGAAGATGCCCTTCGGCCGCGTCGCCGAACCGAGCGACGTCGCCGCCGCGGTGCTGTGGTTCGTCAGCGACGCCAACCCCTATTGCTCGGGGCAGAGGTTGGCGATCGACGGGGCGGGCATGGCGACGTTCCGGTAGTCGTGGTCGGCCGGATGCGGGCGGGAGCGGTCATTCTAATCCTCCCTGCGGCGAAGCCGTGGGGAGGGGGACCACCCGCAGGGTGGTGGAG
>NZ_LNSB01000074.1 GCF_001468285.1 Sphingopyxis sp. HIX | reverse complement strand
CGCCCACCCGCGTCGGGGAAAAGGGCTGACCGCCATGACCGGGGGAGCGCGCGTCCGCCGCGCTCCCCTCTGCCTCGCCCCGCTGCTGCTCGCCTTCCTCGCGAGCGCCCCCGCCCACGCCGCGCCCAAGGCGAAAGCGAAAGCGAAGGCGGCCGCCCCCGCGCCCGTCAACGGCGCGGTGGTCGCGCTGCTGCGCGCCGAGGCCGACGGCGACCTCAGGAAATTCTACGCCGAACGCGGCTACCGCCCGCTCTGGCTCGCCGGCAGCAAGCCCGGCCCGCAGGCGCAGGCGCTGCTCGGCCACCTCGCCTCGGCTAGGCTCGACGGCCTCGACCCCGCCGACTACCGCCTCGAAAGGCTGCGCCAGTCGCTTGCGATCGCCAGCAGCGGCGACCCCGCCGCACTCGCCGCCGCCGAGCTCGCGCTGTCCGACGCCTTAGCGCGCTACGTCCGCGACATGCGTTCATCGGGTAAGGCGAAGATGGTCTGGGCCGATGACGACCTCAAACCCCGCCGCCCCGACACGCTCGCCGTCCTCCGCGCCGCCGCTTTTCCGAAAGATTTCGCCGCTTACGTCGGCGGCATGGGCTGGATGAGCGAGCATTATGTCCGCCTGCGCACGCTTGCGGGCGCCGCCGAAAAGCGCGGCACCTCGAAGGACAATATGGCGCGCCTTCGCCTCAACCTCGACCGCGCGCGGCTGCTCCCCGGCCCCTGGACGCACCATGTGGTCGTCGACGCCTCCTCGGGCCAGCTCTTCTATTACGGCGCGGGCAAGCGCGCGGGGACGATGAAGGTCGTCGTCGGCGCGCCCGAGACGCCGACCCCGATGCTCGCGGGCAAGCTGCAATGGGCGATCCTCAACCCCTATTGGAACGTCCCCGACTATCTCGCGCAAAAAAGCGTCGCGCCCAAAATCCTCGCCGGCCGCAGCCTTGCGTCGCTGCGCATGGAGGCGCTCTCCGACTGGGGCCCGAACGCGCAAAAGCTCGACCCCGCGACGATCGACTGGCCCGCGGTCGCCGCGGGCGACCGCGTGCTGCGCCTCCGCGAGCTCCCCGGCGGCGCCAATTCGATGGGCAAGGTCAAATATCTCTTCCCGAACAAGCTCGGCATTTACCTCCACGACACCCCCGAGCGCGACCTGCTCAAGAAAGCCGACCGCCATTTCAGCAACGGCTGCATCCGCCTGGAGAATGCCGCCCAGCTCGGCCAATGGCTGTTGCAACGCCCGCTGAACAGCAAGTCGAAGACGCCCGAGCAGCCGGTGGCGCTCCCGGTCGAGGTGCCAGTGTACCTCACCTACCTCACCGCGGTCGCGACGGAGCGCGGGGTGGCGTTTCGGCCCGATGTTTATGGGCGGGATGGGTAGATAAGAGGGCGAAGCTTCCACATTGATGACTTTTGTAGAGGAGCCTCAAGCTTCCGGCGCCGCCTCGGCGCAGTCGTCAGTTGTTCCAGCCTCTCCAACTTCCTGAGCTTCGGCGGCGGGCAGTGGTTGTGGACTCTTCGGCGGATTTTCGGGCCGAAATCGGGCGCGAAATGTGTCTTGATCGTTCAAGCGTATCAAGACCGGATTCTCGCAAGAGGATGCCTTACCAAACACAACAGCATGACGCGGCTGCATGGAAGGCAAGATCGACGCGTAATCTGAGCCGATATAGTTTCCTAGAAAGTCTTTACCGGTGTCGTCGAAAGTGCGCATGGCGAAGATCGTGTTGCATTGATTGAGGATCGTCTTGGTCACATTGGCAGTGCGCTGAGTAATCAACAGGCAGCCTAGGCCATATTTCCGACCTTGAAGGATCGCTCTCGCACTAGTGGCTGTGGCCATTTTGTCGCCCTCGGCGGCGACTGAATTCCATTCAGGAACAAGCGAATGAGCCTCTTCATAGACGAGGCACAGCCTAGCTTCGTCGGTCATCCCCATCCGTTGGCAGACGAAGAGTGCTGCATCTGAAAATATGGCGGTGATTTCGGAGGGAGTGAGATGGGCTAGGTCTGCGCTGTTATTATACATCCCTGATACCTGCTTGGTCACTCGGAATTGCGCCGGATTGATAACCCACAAGAAGTGATCGTCATCGGCGGCCATGAACTCAGTCATCTTGCGAAAAACCGCCTGTTTGAATTGATGTCGGGAACCACCCTCCTCTTTGTTTTGATGGGGCGCGCCGCCGCGCCCGGCAGCGAGAAGCGCTTCGCGTCTCGCTTGTTCGTGTGCAGGATCAACGAAATCTTCGAGCAGGCTCTCATATTGATTGGTCAAGTCCAGACAGACCACCTTGATGCCTTTAGCGATCATCCGCTCGACCAACTCAATCGCAAGGTAACTCTTTCCGACACCTAGAATGCCGAGGATCGCCGTGTTGTGTGTAACACATGCGGATGTATCGAGGCGCACGCCATATGGCGTTGCAGGAAAATGGCCGACGCAGTCATCGTCAGGATTGCCGTCGAACTTCTCCAGCAAAAAGACAGGAGCGTTCATTCGAGGCATCCAAGGTACCGGAGAAAACCGGCGCCCGTCATTGTCCCATGTCCCTATTTTGCGACCCTTTGCTCGAGCGTATCCGTATTTATTTTTCTGCTGAACAAACTCGTCGCGGGTCGCGCCATCGACGACCTGATAGATAACGCTTTGGTGATCGCCGATCCTTGCTTCAACCAGAGACCCTTCGGTGAGACCAGCTTCGTTGACGACTTCGAATTGAAGATAATCAGGACTAGTTTCAGTGTCGACGATGCCACACAATCGATCGATCCACTGCAGAGCTCGAATATCAGCTTTATCTTCCTCAGTAACGACTACAGAAAAGGCCATTCCGCCGACGGCTTGCGCTTGGCTGTCGTGGAGCGCGGCAAGGCGGTTCGGAAGCGACGTGGTAAGAACCCGGAGTAGGTTGCCCTCATCTCGCCCAACGTAATTAAGGGCGACCCCGAGCTGTGGTGGGCCGTGCTGATCAGAGATCACCATTGGTGTTCCCTTGGCGATTGTCGTTGCCTCGGCTTGCCGCACGAGCACGATACCAGGCGATTGATGCGCTGCGATTGAGCCAATCAGATCAGCGCGATTTACTGGTTTCGGCCTATCGAGAAACCACATCAAATATTTTGCCAACGCCTCAATCGGTTGAAACAGCGTTATAACCAAAAACGACGTGAGAATCGCGAAAACTTCCGCTGGTTTATCACGATGAAACAGCCACACGGCTGCACTGATCAATATCGCAAAAATTACGTTGGGGCTGCCTAATCCAATTACGGCGCGTTCAAAAACTCTCCATGATACGGGTGGCTCCGTTCCAAGAGGCGCGCGGAAAATCAGCAACAAGAGAGAAACCAGTGCAATCAAAGCGCAGAAAGCGATAGTTGCGCCCAGAACGTAAGCGTCTGTCGTCCAAGCAATGACCAAGGGTAGAGCCGATACAATAGCCAATAGGGCAGCTACGCCGTTCGTCAGTGCTCCGGAGGGAGGAGTAAAATATGGATTTAGAATTCGGTTTCCAAAGAGTAGACTAGCGATACCACTGTAGAGCCAGATTGCATTCTCGTTCGGTGTTAGCCCGCTATCTACAAATGAAGCTTGGACAAATAGTAAAGTCAGTACGTAAATAACTAGCGCGACAGCTCGCACTTTGGCTTCCGACATCACCTATGCCCCCAAAAATCGTAAAGCGATTATCCTATACGACCGGGCCAATCATACAATTCTATCAGGGGATTGCCATCACCGCGTGTTCGGGCGGACCAAGTTATTTCATTGCTACCAAGACGGGCCACGACAAGAGCCTTAGGCAGTTCGCTGGCCAACAGCCTTCACCCCCGCAACACCGCCCCCACCTTCGCCGCCGCCGTCACCACCTTGTCCGCAATCGCCTTCAGCTCGGCCTCGGCGAAGCTCTTCTCCGCCGGTTGCAGCACGACTTCGACCGCCAGGCTCACCTGCCCCTCGGGCACGCCCTGGCCGGCGAAGCGGTCGAACAGGCGGGCGTCCACGATCGCCGCCTTGTCGGCGCCCTTGACCGCGCGGACGAGGTCGCCCGCCGCCAGCGTGGCGGGCGCGAGGAAGGCGAAGTCGCGGCGCACCGGTTGCAGCGCGGGCGGGGTGAAGGCGCTGCGCGCCGGGCCGCTCGCGCGCTTCGCGGGGATCGCATCGAGGAAGATCTGCACCGCCATCACCGCGCCGTCGACGTCGTAGTGGCGTGCGAGCGACGGATGCAGCGCGCCGAATTCGGCGAGCACCGCCTTGGGGCCGAGCCGCAGCGTCGCGGCTTGTCCGGGGTGCCAGATGCCCGCCTCGGCGACGGGCTCCATCACCTGCAAGCGGTCGGCGGGCGCGCCCGCGGCGTCGAGCAGCGCCAGCGCGGCCGCCTTGGCGTCATAGGCGTCGAACGGTGCCGCCTTGCCCGCCTGCCAGCCGCGCTCGGTCTTGTTGCCCGCCATCACGATGCACAGGGTCGGATGCTCGGCATCGGCCAGATAGCGGCGCCCGATCTCGAACAGGCGGATGCTGTCGGCGCCGCGGTTCTGGTTGCGCGCCGCCGCGGCGAGCAGCCCGGGCAGCAGCGACGGGCGCATGACCTTGAGGTCTTCGCTGATCGGATTGGCGAGGCTCCACGCGCCGCCGCCGAAGGGCGCGGCCTCGCGGTCGCTGACAAAGCTCCACGTCACCGCCTCATGATAGCCCGCCGCCGCCGCGGCGCGGCGCAGCCGGCGTTCGAGCAATTGCTCGGCGGTCGCGGTCGGCTTGGCGACGCCGTCCGAACGGGGAAGCGCGACCGATTCGACCGCGTCGAAGCCGGTAATGCGCGTCACTTCCTCGACGATGTCGGGCGCGGCGTCGACGTCGCGGCGCCAGCTCGGCACGGCGATCCGCCAGGGGCTGCCCTCGGTCACGCCGAAACCCAGCGATTCGAGGATCGCGCGCTGGCGGGCGGGCTCGATCGCGATGCCGCCGAGGCTCGCCGACAGCGACGGGTCGTAATCGACCGTCTTCGTCTCCAGCGGCGGTTCGCCCGCCTTGGTCATGACCGACGGCGTGCCGCCGCAGATGTTGAGGATCAGCTGGGTCACGATCTCGGTCGCATCGCCCAGGAACGCCGGGTCGACCCCGCGCTCGAAGCGGCTGCGCGCGTCGCTGGTCAGCGCCAGCGCCTGCCCGGTCAGCGCGATCCGTTCGGGGGTGAAATAGGCGATTTCGACCAGCACGTCGGTCGTCGTCTCGCTGCAACCCGAATGCTCGCCGCCCATGATGCCTGCGATATCGTGCACGCCCTTGTCGTCGGCGATCACGGTCATCGTGTCGGTGAGCGTGTAGTCCTTGCCGTTGAGCGCGGTGACGGTCTCGCCCGCCTTCGCGCGCCGCGCGACGAGCGCGCCGGTCAGCTTGGCGCGGTCGTAGATATGGCTCGGGCGGCCGAGGTCGAACATCACATAATTGCTGATGTCGACGAGCGCCGAGATCGAGCGCTGGCCGATCGCTTCGAGCCGGCGGCGCATCCATTCGGGGGTGGCCACGCGGTTGTCGACGCCCGCGATGGTGCGGCCGTAGAAGGCGGGGCAGGCCTCGGGGTCGTCGGTCCGGATTTCGGTCGCCATCGGACCCTGCCCGTCGATCGTCGGCACCGCGAGCGGCTTCAGCGTGCCGAGCCCGGCGGTGGCGAGATCGCGCGCGATGCCGCGCACCCCCATGCAATCCTGCCGGTTCGGGGTGATCGAGATATCGACCACCGGGTCGCCCGCGCCGCTATAATCGGCGAAGGGGGTGCCGACGGGGGCATCGGCCGGAAGCTCGATGATGCCGTCATGGTCGTCGCCGAGCTCGAGCTCGCGCGTCGAGCACATCATGCCGTTCGATTCGACCCCGCGCACCGCCGCGACCTTGAGCTCCATGCCGTTCGCGGGCACCACCGCGCCGGGCAGGCCGAGCACGCCGACGAGGCCCGCGCGCGCGTTGGGGGCGCCGCACACGACGGTCAGCGGCGCACTACCGTCGCCGGTATCGACCGTCAGCACCTGCAATTTGTCGGCCTGCGGATGTTTTTCGGCGGTCAGCACGCGCGCGACGCGGAAACCGGCGAGCTTCTCGGCCGGATTCTCGACGCCTTCGACCTCATGGCCGATGCGGTTGAGCGTCGCGGCGACATCGGCGACGGTGAAATCGCCATCGAGATGTTCGCGGAGCCAGTCGAGGGTGATCTTCATGCCGAAATCCCCCCGCTGAGCGTGGGCACGCTCAGCGCTCCGAACCCGTAGTGCGACAGCCAGCGCAGGTCGCCGTCGAAAAAGGCGCGGAGGTCGTCCATGCCATATTTGAGCATCGCGAGCCGGTCGACCCCGACCCCGAAGGCGAAGCCCTGCCACACGTCGGGATCGAGCCCGCAATTGGCGATCACGCGGCGGTTGACCATGCCGCTGCCGAGCAGCTCCATCCAGCTATGCCCTTCGTCGTCGCCATGGCCGCCGACGATCCTGCGGCCCTTTTCATGGCGGTAGCCGACATCGACCTCGGCCGACGGCTCGGTGAAGGGGAAATAGCTCGGGCGCAGGCGCAGCACGATGTCGTCGGTCTCGAAATAGGCCTTGAGGAAGGTCTCGAGCGTCCATTTGAGATGCCCCATATGGATGCCGCGGTCGATGACGAGGCCTTCGACCTGGTGGAACATCGGTGTGTGCGTCGCGTCGCTGTCGCTGCGATAGACGCGGCCGGGCGCGATGATCCGGATCGGCGGCTCCTCGCTCATCATCGTGCGGATCTGCACCGGCGAGGTGTGCGTGCGCAGCAGCATGCGGCCATCATGCGGGCCGCCGCGCATCTGGTCTGGGAAATAGAAAGTGTCGTGCATCGCGCGCGCCGGATGCGTCTCGGGGATGTTGAGCGCGGTGAAATTGTGCCAGTCGTCCTCGATCTCGGGCCCCGTCGCTACCGCGAAGCCCATGTCGGCGAAGATTTCGGCGAGCTCGTCCATCACCTGACTCACCGGATGCACGCTGCCGCGCGCGCTCGCGGCGGCGGGGAGCGTCATGTCGAGCTTCTCGCCCGCGAGCCTGGCTTCGAGTGCCGCGCCTTCGAGCGCCGCCTTGCGCTCGGCGAGCGCGGCGGTGACGGTTTCGCGCAGTGCGTGGATCTGCGGGCCGACCGACTGGCGCTCGTCGGGGCTCATCCCGCCGAGCGTCTTGAGCAGCCCGGTGACGCTGCCCGCCTTGCCGAGCGCGGCGACGCGCAGCGCTTCGATGGCGTCGAGGTCGCTCGCGGCGGCGATCGCGCCGGTCAGCTCGGCCTGCATGGCCTGATAATCGCTCATTGTCGGTCTTCCTGCGGCGGCGGAATAGCCGCGCTTTATTGCGGCGCCGCTTGCACCGAACGGGCCCCAAGGGTCAACCCCGAAGGGCTAATTCGCGGGCTTGTGGAGCCCCTGCACCGGTGCACCCGCGGCCGCCGCGCGCGCGAGCGCCGCGGCGCCGAGGATCGGCTTCGGCCGCGCGGCATAGGCGCGCGGGCTCATCCCCATGAAGCGCTGGAAATCGCGCGTGAACTGCGCCTGGTCGTAATAATGATAATCGAGCGTATCGATCCACGCCATCGACGGGTCGAGCATAAAGCGCGCGAGGCTGCGCAGGAAGCGCTGGCGGCGGAGCAGCAATTTGGGGGCAAAGCCGAAGGCGCGCCGCGACAGCCGCTCGACCGACCGCTCGGAGAGGCCGAGCTTCTCGGCCAGTTCGCCGACGCTGGCGAGCTCGTCGTCGACCAGCGCGCTGTGCGCCGCGAAGACCGCGGGATCGTCGCGCGGCGCGCTAGCCAGCCGGCCGACGAAATGATCGTCGATCGTGCGCGCCGCGGTCTCGACGTCGTTCGCGCCGCGCAGCCGCTCGGCGAGCGCGACATAGTCGGCGAAGGCTGGATGCACCGCGGCGTCGCAGAAACGGTCGGCGAGATCCTCGGCGGAGAGCGCGAAGAATTTCGCCCAGCCCGCGGGCAATATGCCGATGCCCCAGGTGCGCATGCTGCCGACCGAGAAATAGGTCGCCTTGCTCGTCGGGCCCGACACGTTGAAGGCGGGCGCGGGCGCGACCGGCGTGTCGCCGATCGCGCTCTGCGTCGTCTCGCCCTCGATGAAGCGCATATTGGCCCATTCGGGGTGGAGATAGTCCTCGATGCGGGTGCCTGCGGGCACCGCGACCTCGGTCAGATAGATGATGCTGGCATAGGGGCGCAGGGCGTCGGACACGGGAAAGAAGCGCGTCTCCACGTGTACATTGCCGCTGGGGTCCGAAGGATTGGTCCTATCCGTCATGACGCCGCACCCATCGCAGCTATGCGTAAAAAAACAACAGGCTAAGCGCCCTGCGTGTCGGGTTTTTACAATTTTTTGCATCCCGACGACCGCATATGTCGCGTCAGGGAACACTTCCACCTGCCGGCGGCTTTCTGCGACCCACGGCTATTCGGTACGGAGGGAGGGGGGCGATGCGTCGTTTACGATCATCGTCGGAGCGGCGCGAAGGGCAACCTTCGCGCCGTTTCTGATTCGCGCTTCGGCAAATGGAAGGCACGAAAAAGGGCGGCCCCTCGCGGGACCGCCCTATATTCGTTCGGCTATGCCGTCAGGTGGCTCAGGCCGCCTTGGGCAGCGCTGCCTTCGCCTGCGCGATGACGGCCGCGAAGACGCCGCCTTCGTTCATGGCCAGATCGGCCATCACCTTGCGGTCGAGGTCGATCCCGGCCAGCTTCACGCCGTGCATGAACTGCGAATAAGTCAGGCCTTCGGCGCGGACCGCGGCGTTGATGCGCTGGATCCAGAGCGCGCGGAAGCTCCGCTTCTTAACCTTGCGGTCGCGATAGGCGTATTGGCCGGCCTTTTCGACGGCCTGCTTGGCGATGCGAATGGTGTTCTTGCGACGGCCATAATAGCCCTTCGCCTGTTCCAATACGCGCTTGTGCTTGGCGCGCGTGGTAACGCCGCGTTTGATGCGTGACATGGTCTAGCGCTCCTTACTTCAGGCCATAGGGCGCCCAGAGGCGCACATGGGCCGCGTCCGAATCGCTGAGCACGCTGGTGCCGCGGTTGGTGCGGATATATTTCGAGTTATGCGAAATCAGGCGGTGGCGCTTGCCGGCGACGCCGTGCTTCACCTTGCCCGAGGCGGTGAATTTGAAGCGTTTCTTCACACCGCTCTTGGTCTTCATCTTGGGCATTTTGGTCTCCTTTTGAAGTCCGTTTGCGTATCGGCCTGGCAGCCCTTTCAGCCAGCCGGTACAATCGGAAGCGGCGCGCTTAGCGGCGCGGGCGCGGAAAAGCAAGCGATTCGGCGCAAAAAGGAACGATGCGGTCAACGGCGGATTGTCCTTCCATGGACATGCGCTCCGGTCCCATGGCCCCGGCGGCCGGTTCCACTGCCGATAACCGCGGTGCGGGGAGCGATTCGCACTGGAGCGCGCGGCCCAGACGCTGGGCGCGAACCGCCTGGACCCCGGCCTGGCTGGCGAAACGCCCGCGTCCGCTGCGCATCGCGGTTCGCGCTGTGGCGATCGTGCTGCTCACCCTGTTCGCGATCTGGCTGATCCTCTTCATCACCAAGGGGCGTTTCCTGAAAGGCCCGTTCGAAAGCATCGCGAGTTCGCAGCTCGAGCGGCAGGTCGAGGTCGGCGGCGACTTCCAGCTCTATTTTGCGCCCTTCAACGTCAAATTCTACGCCGAGGACATCAGTGTCGCCAACCCGGCCTGGGCGCGCGAGAAGCAGTTTTTCACCGCGAAGAAGGTCGATGCGCGGCTCGCGACGCTGCCGCTGATCTTCGGGAACCGTACTATCCGCTATATCGACCTCGACGGCGCGCGCGTCGCGCTCGAATGGGATGCGGGGAACAAGCGCAACAGTTGGACCTTCGGCGATCCGAACCGCCCGCCGCAGCCGCTCGAACTGCCGCAGATCCGCCGCGCCGCGCTCACCGGCAGCAGCCTTTCCTACCGCGACCCATTGCTCCGCCTGTTTGCCGACATCGACATCAACACGGTGCGCGCGACCGACACGCGCATCGACGATGCGATCGGCTTTTCGGGACGCGGCACGATGCGCGGCCAGCCCTTCACCCTGTCGGGCGGGCTGACTTCGCCCAACGAGACGATCGCGGGCGGAAAGAATGCGCTGCGGCTGCACGCCGAGGGGCTCGGCAACACGCTCGACCTGTCGGGCACGCTGCCCGGCCCGACCGAGCTCGAAGGCGCCGACCTCGAATTGCAGGCACGCGGCGCGAACCTGTCGCGCATCTTCGATTTCCTCGGCGTCGCGATTCCCGACACGCGCGCCTATCGCGTCACGTCGGCGCTGACCTATGAGGACCGGGTCTGGAAGCTCACGGGTCTGAAGGGCGTGTTCGGCGACAGCGACCTTTCGGGCTCGCTCGCGGTCAGCCAGCCCAAGGGAAGGCTGTACCTCAAGGCCGACCTCGTGACCCGCTCGCTCAACATCATCGATGCCGGTCCCTTCGTCGGTTACGATCCGCGGCGGCTCGACAAGATGGGGACCAGCGGCACGGTGCAGAATGTGAACGGCCGCCCGCGCGTGCTGCCCGATGCGCCGCTGCGCGTCGAGGCGCTCAAGCGCTTCGATGCCGATGTGCGCTACCGCGTGACGAGAGTGCGCGCCGAAAGCTTCCCGATCAGCAATGTCGACCTGACGCTGGGGCTCAAGAATGGCTTGATGGAGCTGAAGCCCTTCAACTTCGTCGTCGCGGGCGGCACGGTCAAAAGCGATATCGCGATCGACACGCGCCCGGCGCGGGTGCGCACCGAATATGACATCCGCCTGTCGCCGACGCGGCTCGGCACCTTGCTCGCGCGTTTCGGGACCGAAGAATCGGGGACGACGGGCACGGTCAGCGGGCGGATCAGGATGGTCGGTTACGGTGACAGCGTGCGCCAGTCGCTCGCGACGTCGAACGGACGCATCGCCTTCGTGTTGCCGCAGGGTACCTTCTGGACGCGTAACATCCAGCTCGCCGAGCTCGATATCGGGACTTTCGTGCAGAAGATGTTCCAGGACAAATTGAAGAAGCCGGTCGAGGTGAATTGCGGCGTGATCGCCTTCACCGTGCGCGGCGGGGTCGCGGCGGCCGATCCGATCCTGATCGACACGCAGAAGAATGTGATGCTCGGCCGCGGCGGTTTCTCCTTCCGTTCGGAGGCGATCGACATGGCCGTGCGCGCCGACGGCAAGACCTTCAGCCTCTTCTCGGGCCAGTCGCCGGTCGGCGTCGGCGGCTATTTCGCGGCGCCGACGATCGACCCGATCAGCGACCAGCTGCTCGGCCGCGCGGGCGCGGCGCTGGGGCTCGGGGTGTTCGCGACGCCGGTCGCCGCAGTCGTGCCCTTCATCGATCCCGGGGATGCCAAGGCGGCGCAGTGCGGCCCGGTGCTCGCCGGCGCGACCGCGGCGGCGCAGCGCACCAGCAAGGGCAGGCCGCGTGACGACGTCGGCAAGGGCACGACCGCCAAGTCCGAGGACGGCAAGCAGAGCGCCGAGGGCAAGAAGGAACAGCGCAAGAAGTTCCTCGGCATCTTCTGACGCGGTCTTCCGATGCCGCTCAGTGGTGGCACGCCAGCCCTTCGACCACATCCTCGAGCCGCGCCGGGTCGCCGAGCGCGATGACATGGCCGCTGCTGTCGGCGTTGAGCGGGTCGCCGTTCCAGTCGCACATCGTGCCGCCCGCGCCTTCGACGACGGGCACGAGCGCGGCGAAATCGTGGAGCTTCAGCCCCGCCTCGACCACCAGGTCGATATGGCCGCTGGCGAGCAGGCCGTAGTTGTAGCAGTCGCCGCCGAAGACCATGCGCTTGTGTGCGGTCTGCGCGGCGAGCGCCATGAAATGCTCGCCGTCGTGATCGCTGAAATATTGCGGGCCGGTGGTCGCGAGCACGGCATCGGCGAGTTCGCGGCACGTCCGCGTGCGTGCGGGCTTGCCGTTGAACAAGGTCGGCTGCCCCATCGCGCCGACCCAGCGCTCGCCGGCGATCGGCTGGTCGATGATGCCGAGGATCGGCCAGCCGTCCTGCAGCAGCGCGATCAGCGTGCCGAAGATCGGCCGGCCGGCCATGAAGCTCACCGTGCCGTCGATCGGGTCGAGCACCCATTGGCGCGACGCCTCGGGGCGCTCGCTGCCATACTCTTCGCCGATGATGCCGTCGCGCGGCGCCTCGGCCGCCAGCAGGCTGCGCATGACGGCCTCGGCGCTACGGTCGGCCTCGGTTACCGGCGAGGCGTCGGCCTTGGCTTCGGACCGGTAGGCCGCGCGGAACAGTGGGCGGATGGCGGCGCCGGCGGCGTCGGCGAGGCGGTTGGCGAGCGCGAGATCGGAGGAGAGCGACATGTCAGCGGCGATAGTCCCATTGGCCGGCGTTGGCACCCACGCCTTCGCCGAAAGTGATGTGGTTGCCGTCGGGGTCGCGCACCCAGAATTCGCGCTGGCCATAATGCTGGTCGCACGGGCTACCCCAGCGACCCTCGGGCAAGCCGCGGAGGCGCGGTTCGAGTTCGGCGAACAGCGTATCGGCGCTGCCGACATCGACATAGGCGTGCGCGCTGCCGGGCGGATGCCCGGCGCCATCTTCGCACTGCAACAGGCGAAAGGCGATGCGCTCGCGCTCGACATAGGCATAGCCGCCTTCGTCGACATGGACGGTGAAGCCCAGGATGTCGCGGTAGAAGGCGAGCGCAGGCTCCATCGCGGCGACCCCGAGGAAGGGCGTCACCTGGATGAAGGGCGGGTTGCGGCTCATCAGTCGAAGAGCGAGGAGACGCTCGTTTCGTCGGCGATGCGCTTGATCGCCTCGCCGAGCAGCGGCGCGACGGTCAGCGCGCGGACCTTGGCGCTGTCGTTGACCGCGTCGGTCGGCTGGATCGAATCGGTGATCACCAGCTCGGTGAGCTCGCTCGCCTCGACGCGCGCGACCGCGCCGCCCGACAGCACGCCGTGCGTACAATAAGCGACGACGCCCTCGGCGCCCGCGGCCTTGAGTGCGCCCGCGGCGTTGCAAAGCGTGCCCGCCGAATCGACGATATCGTCGATCAGGATGCAGAAGCGGCCCTTCACGTCGCCGATGATGTTCATCACCTCGGATTCGCCGGCGCGCTCGCGGCGCTTGTCGACGATCGCCAGCGGGGCGTTGTCGAGGCGCTTCGCCAGCGCGCGGGCGCGGACCACGCCGCCGACGTCGGGCGACACGACCATCAGATTCTTGCCCGCGAAGCGCGCCTGAATGTCGGCGCTCATCACCGGCGCGGCATAGAGATTGTCGGTCGGGATATCGAAGAAGCCCTGGATCTGCCCGGCGTGCAGGTCGATCGCGAGCACGCGGTCGGCGCCCGAGGTGGTGATCAGGTTCGCGACGAGCTTCGCCGAAATCGGCGTGCGCGGGCCGGGTTTGCGGTCCTGGCGGGCGTAGCCGAAATAGGGGACGACCGCGGTGATGCGCTTCGCCGACGCGCGGCGCAGCGCGTCGTTGATGATCAGCAGCTCCATCAGATTGTCGTTCGCCGGGAAATTGGTCGGCTGGACGACGAAGACGTCCTGGCCGCGGACATTTTCGTGGATCTCGACGAAGACTTCCTCGTCGGCGAAACGGCGCACGCTGGTGTCGGTCAGCGGCAGCTCGAGATAATCGGCGATGGCGCGCGCCAGCGGCAGGTTGCTGTTGCCGGAGATCAATTTCATGGGGTGCGAGCCCTTTCGCGCGGGATGGATTGCGCGCCCCTTAGCCAGCACGGGCGCGAAGGGGAAGGGGATAAAGCCATGGGGCGGGGGCTTTGGGCGATTGCAGGCATGGCTTCTCCCTTGGCCGTTGTGGTTGGCCGCCCAGACCGGTCGATCGGGTTCGCGCGAAGACGCAAAGCCACGAAGAGGACGTGGGCGATCCGGATGGCGGTTTCGGGGTGGGGAGGGGACGTAATAATCCTCCCTGTCGCGAAGCGATGGGGAGGGGGACCATGCGAAGCATGGTGGAGGGGTGCGTGCAGCCGAACGCGGCGTATGACCTCCCGCACCCCTCCACCAC
>NZ_LNSB01000073.1 GCF_001468285.1 Sphingopyxis sp. HIX | reverse complement strand
CCCTCCACCATGCTTCGCATGGTCCCCCTCCCCATCGCTTCGCGACAGGGAGGATTAAAAGGGCCCCCTCCGCCCGAAACCCGCCCTTCGCCGTGGCTGCGACGGCTACGCCTCCAACCGCCAGTCCCAGCCGAACGGGTCGCCGTCCATCACCTCGACCCCTGCGGCGATGAGTTCGTCGCGCAGCGCGTCCGACGTCGCGAAATCCTTCGCCGCCCGCGCCTCTTTGCGGCGCACCAGCGTCGCCTCGATCTCGTCCTCGGCAATAACGGCCGTCTTCGGACGCACCCGCAACGCGGCGCGATCGATCGTCAGCAGGTCGAGCCCGAGCACTGCGTCCATCGCCGCGAGCGTGCCACGCTTCTGGCCCGCGTCGATCTTCTTCATAGCCGCGGCTTCCTCGAACACGGTCAGCGCGACCGCGGTGTTGAGGTCGTCGGACATCGCGGCGTCGAACTTCGCGAGCAGGTCGGTCAGGCGGCGGTCTGAAATTTCCGCTGCTTCCACGTCGCGCACCGCCGCGGCCGCCATCACCAACCGCCTGAGCCGCGTCAGCGCCGCCCCCAGCCCGTCCCAGCTGAACTCCAGCTCGCTGCGATAATGCGCCTGCAGGCACATCAGACGATAGGCGAGCGGGTGGTAGCCCTTGTCGATCAAGAGCTGCACGCGCAGGAATTCGCCGCTCGACTTCGACATCTTGCCCGAGCGTTCGACGAGGAAATTATTGTGCATCCAGAAGCGCGCGCCGCTCGCGTCGGAGCAGCTGTGCGCCTGGTTCTGCGCGATCTCGTTCGGGTGGTGGATCTCGCGGTGGTCGATGCCGCCGGTGTGGATGTCGAAGGGGAAGCCGAGCAGTGCTTCCGACATCACCGAGCATTCGAGATGCCAGCCCGGCGCGCCGCGGCCCCAGGGCGAATCCCATTCCATCTGGCGCGTCTCGCCCGCGGGGGTCTTGCGCCAGATCGCGAAGTCGGCGGGGTGGCGCTTGCCGTCGACGGGGTCGATGCGGCTTTCGCCCTCGTCGGTGCCGTGACGCGCGAGGCGTCCGTAATCGGCGACCGTCGCGGTATCGAAATAGAGGCCGCTCTCCAGCTCGTAGCAATGCTTCTCGGCGATCGCCTTCGCGAAGTCGATCATCTGCGGCACATAGTCGGTGGCGATCGACCAATGCGCCGGCTGGCGGATATTGAGCGCTTTCACGTCGGCCCAATAGGCCTCGGTATAGTGGCGCGCGATGTCCCAGATCGACTGCGCCTTTTCGGCCGCGGCCTTCTCCAATTTGTCCTCGCCCGCATCGGCGTCGTCGGTCAGGTGGCCGACGTCGGTGATGTTGATGACATGGGTGAGCTTATAGCCCTTGAACGACAGCGTTCGCCCGAGCGTGTCGGCGAAGACATAGGCGCGCATATTGCCGATGTGGGGGTAGTTGTAGACCGTCGGGCCGCAGCTGTAGACGCGCGCCTCGCCCGGGTGGACGGGGACGAACTCCTCGAGGGAGCGCGTCAGGCTGTTGAACAGCTTCAGCGGCGGGGAAGGGCTATCGGTCATGTCCGCGCCCATGCCCCGCGCCGGGGTTTGCCGTCAACCGAAAGCCTTATTCGGCCGGCGGCGTCCACAGGTCATCGTTGCCCGCGCCGGTCACCGGATCGTCGAGCAAGGGCTCGCCGGTGAGCGGGTCGAGGTCGCGCATCGTGATCAGCGGGGTCGGCAGGCTCATGCCCTCGGCATCGTCGCCTTCGCCTTCTTCGTCATCCTCGTCGTTGATGACGTCCTGGACCGGGAAGGAGGATTCGAATTCGAGGAAGGCGCAGGTCGTCGAGCTGACGATCAGGCAGCCGTTCATCGTCGAGCCCGAGTCGAAGGCGAGGCCGCTGCCGCTCAAGGGTCCGCTGCCGATGACGAAGCCGTCGATCGACAGCAGCGGGATCGCGTCGAGCCCGGTGACCTGCCCCGACGGGCCGAGGTGCACGCCGTTGATGACGATGCGGCTGTCGGCGCCCGCGACATTCACGTTGAGCCCCAGCGCCCCGAAGGTCAGCCCGCGGCGCTGTGCGAAGCGCGTACCTTCGCCGCTGTTCTGGACATAGAAGCCGCCCTCGACGGTGACGTCGATGCCGCCCGCGAAGAGCGCGCCGTCGCCCTGGACGATGCCGTCGTTCTGGCCGAGCCGCTCGTCGATCGCATCGATGTCGGGTGCCGCGGCGACATCGGCGATCGCATCGGCGGTTGCGACGATGACATCCTCCGACTGCAGGATGAGCCGGCCCGCGGGGGTCGAAGTCGCGCTGCCGCTGAGGCGGATCGTGCCTTCGCCCAGGATCACCTCGAGCGCTTCGTCGGCGATGATGCGGAAGCTGTTGGCGTCAGACATGCCGGTGATCGCGGCGTCGCCGATCACCCGCGCCTTGCCCTGCGTCGCGATCGTCAGCGAACCATTGGCGCCGAGGTTCGAAGTCGGCCCGCCCGCGGTGAGCGTGAAATCGTCGATGATCACGGTGGGCGGCGTGCTGCTGCCGACGCTGGCGATCGCCGGACCGCCGGGCGCGGCGGCGACGAATCCGCCGTTGTTGCCGCCGAGGTCGGGCGCCAGGATCGTGATGTCGTTTCCGAACAGGCGCGTCATCTCGGTCTGGTCGATGTGATAGCCGGTGCGCGTGCCGGTGCCGCCGATATAGGTCACGCTGTCCTGGTCGATGTTGCGGACCTCGAGCGCCTGCGTCGTGCCCTGCGTGCCGAGGCGGCCGGCCGAACCGATCGTGATGTCGCCCGAGGCGATGATCATCGAGCGGCCGACCACCGCGCCGTTGACCGTGAGCATGTCGCGCACCTGCACGCCGAGCGCGTTGGTGGCGGTGACATTGCCGAGCGTCATGACGGTGTCGGCGCCGAGTTCGACCTCGTTGCCCGCGAGCTGGGTCACGCTGAGGCTGCCGTCGCTGCGGATCAGCGCACGCCCGGCGACCGACCCTGCGGTGACCGAGACGTTGTTGCCGCCGAAGATGAAGGCGTCGCCGACGTCGGTCTCGATATTGCTGAACACCGCAGTGCCCGACAGCCCGTTGATCTGGATGGAATCGGCAACGAGCGCGATCGGCCCGGCCGAGGCGAGCGTGCCGATGGCGATCGCGCCCGCGTCGGCGCCGATCGTCGTCGTGCCGCCGCTGACCAGCGTCTGGGCCTGAACGCCGAGGCGGCCGTCGATCGCCATAGCGCCACCGCTGCCCGTCGTCGCGCGGCGGATGGTGAGTTCCTCGCCCGCCGACAGCCCCAGGTCGCGCCCGGCGCTGACCGAGCCGCCGGTGATCGCGCCCGGCGTGCTGACCGTCAGGTCGCGGCCGGCAGCCAGCGTGTCGATCGGCGCATTGTTGGGCGTGATCAGGTCGGCGAGGTCGACCGCGGCGGCGCGGATGCGGATGTCGCGCCCGGCGGTGGCCGGGGTCGACACCGTGAGTCGGCCCGTCGCATCGACGATCAGGTCGTCGAACGCCTGCGCGCCCGCCAGCGTCGTTTCGCCGCCGTCGGTGCGGATGTTCGAGGCGCCGCCGGTGACGCCGGTGCCGAGCGTCCGCGCGCCGCCGACGTTGATCGCGCCCAGCGCGGTCAGCAATATGTCGTCGCCCGCCGACAGGTCGTTCGCGTTTATGTCGCCCTCGGCCGAGGTCATGACGATGTCCGATCCGTCGACCGCCCCCGGCCCGCCTTCGCCCTGGCCGATGGTGAAGCCGTTCGCGCCATAGTCGAGGATGAAGCCGTCCTGGCCCGATCCGGTGGCGGTTGCGCCGTTGACCGTGACGTCGCCGACCGAACGGATCTCGATATCGTCGCCCGCGGTCACATTGGTGAGCGCGACGCCATTGGCGCCCGCGACGGGCAGGATCGGGTTGATCGTATTGCCGAATCCACCGGTGCGTACGAGCAGATCCTCGCCCGCCGCGACATTGGTCAGTTCGGCCGCGCCGAGCGCGTTGACGCCCAGCATGCGGCCCGCGCTGCTGTTGGTCAGCACCACATCGCCCTCGGCATCGATGAACAGATTGCCGTCATAGACGAAGCCGTCGGGATCGTCGGCGCCGCCGAGCGCATTGGCGCTGACGGTGATGTTGCCGAGCGCGAACATCTCGATATCGCCGGTCGACGAGAAGCTGCCGCTGATATTGCCGCTCGCCTCGACGCGCATTTCCTGGACGCTGTTCACCGTGTTGAATGCCGCGTCGCCGCCCGTCGCAAAGGCCTCGAAGCTGCCGTCGCCGGCGATCGCCCCGCTGATCGCGATGCTGTTGCCGACGAGGCCGATATTCTCGCCCGCGTCGATCGTGGCGCCGCGGATGCCCTCGGCCCCCGGCGCGTTGCCGCTGGCGAACAGGCTGACGGCCGATCCCGCGTCGAGTGCGTTGAAATCGATCGACTGCGCGATGACGACGATATTATCGCCCGCGGTCGAATTGCCGAGGTTGGTGGCGCCGCTGGTTGTGATCTCGATATCGTCTTCGGCGATGATCGAGTTGAGCCCGGTCGTGAAGCTGTTGGCGTTGACGATGAAATCGCCCGCGGCTTCGCCATGGCCGACGGTGACATTGCCGTCGAGGTTGAATTCGACGTTGCTGCCGATCTCCTCGCCCTCGGGATTGTCGCCCGTCGCGTCCATGAAGGTGACGTCGACGTCGCCGCTGCCGACGATGCCGATGTCGTCGCCCGCGATCAGGCGGTTGAACGTGCCGCCCGCGGTGGTCGAAATGAAGATGTTGGCGCCGGCGTCGATGGTGCCCGCCGAATTGACCGCGCCGTTGGTCGCGATCAGTTCGATGTTGCTGCCGCCGGTGACGTTGCCGACGGTGACCGAGGCGCCGCGGATGCTGGCGACGGCGGCGGCGTCGATGTCGCCGGTCATCTCGACCGCGCCCGCGGCGATCACCGACAGCGGGCCGTTGGCGTTGATCGCCCCCGTGGCGTGAACGCCACCGGTGCTGGCGGTGAGGCCGAGTTCGCCGACGTCGACCGCAATGTCGTTGAGTTCGATCGCGCCGCCGTCGGCGCGCAGCGAAAGCCCCGCATCGACGTCGCCGGTGAGCTCGATCAGGTCGCCGGCGGTGAGCAAGATGTTGCGCGTCGAGGTCAGCGCATTGGCGGCGATCGCGCCGCCCGCGTCGAAGCGCATGTCGCCGCCCGAGTTCGCATTGCCGACGTCGATGTCGCCTCCTGCGGTCAGCGTCAGGTCGTTGCCCGCGCGCAGCAGGCTGTCGTTGTCATGGTCGATGTCGCCGCCCGCGCCGAAGACGATATTGCCGCCGGCGACGACATGGCCGTCGGTGACGATATTGCCGGTCGTTGCGGTCAGGCCGATATTTGTCCCCGCGGAGACGCCTTGCAGATCGAGGCCGGTGCCGCGGACCGTGGTCGCGAGGCCCGAATCCAGCGCGCCCGTCGCGGTCACCGTCCGCGCCGAGGTCAATATGATATTCGCGCCGGCATTGGCGCTGGTCAGCGTGATCGGGCCGCCGGTGCTCGTCGCGATGAGCGAGCCGCCGGCCTCGACATCCTGGAGCGCGATGCTGAGGGCGTTGAAGGTCGCGTCGTCGGCGGCGAAGGTGCTGCCGGTCACGGTCAGTATTCCGGCGACGGTGCCCGACACGTTACTGCCGATCTCCTCGCCCTGCGGGTTGCTGCCCTCGGCGGTGATCGACGCGACGGTGACGTTGCCGCCCGCGGTGATCGAGACGTCGTCGCCCGCGACGAGCGCGCCCAAGGTGCCGCCGGCCGCGGCGTTGATGGCAACATCGCTGCCGGCCGAGATCGTTCCGGTCGAATTGATCGCGCCGCTGGTCGAGGTGAGCGAGACGAACGAACTCGACGACACATCGGCGACGTCGATCGATCCACCCGTCATCTGGACGAAATTATTGCCCTGGGTCGCGCCGGTTATCCTGATCGCGCCCGTCGCTTCGATCAGAACCTCTGCCTGCGTGACGACGCTTGCGGCGGTGACGCCGCCATTGGTCGCGCGCAGCACGATCTGGTTCGCAAGACCCTGGGCATTCAGCAGATCGACGCTGCTGCCCTCGATCAACATGCCGCCGGCGGTGATGTCGGCCAGATTGACCGCGCCGACGGCGTCGATCACCGCAAAATCCGCGGTGATTGCGCCGCTGTCGATCGTGCCGCCCGCGTTCCAGCGAACCTGGCCCGTCGCATCGACGGTGCCTGCGATATCGATGCTGCCCGGCGTGTCGATGAAGACGCCGGCGCGATTGAAGTCATTGTCGAGGCCGAAGCCGGTGGCCAGCGCCGTCGCCGCCGATACGTCGCCGCCCGCGGTGATGCGGATGTCGTCGCCCGCGGCGAGGTCGGCGAACTGGCCGGTGGTCGCCGAGGTGATCGTCAGGTCGTGGCCCGCCGACAGTGCGCCGATCGCGCCGATGCTGCCCGCGGTCGATTCGAGGATGATGTCGGTCCCCGCGGTGACCGATTCGAGGTCGAGGCTGCTGCCGGTGATCGTCGTGACGAGCCCCGAGCGGATCGTATTCGTCGTGGTCACGACCCCGCTGGCGGTCGCGGTCAGATTGTCGAAGGCGATCGCGTTCGACGCGTCGATCGTGCCCGCCGAGGCGGTGAGCACGATGTTCGACAGGTCGGTCGGGCCGGTCTGGAGCTGCCAGACGTCGGGGCCGCCCGCGGTCGACGGCGCGAAGATCAGGCTCCGCCCGTCGGGACCGGCGCCGGTGGTCGATACATTGTCGACGATCACGCAGCAGGTGCCGGTGACGATCATGTCGTCGCCCGCGGTCGAATTGGTTACCGTCGCGGTGTTGCCCGCGAGGACATAGAGATCCTCGCCCGCGGTCGCGCCGTCGACATTGGCGTTGGTGCCGGCGCGCACGCCGATCATCGTCGCGGCGCTGGTGCCCGCGAGGACATTGGCGTCGCCCGCGGCGTTGATGAAGAGATAGCCTTCGGACGGGCCGTTGGGCCCCACATAAGTGCCCGCCGCGGTCGCCTGCGCGGTGATGTTGGTCGCCGCGGTCAGGTTGACGTTGCCGCCCGCCGCATAGGTGCCGGCGATGTCGCCGCTGCTGTTGATGACGATGTCGCCGTCGGTGGTCGCCGAAAGGCGCGCATTGCCACCACTCGACGAGGCGAAGAGCGAGCCCGTGGTGGTAACGCCGTCGTTGATCCGGATCGTGTTGCCGAACAGGTTGACGTCGCCGCCCGCCGTGATGCTGTTGCCCAGGATGCCCTCGGCCCCCGGCAGGGTGCCGGTCGCGTTGAGCCCGACGTTCAGCCCGGCGTCGATCGTGTTGAACACGATCGATTCCCCCGTGACCGCGACGAAGCCGCCCGCGGTCGAATTGCCGAGGTCGACCGCGCCCGGCGACGTGATGTTGATATCGCCGCCGGTGATGATCGAGTTGAGCCCGGTCGAGAAACTGCCGACATTGGCGGTGAAATCATTGTCCGCCTCGGCATGATCGACGCTCGCCGCACCCGTCGTGCCGAAGACGATGTTGCTGCCGTCGAGTTCGGAATCGAGCCCGGTGCCGTTGGTGACCAGATTGCCCGCGACGACGGTGCCGCCCGAGAGGCTGATGTCGTCGCCCGCGGTCGCATCGGCGATCGCGACCTCGCCCCCCGCATTGGCGGTCAGGTCGATGCCGCTGGTCGAGGTGCCATAGACGTTGATCCGGCCATTGGCCGCGAGCAGCAAGGTGACGCGGTCGGCGGCGAGCGAATCGACGTCGATCGCGCTGTTGAGGCCGGTGGCGTTCATCACCAGGCTGGTCCCCGCGCTGACCAGGCTGCCAGGCGCGCTGCGGATGGTGTTCACCGCGGTGAACGACGCTTGCCCGCCGGTCTGGATCGTCGGCGCGGTGCCGTCGCGGAAATCGTGGCGGATATCGACCTGATCGTCGACATTGACCGTCAGATTGCCGCCGACGTTGAGCTGGCCGTCGCCCTGCGCATAGACGCCAAGCGAGCTGCCCGTGGTCAGCGTCACATTGCTGTCGGTCTGGATCAGCCCGCCGTCGCTGATGCCCATGAAGATGCCCGCGGGCGCCACATCGGTATCGCTGTTGGTCAGCGCGGCGTCGCCCGCCGCGCTGGCGGTCAGGCTGGTCATGTTGATGCTGCCCTGCGCGAACAGCTCGATGCGGCCGGCAAGCGTGCCGTCGGCGTCGATCGTGGTGGCGCCGAAGTTGATCGTGCCGCGGTTCGCCCCCGAATTGCTCGCGTTGATGACGACGGTGCCGCCCTGGTCGGCGAAATTGCCGCCGTCGCCGACGCTGCCGGCAAAGCCCGCGCCGCCCGCGCCGCCGACGCCCGACGTGCCGCTCGCGACGATCGAGACCGGGTTGCCGCCCGAGCTGATCGTGCCGCCGTTGACCGACAGGCTGACGGTGCCGCCCTGGCCGCCGCCGCCGATGCCGCCCTGGCCGCCGACGAAGCCGGTGACGATATCGTCCATCGTGCCTGGCATGCCGTCGGGCCCGGGCAGGGTGACCGTTTCGGCATTGTCGCCGCCGTCGCCGCCGTCGCCGCCGACGCCGAAGCTGCCGAGCGCGGCAGTCCCGTTGCGCCCGACGCCGAGTTCGATCGTGGCGCCGTCGTTGGCGGCCAGCTCGACGGTGCCGCCGCGGCCTTCGCCGCCGGAGCCGCCGGTCGGGCCGAAGCGCGGGGTGTTCCCGGCGTGGAGCGCGGCGTTGCCGCCCGCGCCGCCGGTGCCCGTGGTGACGAAATTCGCGTCGGTCACGACCGCGCGCGCCGCCGCGCCGTCGGCCTGGACGCGCGCGGTGCCGCCGACCGCGTGGCCGCCGCGCCCGCCCGCGCCATCGGACCCGTCGCCGCCGTCGCCGCCGACCGCGCTCGCGTCGAGCACGGTGCCGACATTGCCGACGTTGAAGTCGGTGACGATCAGCTGCGCGGTGCCGCCGCGGCCTTCGCCGCCGTCGCCGCCGACGTTGTGGAACCCGCCGTCGCCGCCCGCGCCGATCGCAAAGGCGCTGACCGTGCCCGTCGCGGTGACCGCGGTGGCGAGCTCGATCGTTGCGGTGCCGCCCTGGCCGTTGCCGCCGAAACCGCCGGCCGCGCCGCCGACGGGCAGCGAATTGAGGTCGAGCAGCGATCCGCCGAAGCCGCCGAAACCGCCCGCGTCGGCGGTGATGTCGCCGGTATTGAGCGTGCCTTCGACGAGGTTGATCTCGGCGGTGCCGCCCAGCCCGTCGCCGCCGTTGCCGGTGTTGCCGACGACGCCATTGACCGACACGAAATTGCCGCCGTCACCGCCGATGCCCGACGCGAAGGCGTTGAGCGTGGTGGTGGTGACCACCGCGGTGCCGTCGAGGTTGATCGTCGCGGTGCCGCCCTGGCCGAAGCCGCCGTTGGTGCCGTCGACCGGGTTCAGCGGGTCGTTGTCGTCGCCGTTCTGGCCGACGCCGCCCGCGCCTGCCGCGACCGCGCTGATATTGGTCGCGTCGAGCGTACCGCCGAGCAGGTCGATCGTCGCGGTGCCGCCGAAGCCCGAACCGCCGGTCAGGATTCGCCCGCCGCTGCCGCCGAAGCCGGTCGCCGAGACGACGAGATCGCCGACCGTGACCGCGCCGCCGGTCTGGGTATAGATCGCCTGGCCGCCGCGGCCCTCGCCGGTGTCGCCGGTCACGATGCCGCTGAAGCCGTCGGCCGAAATCTGGAGCGCGTTGCCCGTCAGCTGGCCGCCCTGGACGTCGACGGTGATGTTGCCGCCATTGCCCGCCGCAGTGCCGCGGAGGAAGGCGGCGCCCTCGAACGGGGCCGCCGCGCGCCCGTCGGCCGAGGCGAAGAGGCTCTGGAAATTGAGGATGCTGGGGTTGAGGTTGTTGTCGAGCAGCTCGAAACGGATGCTGCCGCCCAGCCCGAGCACGATATTGCCCGCGCCGCTCGTATCGCCGCCGGCGATGCCCGTCGACGAGAAGAAGCTGGTGTGTCCGAAGCCCATCGTGCCGCCGTCGATCGTCGCGGTGATGCGCCCGGCGTTCGCCGCGGTGCCGCCCTGCGACACGCCCGCCGCGGCGTCGACCGAGAAGAAGCTGGCGCCTGCGCTGTCGTTGGCGTTGAAGACTCCGGTGTTGGCGACGCGGAAATCGATCGAACCGCCCTGCGCGGTGCCCGCGGCGCCGGTGCTATTGTCGGTCGACGCCTCGGCGGTGACATTATAGCTTCCCGCCACGATCGTGCCGCCGTCCGCGGTGAAGTCGATATTGCCGCCGGTGTTGGTGCCGGTGCTCATCGGGATGCCGGTGCTGAACTGGCCGGCGTCGGCAATGACCTGGAAATCGGATTGCGCGCTGATCGTGCTGTTGCCGCCGCTGCCGATCGCGGTGACCGTCACGTCGCCGCCGACGGCGTTGCCGCGATTTTCGCCCGCGCCCGAATCGGCGCGGACGTCGAGCTGGATCGAACTGCCCGACAGCAGCCCCGATCCGCCGTTGACCGTGATGTCGATCGTGCCGCCGTCGCCGTCGCCCGACGTGCCGCTGGTGCCGGTCGGCGTCACCGACCCGCTGCCGAGGCCCGCGGCGTTGACGAGCAGCGAGCCGACGTTGAGCGCGATGCCGCCGTCGATAGTGATATCGACGTTGCCGCCGGTGCCGTCGCCGCCCGCTGCGCCTTCATCGCCGCCCATGTCGGGGGTGCCACCGGCCCCGCCACCGCTGCCGCCGGCGTCGAATTCGGTGGTGCCGAGGTTGGCGGCGCTCGTCGCCGCGGCGTTGAGGTCGATCTGGATATTGCCGCCCTGGCCGACGCCGCCTGCGTCGGTGATGATCGTGCCGAGCGTAGGGCTGGACACATTGCCGCCGCCGGTTCCGCTGGCCGCGACGGTGGTCAGCGGCGAGGTGATCGACGAGCGTATGCCGCGCTGTTCGAGCCGCGCGGTGCCGCCGGTGCCGTCGCCCGACTGGACGTTGCCGACCTGGCCGGCGCCGTTGGCGGCGATGGTGATCGAGGTGTTCGCGGTCAGGCCCGCCGTGTCCTGGACGCTGATCGTCGCACTGCCGCCGGAGCCGCTGCCGCCCTGGTCGGCGGCGACATTCACCGCGACGACACCGCCGCCGCGGCCGTTGGCCTGGACGTTGATCGAATTGCCGTTGAGCACGCCGCCGCCGGTCAGCGTGATCGAGGCGGTGCCGCCGGTCGCATTGCCGCCGGTGCCCGCGGTGCCGACGATCGCGTTCGCCGATGCGGCGACGTTGACGTTGCCGATGACCGTCGCGTTCGCCGTACCGCCTATATTCAGGCTGGCGGTGCCGCCGGTCGCATTGCCGGTTACCGCATCGGGCAGACCTGGCGCCTGGACCGACAGATTGCCGCCCGCGACGAACTGACCGCCGGTCATCGTGAAGCTGGCGTTGCCGGGGACCGCGCCGACCCCGGTCGACAGCACCGCGAAATTGCCCGTCGCGCCGACAATCTGGTTCGCGCCGACATTGACCGTCGCGCTGGCGTCGCCGACGAAGGTCGCATTGCCCTGGACGACCAGCCGGCCGAGATGCGGCGGTGGCGCGACGACGACGGGCCCGCCCGTGGGGATCGTCGCGAGCGGCCCGGCGACCAGGTCGCCGCTGGCGCGCGCGGTCACGCTGCTCTGGAAGATGGTGTCGGCGATGGTGATGTTCGCCGCGGTCGTGTTGACCGGCGCGGCCGCGAGCGCTCCATTTTCGATATTGTAACCCGCCGACAGCACCACCGCGCCGTCGGGGTCGGTCTGCGCGACGACGGCGTCCTGATAACCGAGCTGGCCCGAGATCAGCATCGTGACCGCGTCGTTCTTCGGGATCGCGACGAGGTAGACGCGGCTCTGGTCGGTGTCGCCCTGTGCGTGCGCCGGGCCGCCGGTCACGCCGGTGTGCGTGATCGCATTGCCGCCCTCGGCGCCGACGGTGACGTTGATGTCGAAGAGGCCGTTGTTGATCGTGATGTCGGCCTGTTCGGCGGCGACGAGCGCAGCCGATCCGTCGACGTCGATCAGCCCGCCCTGGTTGATGCGCGGCGCGACGAGCGCGATATAGCTGCTGCCCGGGTTGCCGGGATTGGCGGCGCTGATGAAGCTTTGCGGGCTGATGTCGATCGACGAGGTGCTGCCCGCGGCGCCGCGGAAGCGGATTTCGTTGTTCGCGCCGTAAAGGCCGCCGGTGGTGTCGATATCGTTCGCGGTCAGCACCAGGCTGCCGACGTTGATCACCGCGCGCGCGCCGATCAGGATGCCGCCGGCGTTGTAGAACCAGATATTGCCGCCCTGCGTCGCAGGCACGCCCGCGGGCCCGTTGACATAGCTGTTGACCGTGCCGTTGAGCGCGATCTGGCGGCTGATCGGGATCGGTAGCCCGCTGAGCGGATCGATCGCGATGAAGCGGTTGAGGACGGTGTAATTGCCGTTGCCGAAATATTCGAGCGTGTTGGTCGCGGGCAGGAAGTCGATCGGCGCGCCGTTGGGCGCGGTGTCGGTGGGCGTCCAGTTGATGATCGTCTGTGCGCCGTTCGTGGTCACCCTGGTCGTGCCCGGCACGGTCGGCGCGATCGTCGCCGTTCCAAGCCCCGGTCCGGCAACGACCTGTCCCGACCCGGCAACGCCCTGCGCCAGCGCGGGGCCGCCGAGCGCGAGCGCCGCCAACCCCGCGGCGATCGCGCAGCTGGTCAGCAGGCGCTGCTTGCCCTTGCGGACGGGCTGGGTCGAAGCAGTGGTACGCATGGCGGACATCCTCGAGGAAAAGCTCATATCAGCGCGCCTTCACGCCGAACTGGGTGGTGAAGGAGAGCAGGAAGCGCGGGTCGGGCTTCTGCGCCAGGAATCCCGCGCGGTTGAGCGGCACCGCGACGGTCAGGTCGAGCCGCCCGATATCGCCATAGGCGAGGCGGAGGCCGCCGCCCGCCGAATAGAGTTTCTGCGGATTGAGCCCCGCGAAGGCGAGGTCCTTGTTCCACACCCAGGCGGCGTCGAAGAAGACGAAGGGCTGGAAGGCGGCGCTCTCGGTATTGGCGGGGACGAGGCTGCCGTAGCGCGCCTCGACCGACACCGCGACGCCGCTGTCGCCGATCACCGTGCCCGGGTCGAAGCCGCGGCCGACGGTGAAATTGCCGCCCGAGAACTCTTCATAGGCGAGTAGGGGATCGCTCGCCCATTGCGCGCGCGGCGCGGCCGACAGCGTGAAATCCTTGGCCGGACGCCATTCGGCGACGGCATTGGCGCGGAGCAGGAAGGCGTCGGGTTTGCCCTCGACGCGCGTCAGCGGGATCGCGCCGGGCAGGAAACAGGCGGCGCCGGTCGGCCCGCAATCGTCGCTGGCGCCGAGGAAGCTCACGCCCTGCCGCGCCTCGAGCGAGCCGCCGAGATACCAGCGCGGCTCGGCCGCGCTGTAGCCGCTGCGCCCCGCGACCGAGCCGGGATCGGTGAAACTCGCATCGGCGCGCAGGTTGAAGACGCGCAGCCGGTCGCGGTTGATCGGCACGCCGCCGACCGCGATGTCCTGGTCGATCAGGTCGAGCCCGCCGCCGAGCGTCACCCGCCGCGCCTGCGTCAGCACCAGCGGATAGGCGGTGTACAGGCTGACGATCTGCGTCTCCGACTTGATCGCGAGCGCCGCGACGCTCGGCCGCGTCCAGGCATAGGTATAGCTCGCGCCGAACTTCAGCCCCTCGTCGCCGACGCGGAACTCGTGCGCGACCTGCGCGACATTCTGTTCGTCGAAATCGGGGGTCGAATAGAAGCTGACCGTGGTCATGTCGCCCATGCCGGTCAGCCCGAAGACGCGCGCGCGGGCGATCCCGCCCCAGCGGCCGACGTCCTTCGATCCGAAATTTTGCGCGTTGAAGTCGATGATCGCCGCGGTGCGGTCGACCGTGACCTCGCCGACGACCTCGCCCGGCGCGCCGCCGGGGCGCAGGGTCAGCCGCGCCGACAAGCCCGGGATGTCGCGCGCGAGCAGCAGATAGCGTTCGGCATCGACGATGTTGAACACCGGCTGGTCGTCGAGGTGCGAGAGATAGCGCTGGAGCAGTTTTTCGTTGGCGCCGGCGTCGCCGCGCACCTCGATGCGGCTCATCCGCGCCGCGAGGATGTCGAGCCGCACGACGCCGTCGTCGCCGATCGTCTGCGGCGGCACGCGCACCGCGGCGAGATAGCCCTGCGAGCGCAGCATCGTCGCGGCGCGGTCGCGGATGTCGCAGACCACCGCGATCGGCAGATCCTGCCCGACGCGGTCGGACCAGGCGCCGTTCAGCATCGCGGGATCGATCCCCTCGACGGTCGAGAATTGCACGTCGCGCAGCGTGATGCGCACATTGGCGAATTCGGGATTGGCGAGCGGGCAGGGCGCGCGCTCGATAGCGTCGTCGGCGGCCAGTATCTGTTCGTTGGGCGCGGGGGTCGGGGGC
>NZ_LNSB01000072.1 GCF_001468285.1 Sphingopyxis sp. HIX | reverse complement strand
GCGGACATCTTAATCCTCCCTGCGGCGAAGCCGTGGGGAGGGGGACCACCCGCAGGGTGGTGGAGGGGTGCGGGAGGTCATACGCCGAGTTCGGCTGCACGCACCCCTCCACCATGCTTCGCATGGTCCCCCTCCCCATCGCTTCGCGACAGGGAGGATTAAGTACGTCCGCTCCCCACCCCGAACCCGCCGCTACTCCTTCTCCCCGACCTCGACCAGCCCGTGGCCGACGCTCACGCGCTCGTCGAAGACGAAGCAGCTGCCGTGCCAGCGGCTCTCCGCCTCGGGCACCGCTTCGAGATAGGCGAGGATGCCGCCCTTCAGATGGACGACGTCGTCGACGCCCTCGCTGCGCAGGAACGCGGTCGATTTTTCGCAGCGGATGCCGCCGGTGCAGAACATCGCGATGCGCTTGCCGGCAAACTCGTCCTTGTGGTCGCGCCACCAGCCGGGGAAGTCGCCGAAGCTCTTCGTCTGCGGGTCGATCGCGCCGTCGAAGCTGCCGTAACCGACCTCGAAGCCGTTGCGCGTGTCGATGACGACGGTGCCCGGATCGGCGATCACCGCGTTCCAGTCGGCGGGATCGACATAGCGCCCGACGTCGCGCGACGGATCGATGCCGGGCACCTTCATCGTCACGATTTCCTTCTTCAGCCGGACCTTGAGGCGCTGGAAGGGCATGGCGGCGGCGGTCGAATATTTGACGTCGAGTTCGGCGCAATCGGGGAGCGCGCGGATATGCGCGATCACCGCGGCGATGCCGTCGGCGGGGCCGGCGATGGTGCCGTTGATGCCTTCGGGGGCGAGGAGGAGCGTGCCTTTGACGGCGTTCGCCGCGCAGAGGTCGAGCAAGGGCTGGCGTAGTAGCGCGGGGTCTTCGAAGGGGGCGAAGCGGTAGAGGGCGGCGACGGTGAAACTCATGACCGGCCGCCCTTAGCGGGAATGTTCGAAAGATTCACGCGGAGACGCGGAGGCGCGGAGAGAAGAATGAGAAGCCGCCAGTCTTTTTTCTCCGCGCCTCCGCGTCTCCGCGTGAACAAATTTTCTCTGCGGCCTCTGCGCCTCTGCGCGAAAAAGATCCTCCCCTTGGCGCAGCCATGGGGAGGTGGCAGCCCGCAGGGCCGACGGAGGGGTTGGCGACGTCGAAGGTCGGCGCTGCGCCGCGACCCCTCCACCACCGCTTCGCGGAGTGCTGGGTCGTCCAGGCCCCCGGACTGGACTTGGATTGCCGGGGGCAATCCAACCCTGCACTCCCCCTCCCCATCGCTTCGCGTGGGGAGAATCTTGAGTCCTTACCGAAACGGATCGCCGCGCCCGGTCGCGTACTGCGCCATCGCCATCGTCGTCCATTGCGCGTTGACGCGGATGCAGCTGGGGAAGGTGCTGGCGTCGGTGACCAGCACATTGGTCGTGCCGTGCACGCGGCACTCGGGGTCGACGATGCCATATTGCGGATTTTCGTTGATCGCATTGCCGCCGTGCGGGTGGCTGCTCGACAGGGTGAGGTCGTCCTGCTGCTTGATCTCGCGGAAGAAGAATTCCTCGACGTCCATGTGGGGCGTGATCGTCTTGCCGCTCGCCAGCGCGGGATAGCATTCGACGGCGCCCGCGGCGAAATGGACCTTGGTGAGCGTCGCCATCGCATCGCGCAGCACCGGCAGGTCGTCCTCGACGTCGAGCACGAATTTGAGCTTGCCGTCGACGACCTGCCCGCGGCGGTCGGCGGGGAAGAGGATGCCCGCGGAATGGACGCGGCTGAAATTCTTCATGCGGCCGGCGTGGGTGCCGAACCAGCCGGGCATCAGCGACGCCATCGCCATCGGCGGCTGAAAATGGCTTTCGAGCAGATATTTGCCGCAGTCGACATAGCTGGTCATCTGGTCCTCGTCCCACGCATTGCCGCCGACGCCGCCCGGCATCAGCGCGACGACGGGCGAGGCGACGTTGAGCGAAATCTGATAGCCGGTGCCCTGGATGCCGCTGCTATCGAGCAATTTCGACGAGGCGATCGTGCCGCCCGCGACGACGACGCCGACGCGCGCGCGGACGATGCGGCGCGAGCCATCGGGCATCACCAGCCGCACCGCTTCGGCCTCGAGCTTGCCGTTCGCGGCGTCCTGCCAGAGGATTTCCTCGGCCTTGGTCTCGGGCAGGATACGCGCGCCATGGTCGCGGCACGCCGACGGCAGATAGGTCTGCGCCATGCCCATGCGGCGGCCATAGGGGCAGCCCGAGTTGCAATAGCCGCAATAGGCGCAGGCATTGGGCGTGCGCGGCGGGCCGAAATTCTTGTCGAACCAGTCGGCGATCGCGCGCTTCTCGCGCGGGTCGGTCGAGGCCGCGGCGTGCTTGTGCCAGCCATCGATCAGATGCGTGCCGTTGTGGCGCCCGCTGCGCGGTTCGGCGCGCGCGATGCCGAGCTTCGCCTGCACCGCGTCGTAGCTCGCGTGGAAGGCGGCGGCGTCGATCGGCGCGCCGATGCTCGCCCATTTGGCGAGGACGTCGGGCGCGTCGGGGTGGGTGCGGCCGTCCTCGTTGACGCGCAGGCAGATGCCGTTGTTGACCGTCGAAGAGCCGCCGACGTTGCGCCCCTGGAAGATCACGAAATCGCTGTTGGTCGTCGTCTGCACCCCACCATGCTTGTAGAGCGCGGCGATCATTTCGAGTTCGTGGTGGGTGATCCGGTGCGAGGGGTAGAAGGGGCCGGCCTCGACGATCAGCACCTTATAACCCTGCGCCGCGACATTATGCGCCGCGACCGCGCCGCCGGCGCCCGAGCCGATGACGACGACGTCATATTCATCCTCGAGCGTCGCGGCGGAGAGGATATGGTCGTCGTCGATCTCGCGGCCGCGGACGTCGGTGATGCACAGGTCGGGCGGGTCGCTGCGGGTACGGAATTTGGGGAGGGTGAAGCCGATCTGGGCGTGCACCGGGTTCGCCTGATTGGCGTCCTGCCCGGCATCGCGCGGCTGGTCGCCGCCCTGCCAATAGCCGTAATAACAGGCATAGATGATGCCGCGGAGCCGCGCCATGTCCTGGAACAGGTCGAAGTCGCTGTTCTGCAGGCGGCTCGCCACGCGTTCGGCGCGCGTTTCGACGTCGCATTCGACGAACACCGGGCCCAGCGCGAATTCGGTCGCATCGAGCGAAAATTGCAGCTCGTCGAGCTTGGTCCCGCCGACCTTGCCGAACAAAGTCGCGACATTCGCGACGACGTCGTCGGCGGTGATGACCATGTCGGCGCCATGGAATAGCGCCTCGGTCAATGTCTTCAGAAATTTGAGCTGCCCGAAATTGAACGGTGCCGTCATCGCCCCTGCCCCCCTTGCTGTCCCGCGTCCCAGATGCGGGCCTATAATGCGGAAAAGCAAGGCGGTATTGTACCGGAACGGCAGCTATGTCGGCGCTCCCCCTATGCGGTGCGCGCCGCCTTGAGGAACAAGGCAGCCGAGAGCAGCCAGAGCGCGGCGAACAGGCTGGTCCCCAGCACCGCTTCGTAGAGCCCCGCGGGACCCGCCGAGCCGAGCCCTGCGGCGAGCGCGGCGACGCCGATGCCGACCTGCACCGCCGCGGCGGCAGCCATCGCGCGCGCCATGCCCGCGGCGCGATACCGGCCGATCGCCGAGCCGGCGACGGCGACGAGCAGCACCAGCGCGAAGAGCAGGTTCCACGGATTGCCCTCGTCGCCGAGGAAACCCACCGCGCCATTGACCCAGACGAGCAGCAGCCCCGCGAGCAGGCCGAGCGCGGCGCCGGCGCGATAGGCGAGGTTGCGGCTCATATGCACCGCGACCTCGAAGGTGCAGCCGACGATGCCGAACATCGTGGCGGCGAAAAGGAAATCGCCCGCGGTCCACACGACCTCGTCGGTGAATTGCATCGCGACCAGCGGCACCGCGAGCAAAGCCGCCGCTCCGCCCCAGCCGATCAGCCGCCAGGGCATGGTGCCGCGCCTGGTCGTTTCGTTGGTTGTGTCGTTCATGAAAAGCCTCCCGGAAATGGAGGCCCGCCCTGCCCGGCGTCGCGGGTGAGCGTCATGAGCGAAAGCTGAGCAATCGCTGAAAAAACGGGGCTCAGCGCACCGCGACGGTCAGATGGCCGATGCCCGATATATGTTCGAGGCGGTCGCGGATCGCGGCGCAGGGCAGTCCGCCCTCGACCTCGACGATCGCGGCGTGCGCGCCGGGGCCGACGCGCCAGACGTGGAGGTCGATCAGCCGCACGCCCATCCCCTCGACCTCGCGCCGCACCGCGTCGGCGATCCGCCCGTCGGTCTCGTCGAGCAGCACCGCGGCGGTGTCGCGCATCAGGCTCCACGACCAGCGCGCGATGACGATCGCGCCGACGATCCCCATCGCGGGATCCATCCAGCGCCAGCCGAGATAGCGCCCCGCGAGCAAGGCGGCGATCGCCAGCACCGAAGTCAAAGCGTCGGCGAGGACATGGAGATAGGCCGAGCGGAGGTTGTTGTCGTGACCGTGGCTGTGGTGATTATCGTGGTGGTGATCGTGATGGTCGTGGCTGTGGCCATGGTCGTGCCCGCCCATCAGCAGCAATGCGCTGACGATATTCACCGCGAGGCCGATCACCGCGACCAAGGTGGCGCTGGCGAAATCGACGCGTTCGGGGTCGATCAGCCGCAAGACCGATTCGACCGCGATACCGATCGCGAAGAGGCCGAGGATCAGCGCCGAGGCGAAGCCGGTCAAGTCGCCGACCTTGCCCGTGCCGAAGCTGTAGCGCGGATTGTCGCGGTGGCGCTTGGCATAGCCATAGGCCACCGCCGCGAGCCCCAATGCGCCGGCATGCGTCGCCATATGGAAACCGTCGGCGAGCAGCGCCATCGACCCGGTGATATAGCCGGCGACGATCTCGCCGACCATCATCACAGCGGTGAGCGCGACGACCCACAGGGTGCGCCGCGCATTGTCGTCGTGCGACGCGGCGAGGAAGTCGTGATTGTGCGGCGCGGCGGTCATGCGCCTCATTCGAATAGTATTTTGCAGCGTTGCGCAAGGTGGGTTGGTGTGGGGGTGGGGAGCGAATCCAATAATCCTCCCTGTCGCGAAGCGATGGGGAGGGGGACCATGCGAAGCATGGTGGAGGGGTGGCTGCCCCTAACACCGACGCCTATTGTATCGACCCCTCCACCACCCTGCGGGTGGTCCCCCTCCCCACGGCTGCGCCGCAGGGAGGATTAGAAAGGCCGCTCCTTTAACCTTGGCTACGCCGCCTTCTTCTTCCGGCGATATGCGTGCAGCAGCGGTTCGGTATAGCCCGAGGGCTGCGTCACGCCCTCGAAGATCAGCGCGCGCGCCGCCTGCCAGGCGATGCCGTCGGGGGCGAGCTTTTCGTACAGCGGGTCGCCGGCATTTTGCGCGTCCACTTTCGTTGCCATGCGCACCAGCGCGGCATCGACCTGTTCGGCGGTGCACACGCCGTGGAGCAGCCAGTTGGCGAGCGCCTGCGACGAGATGCGCAGCGTCGCGCGATCCTCCATCAGTCCGACATCGTCGATGTCGGGCACCTTCGAGCAGCCGACGCCCTGATCGATCCAGCGCACGACATAGCCCAAAATGCCCTGGCAATTATTGTCGAGTTCGCGGGTGAGCTCGGCCTCGCTCCAGTTGCGGCCGGTGGCGACGGGAATATTGAGCAGCCGGTCCAGCGACGGCACCGCCTCGCCCGCGATCTCGCGCTGGCGAGCGAAGACGTCGACCTGATGATAGTGCAGCGCGTGCAAGGTCGCCGCGGTCGGCGACGGCACCCAGGCGGTGTTCGCGCCGCTCTTCGGATGGCCGATCTTCGCGTCGAGCATCGCGCGCATCAGGTCGGGCATCGCCCACATGCCCTTGCCGATCTGCGCCTTGCCCGAAAGCCCGCAGGCGAGGCCGATGCGGACGTTGCGGTCCTCGTAGCTCGCGATCCAGTCGCTCGCCTTCATCTCGCCCTTGGGAATCATCGGGCCGGCGCGCATCGAGGTGTGGATTTCGTCGCCGGTGCGATCGAGGAAGCCCGTGTTGATGAAGACGATACGGTCCTTCACCGCATGGATGCACGCGGCGAGGTTCGCGCTGGTGCGGCGCTCCTCGTCCATCACCCCGACCTTGATCGTGTGGCGCGCGAGGCCGAGCATGTCCTCCACGGCGTCGAACAGCCGGTCGGTGAAGCCGCATTCCTCGGGCCCGTGCTGCTTGGGCTTGACGATATAGATGCTGCCCGCGCGGCTGTTCCTGAGCGTGCCGAGGCCCTTCAGATCGTGGAGCGAACAGAGGCTGGTGAACACCGCGTCGCAGAGGCCCTCGGGCGCTTCGCTGCCGTCCGCCAGCTTCACCATCGGATTGGTCATCAGATGCCCGACGTTGCGCACGAACATCACGCTGCGGCCGGGCAACGTGAAGGCGGCGCCATCGGGCGCGGTCCAGTCGCGGTCGGGCTCCATCGCGCGGGTGACGGTCGCGCCGCCCTTGGCGAACACCTCGGTCAAATCGCCGCGCATCAGGCCGAGCCAGTTGCCATAACCCAGCACCTTGTCCTCGCCGTCGACCGCGGCGACCGAGTCCTCGAGGTCGATGATCGTGGTCAGCGCGGCTTCGAGCAGCACGTCGGCGATGCCTGCGGGGTCCGTCCGGCCGATCGCGCTCGCGGGGTCGATCACCAATTCGATGTGCAGGCCGTTGTGCTTCAGCAGGATGCCGCCGTCCTTGGTGCCGACGAGGTGCGCGGGGGCGGCGAGGTCGGGCGTGCCGCCGGTCCAGTCGGCCCAGCTGCCCGCCGCGAGCGGTACCGCCTCGTCGAGGAAAGCCTTGGCGCGCGCGATCACCGCCGCGCCGCGCGCCGCGTCGTAGCCGCCGGGCTGCGCCGCCGGGGCGTCGAGCGCGTCGGTGCCGTAGAACGCGTCGTAGAGGCTGCCCCAGCGCGCATTGGCGGCGTTGAGCGCGAAGCGCGCGTTGAGCGCGGGCACGACGAGTTGCGGCCCCGCCATCGTCGCGATCTCGGGATCGACGTTCGTCGTGCCGACCGCGAAGGGCGCGGGCTCGGGCACGAGATAGCCGATGTCGCGGAGAAACGCCTGATACGCCATGCCGTCGTGCGGCTGCCCCGCGCGCTCGATGTGCCAGGCATCGACCTGCGCCTGCAAAGCCTCGCGCTTCGCGAGCAAAGCGGCGTTCTCGGGCGCAAATTTGTTCAGCAGCGCGGCAAAATCCACCCAGAATTTGTCGGCGTCGAGCCCGGTTCCGGGCAGCGCGCGATCCTGCACGAAATCGACCAGCCGCGCATCGATCGACAGCCCGTGGCGGTCCAGAAATTCGGTCATTGAAGCACCCTTTGGTTCGGCGCCAAGCGCCAGTGGACCCGGGGAGGAAAGGGCCGCCGCCCTATGCCGCGAAGCGCGCGGCTTGGCAATGGGTCGCTCAGCTGCCCATCGACTGGGTGAAGGTGAGTTCGATATATTCTGCGGGGTGCGTGATCGCGACCTGGATGGCGACGATCATATAGCCGTTCAGGATATCCTGCGCGGTCATCGTCGAGCCGAGGCCGACGGACACGCTGAACGCGTCGCCGGGCTTCGCGCCGACGAGGCCGCCCTGCTGCCACAGGCCGGTCAGGAAGTTCGAGATCGCCGCCTGCACCGTCCGCCACGTGGTCGCATCGTTCGCGGCGAAGACATAGGCTTGCAGCGCGGTCTTGATCGACTGCTCGATCAGGATCAGCGTCCGCCGCAGGTTGACGTAGCGATGGTCGTTGCTGTTGCCGTCGAGCGTCCGCGCGCCCCACACGACTGTTCCGCGCCCCGGTAGCGCGCGCAGGACATTGATCGCCAGCCCGTTGACCGGCGCGTTGAAGCCGCCCTGCTCGTCGTCGGTGACCTTGAACAGCGGCGAATCGACCGACGCGAGCCCGATATTCGCGGGCGCGTTCCACACGCCGTTCAGTGCGTCGCTCTGCGCCCAGATGCCCGCGACGATGCCGCTGGGGGGCTGGACGTTCAGCGCATCGGCCATCGCCTGCTTCATCCGGTGGTACAGCGGCAGCGCATTGGCGAGCAGATTGTCGAGCGAAACCTGCCATTGCTCCAGCGTCTGGTCCGGCTGGAGCGGCGGATAGCCGGAACCGTCGGCCGAATATTGCGGGCCGTTGCCGGTGATCCCGGCCGATGGCGGAAAGGCCGTCGCGATCGCTGCCTGGATCGGGGCCAGCGCCGGCCCCTCATATTGCTGCACGGCCGCGGCGGTCAGCAAGCCGTTGATCGCATCATTGCCCCCCGAAGCGGCAAGTTGCGTGTAGTAGACATCGCCGGCGTCGACGGCCGTCGCCTTGATCGCCGGCGCATAGGCCGCGCCATAGCTGGCGCTGGCGAGCGCGGGTGCGATCGCGCTCCAGAAATCGGCCTGCGCGGCGGTCAGTGCCTCGAAGCTGTCGGCCGCAAGACAGCCCGGCAGGTCGAGAATCGCCACGCGATCCTGCAAGCTGCTCGCCTGCGACAGCATCGCGCAGACGACCTTGCCATAATCGGCGAGGCCGAGCTGGCACGCCTCGGGAGCCACCAGCATCGTCGGCCCCTTGGCGTATGCCGCCGCCGCCAGCCCGCCCGGTATAATACCGTCGCCAGATCCGACAAAGTCGGCGACACGGATGAAACCGCGCGGTCCGCCGGCGATTTCGGACGCCACCCGCGGATACGCGCCATCGCAATAGCTGCCGACCGAGACGACATAGCAGTCGCCCCCGCCATTGGCGAAGAAGAGGCGCATCTGCCAATAGAGGTTGAAACCGTCGGGACCCGCCCCCGGTCGCGGCGTAACGGTGAAGGCGGCGGGGTCGGTCGCGTCGGGCGCGACGGCGAAGGGCGGCCGGTCGGCCCCGCCGAAATAGCCCTGATAGTCCGCCATCGACGCAATCGCGACCGGCGTGTTGTACAGCGAAGCCCCCGTCGTCGGATCGCCAGCGAACTGGGCATAGCCGACGAAGATCGGCACCGCGGTCGCCACGCCCACGATGGCGCTGCCGAAGGCGTCGATTTCGGCGACATAGACGCCGGGCGTCTGGCGGGTCGGTCCATCATTCGTCGGCATCGGCAAATCCCCCCGCTCTTTGTGACAGAGGATGTGGCAGCTCGCTACCCGGCTTCGCGCCCGAGGGGTGCAAAGCGCCGCCCTGCCGCCTATAGCCCCGCCATGACCCCGCGCATCCTCCTCGCCACGGCCGCCGTTCCCGGCGGCGGCGACCTTCGGCTGTTCCAGCGCGGAGCGGATTATTTCATCACGCTCGACCACAGCGAACTCATGACGAGCCGGATGAGCGGGTCCGAGGAAGCGCTCGCCGAAATGGCGTGCGACCGGCTCGGGGGGAACGTCGCGCCGCATCTGCTGGTCGGCGGCTATGGCATGGGCTTTACGCTGCGCGCGGCGCTCGCGCGGCTGGGCCCCGATGCGCGGGTGACCGTCGCCGAACTCGTGTCCGAGGTGATCGACTGGGCGAAGGGGCCGATGGCGGACCTGACTGCGGGATGCCTGGGCGATCCGCGCGTCGAGGTGGTGCTGGGCGATGTCGGGGCGGTGATCGGCGGCGCGGCGCGGCGGTACGATGCGATATTGCTCGACGTCGACAACGGGCCCGACGGGCTGACGCGCGAAGGCAATGACCGCATCTATTCGATGGCGGGGCTGGCGCGAGCCAGAGCGGCGCTGCGGCCCGGCGGAGTGCTCGCGATCTGGTCGGCGGCGCCCGACGCGCGCTTCACGCAGCGTTTGAAAGATGCGGGTTTCGTGGTCGAGGAAGTGCCCGTCCGCGCGCGCAGCAGCGGCAAGGGCGGCCGCCACATCATCTGGTTCGCACGCTAGCCAGGTGGCGCGCCGCCGCCGAGCGCCTGATAGAGCGCGACATAGGCCGTGAGGCGGTCGGTGCGCAGCTGGATCAGCGCGAGGTCGACCGCGAGCAGCGCGCGCTGCGCGTCGATCTGTTCGAGATAGGGCGAATAGCCGGCGCGATAGCGGTTGGTCGCGTGGAGCAAGGTCTCGGCGACCGCGGCGCGCTGGGCGAGCAGCGCCCTTTCCTGCACGCCGAGGCGGTCGATCACCGCGAGCTGGTCCTCGACCTCGCGAAAGGCGGTGAGCACGGTGCGGCGATAGGCGAAGGCGGCCTGGTCGCGCTGCGCGGTTGCGGCGTCGAACTGGCCCTGCAGCCGCCCGCCCGAAAAGATCGGCGCGAGGATGCTGCCGCCGACCGACCAGATGGTGATCGGATCGCCCAGCAGCGACGAGATGGCGGCGCCCGCCGATGCCGACAGCCGGATCTGCGGCAGATATTGCGCGCGCGCGCCGCGCAGGTTCGCGTCGGTCGCGGCGAGCGCATATTCGGCCTGCGCGATGTCGGGACGGCGGCGGACGAGATCGGAGGGGAGCACGCCGGGCACCGCCGGGGTGACGAGCGCATCGAAGCCCGCGCCGCGCGCAATCGCCTGCGGCGTATCGCCGACGAGCAGCGACAGCGCATGTTCCTGCCGCGCGATCGCCGCCTCGATCGCCGGGATCTGCTGCTCGGTCGCGCGATATTCGGCCTCGGCCTGGCTGAGTTCGAGCCGCGAGGTATAGCCCGCCTCGGCGCGGTCGCGCGCGATGCGCAGCGCCTCGCCGCGCGTCGTCAGCGTCTGGCGCAGCAGTTCGCGCCGATCGTCGAGCGCGAGCAGGACGATATAGCTGCTCGCGGTCGCGGCGCTGACCGACAGCGTCGCCGCTTCGCGCGCCGCCGCGACCGCCGCGGCATTGGCGCGCGCGGCGTCGACCTGCGCGGCGTTGCGGCCGAAGAGGTCGATCTCGTAGGCGGCCTGGAAGGTCGGCTGCGCCGCCGTGCTCTCGCTCGGCTGGCCGAAGGCATTGACGCTGCGCGATTCGGATGCCGGCACACTCGCCGAAAGCGTGGGCAGCAGCAAAGAGCGCGCGACGCGCTCCTGCGCACGCGCCTCCGCGACGCGCGCCGCGGCGATGGCGAGGTCGACATTGTGCGCCCGCGCGCGCTCGACCAGCGCCGACAATTGCGCATTGCCGAAGCGGCCCCACCACTCCGCCTCGATCGGACCGCCGGCGGGCACGGCGGTGCGCCAGTCGGCGGGCGGGGTCACCAGGCTCGCCTCGGGCCGCGGCGTGATCGCCGGCGCACAGCCCGCAAGCAGCAGCGGCAGCAGCGGGAGCGCGCGGCGCATCAATCGTCCCCGGTGTGCACGGTCGCAACCACCGACATGCCGGGCCCGAGCCGCTTGGCGAGGTCCTGCCCCGGTTCGATGCGGATGCGCACCGCGATGCGCTGCGGCACTTTCACGAAATTGCCCGATCCGGTGTCGGGCTTGATCACGCTGAACTCGCTGCCCGCGGCGGGGGCGATGTTTTCGACCACGCCCTTCAGCGCCGCGCCACCGAGCGCGTCGATCTTCAGCGTCGCGCGCTGGCCGGTGCGGATGTCGGCGGTCTGCGCTTCCTTGAAATTGGCGACGACCCAGTGCTTCTGCGGCACCAGATACATGAGCTGGGTGCCCGGGTTGACGAGCTGGCCGACGCGCACGGTCACCTCGCTGAGCTTGCCCGGGCGCGGGGCGCGGATGATCGTGCGGTCGAGGTCGATGTCGGCGAGCCCGCGCGTCGCCTTCGCATTTTCGACCCCCGCCTGCAGCCCGCCGCGCCCGACGGTCACCGAGCGAATCTGTTCGAGCGCGATCTGGCGCTGCGCCTCGGCCTGGCGGACCCCCGCCTCGGCCTGGCGGAGCGCGGCGAGCGTCTGGTCGCGTTCGCGCAGCGACACCGACCCCGCGTCGACGAGCTCGGTCACGCGCCGCATGTCGGCCTGCGCGCGCTGCAATTGCGCGCGCGCGTTGCCGACCGCGGCGTCCTGCGCGCGCAATTGCGCCTCGGCCGAGCGCTGGCTCTGCGCGCTGTTGTCGAGGCTGGCGGTCTGGGCGGCGATACTCGCTTCGCCCTGCGCGACGCGCTGGCGATAGACGCTGTCGTCGATCCGCACCAGGACTTGCCCGGCCTTCACCGTGTCGAAATCCTGCACCAGCACTTCGGTCACATAGCCGCCGACCTGCGGCGAAATGATCGTCGTCTGGCCGCGGACATAGGCGTTTTCGGTGGTCTGGCTCTGCGGGCTGAACGGCGGCAGCCCCCACGCATAGAGGATCGCGAGCGCGCCGATCAGGATGATCGCGGCGAAGAAGCCCACCTGCCGCCGCGAACGGTCGGGGCGCCAGCCGCTTTCGGCTGCGGGCGGCGCGGCGGGCTCCTCGGGCGGCGGCGCGGGCTTGGGCGCGGGCGCCGGCTTCTTCGCGGGAGGGGGCGGGGTGTTTTCACTGTCGGTCATTGTCGCTCCGCCAACATTTTCTGAAGATTGCCGAGGTCCGCCGCGAGCGGGCTGTAGCCGCGCCGGCGATCGTTCAGCCAGCGCGCGAGGATGATCAGCAAACCGATCGTCGACAAGACGCCGAGCACGAAGAATACGTCGTTATAGGCGAGCACCGCCGCCTGCCGCGCGGCCTCGCGCACGACGTCGCTGCCCGCCAGCGCGCCGCGGAGCGCGGGGTCGGTGACGGTACTCGCGCGCCCGGCCGCGAGACTCGCCAGCAGCTGCCCGAAGGCCGGGTCGTCGGTCGGCAGGCTGAGCCCCAGCGTCATCAGATGATCCTTGGTGCGGATCGTGAAAAAGGCCGACAGCGCCGCGGTGCCCGCGAGCCCGCCGATCGTCTGCGACAGGTTGAACAGCGCGAGGAAGCTGACGACGTAAGAAGGACCACGCGTGAGCGCGCGCAGGAACCCTTCCATCAGCATCGGCCCGATGAAATAGACCGCGGCAAAGGCGATCGCCGCCTGGCTCAAATAGAGGTTGACCGGGCGCGTCATCAGCCCCGAATGCGTGTCGGCAAAGGCCGCGACGGCGATGATGCCGAGCGCGATCATCGTCGGCATGCGGAGGTCGAGCGGGTTGAGCTTGACCAGCGGCAGCACGACGCCGAGGCAGGCGGCGGCGGCGGTGACCGCGTAGAAGGTCACCAGCTGGTCGTTCACCAGCCCCAGCGTCGTGAACAGCCCGGTCGCGCCGAAATTCTGTTCGGACAGCACGATGCGCACCAGCGCGCCGCTGAGCGCCAGCTTGAGGAGGTCGCCGCTCGCCATCCAGCGCGTCTCGAGCATCGGGTGCAGCCGGTTGTGCTCGATCAGGAAGGAGGCACCGATCAACACCACCGACAGCGCGAGCACCCCGCCGAGCCACGGCGTCGGCCACCAGACGATGCGTCCCTGGACGAAGAAGACGCAGAGCAGCCCGGCGCCGGCCGCGAGCAGCGGGAAGCTGACGAGGTCGAAGCGGTTGAAGGCGCGGACCTTGATCCCCTGCGGCAGCGGCAGCACGTTGACCAGCCCGACCGCGACGAGCGACAGCCCGAACTGGAAAGCGAACAGGCTTTCGACATTGCCGTCGTAGACGAGCAAAGGCGAAATCGCGCGCGCCAGCGGCAGCCCGGTCTGCACCATGCCGATGCCCAGGATCAGCGCCGCCATCCGCTTGGGCGCGGGCAGCGCCTGGAACATGTAGAAGATCGCGAGCGTCACGAGCCCGCTGGCGGCGATCCCCGCGAGGCCGCGCGACACCAGCTCGACGCGATAGCCGACGTCGAACAATTGCACGAAATTGGCGAGCAGCAGCGCGACCATCGTCGCGCGCACGAAGCGCTGGATGCCGAAATGCTGGCGCGCCTTGAACAGCAATATGCTCATGCAGACGTTGGTCACGCTGTAGGCGACGGTGATCCAGCCCGACTCGACCGGGGTCAGCCCCATATGCCCCTGCAACACGGCGAGGTTCGCGAGCAGCAGCCCGTTCTGGAAGCCGCTGACGAGGCCGAGGAAGACCCCGATCGCAAAATAGGCCTGGCGGCGGCGCAGCGGATGGTCGGGCGTCGCGGGCGAGCCGGGGATGAGCGGCTGCTCGTGCGGCTTCAGCACATAGGCGCCGGGCTTCGCCTCCTCAGCCATGGCACACGCCGCGGCCGATGGGGCGAAGGGCGCGATCGGGTCGGATCATCGGAGCGGCTCCCCTGCACAGGCCGGCATGCACCCCTTATGCGCCGGTTCATCGCGATTGGGCAATCCTTCAGTTGTATGACATATTCGATATGGGGTGGATCGGTGATTGGGTGGCGGTGCGGGCGGGAGGGGACATAAAGATCCTCCCCGCTTGCGGGGAGGGGGACCGCGCCCGAAGGGCGTGTTGGAGGGGGCTCTCAGCCTGACGCGCCGCTCAAGGACGCACACCCCCTCCGTCAGCGCTTCGCGCTGCCACCTCCCCACAAGTGGGGAGGATCGTCTTGTTCCCACCCAAAAACGCCGCAGTCATAAAAAAAGCTTTCCTACATTATCCCGCTATGCAAGCGTCGATTCGGGCTCTTTCCCTCGGCCGACACAAGCGGTTGCCAAGGTCCTGTTAGGGGGAGCGCACAGGGCTGAACTTTCCTGAACTTTGGACAGGGTGACGTCCGCTTCCCACGCCAAAGCCGCCATCCCGCCGGAGCCCCCCGCC
>NZ_LNSB01000071.1 GCF_001468285.1 Sphingopyxis sp. HIX | reverse complement strand
GCCCCAGCCCGCACCCGCCAATAAGACCCCATGGCCGTGATCGTTACCAAACCCGCCAATGTCCGCGACTTGGGGCCGGTCGACGCGGCGGCGCTGCGCGACCGTGTCGTCGCCATTTCGGACCGCACCTGGGGGCAGGAAGACGCACTCAAGGAAAATGATTTCGAAGTCTTCCACCACACGCGCCACATCGTCTTCCGCTTCACCCCGGGCAACCGCGACCCCGAGGATCATTACGAGAATCCCGCCTGGCATGTGTGGCGCGGGCTGCTCCAGCCGGTGATGGATGCCGCGGTCGCGCCCTATGGCTTCGCCGATCCCGCCTTTCCCAAGGCGATGCTCGCGCGGCTCGAGGCGGGGCAGCTTATCGACCTCCACCGCGACGGCGCGGGATCGAACCTCAGGACGCACAAGATTCACGTTCCGCTGATCACCAATCCGGGGGCCTTTTTCCTCTGCGGTCCCAACCGCCACCATCTCGCCTATGGCCGTGCGTGGGAAGTCAATAATATCGCGCCGCACGGCGGGGTGAACGAGGGCGATGCCGACCGCATCCATTTCATCTTCGAAGTCTTCGACCGCGCCGCGACCGGAAACACCGCCGCTGCAGAGACCCTCCCTGCGAAATGACCGTGGGTTGTTTTTATTCGCATTACGGGTTCAACCTGCGATCGGACCTCGCGCTGCCGCACCTGCTGCCCGGCGATCCCGCCGCGCCGGTCGACGCCGAGATCGTCCTTGCCCCCATCCCCGCCGACCGGCTGGGCGACGCGCTGCATTTCCGCAACTGGCGCGCCGAACCCGGCGAAATCCTGTTCCATGCCTTCGGCATCTGCCGCTTGCTGATCGCGGGCGGCCGGTCGATCACCGTCGAGCGCGAAGCCGGCGCGACCGACGCCGCGCTCGTCTCGATCATCCTCGGCACCGGGGTCTCGGCGCTGCTGATGCAGCGCGGCATCCTGCCGATGCACGCCTGCTCGATCGCCAGCGATACGGGCGCGATCCTCGTCATCGGGCGCTCGGGGGCGGGCAAATCGACCTTGCTCGGCGGGCTGATGGCGGCGGGCTGCACGATGCTCGCCGACGACGTCACCGGGGTGATCGTCGGCGACGCGGGCGCGACCGCGATCCCCGCCTTCCCCGCGATGCGGCTGTGGACCGACAGCCTGTCGCTGCTCGGCAAGGACACGGACGACAAGGTCCAGGTGCGCGAGGATATCGAGAAATATTATGTCGGCGTCGACCGCTTCCGGCCCGACCCGATGCCCGTGCGCGCGGTCGTGCTGCTCCAGGGCCATAACGGCACCGCGATCACCAGCCGCCCGGTCGCGATGGCGAACCGCGTCGAGGCGCTCGCGCGCTACGTCCACCGCAAGAATTTCCTCCGCGGTCTCGGGCTCCAGGCGTGGGGTTTCGACGCCGTCGTCCGCCTCGCCCAGTCGGTCGACATGGTCGCGATCGGCCGCCCCGTGATGGGCGCGACCCCGGCGTCGGTGGCGGCGGCGGTGATCGAGCATTTCGGCATCGAACCCGCGCTCCAGCCGGCGCCGTAGCGCATGGCCGGCTCGCTCGTCTGGCTCGCCTCCTATCCCAAGTCGGGCAATACCTGGCTGCGCGCGATGCTCACCCATCTGCTCCACGCGCCGGGCGAGACCTTCAGCGTCAACGCGCTCGCGGGCGGGATCATTGGCGGCGACCGCCACGCGCTCGACGACGCCTGCGCCATCTCCTCGGCCGAAATGACGCCCACCGAACTCCTCCCTTATCGCGCGATGCTCCACCTCCAGATGGCAGCCGAAGTGACCGCGCCCTTTTTCGTCAAGACGCACGACCGATATGCGCTGGGTACCGATGGCACCGCGCTCTTCCCCGCCGACGCCAGCCGCGCCGCGATCTACATCGTGCGCAATCCGCTCGACGTCGCGCTCAGCTTCGCGCACCACAGCCAGCAGGATCTGGACGCCACCATCGCGCGCATGGCGGATCCACGCGCAACGCTCAACGTCTGGCCCGACCGGATCAGCGATTTCCTGCCCGTCCACCTCGGCCGCTGGAGCGACCATGTCGCCGGCTGGACGCAGCAGCGGGCGATCCCCGTCTGCATCATCCGCTACGAGGATATGCTCGCCGACCCCGCCGCGGCGCTGGGACGCGTCGCCGACGCGGCGGGCATCGACGCGACGCCCGAAGCCGTCGCCGCCGCAGTCGCGGCCAGCAGCCTTGAAAAGCTCCAGCTGCGCGAGGCGGCCGAGGGCTTTTCGGAAAAGCCCGCCAATATGCCGGCCTTCTTCCGCAGCGGCCGCGCCGGCGAATGGACCTCCGCACTCTCATCGGCGCAGGTCGCCCGTATCGTCGCCGACCATCGCGGGCAGATGGCGACGCTCGATTATCTGCCGCCTTCAATCGCTTGACGCCGCACGCCCCCGCTCGCTATCGCCGCGGCGGGGTCGAATTTGGGGGGAAGGCATGACAGCCGCAATTTCGGGCAGCACGCTCGTCACACGCAATCCGTCGATACTCTTCAACGATTTCGACGACGGGCTGATGATGATGGACATCGACAGCGGCAATTATTTCGACATCGATTCGGTCGGCGGCCGCATCTGGGCGCTGATCGAGGCGCCCGCGACGCTCGATGGGATCTGCGAATCGCTGGTCGCCGAATATGATGTCGAAGCGAGTGTCTGCCGCTCCGAAACAATTGGATTCATTGGCGAGCTGGCCGAAAAAGGCCTGGTAACGCTGCAGGAGTCCTAAGTATTTGGGACATGGGCCTATTGCCTTGACGCAAGGGTCATTCTGTCCCACTATGAGAAGGTATTTGTCATTGGGGTGGCAAGGGCCGCAGGCTATGCTGCCGGCATCAGCGTAAAGAGGGGGAAGTCATGACCAAGACCGTAGAAACTCGCACGCCGCGCAAGGATTGGCAGAAGCCCGAACTGCGTTCGGTGATCCCGGCCGAGCGCACCCGCGGCGGCGGCGGCGACGCCGAAGATCAGGACGATACGTTCTACGACGCGTCCTGATTGCGACCGGGCGCCCGAAGGCGCCCGTCCCTTTTCTTTTCGGATGTGTTAAACGGCCGCGCCGCGCGCGGCCGTTGCCGTTGTTGTGAAGCCCTGCACTTCGCCGCCCTCGCTTGACGCCCGTCCGCCGCTGGGGCACGGCTGCACGGTCGAGGATCCTCCGGGACCGGCCGGACAAGCGGAGCGGATCGATCAAGCGCAATGCATCGATTTTGTGGTAGTATCGACCGCCAGGGCGCACCCGCCGATCGCGCGGCGATCGCCGCCGCGCTCGGTCCCGATGCCGCAATCGAAACGCGCGCAGCGGCCGCGTTCGGCGCCGTCGCTACGATGCTTCCCACACCCTCGTGCGATGCGCTCTTCCTTTCGGGCGACCTGATCCTCGTCGCCGACGCACGCATCGACGGCCAGGCCGAGCTCCGCGCCGCGCTCGGCGACCTCGCCCCGCCCGCGAGCGCCCCCGCCGCCGCGCACATCGCCGCCGCCTGGCGCCGCTGGGGCAGCGATTGCCCGCTCCATCTCTATGGCGACTATGCCTTCGTCCTCCACGACGCCGCGACCGGCGACGGCTTCGCCGCGCGCGACCATGTCGGTGCGCGCCCCCTCTTCTATGCGCTCGACGAGGACCGCTTGGCCTTCGCCAGCGATCTCGCGGCGCTGCTCGCGCTCCCCGGCGTACCCGACGACCTCGACGAGGATTATGTCGCGACCACGCTCGTCCACCGCGAGTTCCAGCCGCTCGGCCGCAGCTTCCTGCGCTCCGTCCGCCGCCTCGAACCCGGTCACCGGCTGCGCCTGTCGGGGGACACCGCGCGTATCGACCGCTGGTGGCAGCCCGAGGCGATCGCCGTCGACGAGGACGCCCGCGACGCCGAAACCCTCGCACGCTACCGTTTCCTCGTCGAACAGGCGGTGACCGACCGCCTCGCCGGCGCGACGCGCGTCGCGGTGCATTTGAGTGGCGGACTCGACTCCTCGCTCATCGCCGCACTTGCCGTACCCGAACTCCGCCGCCGCGGCCTCGCCGACCCGCCGGGGTACAGCTGGCATCCTGTCGACGCGGACGCCGACCCCGACAGCGAACCGGGCTGGAGCGAAGCGATCCGCGCGCATCTGGGGCTCGAGCTTTCCGCGCCGACGCTTTCGGCCGACGAAATGACCGAGCTGTTCGCGCGCGACTGGACGCACGGCCCCGACATCCGCAACCTGCTCCACGAAGGCGCGACGCAGCGCGAGGCCGCGACGCGCGACATCCAGGTCATCCTCTCGGGCTGGGGCGGCGACGAGGGCGCCTCGTTCAACGGCCGCGGCCATCATCCGAAACTCTTCGCGACCGGCCGCTGGGCGACGCTCTACCGCGACGCCCAGCGGCCGGGTCTCGTCGCGGGGCTGCGCACCATCTATCACGCCGGCCGCCGCCTCGGCCGCGAATATCGCCCGCGCCTGCCGCTGCGCTGGCGCGCCCGCGCGGGCCACAGCCTGATCGCCCCCGGCTTCCTCCGCCGCGCGCGCCTCTATCCCGTGCCGCGGCTGCGCGAATTCGGCGTCCGCCACACCCAGCATTATCTGCTGCGCTACAGCTCGACCACCGCGCGGCTCGAGGATTGGGCGATCAGCGGCGCCGCGCACGGTCTCGACTATCGCTTCCCGCTGCTCGACCGCCGCCTGCTCGAATTTATCTACACGCTGCCGCCGCGCATGTTTCGCCGCGGTCCGATGCGGCGCTGGCTGATCAAGCAGGCGAGCGCCGGCCTGCTCCCCGACGTCGTGCGCCTCAACAACAGCAAGAAGGAGCCGCTGCGCGTCGCGTGGATCGAACGCGCGCTCGGCGAGGCGATGATCCGTATCGCCGACCGCCTCGACGCCGCCGAAACGCCGCCGAAACGTGCGCGCTATCTCGACATGGCCGAGGTGCACAAGCGCCTCGCCGACGCGCGCCGTACGGGCACCAGCCGCGATTCGGCGCTGCGTCTCGCGATCCAGTTCCTCGACATCCCGCCCGATCCGGCGGCGCGGCCATGATCCTGTCGTTCAGCCGCCGCTTCGCCTTCGTCGCGATCCCCAAGACCGCGGGGCATGCGCTGCGCACCGCGCTCCGCCCGCTGCTCGCGCCGAACGACTGGGAACAATGCACCCTGTTCGAAAAGCGCTATTTCCCCGTCGCCCCGCTCGCTGCGATCGGGCACGGCCACCTCTCCTACCGCGACGTCCAGCCCTTCCTCCTCCCCGGCCAGTGGGATACGATGACCAGCTTCGCGGTCGTCCGTACGCCCTTCGACCGCTTTCTCTCCTTCGCGCGCTTCGCCTGGCGCAAGGGCGACGCGATGGAGCGCGACCCGCTCGGCACGATGAAGCGCGCGCTCGCCGAGGACCGCGGCCACATCCTGCTCCGTCCGCAGCACGAATTCCTGTGCGACGACGACGGAAAAGTCCGCACCAGCCTCCTCCTCCGCCACGAGAATCTCGCCGCCGGCATGGCGCGCCTGTCGGCCGCGCTCGGCGCCCCGCTCGCCCCGCTCGAGCCGGTCAATGTCTCGCCCGAAAACCAAGGCGCCACCCTCGACACCGAACTCGCCGACATGATCCGCGCGCGTTACGCGCGCGACTTCGCGCTCTTCGGCTACGATCCGGACGCGGCGCCATGACCGCGCCGACGCTCGTCACCGTCTCATCGCCCGATTTCCGTATCGGGACCGAAGTGATGCTCGCGAGTTTCCTCGCCACAAATCCGTGGTTCGACGGCGACATCCTGATCCTCCACAGCCGCCTGTCCGAAGACGACCAGGCCGCACTCGCCGCCGCTTTCCCGCGCCTCTCATGCCGCACCGCCAGCCCGCGCCTGACCGCCGCGATCGATGCGCTGGTCGCCGTACACCCGCATCTCGCGGGCCGCCGCGACCGCTTCCTCAGCCTCGAAACCCTGCTCCTGGACACGCCAGGCAAACGAATCTTCGCCGACAGCGACCTGCTCTTCCGGGGCGATATCTCTTCGCTGCTCGCCAGCGAAGCGCCACTCGTCGCGGCGCCCGACGCCGCGATGCTGCGCGGCAACCAGCGCGACGCCGACACGCTCGCCGAAGTGGCGGCGAGCGCCGACGCGCGCGCCAGCTTCAACGCCGGGCTGCTCGTCTGCGACCCCGACCCGGCGATGGCCGACGCGCTCTGGCCCCTGCTCGATCCCGCTGGCTGGTCGCTCATCGCCTCGCAGCACACCGACCAGGCGGTGTGGAACCTGCTGCTGCGCGATCGCGTCGAACTCGTGAGCACCGCCTTCAACCTGATGATCGGCCACCGCGCCGCCAGCTTCGTGTACGAAGCCGTGCCGCTCGCCGATGCGCAGGTGCTGCACTTCAACGGCGGCGCCAAACCGTGGCGCCCCGACCGTCACGCCGATGCGATCGCGCGCGATCCCGCCTATGCGGAAGCGCTCCGCCTGTGGGCCGCGGCGCGCGCCGACTGGCTGCGGAGCCGCGCATGATCACCGGCGCCACGGGCGCGGTGCGGCGCCATTTCTTCCTGCTCGCGCCGAACAACAGCGGCTCGACCTTCCTCGCCGCAGCGCTCGCCGATTGTGCGCGCGCCTGGTCGCTGCCGCGCGAGGGCCAGCATGTCACGGGTTTCCACGGCCCCAGCTCGCGCGGCACCGGCACGCGCCTGCTTTGGGCGGCCGACCCGGCGTCGGTCGCGACCTTCCGCGACGCGACCGCCTACGACTGGACACGCACCCGCCGCGCATGGGAATTCCACGCGCGCGCGGCGCAGGAAGGCGCCGACACGCTGGTCATTGCTTCGCCCCCCTTCCTGCTGATCGCCGACCAACTCGCCGCCGCATTCCCCGCCGCCGCATTCCTGATCCTCGTCCGCAACCCCTATGCCGTTGCCGAAGGCATCATCCGCCGCGGCGCCCAGGCCGGACCCGTCGCCTCCGGTGACAGCCTCGCCACCACCGCCGCGCGCCATATCGTCGCCGCGCTCGCAGCACAGGAGGCGAACCGCGCCGCGCTCGGTCCGCGCGCCGCCTTCTTCACCTATGAGGAGATGTGCGCCGCGCCCACCGCCGTCACCGCCCGCATCGCCGCGCTCGTCCCCGAACTCGCCGACCTCGACCTCACCCGTGCCCGCCCTGTGAAAGGTCGCTACGACGAGCCGCTACGCGACATGAACGCCGGGCAGATCGCGCGGCTGACACCCGATCAGCTCGCCGACCTCGATGCGGTGTTCGCCGCGCACCGCCCCTTGCTCGCCCGTTTCGGCTACGACAGGACCGGCGCATGACTAACGCCGTGCGCCCGCTGTGGATATTCCTTCACGTCCCCAAATGCGGCGGCACGACATTGAAGGCGCATCTCGAACGCCATTTCGTGATGGACGAACAGCTCGTCGAATTTTCGCACTGGGGGCGCAGCTATCGCAAGACGCACGGCCGCGCCGATTTCGCCGACCGCCCGCCCGAGGAGCGCGCCCGCGCCGAAATCCTCTCGGGGCACCAGACCTGGTACGGCATCGACCGCCTCGTCCCCCGCCCGCGCGAGGCGCGCTATTTCACTGTGCTGCGCGATCCCGCCGAGCGCTGCGTCTCGCTCTATAATTTCCGCTGGAGCCGCGGCCACGCCCCCGACGATTTCGAGCGCTGGTACCGCGACTATTATCTCGCCGAGCAGCGCAACTACATGGTCCGCTTCTTCGCCGAGGCGCTCTACGGCGCCGCACTGCCGGAAGACGACGCGCAGCGTCTCGCCATGGCGCAGCAGCTGCTGACGCGCTGCTGGTTCGTGACCACCGTCGATCGCTGGAACGAGGGGCTCGATTTCCTCTGCGACGCGATCGGCATCCCCGCCGACTGGCAGCACCACCGCGCCGCAGGCGATTCCGCGCCGCTCCCCGCCTCGCACCCTTCGCAAAGCGAGGTGGTCGCGCGCCGCCTCATCCTCGACGACGATCTGCGCGCGCGCATCCGCGCCGACTCGCCCGGCGATGTCGCGCTCGTCGACTGGGTGCGCGCGCGCCGCTGGCCGCTCACCGATTGACAAGCGCGCCCCTCGCAGCGACAGACGCCAGAGAGGGGAAGAGGCCGGAATGACCGCAAAGATGCTGCGCCCGACATCGTTCGACGTCGCCGAACGCGCGGGCGTCTCGCAATCGACCGTTTCGCGCGCGCTGCGCGGCAGCCCCGGGGTCAATGCCGAGACGCGCGCGCGCGTGTCGACCGCGGCGCGCGAACTCGGCTATGTCGTCGACCGCCACGCCTCGTCGCTGCGGCTGAAGAGCAGCGAGACGATCGCTCTCGTCACCATCTGCCGCCCCGGCGAGGACCGCAGCGCGATCAACCCCTTCTATTTCGCCCTGCTCGGCAGCATCGCCGAAGCGACGTCGGCGCGGCGCTTCAACCTGCTCGTCAGCTTCCAGGAAAGCCCCGCCAATTTCCGCGCCGACTTCGTCGCCTCGGGGCTCGCCGACGCGATGATCGTCATCGGCACCACCAGCAACCGCCCGGCGTGGGACTATTTCGCCGAGGCGCAAGCGTCTGGCCTCGACTTCGTCTGCTGGGGCAGCCCCGGCGACCCTTTCCACTGGATGCGCAGCGACAATGACGCAGGCGGGCGCCTCGCCGCCGAACATCTGGTCGGGCAGGGCCGCCGCCGCATCGCCTTCCTGGGCCCCGCCGATTCGGCGCAGCGCCAGTTCGACGAGCGGCGCGAGGGGCTTGCCGCGGCGCTCGCGGATCATGGCATCGAACCGATCGTCTGGCCCGCAGTCTCGGCGGCCGACCGCCACGCGCAGGGGGTACAGGGCGTGCGCGACCTGCTCGCCGCGCATCCCGACGTCGACGCGGTCTTCGCCGCGACCGACATGCTCGCATTGGGCGTGCTGCAGGGACTGAAGGAGGCGGGGCGCAGCGTGCCCGGCGACGTTGCGCTGATCGGTTTCGACGGCATCCGCGCCGGCACCCTCGCCGACCCCGCGCTCACCACGATCGAGCCCGACCTCGACGCCGCAGGCGAAGCGCTGGTCGCGATGGCGCTCGAGGACGACGAACACGTCCGCGACGGCACCCGCGTCCCCGTCCGTCTGGCGCTGCGCGGTAGCGCTTAAACGTCGAGCACGCGGGAGCGCCTGATCGCTTCGTCGCTTCCCTGATGCCATCGTAACGGCTTATTATCCTTAATCTTGTTACGCTGCCGGGTGAGAGGCGTACATCGTGTCGGGTCAGTTCTTCATCGCATTGCTCAACCCGGGCATCGGCCTGTTGCTGGCGGTCGCCTTTCTGATGCTCTGGCTGCACCGCCGCGACCAGCGCCACGTGCTGCTCGCCGCGCTCAGCTATGTCGCGATGGCCTCGGGCTTCCTGATCCTCGACTTCGCGCCCGTGCTGCCCTTCGAGTTCCAGCGGCTGCCGGCGAACATGGCCTTCCTCGCCGCCGCCTGCCTGATCGCGGGTGCGGCGATCGGGCGCTACCGCCTCGCCATCCCCTGGCGCGCGATGGGCGCGGTCTGCGGCGTCAGCCTCGCCTTCTTCCTCTGGTTCCTGCTCGTCCAGCCCAGCATCACGCACCGCGTGCTGACGATCAGCATCGCGCTGGGCCTCGTCGCGCTCCAGATCCCGCTCGCGCTCCGCCGCGTCGAGCGCGCGCATCTGATCGACCATGTCATCTTCTGGGTCGGCGTGCTCTCGGCCGCCAATTTCATCGTCCGCCCGCTGCTCATCATCGGCCTGACCGGCGGCTTTTCGAGCTATGCGGGTTTCCAGCAGTCGGTCTATTGGACCACCGTCCAATTCACCCAAGCGATGATCTCGATCCTCTTCGCGCTGAGCCTGATGATCGGCACGGCGATCGACCTGATGGCCGAACTTCGCGAACAGGCGCATGGCGATACGCTCTCGGGGCTGCGCAATCGCCGCGGGTTCGAGGGCGCCGCAGGCGCCGCAGTCCGCGCCGCCGCCGACGACGACCGCCCCGCAGCGCTGCTGATCGCCGACCTCGACCATTTCAAGGCAATCAACGACACCCACGGCCACGCCGCGGGCGACGCGATCATCGCCGCCTTCGGCGCGCATATCCGCAACCTCGCCCCGGCGGACACGATCGCCGGGCGCATCGGCGGCGAGGAGTTCGCGCTGCTGCTGCCCGGCGCGGGGATCGAGGCGGCGCGCAGCCTGGCCGAGGCGATCCGCAGCGGCATGACCGCGCCGACGGTCAGCATCGGCCTCGCCGCAGCGGCGCCCGGCGCGGGCCTGTCGCAGCTGATGCGCGACGCCGACCAGGCGCTCTACGAAGCCAAACGCGCGGGCCGCAACCGCGTCCGCGCTTTCACGCCGGCGCCGGTCCCCGCATCGCGGATCGCCGCCGCCTCCTGACGCGAAGATCGCGATCTTGACGCACATCGCGCATGGGCCGGGAGCGTCAATTTGTGCATTGCACACTAATCATGCTTATACTAATATAGCTTAGCATATAGTCTCACAGGGGTTCATCCATGCGTCTCGCTCTCTCCTTCGCCGCCGCCTTGTTGGTCGCGGCGCCCGTGCTCGCCAACGAAACCGCCGCGCCGGCCGCGCTCGAACGCGCGCCCCGGCAGGGCGAAGTGCTGCGCGACACCGGCGGCCGCCTGATCGGCAAGGTGTACCAGGCCCAGCCTTCGGGCGCGGTGCTCGCGATCGTCAACGGCGCGACGGTGCGCATTCCCGCGAACACGCTCAGCATCGTCGATGGCAAGCTCGTCACGACGCTGACCAAGTCCGAAGCGCTCAAGCTCAAATAATCTCGGGCTGACGCCCGAGGCGGCACCGGCCCGCTCCCCCGCCCGGCCTCCCTAGGTTCCTATCGTCGGGGAGGCCGGGCGGGGGAGCGGGCCGGTGCCGCGCGTTTCCGCGAAGCGGAAACAGAAAACAGACTGACTCTCCCCTTAGCCCTCCCCCGGCTCGCACACTGCCGCCTCGACCGCATCGCCGCCGAGGTTCGCGGCGATACGTCCGAGCATCGCGTGGAGCGCGGCGCGTTCGGCGGGGTCGAAGCCTGCGAGCGCGGCTTCCTCTTCCTCGGTGCCAATTCGCGAAAGCTCGTCGATCAGCGGCTCGATCGCGGGGGTCAGCCAGATGCGGTGCGCGCGGCGGTCGGCGGGGTCGGCGCGCCGTTCGACCCAGCCCGCCTCGACGAGCTTGTCGATCGAGCGCCCGACGGTGACCTCGCCGACCTCGAGCAGCCCCGCGACCTCGCGCTGGGTCGCGCCGGGGCGCCGCCGCACGCAGGCGATCGTCTGCCACTGCGCGCGGGTCAGCCCCAGCGGCACGACGCGCCGGTCGAAGCGCAGCCGCAGCATCCGCGACAGCTTCATCACCTTCATCCCCAGCGCCTTGTCGTCGTCGACCGCCTGCACGCGTTTCCCTCCCCGTTTCGGCGCGGACTTTCGCCGACCGCGCGGCGCGGCGCAAGACCTTCGGGACGATCAGCCCTTAGGTTTGCGCGCGATCACCTTGACCTCGACGATCGCGGTGGGTTCGTAGAGGCGCGCGATGCCGATCGCGGTCCACGCCGGCGGCGGGCCCTTCACATGGCGGTTCTTGACCGCGACGAAGGCGTCGATCTGACTCGGCAGGTCGGTGTGGAAGGTCGTCATCTCGACGACATCGTCCCACGACGCCCCCGCGCGCGCCAGCACCTCGGCGATGCGCACGAAGACGCGCTCGAGGGCGGGCTCGAGCCCCGCCTCGCCCGCGCGCGGCGCCGCGACCACGCCCGAGAGATAGATGGTGTCGCCCGCGATCACCGCATCGGCAAAGCCGACCTCCTCCTGAAAGGCGCGCGCCTGGGGATCGACCGGCATGATCACGTCCGCAGGCTGACGCGCCGCGGCGGGCGCCGCGAACGGCAGGGCCAGCGCGGCGGCGGCGAGCGCGGCATATGGGCTTCGCATGATCATCTCCCCTTTTCGTTTTCTCGGGGCGAAAGGTGACAGGCGGGGCGTGCGGGCGCAAGCGCCGCGCCGGGCGGGGCGGTCCGTCTCATCGCCATGCCGCGGGCCGCGTCGTCTCCCGCGGCCAAAGTTCAGTAAAGTTCAGCCTAATGACGATGCCGGGGACGCGCTTTTGCTCGAACTTCACGCAAACCGTCGATGCGTTCGTCGGGTGCGGTCGAACGGCTTGCACCCCTCGGCAAGCGCGGGCCCGGAAAGCGCGCGTTCCGGTACGCGCCGCCGCGCGGCGTGAATGCCGGTCTCTCCCGATAAATCCTCGCCACCATCGGCCCCATTATCCATCGCCCGAATCATTTGGAGTGAAACGGCGCCAGTTATAACCTATTTGGATAGTTTTGGAAAGAGCCATTTTTCCTAACCCGCGATCGGGACGCGCCGCTCGCTCGGCCCGCTCACCGCCGCGGCGCAGGATCGCGTGAAATCGGGCCGCACCGCCTGGGTCGGCGAGGTCGTCCGCGCCGGCCTGCGCGCGCGCGATCGCGAGGAAGCTTTACTCGACGAACGGCGCAAGGCCCGCGTCGCCGAAGCCCTTGCCGACCCCCGCCCGGTCCAGCCCGCCGAAACGGTCCGCCGCGGCCTTGCCGCCCGCCACGCGAAACGGACGAGCCAAGGTGCTTGACGCCAAAAGTCCGCGCCGTCCGGCGCCGGACCGCCACCGACGACCTCACACGCCTCTATGGCCGGATCGCCGCCCGCGCCGATCCCGACACGGCCTTCGTCTCCACCAGCTCCATCGAAGCCCATACGGCCGACCGCGCCACTTACCCCCCACCGCGGCACCCCACGCGACGACATCGCACCGGGCGTGCGCACGCTGAACTTTCGGGGGCGGACGGTTATTGCCTATCGGGTTGAAGCGGTGGTCGAGGTGTTGCGGATATTCCATGCGGGGCAGGAGTTGGGATTGGCGGTGTGTTTGGGGATTGTTGCACCTGTCACCGATCTAAAAATCAAGCTTTGCGATCGACTTTTACATCCCATAGGTTCTTCGCTTTAGGCCAAAATCCCTTAATTTCTCCGGCATAAGCGTTTTTTACATTAGAACTAAGCCTAGACACGAATAGTTCGTCCCTATCTAATTGAGATTTAAGTTCAGTAGTGCCAATCTTCATTGAACGTTCTTTCCAGTTATTGCTGTTACATCTGCCACTATCGGGACCGACCGCAAAACAGACGCAAACATAGCTTCCAAGGGTATGTGAGATTTCGAAAGGGAAATCCATTTCGGCCGAGCTTTTTCTTCGTCATACGGTAGCCGATATCCTTGCTCGTCCTTACGCTTCGGCATTTCAAAAGCGGCTTGAAATATCCTAGGTGCGGCACCATGAAACGGCTGAAAATACACTTTTGCTGGCCTTGATATGTTGCGAGATTGTTCAACCTCATCGGGATTTGGCTCTATCGAAACCATGTCTCCGTACAATTCCTGCGTCATGCTCTTAGGATAAGGCTCAATGTAAAATACCTCGCGGATTCCAGCCGCAATGATATGTCGAGCACACATGTGGCAGGGGAATGTGGTACAATACAGGGTTCCACCCTCGACCGCCAATCCTCGACGAGCAGCTTCCATCAATGCGAACATTTCCGCGTGAACCATTCTCCCGAACTCTATAAGATTCGAAACACGCAGATCCTTAAACGCCCCTTTTTTATCACCGAATACAAGTTGACTGACGAGACGCTGCGATGACTTGCTGTGACCCGGACCATCGTTAGAGCTTTCAACTTTTAGAAACGAGTTACTGTCGAGGAACTCGAATAACTCCTCTAAAATTTCTACTTTTTTGACAGCGTTGAAATCTCTCCCGGCAGCGTAATCTCGCGTATCTAAAACACCCTCGTCATCTGCCCAGTAAGTATCCCCACCCACGGTTGGTACCTCATTACACCCCCTCGAAACGATCTCCAGATTGGAGTTAGTGACGACAGCACCGACTTGCCTAGAAAGGTCCCCGGATCTCAACGCATTTGAGCGAGCCTCAAACATCACAAACTCGTTCCGGGTGGGCGTCACCCCCGGATGACCAAAAAGCATATGAAGTAAGCGCTTAGCATCCTTCTCAATGCATTCGTTGGCTCTAAGAAAATAGTCTGCAAGATGGAAAGTTCCGCTGATGTTCTGACCAAGAGAGCTCCCCGATCTCCTCCTATCTTTTTCAATTAAAAACTCAGCCTTCTGAGAAAATGACGAGTAATCAGTGCGATTATAGCTTTTGGCTATTTTACTTTGCAAATATTCCTTTCTTTTCGATTGCGATAATACGGCAGAGACCATCACAAACTTTTCGCCATAGATGCGCCTCAGAACTTCCACTTCGTCGGGATGCTTAAGGCTATTTATAATGAAGCAATGGTTGTATAACTCCACATCTTCGAAATCTATTTCACAACCTTCTGCCAGCAGAGTTTTCTGTCTGGCGTGCCTTATTGCTGAGACTACTAACGGCATGACTCCTGCGCCCGTACCGGCGGCCGAACGGATCAGGTCTCCGGCATTCATCAGGCGGTCAATCCGAAGATCCTCTTTCGCGTCAGAAATTACGCCTTGAACCTCGTCGGAGCACCATGACTGAATCAGGTCACTGACTCGAATATGCAATGGATGATATCGATATGCGCGCAGCTCTTGCGCCAAAATCTGGGAAACGAGGCGCATATCTGTCCCGACGGGGCCCGCTAAGCCAATTACGAACTCCGGCTTAGGATTTTGACGATCATAGTGCTTCAATTCGCTTGCCCCCCGAATTAGGTCGAGAAATCGTAGTTCATATCTCAGACTACGTCCATTTCATGAATTACAATTGCAGCGACAGGTGCAATACCCCCAAATCTTCAGTCTCAATCCACAACTTCAACCATCACCCCGATCGCATCGTTCGCCGCCATGCCCCGGTCGAAGGTCACAAACGCTTCGACGCCCTTCGCCGCGACCAGATGGAGATGGTCGGCGAAATCGCCGCCTTTTGCATAAGCCGCCACCGCAGCGCGGACCGCCCGATCATCGTCCAGCACGATGCCGGGGACATCGAACAGGTCTATCAGCGAAGCGGCGAGATGTTCGCGCGCCAGACCGTAGCGCGATTGCAGTAGCCATCCGAGTTCGAGCAGTACGGTCAGCGGGACGAACACGCCTGCCTTCACCAGATCGCGCGCTAGCGGCGATTGCACCGGATCGTCGTCCAGCATGAAACGCGCGAGGATGTTGGTATCGACCGCCTTCAATTCGGCGGGTCCCAGCTTTTGTCCTCGCGAAACATGCGGTCGATCGCGGCGTGCGCATCCTCGTCGCTGATCCGGGGGCCCTTGTAGTTCACCGTCTTGCGCAGCTTCGCCATCGCCTCTTCGAAGCTTAGCGCCGGTTTTGCCTTGGGCTTGGCGCGGAGCATCACGCCGGCGGGGCCGTCGACGACTTCGAGGACCGTGCCGACGTCCCAGTTCAGCCGGTCGCGGACGTCCTTGGGGATGACGACCTGGCCCTTGGCGGAGACTCTGGTTTCCTTGGTCATACCGGTAAGATAGCATTTGCGGGGCGGGTCAACAAGCGGGTCAGTCCATTGCCGTCACCCCGGACTATCCGGGGTCCCGCTTTTCGACGTGGCTGAGCGGGACCCCGGATCAAGTCGAGCGAGCCACGCGTCTCGCTCGAGGGTGACGACGAAGGGAAGAGCCGTCCCCTTTGTGGCTTCGTGGCTTTGTGCGAAAAATCTTCGCGTCCTCGCCGCCCGCACGCCGTTGCTGCGCGCACCAACCTCCCCCACCCCCTTGCAATTCCCC
>NZ_LNSB01000070.1 GCF_001468285.1 Sphingopyxis sp. HIX | reverse complement strand
GCTTTGGGGTGGGGAGCCGGCCATCTTAATCCTCCCTGCGGCGTAGCCGTGGGGAGGGGGACCACCCGCAGGGTGGTGGAGGGGTGGTAGCGGCCTTGAGCGTCGGCTCAAGGCCGCTACCACCCCTCCACCATGCTTCGCATGGTCCCCCTCCCCATCGCTTCGCGACAGGGAGGATTAGGATGTCCGCTTCCGCCCGAAACCCGCCCTTCGCGGTTCAGCTCAATCCGCGCCGCCCGAAGGTCGCCGGCCGCATGCTGCGGAAGATCTGCGCCGGCTCGCTGGACCAGGCGCCCCGCGCGCGTTCGAGCGCGTTGTACAGCGGCCCGTCGACGAGTTCGTAGGGGAATCGCACCCCCATCCGGTCTACCTCGGCCCACATCACGATCGCATAGACCGTCTGCCCGCCATAATGGACCTCGCAGCGCGAGCGTACCGGCATGATCACGCCGCCCTCGATCCGCGCGCCGCCCTCCGACAGGTCGGTGATGCGGCCTTCGACGACGTTGAGCACGCCGTTGACGGTGACGTCGAGCGATACAGCTGTGCGCTTGTGCTGGCGCGGGCGAGGGGAAACGGTGCTGGTCATGCGCCGAGGCTAGGCAAAGATGGTAAATAATCCGGTAACGATGTTCGCTCGATCGCCCACTTGATCGATCATTCAAGTCGCGGTAGCCTCACCCTCGAATTGGGGGAGAGAAGATATGCGCAAAGCCATGCTGATCGCAGCCTTGTTGGCCGGAGCCTCAACCGCCGCGGCCGAGGAGCAGCCCACGCTCGCCGACCATTTCGCCCCGCTGCTCGGCCGCTGCTGGACCGCCGAATTCCCCGGCGGCAAGGCGCGCGACACGCATTGCTACCGGCTGATCGAGGGCGGCACCGCGATGGAGGACCGGCACATCGTCACCGGCGGGACCGAACCCTATGGCGGCATCAGCGTCTATCGCCGCGACGCGAAGAGCGGCACGATCCGCTACCATTATTTTGCCGGCGACGGCGGCTACAGCGAGGGGCAGGCGATCGGGGTCGAAGGCGGCTTCGACTTTCCCGACGAGGATTATACCGGCCCCGGCGGCAAGCCGATGGCGATCCGCAACAAGCTGCGCTTCGATCCCGCGGGCGGCTATGCCGCCGAGTCCGAAAAGCGCGAGGGCGACGCCTGGACCCCGCTCTTCGCGATGAAATTCGCTGCGGCCGGACCCGTGCCCGCACCCGGCGCCGTCGCGTTCGACCATCTGCAGGTCGCGCGCGCCATCGTCCGCGACGCGCCCGAGGCCGGCGGCGACACCGCCGGCTATATCGCGATCGCCAACGGCGGCACCGCGCCCGACCGTCTGCTCTCGGCGCGCTGCGCCTGCGCCGAACGCGTCGAACTGCACCGCGTCACCCGCGCCGGGGGCAAGGTATCGATGGACAATGTCTGGCCGCTCGACATCGCCCCCGCCGCGCGGACCGAGGTCAAGCCCGGCACGCCGCTGCACCTGATGCTCATGGGTCTGACGGCGCCGCTCGCCGCCGGTAGCAGCGTGCCGATCATACTGCAGTTCGAGCGCGCGGGCGCGGTGCGCGTCGATTTCCACATCGTCGCCGACAGCGCCAAGGGCTGGGAGGGCTGAGCCGCCTGTTGCATGGCCGCGCCGGGAATGATCTACCGGGGGCCATGGCCCGTCCGATCATCCTCTACGGCATCGCGCTCGCGGCGGCGGCCTTCCTGCTCGAATGGCTGAACTACAAACATGCCGTCCATCGCTGGTCGAGCGAATTCACCATCGTCTGCATCGCCATCCTCTGTGTCGCGCTGGGTGTCTGGGTCGGCAACCGGCTGACCGCGCGCCCGCGCGCCGCTTTCGTTCGCAACGAGGCGGCGATCGCGGCGCTCGGGATCAGTTCGCGCGAATGCGAGGTGCTCGACATGCTCGCCGCGGGCCACGCCAACAAGGTGATTGCGCGCCGGCTCGACATCTCGCCCAACACGGTCAAGACCCACATCGCCCGCGTCTATGAAAAGCTCGAGGTCGCGAGCCGCACGCAGGCAATCCAGAAGGCGCGCGCGCTCGACATCCTGCCGTAAAATCGGGCGATAATCGCCAAATCACCCCTTTGGGCGATGGATTTCGTCCGTTGTCGGGGGCCATCCTGCATGGCATCCACCAACAGGGGAGACAGGATCATGGGCAGGATTATCGCAGTCTATGGCGCCATCGCGGGCGTCATCGTCATCATCGGCATGTACAGCAGCATCACCTTCATCGCGGACCATGGCACGCTGGGCATGGTCGCCGGCTATCTGTCGATGCTGGTCGCGATGATCTTCGTGTTCGTCGGGGTGAAGCGCTACCGCGACGTCAACCTCGGCGGCGTGATCGGTTTCGGCAAGGCGTTCGGCGTGGGGCTCGGCATCGCGGGCGTCGCCTCGCTTTTCTATGTGCTGAGCTGGGAGGTCTATATGTGGCAGACCGGCGGGACCTTCATGGCCGAATATATGGCGAGCATGGTCGAGGATATGCGCGCCGCGGGCAAATCGGCGGCCGAGATCGCAAAATTCTCGGCCGAGATGAACGCCATGGCCGAGCAGTACAAGAACCCGCTGTTCCGCATGGCGCTGACCTTCACCGAAATCCTGCCCGTCGGGCTGCTGGTGTCGCTGATCTCGGCCGTGCTGCTGCGTAAAAGCGGCTTCATGCCCGCAGTGCAGCCGCGGGGGTGATCGGAAAGGGAAGAAGAGCGGCGCGCGTCCGCTCTTCTTCCCATCCTTGTTTCTTGCCGCTATGGCGCGCGCCATGACCGACTTGCATCTCGACCCCGCCCTGCGCGAGCCCGCGCAAACGTCCAAGGCCTGGCCGTTCGAGGAAGCGCGCAAGCTGGTGAAACGCTACCCCCAGGGCAAGCCCGGCGGCGCGCCGATGCTGTTCGAGACTGGCTACGGCCCCTCGGGCCTGCCGCATATCGGCACCTTCAACGAAGTGCTGCGCACGACGATGGTCCGCCGCGCCTATGAGACGCTGACCGCCAATGAATCCGGGGTGGCCGCGCCGACGCGTCTCGTCGCGTTCAGCGACGACATGGACGGGCTGCGCAAGGTCCCCGACAATGTGCCGCAAAAGGAAATGCTCGCGGCGCATCTCGGCAAGCCGCTCACCGCGATTCCCGATCCCTTCGGCAAGTATGAGAGTTTTGCGCATCATAACAATGCGATGCTGCGCGAGTTTCTCGACCGTTTCGGCTTCGATTACGAGTTCGTGAGCTCGACCGAGCGTTACACGTCGGGTGCTTTCGACGAAGCGCTCAAGAATGTCCTTCGCCACAATCAGGACATCCTCGACATCATGCTGCCGACGCTGCGCGCCGAGCGCGCCGCGACCTATTCGCCGATCCTGCCGGTCAGTCCGAAGTCGGGCATCGTGCTCCAGGTGCCGGTGACGGTGGTCGATGCCGACAAGGGCCTCGTGTCGTTCGAGGATGAGGGCGAGACGATTACGCACAGCATTCTCGGCGGCGGCGCCAAGCTGCAGTGGAAGGTCGACTGGGCGATGCGCTGGGTGGCGCTCGGCGTCGATTATGAAATGTACGGCAAGGACCTGACCGACAGCGGCGTCCAGTCGGGCAAGATCGCGCGCGCGCTCGGCGGGCAAAAGCCCGAGGGGCTGATCTACGAAATGTTCCTCGACGAAAAGGGCGAGAAGATTTCGAAGTCGAAGGGCAATGGCCTCAGCCTCGAGCAGTGGCTGAGCTATGGCAGCGAGGAGAGCCTCGCCTTCTTCGCCTATCGCGAGCCCAAGGCGGCGAAGCAGCTGCACATCGGCGTCATCCCGAAGGCGGTCGACGAATATCTCCAGATGCGCGGCAATTACCCCGCGCAGGAAGGCGACAAGAAGCTCGGCAACCCCGTGCACCATGTCCATGTCGCGCGCGGCGAGGTGGTGCCCGATACGTTGCTTCCCGTGACCTATGGATTGCTGCTCAATCTCGTCAGCCTACCCGGGCTGGGAGATAAGAAGATAGTCTGGGAGTATCTGCAAAAATACACTCCCGACGCGTCCCCCGAGAAGTATCCCGAACTCGACAGGCTCATCGAAAACGCCGTCGCCTATGGATGCGACTATGTCGCGCCGACGCTGAACCGCCGCAAGCCTGCGGGCAGCGAGGGCGCGGCGCTCGCCGACCTCGACGCCAGGCTCGCCGCGCTGCCCGCCGACGCCTCGGCCGACGATATCCAGAATATCGTCTACGAGGTCGGCAAGAACGAAGCCTATGGCTTTGAAAACCTGCGCGACTGGTTCAAGGCGCTCTACGAGACCCTGCTCGGGTCGAGCGCCGGGCCGCGCATGGGCAGCTTCATCGCCTTGTTCGGGATCGCCAACACGCGGCGGCTGATCGCCGAGGCGCTGGCGTAGGGCGGCCGACTTCATATTTCGTTCGTGCCGGGCTTGCGGCCGGCCGGATGCGTCGCCACTTGGCCGGTACGAACGGGATTTCGAGGGAGAAGAAGATGGCGGCCTATGAACTCGCGCAGATCAACATCAGCCGCTTTCGCCTGCCATCCGACCATGCCGCCAACCGCGATTTCATGGACGCGCTCGACCATGTGAATGCTGTCGCCGAGGCCGCCGACGGCTTTGTCTGGCGCCTGATCGGCGAGGGCAATAATGCGACCGACGTGGCGGTGACCGACGATCCGCTCGTTATCGCCAACATGTCGGTGTGGCGCGATCTCGATGCGCTCGCCACCTATGTTTATCGCACGTCCGACCACCTCGCGATCATGAAGCGGCGCAAGGAGTGGTTCGACCACAAGGACTCGCGCGTCGCGCTCTGGTGGGTTCCCGCCGGCCATCGCCCGACGGTCGCCGAGGGCCTGGCGCGGATCGCGATGATCGAGGCGAACGGCCCGAGCGCCGAGGCCTTCAGCTTCAAGCGGCCGTTCGACGCTCCCGACGGCACCCCGGCGCTTCCCATCGAGGACGAATGCGCGTGATCGACATCTTCACGACCGGCGGCACGATCGACAAAGTCTATTTCGACGCGCTCAGCGAATTCCAGATCGGCCCCGCGGCGATCCCCGACATGCTGCGCGAGAATAATGTCCATGTCCCGCACCGCGTCACGCAGCTGATGCGCAAGGACAGCCTGGAACTGGGCGACGCCGACCGCGAGGCGATCCGCGCCGCGGTCGCCGCGAGCGACGCCGACCGCATCCTCGTCACCCACGGCACCGATACGATGGTCGTCACCGGGCGCGTGCTCGCGGGGATCGCGGGCAAGACGATCGTCATGACCGGCGCGATGCAGCCCGCGTCGGTGCGCGCGAGCGACGCCGAATTCAACGTCGGCTTCGCGCTCGCCGCGGCACAGACGCTGCCGCCCGGCGTCTATGTCGCGATGAACGGGATGATCTTCGATCCCCTGACCACGGTGAAAGACCGCGCGGCAGGACGCTTTCGCGCCGAAGGGTGAATGGCTTCGCAGCCATATCGTTGAATAATCTTCCCTCTGTGATCCAGATCATGCCATCATGTCACCGGGTCGTGTGAATAAGACCGGGGGGCGGTGAGTCGCTGCCCCACCTTGATTGGACAACCGAAGGGAAGGGTAAACTCATGACCAACAAACTGGCCGGCCTGATCGCCGCCTCGGCCACCGCGCTCGCGCTGTCGGGCGCCGCGCTCGCCGGCGAAGCCCCCAAATCGAAGACCATCGGCGCCGCCGACGAAGTCAAATGCGCCGGCGTCAACAGCTGCAAGGGCGCGTCGGATTGCAAGACCGACGCGAGCTCGTGCAGCGGCGCGTCGGGCTGCGGCTCGGCGGGCAACAGCTGCAAGGGCGCGAACGCCTGCAAGGGCAAGGGCTGGAAAAAGCTCGCCGCGGGCAAGTGCCTCAGCGATGGCGGCAAGATCGTCGTCTGACAACGGATAGGGCAGGCCCGGTGGTCCGGGCCTGCCACTTCCTTGCCGACAGGACCGATGATGGACAGCAAAACCGCGCCGTCGCCGGGCTTCGGCCTCGGGCTGCGCCCCGAACATTATGGCGAGTTCCTTGGCCAGCCCCAGCCGGTCGACTGGCTGGAGATCATTTCCGAAAATTACATGGTCCCCGGCGGCAAGCCGCTGGCGATGCTCGACCGGGTCCGCGCCGACTATCCCGTGGTGATGCATGGCGTGTCGCTGTCGATCGGCTCGGCCGAACCGCTCGATCACGACTATCTTCGTGATCTCAAGGTGCTGGCAGGCAGAGTTGAGCCGCTGTGGATATCCGATCATCTCTGCTGGACAGGGATCAACGCGCACAACACGCACGACCTGCTGCCCTTGCCCTATGACGCCCCCGCGCTCGACTGCGTCGTGGACAACATCGGCCGCGTGCAGGATTTTCTCGGCCGGCGTATCCTGATCGAGAACCCGTCCTCCTACGTCACCTTCCGTTCGTCGGACCGCAGCGAATGGGATTTCCTCGCCGAGATGGCGGAGCGCGCCGACTGCCTGCTGCTGCTCGACGTCAACAATATCTATGTCAGCGCGCGCAACCACGGCTTCGACCCGCAGGATTATCTCGCCGGCCTGCCCGCCGACCGCATCCAGCAGATCCATCTCGCGGGGCACAGCGACATGGGCGACTATGTCATCGACACGCACGACGCCGACGTCTGCGACGCGGTGTGGGACCTCTATGGCGACGCGGTCCGGATGTTCGGCCCCGTCGCGACGATGATCGAGCGCGACGACCATATCCCGCCGCTCCCCGACGTCATCGCCGAACTCGACCGCGCCCGCGCCCTCGCGGCACAGGTGCTGGAGCCGGTGCATGGCTGAGGCGCTGCGCGACATGCAGGCGCGCTTCCTCGCCGGCGTCATCGCCAATGACGCGGCGGCCGAGGCGCTGATCGTCGACGACAACCGCGTCGGTGCGGCGAAGCGGCTCGCCATCTATCGCAACAATTACCGCTCGAGCCTGACCGGCGTGCTCGCCGACCATTATGAGCGGCTCCACGCCTATGTCGGCGACGAACAGTTCGACAATCTGGCCGAGGCCTATGTCGACGCCCACCCCTCGCACACGCGCAACCTGCGCTATTATGGCGAGAAATTTGCGGCGTTTTTGGCGCAGCACTATCCGGACGACGGTGAGCTCGCCGAGCTGGCGGCGCTCGACTGGGCGCTGCGCCATGCCTTCGACGCCGCCGACACCGCGCCGCTCGATGCGGCCGCGGTGGGCGAACTCGGCGATGCCTGGATCGAAAGGCGGCTGACGCTGCATCCCTCGGCGACCCTGCTGCCCGTCCGCCATAATGTCGCAGCACTATGGAGCAGCCTCGACGCCGACGAGGAACCGCCCGAGGTCGAGGCCCTGCCCGACGCCGCAACTTTGCTGATATGGCGCGACGGCACCCAATCGCGCTTCCGCAGCCTGATGGCCGACGAGGCCGCCGCGCTGGCGCTGCTCGCCGATGGCGCCAGCTTCACCGACCTCAGCGCCGCGCTGATCGAGGCCGAGGGCGAGGCCGCGGCGATGGAAGCGCTCGCCGCGTGGCTCGGCCGCTGGCTCGCCGACGAACTGCTGGTGCTCGCGGACTAGGCCGCCGCGGGCCGCGAGGTGACCTGCCGCAGCACGCTCGCATAATCGGGCGCGATCGTCATCGCGTCATGCTTGCCTGCCCGGCCCAGCGCGGCATGGACCTCGGGCAGCCGGTAACAGGGCACCCCCATGAACAGATGATGCTCGGCGTGATAATTGACCCAGTAAGGCGCCACCGTCGCGCGCGCGATCCAGCCTGCGCGCGTCGTGCGCGCATGGCTGAACGGATCGTCGCTGCCCGTCGTCGTGCACGCATGCTCGGCGATGTTGCGGATGCGCAGGTACAGCTGGAAGGTCGTCGCGAGCCCCGCGAGCCACAGCAGATAGGGCGTCCAGCCATAGAGCGATAGCGACAGCGCCAGCAGCACCGCCTGCACCGCCAGGAAACGCCCGACCGCACGCGTCACCGCCATCGCGCCCGCCGCATCGACCGCGGGCGCGGTGACGCCGTCGTCGGACTGCTTGTTGAACGGCGTGCCCGCGCGCGTGCTCGCGCCGGTCTTCCCGGCCTTCTCGCCGCGCAGCATCGCTTTGAGCCCGGTGATCGCCAGCCCGAATTGCGCCACGCGCTGCTTGAAGAAGGTCTGCACGGAGAGGTCGCGCAGCGCCTTGCGCCAAAGGCTGGCGCGCGTGGTGGGGAAGGGCTTCGACAGCAGAAGGTCGGGGTCCTCCGCCTGCTGGGTGAATTTGTGATGCTGGAGGTGATAGGTGCGGTAGGCGATGAGGTCGGACCCCACCGCCGCGCCGGTCAGCCAGTCGCCGAGGAAATTGTTGAGCTTGCGGTTGGGGTGCAGCGCGCCATGCGCGGCGTCGTGCATCAGGATCGCAAAACCCAATTGCCGTCCCCCGACGAGAATGATCGCGGCGAGCCAGGCGAGGGGATTCGCGAGCCACGCCGCGATCCCGATCACCCCAATGCTGACGATCCAGCCGTGCGCGACCAGCCAGATGCCGCGCCACGGCGACACGCGCGTGATCGCGGCCCATTCGTCGCGGCTGAAAAACTGGGTCGGCGGCAGGAGGCGTACGGCAGGCATGGCGCGACTATAACCCGTTGCGAAGAAAAACCCAATCCCTCCCATTATGGAGCAATTACGCGGCTTTACGCCCCTCCCGTATAAGGTTTTGGAAACCCCTTTCTGGCACAGAAATCGCACAAAGGACCGACTGTTTACGGGAACTGCGGGATTGGGGTTGAAGCGGGCCATAGTGAGGCCGGTGGCCAGCGAGACGTCGCCTGACGAATCGCTGTTCGATTCACCGGAGTTTGTGACGCGCCTGACGCGCGTCGCACAGCTGTGGCACTATGTGCTCGTCAGCCGCGTCCTCGTCTATTTCGCCTGTGCCTTTTTTCCCGGACTTCCGGGCTTTTTCGACCGGCCGTCGCAGTGGTTGCTGCTCGGACTCGGCATCGGCTGCGACCTCGTCCTGACCGTGATCGGCCAATTGTCGCGGTCGCCGCAGCGCGGCCTCCCCGAACGGATCGGCCTCTGGTGCACCGCGGTGATGGGGCTGATCGCGCTCGGCACCTTGTTCACCAGCATCGCGATGTTCGTGAACGGCGGCGGCATGGGCGGCGGCCCCTATGTCGATGCCTTTTCGGCGATTCGCGTGGGCACGGTGCTCGTCGCGGCGTCGGCGGTGGCGATCGCGCGGCCGGCTTTCTTCACCTTCGCGGGCGCCACCGCGCTCGGCGGCGCGATCGGCAAGGCGTCGGTGCCCTTCGCGATCGCGGCGATGATCTTCCTCGTCCTGTTGATCGTGATGGTGCGCGAGGACGTCCGCCACCAGAATCGCACCCGCCGCGCCAAGCACAAGGCGGCGAGCGAGCAGCAGCGCGCGCTAAACCTGGTGCGCGACTTCGAACGCGCGGGGCGCGGCTGGTTCTGGGAAACCGACCGCCACGGCCAGCTCGTCTATATCTCGCAGACCGTCGCGGCAAAGCTCGGCCGCCCGGCGAGCAGTCTGATCGGCAAGCCCTTCACCGACATCATCAGGAAGCGCATCGGCAACGACGAGAGCGAGGAACGCACTTTGGGCTTCAGCCTGTCGTCGCGAACGCCGTTCAAGGAGCTGACCGTGCAGGCCGCGGTGCAGGGCGAGGAGCGCTGGTGGTCGATTTCGGGCCACCCGATCAGCAACGAGCTCGGCAATTTCCAGGGGTTCCGCGGCAGCGGCACCGACCTCACCGAAAAGAAGAAGTCCGAGCGCGAGATCAACCAGCTCGCGCGCTACGACGTGCTCACCGGGCTCGCCAACCGGCTCCATATCACCGACCTGCTCGAACGCGCATTGCGCAACCATATTGGCCAGCCGCAGCCCTGCGCGCTGCTGCTGATGGACCTCGACCGCTTCAAGGCGGTGAACGACACGCTCGGCCACCCGGTCGGCGACCAGCTGCTCCAGCAGGTCGCGGCGCGGCTCACCCAGATCATCGGCGACAAGGGGCAGGTCGGGCGCCTCGGCGGCGACGAATTCCAGATCGTACTGCCGCAGATCACCCAGGCCGACAAGCTCGCCAATATCGCGAACTCGATCATCCTCAGCCTCGCCAAGCCCTTTTCGATCGAGGGCGAGCAGGTCCGGATCGGCTCGTCGATCGGCATCTCGGTGTCCGAAGGCGCGGGGGTGCCCTCGTCGGCGCTGGTGCGCAACGCCGACCTCGCGCTCTATGCCGCGAAGGACGCGGGGCGCGGCGTCTATCGCTTCTACGCCGATGCGATGCACGACCAGGCGAGCGAGCGGAAGGCGATCGAGGATGCGCTGCGCGATGCGCTGGCGAAGGATGAGCTCCGCCTCGTCTACCAGCCGATCGTCGACGTCGCGAGCGAACGCGTGACCGGCTTCGAAGCGCTGATCCGGTGGCAGCGCGGCGGCGCCGACCTGGTCAGCCCGTCGAAATTCATCCCGATCGCCGAGGAATCGAACCTGATCATCCCGATCGGCGAATGGATCATCCGCTCGGCGTGCGACGCGATCGCGCGCTTCGGCCCCGATTATCGCGTCGCGGTCAACGTCTCGCCGCGCCAGTTCGCGAACGAGAAATTGCCCGCGACGATCATGGGCGCGGTTTCGGCCGCGGGCATCCGCCCCGACCAGCTCGAGCTGGAGATCACCGAGGGCATCTTCCTCGACGAAAGCCCCGAAAATCTGGAGATGTTCCAGCGGCTGAAGCGCACCGGCGTCCGCCTCGCGCTCGACGATTTCGGCACCGGCTATTCGGCGCTGGGCTATTTGAAGAAGGCGCCCTTCGACAAGATCAAGATCGACCAGAGCTTCGTGCGCGGCGCCGCCGACAAGACCAGCATGAACGCCGCGATCATCTCGTCGATCGTCGGCCTCGCGGCGGCGCTCAAGATGGAGACCACCGCCGAGGGGGTCGAGACGCACGACGACCTCGACCTGATCCGCGGTTTGGGCTGCAGCCATGTCCAGGGCTATATCTATGGCAAGCCGATGGCGCTGGCGGACGCGCTCGACCTCTTGCGCACCGGCGGCGGCCGCGTGTCGGCCGAGGGCTACAAGAGCGCGCGCGAGCCGCGGCGGCTGACCTTCCGCACGATTCATGTCGAGAGCGGCGGTTACCGCTACGAGGCGATCATCCGCAACGTCTCGACGCGCGGCGCGCTGATCGAAGGGCTGTGGAACGTGCCCGAGGGCACGGTCTTCCGCCTCGAATTCGGCCCCGAACTCGTCCTCGACGCCGAAGCGCGCTGGTCCGAACAGAACCGCGTCGGCGTGCAATTTGCGCAGGCGGTGGAGATAACGGCGCTGATCGGCAACGCCTCTCCGGCGCCGGTGCGCGCACGGATCGACCGCGCGGCGTGAGGGAAGCGAGCGGCGGGATTGGGGTGGGGAGCGGACGTTCTTAATCCTCCCTGCGGCGAAGCCGTGGGGAGGGGGACCGCCCGAAGGGTGGTGGAGGGGTCGATGCTACAAGCGTCAGCGTTGGAGGCCTCCACCCCTCCACCATGCTTCGCATGGTCCCCCTCCCCATCGCTGCGCGACAGGGAGGATTAGAATGACCGCTCCCGCCCGGAACCAGCCATCCGCCTGATGCATAAAAAGAGGGACCGGAAACCCGGCCCCTCAGTTTGTCCGCTGGTAACCGAAAGATATTACCAGAAGAAATCGTAGATCACGTCGACCACTTCGCCATTATAGGTGTCGACGAGCAGCGCGTCGTTGTAATAGCGCACCCAGCGATACCCGCCATAGGCCGGCGGCAGGCGATAGTACCAGGGATCGTTGATCCAGTAGCGCTGGCCATAGAACAGCGACCCCAGCGTGAAACCGACGCTGAAGCGCGTGTAGCCGCGGTTGCGATACGGGTTGTAGTAGCGCGGCAGGCGGTAATAGTTCCGGTTGCGGTCGCGATAGCCGCGCCAGTCGTAGCGGCGATCGCCGCGCCATTCGCGGTTCCAGTTGTTCCGCCGGTCGTTGTCGCGATAGCGGCGGTCGACGCGGTTGTTGTCGTTGCGGTCGTAACGCCGGTCGATCTGGCCATCGCGATTGCGGTCGTAACGGCGATCGCGCTGGTCGATGCGATTGTTGTTGTTGCGATCCCAGCGGCGGTCGAGGTCGCCGTTGCGATTGCGGTCGTAACGGCGATCGACGCGGTTGTTGTCGTTGCGATCGTAGCGCCGGTCGACCTGGCCGTTGCGGTTGCGGTCCCAGCGGCGGTCGATTTGCCCGTCGCGATTGCGGTCATAGACGTTGCCGCCCTGACGCTGCGCCTGCTGGCGCTGGGCTTGCTCGCGTTGAGCCTGCTGGCGCTGCACCTGCTGGCGTTGCACCTGGGCATTGCCGCGGTCGCGGTTCTGCGACCAGTCGCGGCGCTGCGGCGCCTGTTGCGGGCGCGGCGCCGCATCGCGCTGGCGCTGCACCTGCTGGCGCTGCACCTGCGGCTGTTGCGGGCGCTGCGCCCGCTGGCCGCGCTCGCCGCCACCGCCGCGGTTCATGCCGGCACCGCGGTTGCCACCGCGATTGCCGCGGTCGCCGTCGCCGCGCTGCGCCAGTTGCTGGCCTTCGCGCGCCTGCGCAAACACCGGCGCGACCGGGGTGAGCATCGTCGCGGCGATCAGCAACCCTCCGATTAGTCTCTTCATCGTCTGTCTCCGAACACGGGTCCCATGGTCGGCGGGCAGCCGGCCGGGAAGATGAATCGAAAGTTACCGGCGACCAGATGAGTCGTGGCTGAACCGCAATGTTGCCTGCGGTTCAGCTAGATGAACGGACGTGAGGGCTTAGCGTTCCGGCGGCGCGCGCATCGCGGGTACCGCACCCGCGGCGTCCTGTGGCCGGATGCCCGGCGGCGGCGCGGCGGCGATGCGCTCCTCGCCGCGCAGCACGCGCCCGGCGCGCCTGATTGCGCCGCGGATGCGCGGATAGGTGCCGCAGCGGCAGATATTGGTCATCGCCGCGTCGATCTCGGCATCGCTGGGATTGCTGTTGGTGCGCAGCAAGGCCGCCGCGGCCATGATCATCCCCGACTGGCAGAAGCCGCATTGCGGCACCTGTTCGGCGACCCACGCCTGCTGCACCGGATGGCTGCGGTCGCGCGTCAGCCCCTCGATCGTCGTGACGAAGCGGCCCTCGCATTCGGCAATCGTGACCAGGCAGCTGCGGATCGCCTCGCCGTCGATGTCGACGGTGCACGCGCCGCAATCGCCCGTGCCGCAGCCATATTTGGTGCCCGTCAGGTTCGACGCGTCGCGCAGCGCCCACAAGAGGGGCGTCTCGGGATCCATCCGATATTCGATCGGGCGGTCGTTGACCGAAAAGCGCGTCATAGAGCCCCTAGTAGCGGCCCCGTCCGATTAGTCACGCCAGCTCGTGTCGATCTTGTCGACCTTGCGCACCATCGCGTCGAATTCGGCCTTGCCCGACTGGCCGGGGATCGCCGCCATATAGAGGTCGCGCTGGTGGACCTTGATCACCTCTTCGTCGACCAGGATCGGCTTGCCCATGCTCATCGTCGCGAGCTGGATCTCGCACGCGCGCTGCAGCGCCCAATATTTGATGAAGGCGTCGGTCAGCGACTTGCCCATCACGACGGGGCCATGGTTGCGCAGCATCAGGATGCGCTTGTTGCCCAGATGCTCGACCAGCCGTTCGCCTTCTTCCTCGCGCACCGTCACGCCCTCGAAGTCGTGATAGGCGAGCTGGCCCATGAAGTTGCAGGCATAGAAGTTGGTCGGCTGCAGCCCGCCCTCGAGCCCGCACACCGCCATCGTCGCGGTGGTATGCGTGTGGATGATCGCATGCGCGTCGGGCAAGACGCGGTGGAACAGGCTGTGCTGGACGAAACCCGCCTTGTTGACGTGCCAGGGATTATCCTCGTCCAGCTTGTTGCCGTCGATGTCGATCTTGATCAGGCTCGACGCGGTCACTTCGCTGAAATGCATGCCATAGGGGTTGATCAGGAAGGCGCCTTCCTGATCCTCGAGCTTCACCGTGATGTGGTTGAAGATCATCTCGTCCCAGCCCATCATCGCAAAGATACGGTAGCAGGCCGCCAGTTCCTGCCGCGCCGCCCATTCGGCTTCGCTATATTTGCTGTTGCGCTTCAGCTGGGTCGCCATCGCCTGATCCTCTCGCAGTCGGTTTCGTTGTGCCACCTATGCCACAGCCGGAGCCGAGGGCGCAATCCCGCGGGCGGCTGCGGCCAACTGGTTAACAAAAGCGATAAAACGTTGACGGACGTAGCGTTAACCGTCAGGCTTCGAATCAGGGTCGAGCTGCGGGGCTTCCATTCGTCCGAAAGAGACGATGATGTCCGCCTGGATGTGTGCGTGTGGTCCGACCCGGCCATCCCCTCATGCTGGTTGCAGCGCATCGAATTGCACGATGCGGCCATTCCGCTGCTCGTGTTTTTGGGGAGTGAGAAACAATGCGTACCATGGTGAAACTGTCCGCGTCGGTAATGGCGCTGGCGGCCTATTCGGCCTTTTCGGCTACGCCTGCGCAGGCGGCCGAGTGTATTCTCGACACCAACAACAATGGGGTCGCCGATGCCGGCGATACCGACGGCGGCGCGATCTCGTCGAACGACAGCCAGCTCGCCTGCGGTCCGAACACGCTGGTCCAGGGCAATAATTCGACCGCGGTCGGCGCCAACGCGCAGTCCAATGCCAGCGGATCGACCGCGGTCGGCTCGACGGCGACCGCATCGGGTGCGTCGTCCACGGCGCTCGGCTATCTGGCGAACGCGACCGACACGCGCGCGATTGCCGTCGGCGTGCAAAGCCAGGCGACGGACACGCACGCCGTTGCCGTCGGCGACGCGGCGATCGCCAGCGGCCGCTCGTCGACCGCGCTCGGCAGCGGCGGCGTCGCATCGCGGCCGGTGATCGCGGCAGCGGGTTTCAGCACCGCGCTTGGGACGGGAAGCCAGGTGGAGGCCGGGGCAACCGGGGCGACCGCCGTTGGTAACAATAATACGGTGACGGCGGATGGTGCGTTCGGCGCCGCGCTCGGTGCCTTCAACACGGTCTCGGCGGCAAACGGTGTCGCTATCGGCGTTTCCTCGACGGCCAGCGCCGACAACGCCCTGGCAGCCGGGACGGCCGCTCTGGCAAGCGGCGCCAACTCGACGGCAGTCGGTGCTCTAGCGTTGGCCAGTGGTACGACCAGCACGGCCATCGGCAACCTGTCGACCGCCACCGACGAAGACGCGGTCGCAATCGGTGATAACGCCACGGCAAGCGGCTTCCACTCGACCGCCGTCGGCGGCGAAGCGGTCGCCTCGGGCCGCGGTGCGCAGGCCTTCGGCTGGCAATCGTCGGCGACCGGCAACCTCAGCACCGCGCTCGGCCATCAGGCGAGCGCCACGGGCATCCAGTCGACGGCGGTCGGCAAGAGCTCCAGCGCCACCGGCGACAATGCGACGGCGGTCGGTAACTTTGCGACGGCTGCCGTGGACGCCACGGCGGTCGGCACCAATGCCACGGCGGCTGCCGGCGGCGTCGCCATCGGCCGGATCGCCAATGCGGCGGATCAGGCGATCGCCATCGGCGAAGGCGCCTCGGCGACCGGAAATCGCGGCGTCGCGACGGGCGTCGGTGCGACGGCCGTGGCGCAGAGCGCGGCCTATGGCAGCGATTCGGTCGCGACCGGCACGACCTCGACCGCGATCGGCCAGAACGCCAGCGCGACCGACGAGGATGCCGTCGCCGTCGGCCAGCTCGCCAATGCCTCGGGCTTCCATTCGACCGCCGTGGGCGCCGAATCGGTCGCTTCGGGTCGCGGCGCGCAGGCGTTCGGCTGGCAGGCCGTCGCGTCGGGCAATCTCAGCCTCGCGGCGGGCCACCAGGCGCAGGCGACCGGAATCCAGTCGACCGCGGTCGGCAAGAATTCGGTCGCGGCGTTCGACAATTCGACCGCGATCGGCTTCGGCGCCACGACGACCCGCGCCAACCAGGTCCGCCTGGGCGGCGCCGGCAGCAGCGTGTCGGTCGGCGACCTCGCCGCCAGCACCGCCGCGCAGACGGGGACGATCAGCGTCGCCACCGTCGATGCGTCGGGCACGCTGGGCGCGGGCCCGACGGTCGCGAGCCTGGCCACGGCCTCGGCGCTCGCCGCGACCAACGCCAATGTCTCGGCGCTGCAGACGCTCACCGCGCAGCACACGAGCCAGATCGGCACGCTGTTCGCGCAGTCGGACGAGAACCGCCGCCAGGCGCGCCTCGCCAACGAGGGCGTCGCGCTGGCGCTGTCGATGGAAACCCCGTCGCTGCCCGCCGACGCCAAGTTCGGCCTGTCGGGCGGCATCGGCTATTATAACGACCGCACCGCCGGATCGGTCGCGATGACCGCGCGGATCAGCGAGAAGGCCACCTTCTCGGCCGGCGTGGGCGCGGGCTTCGACTCGGGCGAGATCGGCGCACGCGGCGGCTTCCAGGTCGTCTGGTAAGCCTTGGATGAAAACGGGCGATGCTTCCTTGCCAAGGGAGCATCGCCCTTTCATGATGGATTTTATGGACAGCATCATCTTCTCGGGACGCGGCGCGAAAGCGGCCGCTTTTTCTTTGTCCGCCGCACTGCTGGCGATCGCCACGCCCGCGCAGGCGCAGACGGGGGCCGCCGCGCCGCCGCCCGTCGCGGCGATGCCGGTGCCCGGCGACCTCGAACTCGCCAAGCTGATCTGGTCGACGATCACCGCGATCGACCATGCGAACCAGTCGGGCAATTATTCGGTGCTGCGCGATATCAGTTCGCCGGCGTTCCAGATCGCCAACGACCCGTCGCGGCTGGCGCAGATCTTCGCCTCGCTGCGCGACAATCGCGTCGACCTGTCGAACAGCCTGCTGCTCGCGCCCGTCTACAACGGCGCGCCGCAGGTGGGGCAGGGCAATGTGCTGCGCGTGCGCGGCAGTTTCGGGCTGCGCCCGACCGCGGTCGCCTTCGACTTCGAATTCCAGTGGTACAACGGTAAATGGCGTCTGTTCGGGGTCGCGATCTCGCCGATGCCGCTCGCGACGCAACAGCCGGCCGCGGGCCCCGAGGTCCCCGACACGCGCCGCCGCGGGAACCAATAGCCATGTTTTCGGCCCCTGCGGGCGCGCAGGGGCTTGCATTTGGCCGCGAATCCCTTTAGTGGCGCTCCATCGGAACGTCGCGGGTTCGCGGCGCTCTTTTTATTGCCCGAATATCGGCGACCCATGGCGAACCGGATAGTTCCCGGTCAGGGTCGTTTTGACGAACAGGAGTCGAGACACTTTATGCAGATCATCGTTCGCGACAATAATGTCGACCAGGCCCTTCGCGCGCTCAAGAAGAAGCTGCAGCGTGAGGGCGTGTATCGCGAGATGAAGCTGCGCCGTCACTACGAGAAGCCGAGCGAAAAGCGCGCGCGCGAGCACGCCGCCGCCGTCCGCCGCGCCCGCAAGATGGAGCGCAAGCGGATGGAGCGCGACGGGATCAAGTAAGACCCGTCACTCCCGTTCGGGATCCTGATCGTGAAAGGGGCGCTGCGGCAACGCGGCGCCCTTTTTCGTTTTCGGCGAGGAGGGTGGCGGGTTTCGGGCGGTTGCGGGCATCCTAATCCTCCCTGTCGCGAAGCGATGGGGAGGGGGACCATGCGAAGCATGGTGGAGGGG
>NZ_LNSB01000069.1 GCF_001468285.1 Sphingopyxis sp. HIX | reverse complement strand
GCTTCGCATGGTCCCCCTCCCCATCGCTTCGCGACAGGGAGGATTAAGTACGTCCGCTCCCCACCCCAAAGCCGCCCCTCACTCACTGCACCCGCGTGACCTTCAGCCCCTCGGCCTCCAGCAACGTCGGCAGGCCGTCGCTGCCGATCAGATGGCCGGTGCCGACCGCGACCAGCACCGTGCCCGGCCGGTCCATCCGCGCCTTTGCCCAGCGGCTCCATGCGTGGTTGCGTTCGGTGAGCAGCGCCGCGCGCGCCGCGGGGACGGCATCGACATCCTCGTTGACCATCTTTTCCAGCGCCGCGATGTCGCCGCGCGACCAGGCGGCGGTGAGCGCGCCGACCTCGGTCACGGCATCGTCCGCGCCCGCGGCGGCGTTGGCGAGCAGCGCGCGCTGGGTTGCGGCGTCGAGCGTTTCGAAGGCCATCAGCTGCCCTTCGGCGCTTTCGAGGCCGCCGACCGGCTTGCCCGCGTCGTTGAAGCTGGCGGTGAGCACGGTTTCGACGCCGTTCGCGGGCGAGAGCGCGGCATTCTGCGCGACGCGCTGGCCCATCAGCACCATCACCGCCCAGTCGTCGAGCGTGTCGCCGCCGAAGGGCTGGCCCGACCCGCTCGCCTCGAGCGCGCGATATCCGGCGAGGGCGTTCGCGGGCAGGCGGCGCTCGACGGGGAGCGGCGCGGTGCGCGGGGCGAGGCGCTGGAACACCTCGCCGACCTTGGCGAGTTCGGCGGGCGAGAGTTCGAGTATCAGCTCGTCGGCGGCGGCGATCGCGGCGCCGACCTGGCCATGATCCCAGTCGGTCGTCGCGGGCAGCGCGTGCATCGTGCCGAGCAGGTAGAGATGGGTGTCCTCGTCCTCGACCAACCACATCGCGGGCTTGGCGACTTGTTTCTCGGCCGGGGCGGGCGAGCCGCAGGCGGTGAGCAGGCAGACCGAAAGGGTCGCCGCGACGCGGCGACCCCAGCGGGCGAAAGGCCCCGCCGCGGCGGTCAATAGTCGACCCGCTGCACGGTCAGCCCGCGCTCGGTCAGATAGGCCTGGACGCTCTTGTCGCCCGCGAGGTGGCCCGCGCCGACCGCGACGAAGACCGTGCCGGGCTTGTCCATGCGCGTCTTGATCGTGTCGGCCCAGCGCGCGTTGCGATCGTAGAGCAGGATCTTCGCCAGCTCGGGGGTTTCGGTCATGCTCTCGTTCATCGTGACGGCGAGCGCGCCGGGATCGCCCTTGACCCATTGCGCGACCAAAGTGTCGAGGGTGGGCACGACCTTGTCCATGTCGCGCACGACGGTTTCGAGGTAAGCGAGCTGCGACGCTTCCGACAGATTGTCGAAAAAGCCATATTGTTCCTCGACCGTTTCGAAGGCGCCGATCGGCTTGCCGCCGGCCTTGGCGGCGCCGGTCAGGACCATTTCGGGGCCGAGCTGGGGATTGTAGCCCTTGATCAGCAGCGGCAGCACCGAGAGGTTTACCGCGACGAACCAGGGCTCGTATTTCTCGAAGGCTTCGGGCGGCAGGCCGACCGAGACCATCGAGGCGGCATAGGCGTCATGCGCTTCCTTGCTCATCCGGCTGGCGAGGGTGCGGCCGGCGGGGTCGATCGCCATCTTCTCGGTCACCGCCTTCACCGCGGCGGGGTTCTCTGGCATCAGCATTTCGAGCATCAGCTCGTCCGAGCCGTCGAAGGCGCTCTTTACCGCCTCGTCGAACCAGCCGAGCCCGGGCTTGAGGAAATGGACGGTGCCGAAGAGATAGATGGTGGTGTCGTCGTCCTTGACCACCCAGAGGGCGGGGTCGGCGTCGACCGCGGAGGCGGCTTCTGCGGCGACGGGTTCGGCGGCGCGCGCGGCGTTGCTGCCGGGGATCAATGCGCATTGCGCGAAGGGGATGATCGCGCAGGTCGCGGCGAGGGTCTTGAACAGGCGTTTCATGGAAAGGACACTTTCGGTCTGAAGGGAGGATATCCGCTGGGTCAGCGGAACTTGAACCAGAGATAGACGAGCGCGTTGACCACCAGGCTGGCGACGAAGAGGATCATCGCGTCGATCGGCGGCGCCAGCCCGGCGCGGTGGAGGACCCACCAGACGGGGCAAGGGAAGACGAAGGCGTAGAAGCCCCACAGGGCGCCGAGATGATAGGCTTGGCGCTCGTGATCGTCGACGCTGCGGTGATAGACGACCAGCGAGATCGCGAGGCCGACCACCCACAGCACCGACAATGCGATCGCGACCGTCGGCGTGAGCGCGGCGTTGCTGTAGAGGTCGCCGCCGCTCGCCTGGAGCGTGATCGCCGAGACCATGCCGAGCAGGCCCGCGCCGAAGATGCTGGCCCAATAGAGCCGCTTGCGCGGCGACCAGCGACGGAAATAGTCGGCGTGGCTGCGGATATAGAGGGTGATCGCGGCGACGCCGAAGGCGATCGCGGCGACCGGCCCGACCCATGGCGCGAGCGCGGGGTCGCCCGAATTGATCGCGGTCTGGTTGTAACCGGCGATGCCGCCCGCGAGCATCGCGGTGCAGAAGCCGATGAACACCGGCATGATCATGTTCGGGGCGCGGGGTTCCTTAGGCTCAGTTGCCATGGTCAAGTCCTTCGCCATAATCGAAAATCTCCTCGATCGGCATGTCGAACAGCCGCGCGAGCTTGAAGGCGAGCGGCAGCGACGGGTCGTATTTCCCCGTTTCGATCGCATTCACCGCCTGCCGCGAAACGTCGAGCCGGTCGGCCAGTTCGGCCTGGCTCCAGTTGCGCATCGCGCGCAGCACTTTGAGTTTGTTGTTCATCGGCGCCTCGCCAGTCCCAGCCTTTGCTCCGCCATGGCAAGCCAGGGCATTCTCCGCAAACGGCAATTTGGGGTCGGCCCTTGGGGCTTGGTGGGGAAGGTCGTGCATGTCCTGACTTTCAAGGGGCTGGGGCGCTGCCGCAGGGGAGGGCGCCCCAGCCCGGCTCGCCTGCCGACACCGGGGAGGGTCGGACGGGGCAAGACATCGAACATCGGCCCGGCGCGGCTCAGCGCGCGCTCTTCAGCATCAGCAGCGCGAGCTGGGTGCCGCCCTCGGCGCGGGCGATGGCGCGGTCGGCCTGCGGCTTGGCGGCGGCGAGCGCGCCGGCGATGCACTGCGTTTCGCGGGCGCGCTCGGCGGTGCCGCCGATGCCGGTGTGGCAGAGCTCGCGCGCGGCGCTCTTCACGCGGGTTTCGAGGCGCTGCTGGCCCTTGGCGGTCGACAGGTCGAGGTCGGCGATGCGGACCTCGGCGGTCGGCGCCTCGGCAGCGAGCGCGGGTGCGGCGGCGGCGAGCGAGAGGGCGAGGATCAGGGTGCGGGTCATCATGTCGTGTCTCCTTGGGTTAGTCATGTTGGTCATGGGCACCTGTCTTTATGTCAGGTGTTATTGACTATATGTCGCGATTCGCTGACTATGTCAACAACACCTGACAAAAAGTTTTGTGAGCCTGACAAAGGTCCCGGATTTCAGCGCGCGCGGCGGGGCGCGGAGCCTTGACCGTGGCGCCCCGCTGGGCCAATGCGGCGGCGATTTTTTGCACCTGCGAAGGAAGACCGGCCGTGGCCGAGGCGGACGCCAAGCACCCCCTGAGTTTCCAGGACATGATCCTGACGCTGCACCGCTATTGGAGCGCGCGCGGCTGTGCGATCCTGCAGCCCTATGACATGCGCGTGGGGGCGGGGACCTTTCACCCCGCGACGACGCTGCGCAGCCTGGGCCCCGAGCCGTGGAACGTCGCCTATGTCCAGCCGAGCCGCCGCCCGACCGACGGCCGTTATGGCGAAAACCCGAACCGGCTGCAGCATTATTACCAATATCAGGTGATATTGAAGCCCTCGCCCGCCGACCTGCAGGAGCAATATCTGGGCTCGCTCGCCGCGATCGGCATCGATCCGCTGCTCCACGACATCCGCTTCGTCGAGGACGATTGGGAATCGCCGACGCTCGGCGCGTGGGGGCTGGGCTGGGAAGTCTGGTGCGACGGCATGGAAGTCACCCAGTTCACTTACTTTCAGCAGATGGGCGGCTTCGACTGCAAGCCCGTCGCGGGCGAGCTGACCTACGGGCTCGAGCGCCTCGCGATGTATATCCAGAATGTCGACAATGTGTACGACCTGCGCTTCTCCGACGCGGTCGGCGATGTTGCGGCGGTAAGCTATGGCGACGTTTTTCTGGAGAATGAGCGGCAATTCTCGAAATGGAATTTCGAGGTCGCGGACACTGATGCCTTGTTCGCGGGGTTCAAGGCCGCCGAGGCCGAATGCAACCGGGCGATCGAAGCGGGCGTGCCGCTCGCGGCCTACGACCAGGCGATCGAGGCGAGCCATTTGTTCAACCTGCTGCAGGCGCGGGGCGTGATCAGCGTGCAGGAACGCGCCAACTATATGGCGCGCGTTCGCGACCTCGCGAAGGGCAGCTGCAAGGCGTGGATCGACAGCCAGTCGGAGCGCTGGACCGTACAATATCCGGGGTGGACGCTGTGACCGATTTTCTTCTCGAACTGCGCAGCGAGGAAATCCCGGCGCGGATGCAGGCCAATGCGCGATTTGAATTGCGTGAAAGATTCAGCGACACGCTGCACGAAGCAGGGCTTGTTGTCTCGGACTCCGACATCACCGTATGGTCGACCCCGCGTCGCCTCACGCTGATCGCTCGCAATCTGCCCGACGCGACCGCTGCGGTCAGCGAGGAACTCAAGGGCCCGCGCAGCAGCGCGCCGCCGCAGGCGCTCGAGGGTTTCCTGCGCAAGACGGGGCTGACGCAGGACCAGCTCGAGGACCGCGACGGCGTGTACTTCGCCGTGATCGACAAGCCCGGCCGCGCGACCGCCGCGGTGCTGGCCGAGGCGATTCCCGCGATCGTCCGCGGCTTTGCCTGGCCCAAGTCGATGCGCTGGGGCAAGGAAAGCGCGAGCAGCGAGAGCCTGCGCTGGGTGCGCCCGCTCTCGGGGATCGTCGCGATCTTCGGCGAAGAGCTGGTTCCGTGTGAAGTTAGCGGGATTTCCGCGGGTTTCGCGACGCGCGGCCACCGTTTCCACTGCCCCGGCGAGATCACCATCGGTTCGGCGGCGGACTATGCCGAAAAGCTGCGCGCGTGCCACGTCATCGTCGATCATGAAGAGCGGCAGGCAATCATCCGCGACGGCGCCGCCAAAGCCGCGGCCGACGCCGGGCTGAGCCTCGTCGAGGACGAGGGGTTGGTGATCGAGAACGCCGGCCTCACCGAATGGCCGGTGCCGCTGCTCGGCCGCTTCGACACCGCCTTTCTCGAGGTCCCGCCCGAGGTCATCCAGCTCACCGCGCGCGTGAACCAGAAATATTTCGTCGTGAACGGCGCCGACGGCAAGCTCGCCAACGGCTTCGTCTGTACCGCGAACATCGACGCGAAGGACGGCGGCAAGGAAGTCGTCGCGGGCAACCAGAAGGTGCTCGCGGCGCGGCTTTCCGATGCCCGCTTCTTCTGGGAGCAGGATCTGGCGCATCCGCTCGAAACCTATCTGCCCAAGCTGGAAGCGATGCTGCTCTATGAGGGCATGGGGTCGCTGCGCGAAAAGGCCGAGCGCATCTCTATTTTGGCCGGCTGGATCGCCGAGCAATATTTCCCCGAGCGCGATCCCGATACCGCCCGCCGTGCGGGCTTGCTGGCAAAGGCCGATCTGGCGACCGGAATGGTTGGTGAATTCCCCGAATTGCAGGGCGTGATGGGCGGCTATTACGCCGAACGCGGCGGCGAGAAGCCGGGCACGGTTTCGGCGCTGCAGCAACAATATGTCGCCGCGGTCGAGGGCTGTATCCCGGCGTGCGTCGCGCTCGCCGACCGGATCGATACGCTGGCGCTATTCTTCGCGCGTAATATCAAGCCGACGGGTTCGCGCGATCCCTTCGCGCTGCGCCGCGCCGCGTTGCAGACGATCCAGACGATCCTCGTCAACGATACGCGCCTCAACCTGAAGCGCGTCGTCGAAAAGAGCCACGAGATCGCCAAGCGCAACGCGGCGATTGCCGGAAATATGCAGGTTTCGGACAGTGCTGCGCTCGCTTCCGATCTCCTCGACTTCTTCGCCGACCGCCTCAAGGTCCAGCAGCGCGAAGCTGGCGTCCGGCACGACCTGATCGACGCGGTGTTTGTGCTCGGCGGCGAGGATGATCTCGTCCGCCTGCTCGCGCGCGTGAAGGCGTTGCAGGCGTTCATGGCGACCGAGGACGGCACCAATCTGCTCGCAGGCTACAAGCGTGCCGCGAATATCCTGAAGCAGGCGGGCGAGGTTAGCGGCACCGCCGCCGCGACGCCGCCGACCGAGGCCGACGCCACCCTCCTCGCCGCGCTCGACACCGCCGAGCCTGCCGCTGCCACCGCGGTCGCCGACGAGCGCTTCACCGACGCCATGGCGGCGCTCGCGTCGCTGCGCGCGCCGATCGACGCCTTTTTCGAGGGCGTGATGGTCAACGATCCCGACGAAGCGGTGCGCGCCTATCGCCTCGGGCTGCTCGCGCGCTTTACCGGCGCGGTGCACGGGGTCGCCGATTTCTCGAAGATCGAGGGCTGACGCGGGCACCGAAATCCTATTCCACGGGCAGCCGCGCCTGACGCCGCTAAAGGAAAACTGAATCGACGATAGAGGGCAAGGTCCCTATTCCCCCGCCAACCTCCTCCCCGGGGCAGCAGGAGCATAAGATGACGAGCATGGTGCATTTGTTCGGCGGCGCGGCCACCACGGCCGAGCGTTCGAAGGAATTGCTGGGCGGCAAGGGGTCGAACCTCGCCGAAATGGCCTCGATCGGCCTGCCGGTGCCCCCGGGCTTTACGATCACCACCGACGTCTGCACCGCCTATTACGCCAATGGCGAGCAATATCCGGCCGGGCTGGCCCAGGATGTCGCCGCGGGCATCGCGCATATCGAGGGGATCACTGGGAAGAAATTCGGCGATGCGGCCGATCCCTTGCTCGTCTCGGTCCGCTCGGGCGCGCGCGTGTCGATGCCGGGGATGATGGACACGGTGCTCAACCTCGGGCTCAACGACAAGACCGTCGTCGGCCTCTCCGAAGCGTCGGGCGATCCGCGTTTCGCGTGGGACAGCTATCGCCGCTTTGTCCAGATGTACGCCGACGTCGTCATGGGGCTCGACCATGCCGAGTTCGAGGAGGCGCTGGAAATCGCCAAGGAAGACAAGGGCTTCTACCTCGACACCGAGATGTCGGCCGAGGATTGGCAGGCGCTGGTCAAGGAATATCAGGCGATCGTCGAACGCGAGACCGGCGCGCCTTTCCCGCAGGAGCCCAAGGACCAGCTATGGGGCGCGGTCGGCGCGGTCTTCGCGAGCTGGGAAAGCGATCGCGCGAAAGTCTATCGCCGGCTGAATTCGATCCCCGCCGAATGGGGCACCGCGGTCAATGTGCAGGCGATGGTGTTCGGCAATATGGGCGACACATCGGCGACGGGTGTGGCGTTCACGCGCGACCCCGCGACCGGCGAGCGCGCCTGGTACGGCGAATGGCTGATCAATGCGCAGGGCGAGGATGTCGTCGCGGGCATCCGCACCCCGCAATATCTGACGCTCGCCGCGCGTGAGCGAGCGGGGGCCAAGCCGCTGTCGATGGAAGAGGCGATGCCCGAGACCTTCGAGGAACTCGGCCGCGTCTTCGACACGCTCGAAACCCATTATCGCGACATGCAGGACATCGAGTTCACCGTCGAGCGCGGGACTTTGTGGATGCTGCAGACGCGCAGCGGCAAGCGCACCGCCAAGGCGGCGCTCAAGATCGCGGTCGATATGGCGGCCGAGGGGCTGATCAGCGAAGAGGAGGCCGTAGGCCGTGTCGATCCGGGCGCGCTCGACCAGCTGCTCCACCCGACGCTCGACCCCAAGGCAGTGCGCGACGTGCTGACCAAGGGGCTGCCCGCCAGCCCCGGCGCGGCATCGGGCAAGATCATGTTCGACGCCGACAGCGCGGAGAAAGCCGCGGGCATGGGCGAGGCGGTGATTCTCGTCCGCGTCGAAACCTCGCCCGAAGACATCCACGGCATGCACGCCGCCAAGGGCATTTTGACCGCGCGCGGTGGGATGACCAGTCACGCAGCGGTGGTCGCGCGCGGCATGGGCCGCCCCTGCGTCTCGGGCGCGGGCGGGCTCAGCATCGACGGCGCGGCGCGCGTGCTGCGCGTCGGCGGGCGCGAGCTGCGCGAGGGCGATATCCTCACCCTCGACGGCTCGACCGGCGAGGTGATGGCGGGCGAGGTACCGACCCTGCTGCCCGAACTGGTCGGCGACTTCGGTACCTTGATGGAATGGGCCGACAAGGTGCGCCGGATGAAGGTGCGCACCAACGCCGAAACCCCCCAGGATGCGCAGGTCGCGCGCGATTTCGGCGCCGAGGGCATCGGGCTCTGCCGTACCGAGCATATGTTCTTCGACGCCGCGCGCATCACCGCGGTGCGCGAGATGATCCTCGCCGACAGCGAGGACGGCCGCCGCGCGGCGCTCGCGAAATTGCTCCCCGAACAGCGCGGCGACTTTGCCGCGATTTTCGGGGTGATGGCTGGGCTGCCGGTGACGATCCGCCTGCTCGACCCGCCGCTCCACGAATTCCTGCCGACGCGCGAGGAGGATTTCGCCGATGTCGCCGCCGCCGCGGGGGTGGGCATCGAAGCGCTGAAGGCGCGCGCGAACGAGCTGCACGAGTTCAACCCGATGCTCGGGCATCGCGGCTGCCGCCTCGGCGTCACCTATCCCGAAATCTACGAGATGCAGGCGCGCGCGATCTTCGAGGCGGCGTGCGACGTCGCCGCCGAAACCGGCGCCGCGCCGATCCCCGAGGTGATGATCCCGCTGGTGGCGACGCGCCGCGAGTTCGACCTGATGAAGGCGGTCGTCGATGCGCAGGCCAAGGCGGTGTTCGCCGAAAAGGGCCGCGAGATCGCCTATCTCGTCGGCACGATGATCGAACTTCCGCGCGCGGCGCTGATGGCGGGCGAGATCGCCGAGAGCGCGGAGTTCTTCTCCTTCGGCACCAACGACCTCACCCAGACGACGATTGGCATCAGCCGCGACGATGCGGGGCGCTTCCTGACGCAATATGTCGACAAGGGCATCTTCCTGACCGACCCGTTCGTCAGCCTCGACGTCGAGGGCGTGGGGCAGCTCATCGAGATCGCCGCCGACCGTGGCCGCGCGACGCGCCCCGCGGTCAAGCTCGGCATCTGCGGCGAGCATGGCGGCGACGCGCCGAGCATCCACTTCTGCGAGAAGACCGGCCTCGACTATGTCAGCGCCTCGCCCTACCGTGTGCCGATCGCACGTCTGGCGGCAGCCCAGGCGGCGTTGAAGGCGAAATAGCTGGGGAGGGCGCGTCATGAAGAGCTGGCACCGCTATGCGATCACGCTGTTGGGCGGATTGGCGGTGGGGCTCGGTGGCGCGTGGGCACTCACCAACGGCGGGCTCGGCGACGGCGGGATCCGCAACGGGCCGTGGACGACCTCGCTCGGTTACGGGACCAAGGCGACCGACCCGCTGACGCGCGCGATGGTCGCGCGCTCGGGGCTGCTGGCGCTGCCCGCGAAGGAAACCGTCTACTGGATGGCGAAGACCGACGCGGCGGGCGCGCCGCTCGACGGCAATTGCCGCTACAGCCTGTCGGGGACGCCGCTCGACGCGCGCTGGTGGAGCGTCACCGTCTATGACGAGGCGGGCTATCTGGTGGATAATCCGGCGCGGGTCTGGTCGGTCAATGGCGCCAATGTCGCGCTCGACGCGAAGGGCGAGTGGCGCGTCACCATCGCGCCGGACAAACCGGCGGACTCCGCCTGGCTGCCCGGGATCAAGGGGCAGAAGTTCCAGCTGACGCTGCGTATGTACAACCCCGGCAAGGCGTTCCGCGCCGACCCTGCGAAGGCCGTGCTGCCGCGGCTCGTCAAGGAGGGCTGCTGAGATGCGGCGCTGGCTCGGCCCGCTCCTCTTCGGCCTGATCGTCGCCGCGGCGACCGCCTGGGCGGCGGTGCTGTACATCCCCTATGGGCTGATGAACGTGGCGATGGAGCGGCTGGGGCAGGGGGGCGTCAACAAAATGTCCTACGGCAATCTCGCGAATCCGCAGCGCCAGCCGGTGGTGCGGCCGAGCCCCGACCTCGCCTATTCGAGCTGCCCTTACGACCTGTCGGCGGGGCCGGTAGCGATCGACGTGGCTCCGGTGGCGGGACGCTACAGCTCGCTCAGCGTCTTCGACGCAGCGACCGACGTGATCTTCGTGCGCAACGATGTCGAGGCGGGGGGCAAGCCCTATCGAATCGTCGTCGCGCGCGACGGTCAGGCGGTGCCCGCGGGGGCCGAGGTCGTACGCACGACCCACGACCGCGGCATCGCGCTGATCCGCCTGCTGCTGAGGGATCCGGCGGAAATCGGCGGGCTCGACGCGGCGCGGCGGCAGTCGTCCTGCACCCCGGTCACAAATAAGAAATAGGGGGTTGCGCCCCCGCGCGCTCCCCCTTAAAGGCGCGTCTCCACGCACCCGTAGCTCAGCTGGATAGAGCACCAGACTACGAATCTGGGGGTCGGACGTTCGAATCGTTCCGGGTGCGCCATTTCCCTCCACGACCCGATTTCAGGCCGGTTTCCGGCCGCGAGAGACTCGTGCGCGAGGGGTGGCGGGGCCGCGCCGGCGGCGCCCGTTTTGGCCGCGAGGCCCGATGCAAGTGGATGAATACCCCGGGCAATACGTCCGAAACGTCTCGCGGTTGTTGATCGCGGGGCCTGTTATACCCCCCAGGCAGACGTCCGTGGCCGCTCCCGCGATCAATGGCCTCATAGCGCGATTCGCGGCGCGTTTACAGCATTGTCATTGTGCCGAGCGACGAAGCGAAATTGTGCCGATCGGCAGCCCGGTCTAGCCGGCCCTGGCGGTGACGACCCACGCGGCACCATCGATCAGGATCGAGGTCTCGCCGGGCCGCTGCGCGAAGGCCGCGCGCACCGCTGCGGCGGCTTTGGCGCGTATGTCGCCGGGCTGGTCGGCGAGGGCGCGCGAAAGCGGGCCGACCGCGAGCGCGAGGGTCAGCGCATCGTCGACCGCGGCCTCGCGCGTCGCGCCCGCGCCATAGGGAATGGTCGCATCGAAGGGCGCGACCGCGACATCGGCGAAACCCGCCGCCGACAGGATCGCCTCGATCCGGCCGCGGTCGGCGAAGGCGAAGGGGCCGGGGGCGAGCGGGTCGACCGGCGGCGGGCTCACGAAGTCGCGGATCGCCGCCATCGGCAGGCGGATCCAGTCATTCTCGGCCGGCGCGCGCCAGCAGGCGAAGGCGAGGCGGCCGTCGGGCTTCAGCGCGGCGCGCATATGCGCGAAGGCGGCGGCGGGATCGTCGAAGAACATCACGCCGAAGCGCGAGAAGAGCAGGTCGAAGCTGGCAGGGGGCAGCGCCGCGGTCGCGGCGTCGGCGAGGCGGAAGGCGGCCGGCGTCCCTGCGGGCGTATCGGCCTCGGCCCGGGCGACCAGTTGCGGCGAGATATCGACGCCGAGCACTTGGCCGCCGGGACCAATTTTCTCGGCAAGCGCAAAGCTGGTCGCGCCCGCGCCGCAGCCGATGTCGAGGACCTGTTCGCCCGGCGCGATGGCGGCCGCGTCGATCGCGGCGTCGCCGAAGGCCTTCAGCATCAGATCAAGCCTTTGCTGGTGGAGCACCCAATTGTGGCCGCTGGCGCCGGTCCATTCGTGCGTCGGGGGTTGGGGGGCAGTGACCATGGCGATTCTCCTTATTGCGAATGATTCGCAAGTAGCGAATCTTGGTGCTATGGGCAAGCCCGCGCATAGCTATGCCTTGTTGCCAGTCGCCGGGGCATCCGCCAGTCTGGCGCCGGGACAGCGCGCGGCCGCGCAAGGGAGAGATATGAGCGAGAAGATCGTCACCGTCGACATCGGCGGCACCCATGCGCGCTTCGCCATCGCCGAGGTGGCGGGCGGCCGCTGCACCGCGCTCGGCGAGGCGGTGACGCTGCACACCAAGGATCATGCGAGCTTCCAGACCGCGTGGGAGGATTTTGCGCAGCAGCAGGGCGGCAGCCTGCCGCGCGGTGTCGCGATCGCCATCGCGGGGCCGACGCGGGGCGAGATCATCCGCTTCACCAACAATCCGTGGATCATCCGCCCCGCGCTGGTCGGCGAGAAGCTCGGCGTCGACCGCTGGGTGCTGGTCAATGATTTCGAGGCGGTGGGGCATGCGGTAGCGCAGGCCGATGCCTCCTATTTCGAAACGCTCTGCGGCCCCGATGCCGCGCTTCCCGACAGTGGGACGATCAGCGTGATCGGCCCCGGCACTGGGCTCGGTGTCGCGCATATCTGGCGCGACGGCGCCGAGTATCGCGTCCAGGCGACCGAGGGCGGGCATATCGACTTCGCGCCGCTCGACAGCATCGAGGACGCGATCCTCGCGCGCCTTCGGAAACGCCACCGCCGCGTGTCGATCGAACGGGTCGTGTCGGGCCCCGCGATCGTCGACATATACGAGACGCTCGCGGCGATGGAGGGGCGCGCGGTGACCCCGCTCGACGACCGCACCCTCTGGACCAACGGGACGAGCGGCGCCGACAGCCTCGCCGCGGCGGCGATCGACCGCTTCTGCCTGTCGCTGGGCAGCGTGTCGGGCGACCTCGCACTGGCGCAGGGCGCGAGCGGGGTGGTGATCGCGGGCGGGCTGGGGCTGCGCATCAAGGACAGCCTGGTCAAATCGGGCTTCCCCGAGCGCTTCGTCGAAAAGGGGCGCTTCGAGGGTTTCATGAGCGCGCTGCCGGTCAAGCTGATCACGCATCCGCAGCCCGGGCTGTTCGGCGCCGCGGCGGCCTTTGCGCGGCTTTATCCCTGACGCAGCGCAACATCCTCTTTCGCATGGGAGTTTCGCTGGGTAGAGCAGGCGAAACGCACCATACGCAAACGGGGATCCCACGCACATGCCTTCAGGACTTTTCGCGCTGCTCGACGATGTGGCGACCATCGCCAAAGTGGCGGCGGCGAGCATCGACGATATCGGCGCGGCGGCGTCGAAGGCGGGGGTGAAGGCGGCGGGCGTCGTCGTCGACGACACCGCGGTGACCCCGCGCTACCTGACGGGCTTTACTCCCGACCGCGAGCTGCCGATCATCTGGCGCATCGCCAAGGGGTCGATCTTCAACAAGATCGTCCTGATCCTGCCTGTGCTGCTGCTGCTGTCGGCACTCGCGCAATGGGCGATCACACCGCTGCTGATGGTCGGCGGCGCCTATCTCTGCTTCGAGGGCGCCGAGAAGGTGCTGCATTCATTGCAGAAGGACAAGACGACGCTGGCCGAGGACGCCGCGATCGTCGCCGACAAGGATCATGAAGAGGCGATGGTGAAGGGCGCGATCCGCACCGACTTCATCCTGTCGGCCGAGATCATGGTGATCGCGCTCAACGAGGTGCTCGACGAGCCGCTGGGCATGCGCGCTGCGACGCTCGCGGTCGTCGCGCTGGCGATCACCGTCGCGGTGTACGGCGTCGTCGGGCTGATCGTGAAGATGGACGACATCGGCCTCGCGATGAGCAAGGGCAAGGCGGCCGCGGGCCGCGCGATCGGGCGCGGGCTGGTGGCGTTCATGCCCAAATTGCTGGCCGCGCTCGCCTTCATCGGCACCGCGGCGATGCTGTGGGTCGGCGGGCAGATCGTGCTGCACGGGCTCGACGAATATCATATCGGCGGGCTCGGCCACGCCCTGCACGACTTCGCGCATGCGGTCGCGGGCGGGCTGCCGGGCGCGGGGGTGTGGGAATGGCTGATCAACGCCGGCGGCGCGGGCATCTTCGGGCTGCTGCTCGGCGGGGTGATCGTCGGGGCGCTGCACCTGCTGCCGGGCAAGAAGGCGGCGCACTGAGGCGAGCGAGAGGAGGCTGCACATGCAGGTCGAGAATGATCCGCTGGCGGCCTTCTGGATGCCCTTCACCGCGAATAAGGCTTACAAGGCGAACCCGCGCCAGCTCGTGTCGGCGAACGGCATGTACTACCGCAGCGCGGACGGGCGCGAGATCCTCGACGGGACCGCCGGGCTCTGGTGCTGCAACGCGGGGCATTGCCGGCCCGAGATTGCGGAGGCGATCGCCGAGGCGGCGCGGACGCTCGATTTTGCGCCGACCTTCCAGCTCGGCCATCCGCTGGTATTCGAACTGGCGCGCCGCGTGGCGGCGATCATGCCCGAAGGGCTCGACCGGATATTCTTTACCAACAGCGGCAGCGAATCGGTTGATAGCGCGCTGAAAATAGCGCTCGCGGTACAGCGCGCGCGCGGGCAGGGGAGCCGGACGCGGCTGATCGGGCGCGAGCGCGGCTATCATGGCACGGGCTTCGGCGGGATCGGGGTCGGCGGCATCGTCAACAACCGCCGCGCCTTCGGTCCCGGCCTCGCGGGCACCGACCATATCCGGCATACGCACGGGGTGGCGGGCAATGTATATGCGCGCGGGTTTCCGCCGCATGGCGCCGAACTCGCCGACGATCTCCAGCGGCTGGTCGATCTCCACGGCGCCGAGACGATCGCGGCGGTGATCGTCGAGCCGATGGCGGGATCGACCGGTGTGCTGATCCCGCCCGCGGGCTATCTCCAGCGGCTGCGCGAGATCTGCGACCGCCACGGCATATTGCTGATCTTCGACGAGGTGATCACGGCGTTCGGGCGCGTCGGCGCCGCGACGGCGGCCGAAGCTTGGGGGGTGACCCCCGACATCATCACTTTGGCCAAGGGGCTGACCAACGCCGCGGTGCCGATGGGGGCGGTGGCGGTGAAGCGCGAACTGCACGACGCGGTGGTCGATGGTGAGGCGGGCGGGATCGAGCTATTCCACGGCTACACCTATTCGGGGCATCCGCTGGCGAGCGCCGCGGGGCTCGCGACGCTCGACCTCTATGCGCGCGAGGGGCTGTTCGATCGCGCCGCCGATCTCGCGGCCTATTGGGTCGAGGCGGCGCACAGCCTGAGGGGGCGGCGGCATATCGTCGATATCCGGACGATCGGGCTGGTCGCGGGGATCGAGCTGGAGCCGCGCCCCGGCGCGCCGACCGCGCGCGCGACCGAACTGTTCCATGCGTGCTTCGACAATGGCCTCCTGGTGCGCGCGACGGGCGACATCATCGCGCTGTCGCCGCCGCTGATCGTCGAGAAGGCCGAGATCGACCGGATGTTCGAGATGCTGGGGGGCCTGGTCGAGGGGGTCGGGTGAGGAGGAGAGCCATCATGCTCTCTCCTCTTAAGGGGAGAGATACGCAGGCTTGCCGGTTTACCGGCTAGCCGGAGTTGAGAGGGGTTTGCTGCGGCAGTGTTTATGCCCCTCTCCAAGCTTCGCTAGCTCCTGACGGAGCAAGCTGCGCTATCCTCTCCCCTGAAGGGGAGAGGGCAAAATGCGGCCAGCCTTACCTAATCCGCAGCCCGCCCTTCCACATCATCGTCGCGCGGCCTTGCACCGGCATGCCATCGAACGGGGTGTTGCCGGCCCAGGCGGCCATCTTCTTGGTGTCGACCTGCCACGGCGTGCCCTCATCGATCAGGATCAGGTCGGCCTCGAACCCCGGCTCGATCCGCCCCGCCGCGACGCCAAGCAGTTTCGAGGGATTGGCGGCGAGCAGTTCGAAGAGGCGCGACGGCGTGACATGCCCGTCGCGCACCAGTTGCAGCCCCATCGCGAGCAAAGTCTCGGCGCCCGCCATGCCGGGCAAAGCTTCGGCGAAGGGCAGGCGCTTGTCCTCGGGGCCGCGCGGATCGTGGCCCGAGGCGAGCACATCGATCGTGCCGTCGGCGATCGCGGTCAGGCAGGCGTGGCGGTCGTCCTCGCTGCGCAGCGGCGGCGACAGCCGCGCGAAGGTGCGGAAATCGCCGATCGCGGTGTCCGACAGGAACAGATGCGCGGGGGTGATGCCGCAGGTGACGGGCAGGCGCTTGGCCTTGGCGGCGCGGATGAGGTCGAGCCCGCGCGCGGTGGTGACCTGGCGGAAATGGATCGGCGCGCCGGTTTCCTCGACGAGGCAAAGGTCGCGCGCGATCGCCATGGCTTCGGCGATCGCCGGGGCCGAGGCGAGGCCGAGGCGCGTCGCCATTTCGCCATCGGTCGCGACCGCCCCCGCAGTGAGCCCCTCGTCCTCGGCGTGCGCGATGATGGTGAGGCCGAGCGACGCGGCATAGCTCAGCACGCGGCGCATCACGCCGGCGTCGGCGATGCGGCCGCGGCCGGTCGCGACGGCGCGCGCGCCAGCCTGTTTCATCAGGCCGATCTCGGCGAGTTCCTTGCCCGCGAGGCCCTTGGTGGCGGCGGCGAGCGGGTGGACCCAGAGGTCGGGCTTGCCGCCCTTCGCGGCGCGCTCGACCAGCCCGGCGCCGTCGAGCGGGCCGCTGTCGGGCATCAGCGCGGCGCGCGTGATGCCGCCGAAGTGGAAGGCGGGTTTGTCGGTCGCGAAGACGCCGAGGTCGATGATGCCCGGGGCGAGCCACTGGCCCTTGGCGTCGATCGTTTCGACATAGCCCGACGCGTCGGCCGGGTTCAGCGCGGCGATGCGGCCGTCCTCGACGCGCAGGCTGACGGTGTCGCCGCCGAGCAGGCGCGCGTTGGTGATCAGGAGCGGGGTCAGTTCCATCCCGGCACTCCCCGCTTGCGGCGCGTCAGGATGTCGAGGCACGCCATGCGCACCGCGACCCCCATCTCGACCTGCTCGGTGATCGTCGAGCGGGTGGGGTGGTCGGCGATATTGCTGTCGATCTCGACGCCGCGGTTCATCGGACCGGGGTGCATGACGATTGCCTCGGGCTTGGCTTTTTCCAGGCGCTTGGGGGTGAGGCCATAGAGCGCGTGATATTCGCGCGCGCTGGGGAGGTAGGCGCCGTCCATGCGCTCGTTCTGGAGGCGTAGCATCATCACGACGTCGGCATCCTTGATGCCCTCGTCCATGTCGGTGAAGGTGGTGACGTGCATGCGCTCCATCGCCGGGGGCGTGAGCGTCGGCGGCGCGACGATGCGCACCTCGTTGCCGAGTAGCGTGAGCGCGAGGATGTTCGAACGCGCGACGCGGCTGTGCAGCACGTCGCCGCAGATCGCGATGGTGAGCCCCTCGACGCGGCCGAGGCGGCGGCGGATGGTGAGCGTGTCGAGCAGCGCCTGCGTCGGATGCTCGTGGCGCCCATCGCCCGCGTTGAGCACGGGGCAGTCGACCTTGTCGGCGATGAGCTGCACCGCGCCCGACGATGCATGGCGGATCACCATCGCGTCGGCGCGCATCGCGTTCAATGTCATCGCGGTGTCGATCAGCGTCTCGCCCTTCTTCACGCTCGACTGCGCGGCGTGCATGTTGACGACGTCGGCGCCGAGGCGCTTGCCCGCGATCTCGAACGACAGCAATGTGCGCGTCGAATTCTCGAAAAAGGCGTTGATGATCGTCAGCCCGGCGAGCCGGTCGTCGTGCTTCGCGGCGCCGCTGCGGTTGAGTTCGACCCACTCTTCGGCGGCGTCGAGGACGTAGCTGATCTCCCATGGGGTCAGCTGGGCGATGCCGATCAGGTGGCGATGGCGAAAGGCATCGCCGCCGGGCGGATAGTCGCTGGCGGGTCGGGTGGTGGAGCTTGTCATTAAAGCCGAGCGTTTAGGGGGGCGGGGCGATTCGAGCAAGCGCGATCCTCCCCCATAGGGGGAGGGGGACCACCCGAAGGG
>NZ_LNSB01000068.1 GCF_001468285.1 Sphingopyxis sp. HIX | reverse complement strand
GGGTACCACCCGCAGGGTGGTGGAGGGGTGCGGGAGCTCATACGCCGAGCTCGGCTGCACGCACCCCTCCACCATGCTTCGCATGGTCCCCCTCCCCATCGCTTCGCGACAGGGAGGATTATGATGTCCGCTCCCCACCCCAAAGCCGACACCGCTCCCACATCCCACACGCATTGAACCCCCGCGCGGCGCTGGCTAAGACGGGGGCGGGGCGGTGTTCGCCCCGGGGGAGAGGCGCGTGGCGGAGCGGGACCAGGGGCGATTAGGCCGCGAAGCGGAGACGCCAGTGCTGGCCGACCTGGTCGCGCCGCTGTCGGCCCCCGATTTCCTGGCGCAATATTGGAACCGTGCCTTTCACGCCTGGCCGGGGCAGGCGGGGCGCTTTGCCGCGCTGATCGGCTGGGACGAGATCAACCATGTCCTGACGACGCAGCGGCTGGAGCCGCCGCGGCTGATCCTGGTCAAGGGCGGCAAGAATGTCGCCACCGAGCGCTTCGTCCATGCCTCGGGCAACAACCGGCGGATCAACGCGGGCGCGGTGACCGCGCAGCTGGCGCAGGGCGCGACTTTGGTACTGAGCTTCGTCGACGAGATGGTGCCGCGCATCGGCGTGCTCGCCGACCGGCTGGGCGAAGAGCTGGGCGCGCGCTGCAACATCAACCTCTATGCCGGGTGGCGCGCCGACAACGGCTTCGACCTGCATTGGGACCGGCACGATGTCTTCATCCTGCAGGTCGCGGGACGCAAGCATTGGCGCGTGCATCGCCCGACGCGCGATTTCGCGACGCGCGGCGAGGAGGCGCCGCCGCTGCCGAAGGACGATGTGCCGGTGTTCGACGGCATCCTCGAGGAAGGCGCGATCCTCTATATCCCGCGCGGTTGGTGGCATGTCGCGACCCCGGTCGAGGAGCCGAGCCTGCACCTGACCGTCGCGCTGGCGCCGCCGTCGGGGCAGGATTATCTGCGCTGGCTGGTCGGCAAGGCGCTGGCCGACCCGCTGTTCCGCGCCGACTGGCCGGTTGCGGCAGGCGAGGCGGCGACCACCGAATATTGGCGCGAACTGGGCGCGGCGATGCAGACGCTGCACGCGGCGCATCCGCCCGCGGATTTCCTGGCCGCGCAGCAGGCCGAGCGCGTCGCGCGGCCGCGCTTCGCCCTGCCCGAATTCGCGACGGGCACGCTGCCGCGGCTGACCGACGACAGCCGGCTGCGGCTGGCGAGCGCACGCGCGCTGGCGCCGGTGCACGACCCCGCGAGCGGCGGTTTCGGGCTGTGGGTCGGCGAGCGTTTCCAGACGTGTAGCGAAGCGGTGGGCGCGGTGCTGGGGCGGCTGTCGAGCGGCAGCGACATGCGCTTTGCGGCGCTCGCCGACGGGCTGGACGCGGCGGCGCGGCGCGAGCTCGCCGCCGCCGTCGTGCGGCTCGCCGCGGCGGGTGCGATCTTCGTCGACCTGGACGCATGACGGGCCGGATCGCCCTCGCGCGGCGCAAGCTCGCGAGCGCGCGGCGGCTCGGCGGGCGCCGCGTGCTGCTCGTCGCCGAGGCGAGCCTGCTGCTGCTCGCGGCGCGGATCGCGGTGGCGCTGCTGCCGTTCCGGCGCGTCGCGCGCTGGCTGGGGACGCCGGTGTCGCCCGCGGCGCTGCCGCCGCCCACGCCGCGCGATCGCCCCGACGACCGCGCGACGCTGGTGAGTTGGGCGGTACGCTTCGCGGTCGGGCGGCTGCCGGTCGAGACGGTATGCCTGCCGCAGGCGATGGCGGCGCGCGCGATGCTGAAGCGGCGCGGGATCGCCGCGACGCTGCACCTCGGCGTGTGGCGCGACCATAAGGCGGCGGTAGAGGCCGATCCCGATACGCCGCCCGCGCATGCCTGGCTCGAGGCGTCGGGGCAAAGGATCACCGGTTATCCCGTCGATCCGGCGCTGGTCGAGGTCGCGGCCTTTGTCTGAGCCCGCGCTCCGCGTCGAGCCCGTGGCGCTGGTCCGGGCGATGCTGGCGACGGCGGACCGCGGGCGGCTGGTCGCCGTCTTGCTGCTGATGATCGCCGCGGCGCTGACCGAGGGGGTCGGCATCATGATGCTGGTGCCGATGCTGGCGCTGGTCGATGCGGGGGGCACCGGCGCGGCGGTGCCGGGGCGGCTCGGCGAGCTGCTCGGCGGCATCGCGGGCGGGGTGACGCTGGGGCAGGTCGTGCTGATCTTCCTCGCGCTGCTGATCGTCCGTGCGTGGGTCAAGCATGTGCAGACGATGAAGGCGCTCGAGCTGCAGCATCGCATGGTCGACCGCATGCGCGAGGCGATCTTTGCGGGGCTGGTGTCGGCCGAATGGCGCTGGCTGGCGAGCCGGCGCGCGTCGGACCATGCGAGCCTGCTGATCACCGACATCGGCCGCATCGGCGGCGCGTTCCAGCAGTTGCTGACGCTGGCCGCCACGTCGTTCACCGTCGCCGCCTATCTGGTCGCCGCCTATCTCCTGTCGTGGCAGGTTGCGCTGGTCGCCACATTGGGCGGCGCGCTGATCCTGTTCGGCTTTGCCGGACACCGCCGCCACGCGGTGCAGCTGGGGCGCGCGCTGAGCGGCGCGAACAAGGCGCTGCAGGCCGAGGTCGCCGAGGGCTTCGACGGGGTGCGGATTACCAAGATGCTGGGCGGCGAGGCGCGGCAGCGCGCGCGCTTTGCCGAGGTGCTGCGGTCGCTGCGGACGCGGCAGGTCGATCATGCGGCGAGCGCGAGCCACGGGCGGACGGCGCTGCAGCTCGGCGGCGGCGCGCTGCTGGCGGCGCTCGTCTATGTCGGGCTCGCGGTGCTGGGGCTGCCGCTCGCGGCGCTGCTGCCGATCCTGCTCGTCTTCGCACGGCTGGTGCCGATGCTGGGGGTGATGCAGCAGAGCTGGCACAGCTGGCTGCATTCGGCGGCGGCGATGGCCGAGAGCGAGGCGCTGCGGCGCGAGACCGAGGCGGCGGCCGAGATGCCCGCGCCAGCGGACGCGGTACCGCTGGCCCTGGCGCGCGCGGTGACGCTTTCGGGCGTCGGCTTCACCTATGCGGGACGCGAGGGTGCGGCGCTGCACGATATCGACCTCGTCCTGCCGGCGCGGACGACGACCGCGATCGTCGGGGCGTCGGGGGCGGGCAAGAGCAGCCTCGCCGATATCCTGATGGGACTGCTGTCGCCCGACGTGGGCGAGATGCGCGTCGACGATGACGTCATCGCGGGCGCGACGCGGCAATTGTGGCGGCGCTCGGTCGCCTATGTCCAGCAGCAGCCGTTCCTCCTTGGCGGCAGCATCCGCGACAATCTGCTGTGGGCCGCGCCCGACGCGGACGAGGCCGCGCTGCGTACCGCGCTCGAACAGGCTTCGGCCGATTTCGTCTTTGCGCTGCCGCGGGGACTCGACACGCCGGTCGGCGACCGCGGCCAGCAATTGTCGGGCGGCGAGCGCCAGCGCATCGCGCTCGCGCGCGCGCTGCTGCTGTCGCCCGAGCTGCTCGTGCTCGACGAGGCGACGAGCGCGCTCGACCCCGCGAACGAGGCGGCGATCCGGCGCGCGATCGCGGGGCTGCACGGGCAGGTAACGCTGGTGATCATCGGGCACCGCCAGACGATGCTCGACCTCGCCGACCAGCTGGTGCGGATCGAGGAGGGGCGGATCGTGCATCGGGCCGAGGCTGCCGAATGACGGTGCGGGCGGCGCTGGCGGGGCTGCTGCTCGACATGCTCGCCGAGGTGCGCTTGGCCGACCGCGCGGCGCTCGCGGCGCTGTCCGAGGCCGAGTGGGACATCATCGGCGACATGGCGAAACAATATCGGCTGGCGCCGCTGCTGCACCACCAGTTGTCGGGCCGAGGCGCCGACTGGCCGGTGCCCGAGGCGCTGCGCGCGCGCTGGGCGCGGGCGTGGCGCGCGGCGAGCGAGCGGTCGCTGGCGGTGCAGCAGGCGATGATCGCGGTGGCGGCGCTCGCCGACCGCGACGGGCTGGCCTATGCCGCGCTCAAGGGGGCGTGGCTCGCGTGGCACGCCTATCCCAACCCCGCGCTGCGCCCGATGCGCGACGTCGACCTGCTGCTGAGCGAGGCCGATGCGCTGCGGCTGCACGCGGCGATGGCGGCCGCGGGGGCGGTGCCGGGGCCGGTGTCGCACACGCCGATCGACTATGCGCTCGCCCACCACAAGCATCTGCCGCCGCTGCACTGGGGGCCGCAGAAGATCGCGTTCGAGCTGCACTGGCGGCTGTCGAACCCGGTGGAGGGCGAGGATCGGGGTGCGGTGGCGGCGACGACCGGGGGGCTGCTCGCGCGGCGCGTGCGCGCGCCGCTGGGCCCCGCCGAAATCGCCTATCTCGATCCCACCGACATGTTGCTGCACCTCGTCGTGCATGCGGCCTATGGGCGCCAGCCCTTCGACACCGGGCCGCAGGTGCTGAGCGACCTCGCGCGCGCGATCGACAGTGCGGTGATCGACTGGCCGCGCTTCTGGGCCGAGGCCGAGGCGGCGGGCCGCGCGGGCGGGGCGCGGCTGCTGTTCGCGCTGGTCGGCAAATATATGGGCACGCGCGACACCGGCGATCCCGCGACCGCGGCGGCGCCCGCGCGGTTGATCGCAGCGGCCGAAGCGCTGCTGCTGCAGGATGCCGGACGGCGCGCCGAGCGCGGCTTTGCGACGCGCATGGCCGAGACCGGGCGGCGGCGCGGCAAGCTGGCGCTGGCGCTGACGCGGCTGTTCCCGCCGCGGCATATCGTCGCGCATTATGCCGGGGTGCCGGTGGGCAGCTGGCGCGTGTGGCCCGCCTATCCGGCGCGGATGGTGGATCATGGCTGGCGCTGGGTGCGGCAGCGCGGCGACAGCGCGCTCGATGCCGAGGTCGCCGATGCGCGCGCGATGCGCGCCTGGCTGGGTATGGGCGGCTAAAGCCCGTCGAGCGCGAGCAAGGCGAAGCTCGCGAGCCAATGCTCGCCCATATAGTCGCCGGTGACGTGTGGGAGCGCGGCGGCGAGGTGGCGCTGGGCGGCGGTTTCCGCGACTTGGGCGACGGGGTGCGCGGGGCCGAGCGCCGACGCGATGGCGCGCCAGTTCCAGGCGCGGCTGAGGTTCAGGCCGTCGAGATGCGCGATCTTGCCGTCGCTGCGGTCGGACACGGTCGCGGGGGTGAAGAGGGTGGCGGGCTGCTTCTGCGCGGCGCGGGGGAGGAAGGCATCGAACCAGCGGGTGAAGTCGGTGCCGAGGACGGCGGTCATCAGATGTGCCTCGCTGAGCGCCGAGGAGAGGAATTCGTCGCCGCCGGGCTCCCACGCCTGGCAGTCGCGGTCGTCGGCGAACCAGTCTTGCGCGCGGGTGTCGATCAGGGCGACGAGGGTGGGGTCGCGGTCCTCGGCCCAGTGGCGCGCGAAGAGCAGCGCGAAGGCGATGTTGAAATGGGTGCCGACGCGCAGCGGATAGGTGAGCTTGGGCAGGAAGGCGTGGAAGCGCGCGGCGAAGGCGAGGGCCAGCGGTTCGAGCGCGGCCGCCCAGGGGGCGTCGTGCTGCTCGGCCTCGGCGTGGAGCGCGAGCAGCCAGGCCCAGCCATAGGGGCGCTCGAAGGCGGCCGAGTAAGCGCGCGAGAGGAAGGCGAGTTCGCCCGCGACCTTGTCGGGCACCAGCATGGCGGCGGCGCGGGCGCGGATGTCGGTGCTGATAGGAAGGTCCGGGAAGCGGCGCGCGAGGCGCAATATCTGCCACCAGCCATGGACGCAGCTGTGCCAGTCGAAGCTGCCGTGGAAGATCGGATGATGATCGCGCGGCGGCTTCGCATCCTCGGGGCCGACGAGGACGAGGTCCATCTTGAACGGATATTCGCGGCCGAGATGCGCCAGCGTGGCGGTCGTGAAGCAGGTCGCGTGGTCGGGGGTGAGCCGGGTCATAGCTTGAAGGCGAAGACGTAGATGAAGACGATGTTCACCGCCAGCAAAGGCACCGCGGTGCCGATCTGCGCCTTGATCACGCCATAGGGGTTTTTGAGCTCGAGCAGCGCCGCCGGGACGAGGTTGAAGTTGGCCGCCATCGGGGTCATCAGCGTGCCGCAGAAGCCCGCGAGCATGCCGATCGCCGCGACCACCGCGGGATCGCCGCCGTGCTGCTTGATCAGCAGCGGCATGCCGACCGCGGCGAGCATCACCGGGAAGGCGGCGAAGGCGTTGCCCATCACCATGGTGAACAGCGCCATGCCGAGCCCGAAGGCGAGCACCGCGCCGAACAGGCTGCCCTGCGGGATCGCGGTGCCGATCAGGCCGCCCACCACGTCGCCGACCCCGGCGAGCGCGAAGACCGCGCCGAGGCTGGCGAGCATCTGCGGCAGGATCGCCGCCCAGCCGACCGAATCGAGCAGGCGGCCGCCCTGTTGCAGCGGGAGCAGCGCGGGCGGCTTCAGCCGCGCCATGCCGACGCCAAGCGCGATCAGCACGCCGAAGGCGAGCGAGATGAGCGTCGCCTGCTTCGGGTCGGCGAGGCCGGGGATTTCCTTGAAGAGAAAGGTGCCGATGAGGGCGACCGCGGGGATGATCAGCGCGACGAGGAGCAGGAAGTTGCCATATTTCGCCGCGCGTTCGGCCTGGACCTCGACGGGAATTTCGCCGCCCGGCGCGCGGCCGATCTGGCCAGTGCCGGCGATGGCGACGAGCGCGAGGACGAGCAGCCCGTTGCCGAAATCGCCGAGATAGTCGCCCGCGATCATCGCGGTTGCGACGAGGCCCCAGAAAGCGGCGTTGCCGAAGCGTTTCGGATTGCTGCGGTCGTAGAGGCCGAGCAGCGCGAAGAGCGCGAAGACGATGCCCGCGAGCAGATAGACATGGCCGAGGCTGATCATGCGCGGCGCTCCCCGGCCGGGCGGATTCTTTTGTCGAGGCGCCGGAGGCGGAAGCCGTGGATCAGGAAGGCGGCGATCGCGGTCGGGATCGCCCAGAGCGAGAGGTGGAGCGGCTCGATGTCGTAACCATAGCCTTCGAGGATGCCGCGCATCAGCAGGATCGACCCGAAGGCGAGGAAGATATCCTCGCCGAAAAAGACCCCGACATTGTCGGTCGCGGCGGCATAGGCCTTTACTTCCTCGCGCTCGTCGTCGGTGAGCGCCGGTTTCTGAGCCTCGGCGGCGGCCTCAGCCATCGGCGCGACGAGCGGGCGGACGGTCTGGGCATGCCCCGCGACCGAGGTGAGGCCGACCGCGGCGAAGGCCTGGCGCAGGAAAAGATAGCCGGTGAGCAGGCGGCCGAGCGTCGCGCCCTTCATCCGGCCGATGATGTTGCGGGCGTGTTGTTGCAGCCCATAGGCTTCGAGCAGGCCGATCACGGGGAGCACGATCCAGATGATCGAGACGTAGCGCGTGTCGTTGAACGCCTTGCCGAAGGCGGCGATGATCGCGGCGATATCGAGCCCCGCGGCGAGCCCGGTGGCGAGCGCCGAGGCCATGATCACGAGCAAAGGATTGAAGCGGAGCAGGAAGCCCGCGATGATGATGAGGATGCCGATCAGGACGAGCATCAGGGATGCGCCTGCGCGGTGGGTTTTGAATGGGGTTCACGCGGAGGCGCGGAGACGCGGAGAAAGAAAAAGAGAGGATTCGCGCCGAGGCGCAGAGGACGCAGAGGGAAAAGGGTTTCGCGCAAAGGCGCAAAGACACGATGAAGGGGTGTATGCCGCGAAGCGGCCTTATCCTTCGACCTCGCGCCGAAACGCGCCGTCAAAAGAATATGGGGCCTGGCGGCCCGAACAGTCTTCTTGGTGTCTTTGCGTCTTTGCGCGAACAAAATCTCTGCGACCTCTGCGCCTCTGCGCGGACCAGATTCTCCGCGTCTCTGCGTATCCGCGTGAACCCTTTTCATTCGCCCGCGCTCCCTGCCGTGCCATAGCCCCCGCCGCCGGGCGTTTCGATCACGAAGGCGTCGCCTGCTTCGAGGTTCGCGCTGCCGGTCGCCCCCAGCATCTCGACCGAGCCGTCGGCGCGTTCGACCCAGTTGCGGCCGGGCGCGGCGTCGGTGCCGCCCGCGAGCCCCGCGGGGGCGATCTGGCGGCGGTTGGCGAGGATGTTCGCGCTCATGGCTTCGCGGAAGCGGATGCGGCGGGTGGCGCCGTCGCCGCCTTGCCAGCGGCCCGCGCCGCCCGAGTCTTTGCGGATCGAAAATTCCTCGACGATGACCGGGAAGCGCGTCTCCATCACTTCGGGATCGGTCATGCGGCTGTTGGTCATATGCGTCTGGATCACACTGGTGCCTGCGAAGCCGGGACCCGCACCCGAGCCGCCGGCGATCGTCTCATAATATTGGTGCGCGTCATTGCCGAAGGTGAAATTGTTCATCGTCCCCTGCGCGCCGGCCATCGCGCCGAAGGCGGCGAACAGCGCGTCGGTGATCACCTGGCTCGTCTCGACATTGCCCGCGACGACCGCGGCGGGAAAGGTCGGGGACAGCATCGAATTATCGGGAACGACCAGCGTGACGGGGGCGAGGCAGCCTTCGTTCATCGGGATCGGATCGTCGAGCATCGTGCGCAGGACATAGAGCACCGCGGCGCGGACGACGGGGGCGGGGGCATTGAAATTGTCGGGCAGCGTCGGCGATGAACCGGTGAAGTCGATGGTGACGTGGCGGGCGGCGCGGTCGACCTTCATCGCGACCGCGACCTCGGCGCCATTGTCCATCGCGTAACGGAACTTGCCGTTGTCGAGGCGGGCGATGAGCTGGCGCACCGCGGCTTCGGCCTGGCGCTGGCCGTGCGCCATATAGGCGGCGACGGTCTGGACGCCGTGCGTCGCGCTGAGGTCGGCGAGCGCGCTCGCGCCGCGCTGGCAGGCGGCGACCTGCGCCTTCAAGTCGGCGATGTTGAGCGCGGGGTTGCGCGCGGGCCAGTCGCCGGCGGTGAGGTGCGCGTGCACATCGGCGTCGAGGAAGTTTCCGTCGTCGACGATCAGGACATTGTCGAAGAGGATGCCTTCGTCGGCGATGCTGCGGCTGTCGGGGGGCATCGATCCGGGGGCGATGCCGCCGAGGTCGGCGTGGTGGCCGCGCGCCGCGACGAAGAAGTCGGGGGCGTCGCCCTCCTCGTCTTCTTTGGCCACGAATACCGGCATGATGACGGTGATGTCGGGCAGGTGGGTGCCGCCATCGTAAGGCGCGTTGAGCGCGTAGGCGTCGCCTCTGCGTATGCCGCGCCCGTCGCCCGTGCGTTGGCGCAGGATCGTGCGCACGCTTTCGCCCATCGAGCCCAGGTGGACGGGCATGTGCGGGGCGTTGGCGACGAGGCTGCCGCGGCCGTCGAAGAGCGCGCAGGAAAAATCGAGCCGCTCGCGGATGTTGATCGACGAGGCGCTGTGCTGGAGCGCGCCGCCCATTTCTTCGGCGATCGCCATGAACAGGCTGTTGAATATTTCGAGGCGGATGGGGTCGGGGGCGGCGAGGTCGTCGGATGCGGCGGCGTGCGTCGCGGTGGCGCGGGCGCGGGCGAGGAGCAGGGTGCCTTCGTGCTGCACCTCGGCGCGCCAGCCGGGTTCGACCACCGTCGTCGAGAGCGCGTCAATGATGATCGCGGGGCCAGCGATGTCTCGGCCGGGGGCGAGGGCGCTGCGCTGGTGGAGCGGGACGTCGTATGGCGTCCCGGCGAGCCAGGCGGTGACGGTCTTGGGCGCCGCCGCTTCGGTGGCTGTCGGTGGGGGCAGCGTCGCGATCGCTTCGCCCGCCTCGGTCAGTTCGACGCGGATGCGGTCGACCACCAGATTGGCATGCGGGGCATAGCCGAAGCGCCGGCGGAAGGCGGCGGCGAAGGCCCTGGCGACATCGGCGGGCGGCGCGAGCGGGAGTTCGATCGCATTGTCGCTGTCGGCGAGGCGGACGAAGAGCAGGGTCTCGTGGGTCGTTTGCGCGCCGGCGGCGAGGTCGGTTCGGGCCTGCTCGGACAGTTCGGTTTCGGCGGCCGCGAGTGCGGTCGCGCAATTCTCGTCGAGTTTCAGCGCCAGCGTGCGCTCGCGGATCGCCGAGGGTTTGGCGAGGCCCATGCCATAGGCCGAGAGCACCCCGGCGAGCGGGTGAAGCAGGATTTCATCGACGCCGAGCGCGTCGGCGACGAGGCAGACATGCTGGCCTGCGGCGCCGCCGAAACCGACGAGGCTGTACCCCTGCGTCAGGTCGTGGCCGCGCGCGATGGTGATGCGCTTGATCGCGTTTGCCATTTGCTGGACCGCGATGGCGAGCAGGCCCTCGGCGAGCGCTTCGGGGGTGATGTTGCCGACGTCGGCGGCCATCGCGGCGAATTTTTCCACCACCACGGCGCGGTCGAGCGGCTGGTCGCCGTTCGGGCCGAAGAGCTTCGGGAAGTGACCCGGCTGGATCTTGCCGAGCAGGACGTTGCAGTCGGTGACCGTCAAGGGCCCGCCGCGGCCATAGGCGGCGGGGCCGGGGTTGGCGCCGGCGCTTTCGGGGCCGACGAGGAGGCGCGCGCCGTCCCAGCGGCAGATCGAGCCGCCGCCCGCCGCCACGGTGTGGATGCGCAGCATCGGGGCGCGGATGCGCGTGCCCGCGACGATGGTCTCGTTATCGCGTTCGAGCCGCCCGGCATAATGGCTGACGTCGGTCGAGGTGCCGCCCATGTCGAAGCCGATGAGGCGGGACTTGCCGAGCGGTGCGGCGCTGCCGACCATGCCGACGATGCCGCCCGCGGGCCCCGAGAGGATCGCGTCGCGGCCGTGGAAAGCCGATGCGGATGCGAGCCCGCCCGAGCTTTTCATGAACTGCGGATCGATGTCGTCCCCGAGTTGGCCGACGAACTGGTCGACATAATGGCGCAGCACCGGCGAGAGATAGGCGTCGGCGAGCGTCGTATCGCCGCGGCCGACGAGCTTGATCAGCGCGCTGACGTCGTGGCTGGTCGAGATTTGCGTGAAGCCGAGTTCGTGCGCGATGGCGGCGAGGCGGCGTTCGTGATCGGGGTAGCGGTAGCCGTGCATCAGCACGATCGCGATGCTGGTCAGGCCTTGGTCGCGCGCGGATTGCAGCGCGGCACGCGCCTGCGCCTCGTCGAGCGGAACCAGCAGCTCGCCGTCGGGACCGATACGCTCGACGATCTCGGCGACCTCCGCATGCGGCGGAGGAATGCGGTCGAGTTTGCGCGCGAAGAGCTCGGGGCGGTCCTGATAGCCGATGGTCAGCGCGTCGCCGAACCCGCGTGTGATCGCGAGCAATGTCGGCTCGCCCTTGCGTTCGAGCAGCGCGTTGGTCGCGACGGTCGAGCCCATGCGGATCGCGAGCGGCGGGAGCTCCCCTGCACCCGCCCCGGTCAAATCGCGGATCGCGTTGACCGCGGCGTCGCCGGGGCGCGCGGGGTCTTCGCTGAGATATTTGGTTGTGACGACTTGGCCATCAGGCGCCCGCGCCACGACATCGGTGAAGGTGCCGCCGCGGTCGATCCAGATTTGCCAGCGGGTGTCGTCAGGCGCCGACATCGCGATCGGGCCAGCGGATGGTGATGGCGAGGCCGTGGTCGGTCGCGGCGCGCGACCAGCTGCCCTTGAGCTGGCGCTCGATCAATGTGCGGATGAACTGGGTACCGAAGCTTTCGCCGTCGATCCGCGGCGTCTCGGGCAGATTGCTCTCGATCCAGCTGAGTTCGATGTCGCCCTCGACGCGGCGCCAGCCGACCGCGAGCTCGCCCTTGCCCGCGAGCGCGCCATATTTGATGCTGTTGGTGACGAATTCGTGAAGCGCGAGCGAGAGCGCCTGCGCCGCCTCGTCGTCGAGACGCACATCGGGGCCGGTGATATCGTCGGAGCCTCGCCCGGCGAGGTCGAGCTCGCGGCGGACGATCTTGCCGAGGTCGAAGATATCGACCGCGCCGGTGACCAGCATCTGCTTGGCGTCGGACAGCGCGCGCATGCGGCCATCGAATTTCGCTTCGAATTCCTGAAGGTCCGCGGACTCGCGGATCGTGATGCGCGCAAGCGCGCCGATGCGCGCGAAGGCGTTTTTCATGCGGTGCGCCATCTCGCCGATCATCAGCTCGCGGTCCTCGGCGTGGCGCTTCTGTTCGTCGGCGAGCGCCTGCGCGACGTCGAGGCGGCGGTGCTGGAGGCGGTGGATCTGCATCGCGAGCAAGGCGAGCGCGACGCCGAAGAGGAAGATACCCAGCGGGCGGCCGAGGCGGTCGAGGAAGCGGCCATAGGAGATGCGGATCGTCCATTCGCGGTCGGCGACGCGGAGCTTCTGCTCATGCGCGTCCCAGCCGAGCGTGCCATGGCGGAAGACGAGCGGCGCCGACGGCCCCTCGCCCGCGCGCACCTCGACCCCGTCGATCGAATTCAATTGCTCGCCGAGGATCGCGCGCATCATGTCGTCGGTGCGGAAGGGAGCGTAGATGAAAGCCTCGACCGGACGCTGGCCGGGCAGCGTCGCGATGACCGGGGCGTCGGCCTCCGACGGCGGGCCGCCCGGCGGCAGCATCGGTGCCTCGATCGCGCGGCGGGCGTAAACCGGGATGTAAATGAGGAAACCGGGCTGCTTGACGCTGGCGGCGCGTTCCTGCGCGAGATGGACGATGCCGCTCGCGGCAGGGCGGCCGGTCTGCCAGGCGCGGCGCATTGCCTCGCGCCGCGTCTTTTCGCTATACATGTCGAAGCCGAGCGCGACGTTGCGGCGCGGGGTGTAGGGTTCGACGAGCACGACCGCGAAGCCGACCTTCTGGCTGCTGGTGGCGGGCCATATCTTGATGTCGCGGCCGTAATTGGCGCGCAGCTGCGCCTCGGCGGTCGCCGGGTCGTCGCGGCGCATCGCGGCGGCGATGCCGACGCCTTCCATGCCCGGGGCATTTTCCTGCGGGCGCAGCGCGGTGAGATAGGCGCGGATGCCGGGGCCGCTCGCGGCGGTGTCCGACTGGTACATCGCGCGCACGCCTTCGAGCACGCCGACATGGTCGCGCAGCCGCGTGTTCATCTGCAGCGCGATGCGCGCGGCCTGATCGGCCTCCTGCGACTGATTGTAGAAGAAGCTGCCCGCCGCGCCGGCGAGGGCAGCGAGGACAATCACGAAGCCGATCACGCGCACCGAGAGCGCCATCAGCCGATCTGCCCAAGCGGAGCCCAACATCATCTATTCCTGCGGTGCAACGGCCGTGGATGGCGCCCCTCGTGACACGACTGTCACATGCGGCGACAGGCATGGCAAGCGCTATATATCAGGCCGTTGGCGCCTTGCGGTCCGCCGCGGGCTGTCGCATTGTGGCGCCGCAACAGATGGGAGCGGGATATGATCGTCTATGGTTCGCTGGTATCGCCTTTCGTGCGCAAGCTGCTCGCCTATCTGGGCGAGAAGGGGCTCGATTTCGAGCTGAAAGGCGTCGGCATCGGCGACCCCGATCCCGGGTTTCAGGCCGCCTCGCCGCTGGGCAAGATGCCCGCGATGAACGACGACGGCTTCATGCTCGCCGATTCGAGCGCGATCATCCAGTATCTGGAGGCAAAGCATCCCGCGCCCGAGCTGATCCCCGCCGACCCGCAGCAACGCGGGCGTGTGATCTGGTGGGAAGAGTTCGGCGACACGGTGTTCGCCGCGTGCAGCGGCAAGATGTTCTTCAACCGCATCGTCGCGCCGAAATTCCTGGGGCGCGAGGGCGACCTCGCCGCCGCGGCGCTCGCCGAGAGCGAGGAGTTGCCCAAATTGCTCGCTTATCTCGAAAGCGCGATCCCCGCGTCGGGCTTCCTCGTCGGCGACCGCATCACGCTCGCCGACCTGGCGGTCGCGTCGCCGCTGATGAATTTCAAGCATTGCGGCGCCTGCGTCGACGCGGCGACGCATCCGAAGGTCGCGGCATGGAGCGCGGCGATCCTCGCGCGGCCGAGCTTTGCGCCGTGGGTCGAAAAGGAAGAACGGATGATGGCGAAGGTGCTCGCCTGATGCGCACCTGGGTACTGGCTGCGGCGCTGTCGATCGCGGTGCCGGCCGCGGCGCAGGCCGACAAGGTGGTCGTGACCAAGACGGTCGAGGCCGACGCGACGACGACGATGAAGCACGAGGTGCTCGTCGATGCGAGCCCGGACGAGGTATGGGCGGCAATTTCGACCGCCGAGGGCTGGATGGGCTGGGCGGTGCCCGTCGCGCGGGTCGTCGGCGGCGACCCCGACCTGATCGAAAGCAGCTACGATCCCGCGGCGAAGCCGGGCGGACCCGACACGATCCAGCAGCGCTTCGGCGCGCGCGTGGCGGGCAAGAGCCTGGTGTTCCGGACGGTCAAGGCGCCCGCGGGCTTTCCGCATTGGGACGAATATCAGAAGGTGACGAGCGTCTTCGAGATCGAGGCGGCGGGAAAACAGACGCGCGTGCGGCTGACCTCGCGCGGCTATCCCGGCAGCGACGGCGGGCGGGCGCTGGTCGGCTTTTTCGAGGGCGGCAACGCGATGGCGCTCGGCAATTTGCGCCAGCGCTTCGCGACCGGGCCGATCGACTGGGCGGCGCTGCGGCGCTGAGGTCGTGCGCACGCGGGCGAGCATCTGCGCGCGCAAGGTGCGCTATGCGAGTTTCGAGGAAGCTATGGATGCGGCGCGGGCGAGCGGGCTCGTGCTGCGGGCGTATCGCTGCGAGCGGTGCGGGCGTTTTCATCTGACCAGCCGGACGAAGGGGAAATGGGTGCCGTTAGGGGATGGGTGACGGCGGCTTCGGGCGTTGGCGGACATCCTAATCCTCCCTGCGGCGTAGCCGTGGGGAGGGGGACCACCCGCAGGGTGGTGGAGGGGTGCGGGAGGTCATACGCCGAGCTCGGCTGCACGCACCCCTCCACCATGCTTCGCATGGTCCCCCTCCCCATCGCTTGGCGACAGGGAGGATTAGGAAGGACCGCTCCCCATCCCAAAGCCGTCACTCGACAGCCTAAAGCCATCCGATATGCTTGAAGCGCCAGAAGACCAGCGCCGAGCCGCCGAAGATCAGCCCGAGCGCATAGGGATACCCCAGGTCCCAGCCGAGTTCGGGCATGAAGTCGAAGTTCATCCCGTAGATCCCCGCGATCGCCGTCGGCACCGCCAGGATCGCGGCCCAGGCGGCGAGCTGGCGGGTGATGACGCCCTGGCGCTGCTGTTCGAGCAGCGAATTGGTCTCGACCACCGAGGCGGTGATTTCGCGGAGGCCGCTGAGGCGGAATTCGGCGCGCTGGACATGGTCCCAGATGTCGCGGAAATAGGGGCGCACCGCGTCGTCGATCCACGGCAGGTCCTCGGCATGGACGAGCCGCCACGCGACCTCCTTCATCAGCCCGACGATGCGCTGGAAGCGGATGATCTCGTGCCGCCGGCCGTAGAGATGGCGGATTTCCTCGGCATCGAGCGGCGTGTCCATCACGCTTTCCTCGAGCAGCAGGAGCCGGTCCTCGATCGCGTCGATCACCGGGAAATAGCCGTCGACGATGAAATCGAGGATCGCATAGAGGACATAATCGGGGCCGTGCGACAGCTTCGCGGGCAGCGTCTCGAGCCGCGCGCGCACCTCGGTATGCGCGCGCGCCGAGCCGTGGCGGACGGTGACGATGAAATGGCGGCCGACGAAGATCGCGGTCTCGCCCGACTGGATCGTATCGCCTTCGCGGTTGCCCGTCGCGGCGATGACGAAGAGCTGGTCGCCATAGACTTCGACCTTCGGCAATTGCTTCGCCTTGAGCGCGTCCTCGACCGCGAGCGGGTGGAGGCCGAAGCGCTTGGCGATGCCCGCGAGCTCGCCGGCGGTGGGTTCGTAGAGCCCGAGCCAGAAGAAATCGCCGTCGTCGCAATCCTCGGGAATGATCTCGTCGGGGCCGAGATCGCGGACGAGCTTGCCGCGGTTATAGTGACGGGCGGCCATGATCGGCATCGGTGCGCTCCTATTGCCCCGCGGTCGACATCGAATAGGGCCGGGCCGCCGCCGCCTTGCCCCAATCGGCGTTCGGCGTCGACTGCATCGTGAAGCGCAGCGTGCCGCCCTTGCGGATTTCGGCGTCGGCGATCCAGCTGCGGGCGAGCGGCTTGCCGTTGAGCTCGACCTTGCCGACATAGGGGTTGGCGTCCGACAGCCCCACCGTCTCGACGGTGAAGCTTTTGCCGCCGGGCAGGTTCAGCACCGCGCGCTCGACGAAGGGGCGGCCGATGACATATTGGTTTGACGCGGGCGCGACGGGGTAGAAGCCGAGGCCGGTGAAGAGCAGCCAGGCCGACATCTGCCCGAGGTCGTCATTGCCCGACAGGCCGTCGGGGGTGGGCTTGTACTGGCTGTCGACGATCTGCTTCAGCCGCTCCTGCGTGCGCCAGGGCGCGCCCGCGTAATTGTAGAGATAGGCGACATGGTGGCTCGGCTCGTTGCCGTGGATATATTGGCCGATGAGGCCGGCGATATCCTCGGCATGGCTGTAGTCGAGCTTGCTGTTGTCGTAATCGAACATCGCGTCGAGCTTGGCGATCGCCCTGGCGTCGCCGCCGAGCATGCGGAACAGCGCGGCCTGATCCTGCGGGACGAACCATGAATATTGCCAGGCATTGCCCTCGGTATAGTCCGAGCCGTAATTGATCGCGGTGGGGTCGAAGGGAGTGCGGAAGCTGCCGTCGGCCTTGCGCGCGCGGAGCCAGCCGGTCTTCGCGTCGAAGCTGTTCCGCCAGTATCCGGCGCGCTGGTAGAAGCGATCGGCGATGTCCTTGCGCCCCATCTTTTCGGCCATGCGCGCGATGGTCCAGTCGTCATAGGCATATTCGACGGTCTTCGACGCCGCTTCGGGCTCGCGGTCGATCGCGACATAGCCGAGGCTCATATAGTCGCCGAGACCGCCATAAGGCGCATATTCGGCGCTCGCGACCATCGCGTCGAGCGCCGCGTTCGCGTCGAAATCGCCCACGCCCTTCAGATAGGCGTCGGCGATCACCGGAACCGCGTGATAGCCGATCATCGTCCAGGTCTCGCGCCCGTGGAACTGCCAGACGGGCAGGATGCCATGCGGGCTGTGGCGGCGGCTGGCGACGAGCGATTTGACGATGTCGCTGTTGGTGACTTCGGGCTGGACGAGCGTCAGCAGCGGGTGCTGCGCGCGGAAGGTGTCCCACAGCGAAAAGGTCGAGCGGAAGGTGAAATCCTTCGCGGCATGCACCGCGTCGTCGGGACCGCGGTAGCGGCCGTCGACGTCGCTCCATATGCTGGGCGCGAGCAGGCTGTGGTAGAGCGCGGTGTAGAGGTTGGTGCGCATCGGCGCGGGCGCCTCGATCTCGAGCGCACCCAATGCCTTGCGCCACGCGGCTTCGGTGTGCGCGCGGACGGTGTCGAAGTCGGCCGCTTCGGCGTCGAGGTTGGCGATGGCGCCGGCTTCGTCGACGCCCGAGAGCGCGACGCGGACTTCGAGCGAGGCCGTCAGTTTGCCGAAGTCGAAGCGGGCTTCGAGCGCCTTGCCGAGTTTTTCGGCGAGCGCGTCGCTGCCGTGGCCGGGGCCCTGGAACCCCTTGTAGGGGATCGCCTCGTCGCGATCGAGGAAGGCGTGGTTTGTCAGCGGGGCCGAGAAGCGCATCGCGAAGAAGAGCTTGCGCCCCGGCGCCCAGCCGCGCGTCTCGCGAAAGCCGGTGATCGTGCCGTCGGCGTGGCGGCGGAGCCCCGACCAGAGGATCTTGCCCGGATAGTCGTAGAGCGAGGAGCGGAGGTCGAGCAGGAGATGCGCCTCCTGCCCCGCGGGGAAGCCATAGCGATGGACGCCGACGCGCGCGCCCGCGGTGAGTTCGGCGCGGATGCCGCTGTCCGCGAGGGTGACGGCATAATAGCCGGGGCTGGCGCTTTCGGTCTGGTGATCGAAGCGCTGGCGGTAGCCCGCGCCGGGCTTCCTGGGGTCGCCGGGGTCGAGTTGGACCGCGCCGACCTGCGGCATGACGAGGAAATCGCCGAGGTCCGAATGGCCGGCGCCCGAAAAATGCGTGTGGCTGAACCCCTGGATCGTCGTGTCGTGGTACGAATAGCCCGCGGCGTGATCGTAGCAGTCGCGGATGCGGCACGTCGCGTCGGTGTCGGGCGACAGCTGGACCATGCCGAAGGGCGCGGTCGCGCCGGGGAAGGTGTGTCCTTCGGGCCCGGTGCCGATCATCGGGTCGACGTAGGTGAGGACGTCGGGCGCGGGCTCTTCGGCAGAAGTGGGGATCGCGAAGGCGGCGGCGACGAGCGCAGCGGCGAAGGACAGGCGTTTCATGGCCGACCTTGTGCCGCGAAGTGCGGCGGGCGCCAATGGGAATATGGTGGCTGGTATCGAGCGGGAGCGGACGTTCCTAATCCTCCCTGTCGCGAAGCGATGGGGAGGGGGACCATGCGAAGCATGGTGGAGGGGTGGCTGCCTTGAACCAATGTTTCAGGCATCGACCCCTCCACCGCCTTCGGCGGTCCCCCTCCCCACGGCTACGCCGCAGGGAGGATTAAGATGTCCGCTCCCCACCCCGAACCCGCCTTCGCCAAGGCGCTCCGGCGCCCATGTGTATTATCTGGATAAAACCCCTTGCCAAGGTGGCGCTACAAATGTAGCACGCTACAAATGTAGCGCATGAGGTGATTCGGATGCTGACCAGTTTGCCGCCGCGGGAACGCGAGATCGTCGATATCCTCTACGAGCGCGGCGCCTCGACCGTGACCGAGATCGCCGATGCGCTGGCCGACGAATTGTCGGGCTCGGCGATCCGCGCGATGCTGAAGCGGCTCGAGGGCAAGGGCTTCGTCGCCCGCGAAGCCTCCGACCGCGGCTTCGTCTATGCGCCGAGCGTGCCTGAGAAGGCGGCGAGCAAATCGGCGCTGAGCCAGGTGGTGCGCGTCTTCTTCAACGGATCGCCGACGAGCGCCGCCGCGGCGCTGCTCGGCATGCAGGGCGAGATGAGCAACAGCGAACTCGACGAGCTCGAAAAACTGATCGCCGATGCACGCGAAGGGAAAGCGAAATGATGCCGGACATGCAGATCACTGCCGACATGCTGCTGGGCCTCGCCTGGAAATCCTTCGCCATCGCCGGCGTCACGCTGCTGCTGCTGCGGCTCGTCCGGCGGCGCTCGGCGGGCGAGCGGTCGATGGTCGCGCACGCCGGGCTGCTCGCGCTGCTCGCGCTGCCCGCCGCCAGCCTGATGCTGCCCGCGTGGAATCCGCTGCCCGCGCACTGGTTCGCCGAAACCATGCCCGCCGCCGCCATTGTTGCCCACACAGGGGGATCGGCGGTCGATCCCGCCCCGACCACGGCTTCAGTC
>NZ_LNSB01000067.1 GCF_001468285.1 Sphingopyxis sp. HIX | reverse complement strand
GCCCCTGCCCCCGCGCGTCCGGTCGCGCCCGTGCGTCCCGAGCCCAAGCTCGCGCCCGAAACCGACGGCGACGATGCCGATTTCGTCGAAGCCGCGCCCAAGCCCGATGCGCCGCGCATCGTCTCGATCGGCCCCGGCGGCTTCATCCGCCAGGGTCCCGGCGATCAGCAGGCGCCGATCCCCCCCGCGCCCCCGCGCCGCCTTGTTCCCGCGAAGCCGAGCCCCGAGATTGCCGACAAGACGAGCCTGCTCGATCTCAACGACCGCATCTGCCGCTGGCCGATGGGACATCCGGGCGAGCCCGACTTCCACTTCTGCGGCGTCGCGGTGAACCCCGGCTTCCCCTATTGCGTCGAGCATTGCGGCCGCGCTTATCAGGCGCAGCTGCCGCGCGGCACGCGCCGCCCGCCCCCGCCGCCGCCCTTCGGAGGCCCGCGGGTCCGCTAAGGCCATAAGTTGCGGTCGTTCGATCAGGATTTCGCGTTCGCGCAGGCGCTCGGCCTGAAGATGGTCGAGCGCGGCGATGGACGGTGCACGATGGCGATCGACATCAACGCCGCCCAGCATTTCAGCCCGCAGCATGCGGCGCATGGCGGCGTCGCCTATAGCCTGGCGGACTCGGCGATGGGCGGCGCGCTGACCAGCCTGTTGCCCGATGATCGCTGGTGCGCGACGCTCGAGGTCAAGTTCAACTATCACGTCCGCGTGACCGAGGGTCTGCTGACCTGCGAAGCCGCGGTGGTGCACAGCGGCAAGCGCATCGCCAATGTCGAGGCGCGCCTTTTCCAGCACGGCAAGCTCGTCAGCAGCGCCAACGGCCATTTCGCGATCTTCGCGGCACCGACATCCTGACAAGGGAAAGGCGCCGAACCGCTTGCCGGTCCGGCGCCTCCCTCAATCTCCCGCGGTTTGCCAACCTCAGAAGCGGAAGTTCAAGCTCGCGCGCACGCTGTGCGTCCGGAAATTGTCGTCGCTGCGCTTGATGTCGGTCCCCGGCCCGTTCTGCAGGAAGGGGTTGGTCGGACCCGCGGTCCCCGCGCCGACGTTGACGACAAAATCATCGTCCTGAATGTCTGTGTAGAGATATTCGAGGCCGAGCGAGATATTCTTGGTCAGCATCGCCTCGGCACCGCCGCCCGCGACGTAACCCCAGCCGTTGGTCCGGCCATTGTCGGCGAAGCTGTTGACGCTGTTGGTCGTCGAGAAGCGATTGTCGAGCTTGGCATAGGCACCGCCGCCGGTCGCATAGAAGAGCACGCCGCCGCCCGGCGTATAGCCGGCACGCAGCCGCGCATTTGCCTGATAGTCGGCCGAGCGTGAGAAGCGATAGGCTGCCGGTGTCGTCGAGAAACCCGACACCGCGTCGCGCGCTTCGCTGCGCCCGCCCTCGATCACCGCGCCGACGACAAAATTGCCCATGCGCTTGTCGTAACCGAGCTTGCCGAAATATTCGAAGCCGTCCTTGTCGTTGCGGCAGTTGACGTTGGCGGTACCAGTGGGCGATCCGCCGCAGAAGCCCGGCGAAAAGGCGTCGGTACCACCCGCGGTGTTGACGGTCTCGCCATAGGTGCCGTCCTGGTTGGTGTCGAAGACGAAGGTCTCGCGTCCGTCGTTGGGCTGAACGGTGTAGCCGCCCGTCACACCGACATAGGGGCCATCAAAATCCTGCGACTTGTCGCGGTCGCTCTGGGCGAGCGCGGGCGAGGCGAGCGCCATCGTGGCCGCAGTTGCGGCGAGGAGAGCCAGGGTTTTCATATATTACTCCACTTTTTGAAGACTTTGCAGTCCGTGGAGCAACCCCTCCCCGATGCGCGAAGTTCCGCCTGGTTCGGAAAATGGGACGAACCGAGCCGGCAGGCCTAGGCTTTGGGGGCCGATCGTTTGACCACCGCGCGCGCGAATTCAGCCGCGCCCGTCGCCGAAACGGTGAAGCGATAGGCCTCGTTCATCCCCTTCTTGCCGCTGTGGGTGAAAGCGAGCACGCGGGTCCCGTCGGTGCGGATGTGGACGATGCCGAAGTTGGTCCGCTCGAACCCTTCGAAGCGCCGGTCGGGCTTGCCGCCGCCCGCGGGCTGGGTCACCGTCCCTCGATAGGCGAAGAAGGCGGCGAGCTCTGTATTGAAGATGACGGCGGGGGTTCCACGCGACGCCTGTCCCAGCGCCGCCATCAGCGTGGCGCGCGGGTGGATATATTCCTTGGCCTCGCTCTCGTCGCCCGACGAGATCAAGGACACCACCGGGCTCGCCTCGCGCAGATAGGCCATTTCGAAATCGGCAGCGCCGTGATGCGGCACCTTCAAAATCTCGGCGGTCAACGATGCCTGTGGCATCGCCTGTCGCAGCATCGCCATCGATTCATGGTTGAGGTCGCCGGTCAGCAGGAAGCGGACATTACCGTAGCGCATCCGGAAGCTGATCGAATGGCCGTTGATCGTGTGCGATGCCGATACGGAGCCGCCGGTCGGCGGCACCGTCCCGGTCATCAGGCTGGCATCGTCGGGCGGGTCACGAAAAAAGCGCAGCGCGGGCTTGCCGGCGACCATCTCCGAAATCGGCCCGTGCATCTCGACGAATATGCCCTCGCCCGCGAGGAAGTCGAAGGCGTCGCCCCGCAGGTGATCGATCCGCCGCACCGCGATCGGCGCGCCGGTCACCGCGCGCGTCCGCGCATCCCAATGGTCGAGCGTCGCGCACCAAGTGTCGAAGGGTTCGTTGCGGTCGGCGGCCGCCACGGCCCGCGGATCTTCAGCAAGTTCGGTGGCGTAACGGACCGCGCCGACCTTCTTGTTCGTGCCGAACATCTCGCTGTCGGGGCGCCGACCGCCGCCGGGTTTCGAGGTCGGACGCTTGACGAGCCCGTTGTGGAATACGCGCTTCGGCGCGATGAACAGCGCCTTGCCTGGACGCGTATCGCTTTCCGATTTGCGGATGTCGGTCAGCCCGTCGAAATGATCGGCATCGCCGTGGGTGACGATGATCGCGTCGACGATCCTAGGGGCGGCCGCGCTGCTGTTCGGGAAGCGCGCCGCGGCATGGCGCGCGAAAAGCTTGTTGTCACCGCCGTCGATAAAGAGCGTCTGACCGCCCGGCGTCTCGATGATCATCCCGTCGCCCTGCTGCACGTCGATCATTGACAACCGCAGGATCGGGGTGTCGCGCAGCGCGGTGCGCGCGTCGATGAAGCCCTCCCAGTCGGCGCCGTCCTGCCCGCGCATGCGCACGCGCATCTTGCCCGCGACGTCGCCTGTCGGCAGCCGCTCGACCGGGTCGCCCCAATAATGTTCCCAGGTCACGCCATCGTCGCGCCGCAGCACCACGATATCGTCGTCGAGATATTGCGCCATCAGCCCCTCCTCTCGCCTCGCCGCGATCCTATCACGGAACCAGCGCCAAATATGGGACCAAAGCGCCATCGATACCCTTGCCACCGCGACTCCTCGCCCCCTATAGCGGCGGCATGAGTCACGATTTGTTCGACGGCAACACGCCCGCCACCGAAAGCTACAACGCCTCGCAGATCGAGGTGCTCGAGGGGCTCGAACCGGTACGGCGCCGTCCCGGCATGTATATCGGCGGCACCGACGAGCGCGCGCTGCACCACCTCGCCGCCGAGATCATCGACAACAGCATGGACGAGGCGGTCGCGGGCCATGCCACCCGCATCGAGATCAGCCTCGACGTCGGCAACCGGCTGACCGTGGTCGACAACGGCCGCGGCATGCCTGTCGACCCGCATCCGAAATTCCCGGGCAAGTCGGCGCTCGAAGTGATCATGACAATGCTCCATTCGGGCGGCAAGTTCGAGGGCAAGGCCTATGCGACCTCGGGCGGCCTGCACGGCGTCGGGGTCAGCGTCGTCAACGCGCTGTCGACCGAGACGGTTGTCGAGGTCGCGCGCAACAAGCAGCTCTATCGCCAGCGCTTTTCGCGCGGCACCCCACTCGGCAAGCTGGAGGAACTGGGCCCTACGCCGAACCGCCGCGGCACCAGCGTTTCCTTCACCCCCGATCCCGAGATATTCGGCGACCATGGCCGCTTCAAGCCGCAGCGCCTCTATCGCATGGCGCGGTCGAAGGCCTATCTCTTCGCCGGCGTCGAAATTCGCTGGAAATGCGCGGCAGAATTAATCGGTGACGATACGCCGGCGGAGGCGGTGTTCCAGTTTCCCGGTGGCCTCGCTGACCACCTCAAGGAACAGATCGGCACGCGCGAATGCGCGACCGCAGAGCCGTTCGTGGGGCGGCAGGAGTTTCCCGATGGCCAGGGCCGCGCCGAATGGGCGATCGCCTGGCCGCTCTGGTCCGACGGCTCGTACAGCTGGTATTGCAACACCATCCCGACTCCTGCGGGCGGCACCCACGAGGCGGGCCTTCGCGCCGCGCTCACCAAGGGGCTGCGCGGCTTCGGCGAGCTCATCGGCCAGAAGAAGGCGGCGCAGATCACCGCCGAGGACGTCTTCAACGGGGGCGAGATGATGCTCTCGGTCTTCATCCGCGACCCGCAGTTCCAGAGCCAGACCAAGGACCGGCTGTCGAGCCCCGAAGCCGCGCGCTTCGTCGAGAACGCCGTACGCGACCATTTCGACCATTTCCTGTCGGACAATATGGACCGTGGCCGCGCCTTGCTCGGCCTGATTCTCGACCGCATGGACGAGCGACTGAAGCGCAAAGCCGAGCGCGAGGTCAAGCGCAAGACCGCGACGAGCGGGCGCAAGCTCCGCCTGCCCGGCAAGCTCACCGACTGCGCGAACGACGGCCCCGAGGGCACCGAACTCTTCATCGTCGAGGGCGACAGCGCGGGCGGCAGCGCCAAACAGGCGCGCGACCGCAAGACGCAGGCCATCCTGCCGATCCGCGGCAAGATCCTGAACGTCGCGAGCGCCAGCAACGACAAGATCCGCGCCAATCAGGAGATTGCCGACCTCGCGCTCGCGCTCGGCTGCGGCCTGCGCAAGGATTGCGACGCCGACCGCCTCCGTTACGAGAAGATCGTGATCATGACCGACGCCGACGTCGACGGCGCGCATATCGCGACCCTGCTCATGACCTTCTTCTTCCAGGAAATGCCCGACATCGTGCGGCGCGGCCATGTCTACCTGGCGCAGCCGCCGCTCTATCGGCTGACCGCGGGCAGCACCTCGGCCTATGCGCGTGACGACGCGCACCGTGCCGAGCTCGAAGCGACGGTTTTCAAGGGCAAGAAGGTCGAGGTCGGGCGCTTCAAGGGGCTGGGCGAGATGAACCCGAACCAGCTCAAGGAAACGACGATGGATCCCGCGACGCGCTCGATGCTGCGCGTCACGCTGCCGCAGGAATATGAGGAGCGGCACCTCGTGAAAGACCTGGTCGACCGGCTGATGGGCAAGCATCCCGAGCATCGTTTCCAGTTCATCCAGGCCAATGCCGCGAGCCTCGACGAGGCGGCGATCGACGCCTGACGAAAAAATTTCGTAGCCCCCGTCAGAAATCCGTCCCGCGTCCGACTAAAGGATCATGCGGCACGAAACTCTGGAGACCCGGGTGACCGAAAGCGAGCAGGACCGGCATTTTGCGGAGGCGATGGCGCGGTTCGGCGGTGCGCTGGCGCGCCTTGCCCGTGCGTATGAGACCGATGCCGACCTACGACGCGACCTCGAACAGGAGTTGCAGGTCGCGCTGTGGCAGAGCTTTGCCGGCTTCGACGGCCGCTGCTCGCTCAGCACCTGGGTGTGGCGCGTCGCGCATAACCGCGCGACTTCGCACATGCTCGCGCGGCGGCGCCACGCGCGGCGGAACTGGTCGAGCATCGAGGATCTCGACATCGCCGACGATGCCCCCTCGCCGCTCGACGCCGCCGAAAGCGGGCAGGCCATGGCGCAGATCCTGGCGATCATCGACCGGCTCGATCCGCCCGACCGGCAGATATTGTTGCTCTATCTCGAAGGCGTAACGGGCGCCGACATCGCAGAGGTGACGGGAGTTTCGGCCGATGTCGCCGCCGCCAAGATCTCGCGCTTCAAGACCATGCTGACGCGCCGCTTCGCCGCGGCGGGAGAGGTATCATGACCGACTTCACCGATGAACTGCGCCTGCGCGCGTTGTGGCAGGATGGCGGGGCGGCGCTTGCCCCCATGCCGCTCGACGAGATCAAGCGGCGGGCAGCGGGCTTTGGCGATGGTATCCGCCGGCGCAACCGCCGCGAATATGGCGCGGCGGCGGTCGTCGTGGCGATTTTCGCGCTCTACGCGATCTTCTTGCCCGAGCCCTTGCTCAAGCTCGGCAGCCTGCTCGTCATCGCGGGGGCGCTCGTCGTCGTGTGGCAGCTGTCGCGCCGGACGTCGCGGACCGATCCCGATGCCGAGGCGCAGGATGTTCGCGGCTATTATCGCGCAAGGCTGGTGCGCGAGGAGCATATGCTGGCGCGCATCGGCCGCTGGTATCTTGCGCCTTTCGTGCCCGGCCTGCTGGTCTTCCTCGCGGGACTGGCCAAGGCGACCGAGTTGCGCAGTCCGGTCAGCTTCGCGCTGCTGATCGCCTTTCAATTGTCGGTGTTCGGCGGCATCTGGTGGCTCAACCGCCGCGCCGCCGCGATGCTCCGCGCGCAGATCGACCGGATCGATCGCGCCAATAGTCCCCAAGGAGACCTGTCATGAAACCGCTGTTCGCTTCGCTCTTTGCTGCATCGATGATCACCCTGCCCGGCACCGCTGCGCTTGCGCAGCAGGCGCCTGAAGTGGCCAAGGCGGCCGATACGGCCTTCGACCGCCGCGCCGCACAGCTCGTTGACCTGCTCGCGGGGCGCCTCGCCTTTGGCGACTATTTCGACCCGTCGTTCCAGGCGGCGCTGCCCGAGGCACAGTTCAAGGCGATCAACGCCAGCCTGATCGCGCAATATGGCCAGCCCGTCGCGGTCGATCGCGCCACCTCGGCCGACGGGCGGTCGGGCACGGTGCTGCTCCGCTTCGAAAAGGGCGTCGGCACGGTGGCGCTCGAGGTCGGGCAAGACGCCGACGCGCGGGTGACCGGGCTCCGGCTCACCGGTTTCGAGATGGCGAACGACGGTTTCGATAAGATCGCGGCCGAAATCGCCGCGCTGCCGGGCAGCAGCGGCTTCCTTGTCGCCGAACTCGACGGCAAGGCGATCAGGCCGCTCGCGAGCGCCAATGCCGAGCGCCAGTTTGCGATCGGATCGACCTTCAAACTCTACATCCTCGACGAACTCGCGGCGCAGGTCGCGGCTGGGCAGCGCAAATGGTCCGACGTCGTCCCGCTGAGTCACGCCAGCTTCTCATCGGCGGGCACCGCGAACTGGCCAAAAGACACGCCCGTCACGCTACAGACGCTCGCCAACTGGATGATCTCGGTCAGCGACAATGGCGCGACCGACACGCTGATCCACCTGCTCGGCCGCGAGAAGATCGAGGCGCGGATGCGCGGCACGGGGCATAGCGAGCCGTCGCGCAACATCCCTTTCCTGACCACGGTCGAAGCCTTCGCGCTCAAGGGCAATAATTTCGCCGCCGAACGCACCGCCTTTGTTGCGGGGGACGACAAGGCACAGCGGGGGCTGATCGAGGCGAACAAGGACCGCCTGATCCTGTCCAATGTCGACGGCGTCAGCTTCAGCGGTGGCCCGCGCTTCATCGACAGCCTCGAATGGTTCGCCAGCCCGAACGACATCGCGCGCGCCTTCATCGATCTGCGCGAGCGCAAGTCCGACACCACGATGTCGGTGATGGCGATCAACAACGGGGTGGGCCCGGCGGCCGCAAGGGGCTGGTCATACCTCGGCTACAAGGGCGGATCCGAACTCGGCGTGCTGTCGATGAGCCTGCTCGGCCAGCGCGCGGCCGACGGCAAATGGTATGTGGTCACCATGAGTTGGAACAATGCCGATGCCGCGGTCTCGACCGAGACGATGGTGGGGCTGGTCACGCGGTTGCTCGCGCTGGCGGCGAAATAGCCGCTAGGCGGTGAGCGCCGCCACCAGCGCCTTGACCTTCGCCTGGCGCCATTGCGGCGTCGGGGCGACCAGCCAGTAACCGCGGCGTACCTCGAAGGCGTCGCGCACGACGCGGACGCGGCCCGAGGCAATGTCGGCCTCGGCCAGCATGGCGGGCACGTTAGCCTGCCCCAGCCCGTTGGCGGCCGCGTCGATCGCCAGGCCCGCATCGCCCAGCCGCAACGCGGGCTCGCCCTCGTCGACCGGGCAGCCGGGCCAGGCGATGCGCGTCTCGCTCTCGCTACCGGGGCCCGCGACGGTGACCATCTTGGCCTCGGCAAGCGCGACGCCCTCATGCTCGCCCGCGCCGTCGGTCCAGAAGATCGCGAGGTCCAGGTTCGCTTCGGTGAAGTCGATCCCCGCATCGGCGGACACGAGCGTGAAGCGCACGTCGGGCGCCTGCTGGCTGTAGCGTGCGAGCCGCGGTGCGAGCCATTTGGCGGTCAGGTCGCGCGGGGCCGCGATCGTCAGCGACTGCGACGACTGCCCCGCCTGCATCGCGCGCACCGATTCCTCGAATTGCAGGAAGCCCTGGCGCAGCGCATCAAGCCCGGCATTGGCCTCGCCGGTGAGTTCGAGCCCCTTGGGCGTGCGGCGGAAGAGTACGACGCCGAGCATATCCTCGAGCGCACGGATCTGCTGGCCAACCGCGGCGGGGGTCACCGCCAATTCGTCGGCGGCGCGCGTGAAGCTCAGGTGGCGGGCGGCTGCGTCGAACACGCGCAGCGCGTTGAGCGGCAAATGGGTGCGTTTCATGAGGCGGTCGCTGGCATCTTCAGGAGGAAATGCGGGATGGCCACGAGCATGTGCGACCCGTCGGCCTCCTCCATGTCGTAGCTGCCGATCATCGAGCCCTCGGGGGTCGGCAGCGGGCAGCCCGAGACATAGTCGAAGGCGCCGCCCGGTTGGATCAGCGGCTGTTCGCCGACCACGCCCTCACCCTCGACCTCGCTGACCTGGCCGTGGCCGTCGACGATGCGCCAGTGGCGATTGATCAGTTGCACCGCGGCATCGCCGTGATTTTCGATGCGCACATGATAGGCCCAGAACCAGCGCCCCAGCGAGGGATGCGACTGTTCGGGCAGATAGCTGACCGCGACGCGCACGGTGACCGACCCGGTCGTCTCGGCATAAGGGAAGAAGGAGTCGATCATCACCCGCGCAAAGTCGCCTAAAGCCCGACCTTGGTCAATGCCTGGTCCAGGTCGGCGATCAGGTCGCGTGGATCCTCGAGCCCGATGTTGACCCGCAGCATGCCCTCGACCACCCCCATGTCGGCCCGCGCCTCGGCGCTGACGCCATAGTGCGTGGTCGAGGCCGGGTGGCAGCACAGGCTACGCGCATCGCCGATATTGTTGCTGATATCGACCAGTTCGAGCGCGTTGAGCATCGCCATCGCCTGCTTGCGATCTTCGAGGATGAAGGAGAAGATCGGCCCGCACGCCTCCATCTGGCTCATCGCCAGATTATGCTGCGGGTGGCTGGCAAGGCCGGGGTGCAGGATCTTGGGCACGCGCTTTTCGACGAACTTGCCGACCGCGAGCGCGTTTTCGGACTGGCGCCTGGCACGCAGGTCGAGCGTCTCGAGGCCCTTGAGCACCACCCAGGCGTTGAACGGCGCGAGGTTCGGGCCGGTATTGCGCTGGAACGGCAGCAGCACGTCGTTGATGAACTTCTCGGTCCCGCACACCGCGCCGGCGAGCACGCGGCCCTGCCCTTCCATCAGCTTGGTCGCCGAATAGGCGACGACGTCGGCGCCGAAGTCCATCGGCCGCTGCAGCACGCTGGTCGCGAAGGCGTTGTCGACCACGGTGGTGATGCCGTGCGCCTTCGCGAGGGTGCAGACATGCTTCATATCGACGATGTCCATCGTCGGATTGGCCGGGGTTTCGAAGAAGAAGACTTTGGTATTCGCTTTGATCGCCTTTTCCCACGCGTCGTTATCGCGTCCATCGATCACCGTCGTCTCGATCCCGAAGCGCGGGCAGAGATGATCGACGAGCCAGCGGCACGAGCCGAACGCCGCCTTTGCCGCCACGATATGATCGCCCGCCGACAGCTGGCAGAGCAAGGCCGTGGTCATCGCCGCCATGCCCGTGGCCTGCGCGCGGCACGCCTCGGCGCCTTCCATCAGCGCGATGCGCTCTTCGAGCATCGCCACCGTCGGGTTCTGCAGCCGCGAATAGGTCATGCCCTGCGCTTCGCCGGCGAAGCGCGCCGCGACTTCCTCGGCATTGTCATAGGTATAGCCCGAGGTCAGGAAGAGCGCTTCCGACGTCTCGCCATGCTCGCTGCGCCAGGTGCCGCCACGCACCGCCTGCGTCGCGGGGTGCCAGCTGCGCGTCGTATCGCGATCGAAACCCGTGGTCTTCTTCATCTCGTCTGTCCGTTCAAAGCTGCAACGACGGCATCACCCAGAGCGACCGTGCCCATATTGCCGCCGAGGTCTGCCCCGCGGCACCCGTCGGCCAGCACCTTGGCGACCGCCGCCTCGATCCGCGCCGCGCTCGCCTCGTCGCCGCCCGAATGGCGCAGCAGCATCGCAAGCGACAATATCATCGCGAGCGGATTGGCGACGCCCTTGCCCGCGATGTCGGGCGCGCTGCCGTGGATCGGCTCGTAAAGCCCGCGCCGGCCTTCGCCAAGCGAGGCCGAGGCGAGCAGTCCGATCGAACCGACGCACATCGACGCCTGATCGGACAGGATGTCACCGAACAAATTTCCGGTCACGACGACGTCGAACTGTCCTGGATTGCGCACCAGCTGCATCGCGGCATTGTCGACATACATATGGCTGAGTTCGACATCGGGATAGCTCGCCGCGACCTCGATCACGACGTCGCGCCACAGCTGCGAGGTTTCGAGCACATTGGCCTTGTCGACCGAGCAGAGCTTGCCGCGGCGGCCCTGCGCCGCCTTGAAGGCGACATGCGCGATGCGCCGCACCTCGCTCTCGCTGTATGACATGATGTCATAGCCCTCGCGCTCACCGCTCGACGTGGTGCGCGTGCCCTTTTCGCCGAAATAGACGTCGCCGTTGAGTTCGCGGACGATCAGCAGGTCGATCGCCGACGCGACCTCGGGACGCAGCGCCGAACTGTCTTCGAGCCCGGCGAAGAGCTTTGCGGGACGCAGGTTGGCGAAGAGCCCGAGTTCGGAACGCAGCCCGAGGATCGCCTGTTCGGGGCGGAGGTGGCGGTCGACATTGTCGAAGCGCGGGTCGCCGACCGCGCCGAACAGCAGTGCATCGGCGGCCTTCGCCTTGGCGAGCGTTTGGGGCGGGAGCGGATGGCCGGTCGCCTCATAGGCCGCACCGCCGACGAGCGCACGGTCGAGCGTCACCGGAAGCGCGAGCGCGGCGAGAACCTTCTCCGCCTCCGCCATGATTTCCGGACCGATACCGTCGCCAGCCAACAGCAGGATGTTCAATGCGTCGCCCTTTCGTGTCTCGCGAGCCGCTTAGACAGCGGCGCGCCGTCACGCAACCGCCCTGCCCAGCCGATCCACCAATCTTTCCCTTACGGACAGCAAGTCCCGGTTGCGCCCCTCGATCAGGTCGCGGTCGAGAAAGTGACCGGTGATCGCGAGCCCGTCGAGGACGTCGCCCATCGTTTCGGCCGGGCCAGCACCGCGCAGGAAGGCCGGCAGGCGCAGCAAGCGCGCTTCGTAGCCGACTGCGGCAGCGAGACACACCGCGCCGCCTGACTTGGGGCTGACAAAGGCGAGACGCTCGCGCGATCCGGTGGCCACACACTCGTCAAGATCGAGCCCGAAGCCCAGTTCGGCGAGCAGCAGAAGTTCGTAGCGCGCCAGCGCAGCGGCCCATTGGCGTGCCGAGGGTGCGACGCCCACGGCATCCAGCAGAGCTGACAGCGCGCCGTAGAGCGCGGGATATGGCTGGCTCTCGGGCAGCGTCGCGGCGGTCAGGCTGGTCGCCCAGTCGATCGCCGCGGCGGGGAGCGGTTCGGCGAGCAACGGCGCCCGACTGACGAGTAGCTCCGCCGTCGCGCCGGCCAGCTGTTCCTCGGTCCGCGCGCGCAGTTCGAGCGCGACGAGGTTTCCGGGCATCAGGATCGGCCGCAGACGCCGCGAGCGGCCGCCGCGGACATAGCCCGCGACCAGCCCCGCCTCGCGCGTCAGCGCACGTAGTATCGCGCCATGCTCGCCATGCGCGCGGACCGCGCAGACGATCGCTTCGGCGCTCAGGCTGGCCAAAGCACCAACTGCGTCTGCGTCACCAGCGCGACGTCGGCGCCGTCTTCGGTGCGGATGTGCGTCTGCCACACCGACACGCGCTTGCCGATCTTCACCGGCGTCGCCTCGCCGACGAGCACCGACCCGACGGGCCCGCCGCCGAGGAAGTTCGTCTTGCTCTCGATCGTCGTGGTGCCGCTCGCGCCCTCGGGCAAAGTCAGGAAAGCCCCCACTGCGCCGAGGCAATCGGCAAAGGCCATGATCGCACCGCCATGGACAATGCTGCCCGCGGTGCAGATTTCGGGGCGCACCGGCAGCTTGCCCGCGACGCGCTCCTTGCTTCCTTCGTCGATCGTCACCCCCAGCGTCGCCGCCAGCGGCATCATCGCGCCAAAATCCATCGTCCCGTTCTCCTCACCGTCCCGCGTGGTAGAAATCATAGACCGCCTGCGCCACCGCGGCGCTGACGCCGGGGGCCTTTTGCAGGTCCTCGAGGCTCGCGCCGCGCACCGCGCGGGCGGTACCGAAATGCATCAGCAGCGCCTTCTTGCGCGAAGGGCCGATGCCCGGAACCTCGTCGAGCGGCGAGCTGCCCATCGCCTTGGCACGCTTCTGGCGGTGCGCGCCGATGGCGAAGCGGTGGGCCTCGTCGCGCAGGCGCTGGATGTAGAAGAGCACGGCATTGTTCGGCGGCAGCGTGAATTCGCGGCCGTCGGGGTGGTAGAAGGTCTCGCGCCCGGCGTTGCGGTCGGGGCCCTTGGCGACGCCGACGAAGGTCAGGTCGTCGATCCCCAGTTCGGCGAACACGCCGGCGACGGCGGAAACCTGCCCCTTGCCGCCATCGATCAGCACCAGATCGGGCCATTCGCCCTTCGTCCGCTCGGGATCCTCCTCGATGGCGCGGGCGAAGCGGCGCTGGAACACCTCGCGCATCATCGCGAAATCGTCGCCCGGCTGGGTTTCGCTGCGTTTGATGTTGAACTTGCGATAAGCGCCCTTGATCCAGCCGTCGGGGCCCGCGACGACCATCGCACCGAGCGCGTTGGTGCCCTGGATATGGCTGTTGTCGTAGATCTCGATGCGCTGCGGCGGGTTGTCGAGGTCGAACAGGTCGGCGAGTTCGCGGCCGAGCTTGGCCTGGCTGCTGCTCTCAGCGAGCCGGCGGTCGAGTTCCTCGCCGGCGTTGCGCACCGCCTGTTCGAGCAGGCGGCGGCGATTGCCGCGCTGCGGCACGCCGATCTCGACCTTGCGTCCCGCCACTTCGCCGAGCGCTTCGGCGAGCAAGGCGCATTCGGCGGGTTCGCGGTCGACGAGGATTGTCTTAGGCGGCGGGACGCCTTCGTAGAATTGCATCAGGAAGCTTTCGAGCACTTCCTCCTCGGGCACGCCCGCAACATGCGCCGGGAAGAAGCTGCGATGCCCCCAATTCTGCCCGCCGCGGATGAAGAAGCCGGCGATGCAAAGCTGCCCACCCTTCGCGGCAAGCGCGAAGACGTCGGCGTCGCCGAGCCCGTCGGCGTGCACCGACTGGCTGCCCTGGATGAAGGTCAAGGATTTGAGCCGGTCGCGCAGCACCGCCGCCTGCTCATAGTCCATCGCCTCGGCGGCCTTGGTCATCGCGTCGCCGAGGCGTTTCTGCACCCCGGTCGAGCGGCCTTCGAGGAAATCCTGCGCATCGCCGACGAGCGCCGCATAATCCTCCTTCGAGATGCGGTCGACGCACGGCGCGCTGCAGCGCTTGATCTGGTAGAGCAGGCACGGCCGCGAGCGGTTGGCGAAGAAGCTGTCGGTGCAGCTCCTGAGCAGGAAGGTCTTCTGCAGCGCGTTGAGCGTGCGCGTCACCGATCCGGCGCTGGCGAAGGGGCCGTAATAGCGCCCTTTCGCGCGGCGGGCGCCGCGGTGCTTCTGCACGCGGGGGAAGTCGTGATCCATGCGGAGCAGGATGAAGGGGAAGCTTTTGTCGTCGCGCAGCAGGACGTTGTAGGGCGGTCGATAGCGCTTGATCAGCTGCGCCTCGAGCAGCAGCGCCTCGGCCTCGCTCGTCGTGGTGACGATCTCCATCGCCCGCGTCTGCGACACCATGCGTTGCAGCCGCTGCGGCAAGCGGGCGACCTGGGTGTAGTTGGTGACGCGGTTTTTGAGCGCACGCGCCTTGCCGACGTAGAGCACGTCGCCGCGGGCATCGAGCATGCGGTAGACGCCGGGACGCGTCGGCAGTTTCCTGACGACGTTGCGGATCGCCTCGGCGCCGCGTTCGAGATCGGGCTTGTCGCCCTCCTCGCCGCTGCCGCGGACCACATAGGTCGCTTTCTCTTCGTTGAATCGTTCGGGGGCGTTCGGGCGGACCATGATTTTGCATGTAGGCGAGGACGATGTCAGCCGCCATAGTGCGGCAGGTAAAACCACCATGGGAGCGGTCGCATGGATATTCGTGGCAAGACGGCATTGGTTACCGGGGGCAGCGACGGGATCGGGCGGGAGATTGCGCTGCAGCTGCAGGGGCTGGGCGCGGATGTGATCGTCACCGGGCGTTCGCCGGAGAAATTGCAGGCGATGGCGGCGCTGGGGTTCGGGACGATCGTCGGCGATCTGTCTGGGCCGGCGGGGATCGACGCGGTGGTCGAGGGTGTTGCGGGCAAACCGCTGGCGTTGCTGGTGAACAATGCGGGGGTCGGGAGCGATTATGAACTGGGCGATGTGCCCTCGCTGGCGAGCGCGGCGGCGTGCATCGACACCAATCTCTATGCGCCGGTCGCTGTGATCACCCAACTGCTGCCGCAATTGAAAACCCAGGGCGATGCGATGATCGTCAATGTCACATCCGGCCTCGCCATTGCGCCGCGGGCCGGGGGCCCGATCTATTGCGCCACCAAGGCGGCGCTGCGCAGCTACACCCAAGCCATCCGCTATCAGCTGAAGGACAGCGGGGTGAAGGTGATGGAGGCGCTGCCGCCACTGGTGGCGACGAATATGACCGCGGGGCGCGGCGGCAAGATGATGAGCGCGGCCGATTGCGCCGCCGAGATCGTCGCCGGGATCAAGGCGAACCGCGCCGAGGTGGCGGTCGGGCAGACCAAGATCCTGCGGCTGGTGCACAGCATGTCGCCTGCCCTCGCCCGGCGGATCATGATCAAATATTGAGGGGATGCCGAGGATGATCACCGTTTACGGCGAGGGCCGCGGGTTCCGGGTGCTGTGGCTGCTCGAGGAGATGGGGCTGGCGTACCGGATGCGGCCGGTCGATCTGCTCGAGGGGGTCGAGAACGACCATGAATTCCTCGCGGTCAATCCCGCCGGGTTCATTCCGGCGATCGTCGATGGCGACACGGTGATGGTCGAGTCGATCGCCATCCTCGAATATCTGCTCGCCCGCCATGGGCCGAGCCCGTTGGCGCTGGCGCCGGAGGACCCGCATTTTCCGGCCTATCTGCAGTTCCTGCATATGGGCGAAGCGGGGCTGGCGGGGCCGGTCAATGCGATTGTCGCGACCGATATCCTGGCGCCGGAGGACGACAAGGCGAACTGGACCGTCGGCTGGGCCCGGAGCATTTTCGAGAGCCGGCTCGGCCTCGTCGGCCGGCAGCTTGCGAAGACCGCATATGTTGCCGGCGACGGCTTCACCGCGGCCGATATTTCGGTGACCTATGCGCTGCAATTCGCGCAGCGGACGATCGGTTATAAGCTCGGCGAGACCGAGCTCGCCTATGTCCAGCGGACGACCAGCCGCCCGGCCTATGGTCGCGCGATGGACAGCTGTCCGGCGACCAAGGCCTGGGTGGCCAGCCTGGGCCTTTAGCCCTTGGCGACCCCGGCGATCGCCTGATCGACGAGGGCCTTGTCGGCCTTGGCGTCGTGCTTGTCGGCGATGAGCTTGGCAGCGGCTTCGGTCGCGGCCTTGGCGGCGGCGGTGCGGACCTCGGCGAGCGCAGTGGCTTCGGCCGCGGCGATGCGGTCCTCGGCCATCTGCTTGCGGCGCGCGATCAGCGCGGTCGCGTCGGCCTTGGCCTTGGCGACGAGCGCCTCGGCCTCGGCATCGGCGCGGGCGCGCATCTCGTCGGCTTCCTTCGCCGCGTCGGCGAGCTTCGCTTCATATTCGGCCTTGAGCGATTCGGCGTCGAGCCGCAGCGCTTCGGCTTCCTTGAGCTGCTTCGAGATCTCGGCGATCTTGTTGTCGAGCATGCCGGTGATCGCCGCCGGCACCTTCTTCCAGACCAGGATGCCGATGAACACGAGCATCGCGAGCGACACATAGACGGTCGCGTCCAGGCCGAAAGCGGTCGGCGTGGCGTGGGCTTCGCCCGCGGCTTCCGACAGGATCAGAGCGAAATCAGCCATGGAGCACCGCCTTCACCGCCGCCTTGGCGTCCGCCGCGGCAATTTTCACGCCCGAGAGCTTGGCGACGAGGTCGCCCGCAGCCTCGGCCGCAACCGATTCGATTTCCGCCATCGCCGACGAACGCGCCGCCGAAACGTCGGCTTCGGCCGCGGCAAGCCTTTCGCCGAGTTCGGCGTCGACCTTGGCCAGGCGCTTTTCGGCGTCCTTCGCGGCCTTGTCCTTGGCATCCGAGACCGCCTTCTGCGCAGCGGCGCGGCTGGCGTCGCCCTGCTGGCGATAGCTTTCGTCGAGCTTGTCGGCGGCGGCATGCGCCGCCTTCGCCGCCGCCAGATCGTCGGCAACCTTGCGGTCGCGCGCGTCCACCGTCGCTTCGATCTTGGGCAGCATGCCGCGGCCGATCACGACATAAATGCCGGCGAACACGACCAGCAGCCAGAAGAGCTGCGAGGCAAGATACCAATTGTCAGCGGTGAGCTGGGCTATCTGGGGCATGGAAGGCGGACCTTGAAAACTTGGAAAACCTGCAGCGAAGCCGATCCCGCCGGGACCGGCCTCGCCAAATCATCGTCAAATCAGACGACGAAGAGCAGGATCATCGCAACGACGAACGCCAGCAGGCCGAGAAGTTCGGCAGCGGCGAAGCCGATGAACAGGCGGCCCTGCTGGCCGTCGGCGGCGGCGGGGTTGCGCAGCGCGCTTTCGAGGAAGCTGCCGAACACATTACCCACGCCGATGGCGGCCATGCCGGCACCGATGGCGGCGAGACCTGCACCGATCAGCTTTGCTGCTTCTGCTTCCATTGTCATAACTCCTTGGTGGTATCGTTTGAAAATAAACGGAACTTAGTGAAGATTGACCGCGTCGTTGATGTACAGCGAGGTCAACAGGGCGAAAACATAGGCCTGGATGCCGGCGACGAGCAGTTCGAGCGCGCTGATGCCGATCATCAGGGTGAAGCTGAGCAGCGACACGACCGAGCCGATGACGGCGTTCTCGGCATTGAAGCCGTTGATCACGAAGCCTGAGAGCACCTTCAGCAGCACGTGACCCGCGGTCATCGCGACGAAGAGCCGCAGCCCGAGGCTGAACGGACGGATCATGAACGAGATGAACTCGATCACCGCGATGAAGGGGATCATCGGCAGCGGGGTGCCGTGCGGCACGAAAAGCGAGAAGAAGTGGAGGCCGTGGCGCCAGAAGCCGACGACGAGCACGATCGAGAAGCTGAGCAGCGCGAGCACGCCGGTGATCGCGATGTGGCTGGTCACGGTGAAGGGGTGGAGCCCCAGCACGCCCAGCGGCAACATGCCGAGCAGGTTGCAGAAGAGGATGAACATGAAGAGCGAGAAGACATAGGGCGTATATTTGCGGCCTTCGGTGCCGATATTCGCCATCATCATGTTCGAGATGAAGCCGGTGAAGCCTTCCACCGCGGCCTGCCAGCGGCCCGGGACGAGCTGGCGGCGCATGCCGCCCCACATGAAGAGACCGAGGACGACCGCCGCGATCACCATCCACAGCGCGCTGTTGGTGAACAACACTTCGTGCCCGCCGAGGTTGAAACCGCCGCCGAGCGGGGTCACCTCGAACTGGTGCATCGGGTCGATCTTGCCGGATTCCGCCGCCACTCTTCACTCCACACGCATTGCGGGGCGGCGCATCGGACCGTCCCGCGAAGAAATTCCTGTCATCCTGCCATCAGCAGGATGATTTTATCAAACGCGCCCCGCTATTTGCGGGGCGGTGTTGTCAGGCGAATGATGTTCCGGAACGCCACGACGATCCCCAGGAACAGCATCACCAACAGACCCCAGGGCGACGTGTCGGCGAAGCGATCGATCAGCCAGCCGAACAGCCCGCCACCGATCAATCCGCCCAGCAGTTCGGCCAGAACGCGGTTGCCGAGCCGGTAATTGGCATCGGCCTCCGGTCCGGCGTTCACCGCGGTCCGCTTCGCTTCTGCGGCTTCGGCCCGGTCCAATCGCTCTTCGAGCGAGACCAGGCGCGAATCCTCTGAGCCAAGTTCCGGATCGCTGCCGTTCCCCGTCATTCTCGCCATCCTCCTGAAACAGAGCGGGATTTCCCCGATTCTGCCTGCGAAAAAAGGCCCGAAAAATCGGGGGACCCCTAAGGCGCGGTCCGTTTAGGAATGACGCCCCATTAAGTCAATGCTTGTGCGCGGGTGCACAAAAATGGGGGTGGTGGTTGGATCTCCTTCTCCGGCGTTGGGGGACGAGACGGTGGTGCGATGGACTTGCACAAAGCCACGAAGCCACAAAGAGGGTGCCTCCCGCGGGGCGGGCGCCGTGTGTCGCCCAGGATCATGCGCGGGTCGGACCGATATGCAGGTTCGAATGCGTAGGCCCCTTTGTGGCTTCGTGGCTTTGTGCGAGTCACCGGTGCGGCGAACGCGGTTTTTCGCTTCCCTCCGATGCGACATGCGGCCGGCGCCGGATTTGTTTCGCGCGAAGACGCAAAGGCGCGAAGAGGGTGGCGCGTGATCCGGATGGCGGCTTTGGGGTGGGGAGCGGACGTACTTAATCCTCCCTGTCGCGAAGCGATGGGGAGGGGGACCATGCGAAGCATGGTGGAGGGGTGGCGGCCTTGAGCCGACGTTTATGGCGTCGACCCCTCCACCACCCTGCGGGTGGTCCCCCTCCCCACGGCTTCGCCGCAGGGAGGATTAAGAACTCCGCTCCCC
>NZ_LNSB01000066.1 GCF_001468285.1 Sphingopyxis sp. HIX | reverse complement strand
CTCCCCGCCCTCGCGCTAAGCTGCCTCCCATGCCCCGGCGCCCCGCCCCCTTTCTCCGCTGGCTCGCCATCGCCGCGCTGCTGTTCCTGATCGTCGGCATGCCGCTGATCTTCCGCGACCAGTTCGTCGCCGCGAGCGACGCGATCCTCGCCGCCGCCGACGAGCGCCCGCTTGCCGCCGCGCTGCTCATCATCGCCGCGCTGACGCTCGACCTGTTCCTCCCCGTACCCAACGGCGTCACCAATACGCTCGCGGGCGCGGCCTTCGGTTTCGCGCTCGGCACGCTCGTCATCTGGCTCGGGCTGATGGGCGCCAGCCTTGCGGGCTATGCCGCGGGCCGCTGGGCCGCGCGCCCGCTCGCGAAGCGGCTGCTCGGTGCCGACGACGTCGACAAGGCGCACAAGCTCGCCGAGCGCGTCGGCCCGGTCGCGCTGATCGTCTCGCGCCCCGTCCCCGTCCTCGCCGAGGTGATGGCGATCGCCGCCGGGGTGTCGGCGATGGCCTTTGTCCGCTTCGCGCTCGTCATGGCGCTCGCCAACCTCGGCGTCGCGATGCTCTTCGCCGCGATCGGCGCCTCGGCGGTCGCGCAGGATTCGTCGACGCTGCTGATGCTCGGTGCGGTCGGGCTGCCGCTCGCCTTCTGGCTCGGCTGGCAGGCCATCGAAAGATGGCGCGCGCGATGAGAATCCGCCGCCTCGGCCCCGGCGACATCGAAGCGATGCGCGACCTCAACGCGCTCTATGCCGACGCCTTCGAGGATCGCGACACCTATCGCCGCGACACGCCCGACGACGCCTGGCTCGCGCACCAGCTTGCCAAGGAGTCGATCATCCTGCTCGTCGCGGAGATCGACGGAAGCATCGTCGGCGGCCTCACCGCCTACATCCTCGACAAACTCGAGGCCGCGCGCAGCGAAATCTATCTCTACGACCTCGCCGTCGCCGAGGCGCACCATCGCCGCGGCGTCGCCACCGCGCTGATCGCCGAACTCCAGCATATCGCGGCGGAGACCGGCGCCTGGGCGGTCTTCGTCCAGGCCGACTATGAAGATCCACCCGCGGTCGCGCTCTACGCCAAGCTCGGGGTGCGCGAGGAGGTGCTCCATTTCGACCTGCCGCCGCTGCCGCGGCCCGAGTAGAAGAAAGCGGGAACATCGCGCTAGGCCGCCCCGCTCGCCGCTGCTACACCCCGCGCCATGTCCGAGAAGAATCACCTCTACCTGGTCGATGGCTCCAGCTACATCTTCCGCGCCTACCACCGCCTGCCGCCGCTGACGAACCCGCAGGGCGTGCCCGTCGGCGCGGTCTATGGCTACACCACGATGCTGTGGAAGCTCGCGAAGGATTTGCACGACGCCGACGGGCCCACGCATCTCGCGGTGATCCTCGACCACAGCAGCCAGTCGTTCCGCAATGAAATCTACGATCAGTACAAGGCGAACCGCCCCGAGCCGCCCGAGGACCTGCGCCCGCAATTCCCGCTGATCCGCGACGCGACGCGCGCCTTCTCCTTGCCGTGCATCGAACTCGAAGGCTTCGAAGCCGACGACCTCATCGCCAGCTACACCGAGGCCGCGGTGCGCGAGGGCTGGGACGTCACCATCGTCAGCAGCGACAAGGATCTGATGCAGCTGATCCGCGAACCCGCCGACGGCGCGCCGCAGGTCGACATGCTCGACACGATGAAGAACGTCCGCCTCGGCCTCGAAGCGGTGAACGAAAAGTTCGGCGTTACGCCCGACCTCGTCGGCGACGTGCTCGCGTTGATGGGCGATGCCGTCGACAATGTCCCCGGGGTGCGCGGGGTCGGGCCCAAGACCGCGACCAAGCTGATCCAGGAATATGGCAACCTCACCGCCGCGCTCGACGGCGCCGAGACGATGAAGGCGTCGAAGCTCCGCGACAATCTGATCGAGCATCGCGCGATGGCCGAATTGTCGCGCATCCTGGTCGACCTCAAGCGCGACACGCCGATGCCCGACACGCTCGACCAGCTGAAGCTCGGCGCGATCCCGCCGGGTCCGCTCAAGCTCTTCCTCGACGAGCATGGCTTCCGCTCGCTGTCGGCCAAGCTCGACACCGGCGCCGCGCCGAGCGGCCCGCCGACGCTGCCGCGCGCCGGTGCCGCCCCCTCCGCCGCGCCCGCGACCGGCCCCTCGACGCCGACGCTCCCCGCGCTGCCGCCGATCGACCGCAATCTCTACGAGACGGTCACCACTCTCGAGGCCCTCGACCGCTGGATCGCCGAGGCACGCGCGGCGCACGTCGTCGCGGTCGACACCGAGACCGCGACGCTCGACAGCGTCACCGGCGACCTCGTGGGGGTCAGCCTGTCGACCGGTCCCGGCCGCGCCTGCTACATCCCGCTCGGCCATGGCGGCACCGACATGTTCGCCGAAAAGCCCGAGCAGGTGCCGCTGGCCGATGCGCTCGGCCGCCTCCACGCGCTGTTCGCCGACGAGGCGGTGCTCAAGGTCGGGCATAATCTGAAGTACGACATCGGCGTGCTCGCGCAGCACGGGCTGAGCATCGCGCCTTACGACGACACGCTGGTGATGAGCTTCGCGCTCGACGCGGGCAAGCATCAGCACGGGCTCGACGAGCTGGCGAAGCTCCACCTCGACCATGTCTGCATCTCTTTCAAGGAAGTGTGCGGCACCGGCAAGTCGCAGATCAGCTTCGCCGAAGTCCCGCTCGACCGCGCGACCCATTATGCCGCCGAGGATGCCGAGGTCGCGTGGCGCCTGTGGAAGCTCCTCAAGCTCCGCCTGCCGCTCGAAGGCGGCACGCGCGTCTACGAGATGGTCGACCGTCCCCTCGCCGCGATCGTCGAAACGATGGAGCGCGCGGGCATCATGGTGAACCGCGACTATCTCGCGCGGCTGTCGGGCGAGTTCGCGAACGACATGCTGCGCATGGAGGGCGAAATCCACGAGCTCGCCGGCCAGCCTTTCACCATCGGCAGCCCCAAGCAGCTCGGCGAAATCCTGTTCGACAAGATGGGGCTCAAGGGCGGGCGCAAGGGCAAGTCGGGCGACTGGTCGACCGACCAGAGCGAGCTCGAACGGCTCGAACGCGACGGCGTCCCGATCGCGCGCAAGATCCTCGAATGGCGCCAGCTCTCGAAGCTGAAATCGACCTACACCGACGCGCTGCAGCAACAGATCAATGCGAAGACCGGCCGCGTCCACACCAGCTACAGCCTCGTCGGCGCGCAGACCGGGCGGCTGTCGTCGACCGACCCGAACCTCCAGAATATCCCGATCCGCACCGAGACCGGGCGCCAGATCCGCGACGCCTTCATCGCGGCGCCCGGCCATGTGCTGATCGCCGCCGACTATAGCCAGATCGAGCTGCGGCTCGCGGCGCATATGGCCGACGTCCCCGAGCTCAAGGAGGCTTTTGCGCAGGGGCAGGACATCCACGCCGCGACCGCGATCGAGCTGTTCGGCGAGGTCAACCGCGACACGCGCGGCAAGGCGAAGACGGTCAATTTCTCGATCCTCTACGGCATCTCGCGCTGGGGCCTCGCGGGCCGGCTCGAAGTCACCCCCGACGAGGCGCAGGCGCTGATCGCGCGCTATTTCGAGCGCTTCCCCGGGATCAGCGATTACATCACCGACACGCTCGAGGGCGCGCGCGCCAAGGGCTACACCGAGACCTTGTTCGGCCGGAAAACCTGGTTCCCGCGCATCAAGGCGGCGAGCCAGAACGAGCGCGCGGGCAGCGAGCGCGCCGCGATCAACGCCCCGATCCAGGGCACCAGCGCCGACCTGATCAAGCGCGCGATGGCGCGCATGCCGCGGGCGCTGGAGGAAGCCGGCCTGTCCGACGTCAAGATGCTGCTCCAGGTCCACGACGAACTCGTCTTCGAGGCGCCCGAGGGCAAGGCCGCAGCCGCGGGCGAGGTCATCCGCCGCGTGATGGCGGGCGCCGCCGAACCCGCGCTGACGCTGTCGGTGCCGCTCGAAGTCGAGGTCGGCATCGGCACGAGCTGGGGCGAAGCGCATTGACGATCCTCGCGCTGGCGGCCGCGCTGCTGCTCCAGGACGGTATCGCGGTCGCCCCGCCGCCGGTGGTCGCGACCATGCCCGAGCCCGCGGGCCCGCCCGCGATCGCCGATGAGGACATCCGCCTCTTCGCTGCGCTCAACGGGCGCAAGGTCGCGGGGCGGCCGGTGGGCGGTCCCTATCCGACCGCCGACAAGATATTGCTGCTCACCCGCGACAATCGCGGCAATCCCGAAATCGGCGCCAGCCTCGCGATGCCGGTGCGCCAGTCGCTGCCGTCGCCGCCCGCGGGCGTGCTCGCCGTCGTGCGGCTGCACCAGCGATCGGACACCGTCGTCCCCGGCCCGACCGCCGACGACCTCGCCTTCGTCGCGGCCAACAAGCTGCCGCTCTTCGTCATCGGCGAGTGGGCGCGCCCCGCGCCGATGTGGGAGGTCGCGTGGCAGGGCGATGCCGTGCGCTACCGCGTGATCGGCGACGTCGGCGAAATCGGCCCCTGGCGCGATTAGGGCTGCGGCCCGAAGCGGTTGTCGCCCGGCGTTCCGGCGCGCAGCAGTTCGATCGCCAGCCACAGCATCGCGATCCCCGCGACGATCGCCGGCCAGCTCGGCCCGGGCATGGCGGCCTGCAACTCGGCCGGAAACGAAAGCATCTCGATCGGTTCGGGAGGCGCCTTTCGCATTTCGGTGGTCATCCGCGCCATATGTCCCGCCATGACATCCATGCGCCGCGCTTGGTCGAGCCCGGCCGCCAGCACCGCCGACGGGAATATCAACGCCCACCAGCCCGCGCGCCCGCGGTCGTGCAGGCGACGCGCCGTCGCGCTCAAGAGCAGCACTGCTGCGATGAGGTGACACGCGAGGTTGAGATATCCGCTGGTCCCGATCGCTCCGAACATTTTTCGGTCGATGGCGGCAGTATTGGCTTCGGCCGTCAGGGAGGGATCGATTGTTGGAAAGGTCAGCACCATCTGCGCGACGAACTGCACGAATATCATCGGCGCAAAGACCATCGCGAAATAGAGCCAGAATTGCAGGCGGTCGTCGCGCCCGCGCGGGTCGAAGGTGCCGACCACCCCGCGCTTCGCTATCCGCGCCATCGACATATCGGCCATCCGCGTCCCCCTTTGCGCAAAAGCGATACCCGCTGGCGGGCGCTGCGCCAACCGCGAACCGCGCCCGCCCGCCCCGCCGCGGCGCCCGGCCGCGCGCACCGCCCTTCCCCAACCGCGTAATTGCGACTATGACGCGCGCGTGACGTCTGGCTGACACAGATGTGACAGCCAATGACGAAAGGCCCTTGATGAGCAGCAATCCCCGGCAGGCGCCCCCTGTCCGCATCCAGCAGAATATCCTCGCGCGCGGCGAACGCCGTGTCCTCAACTGGATTTGTGCGCGGCTGCCGCAGTGGGTGACCCCCGACCAGCTCACCACTTTGGGCTTCCTCGGCGCAGTGATGGTCGCGATGGGCTATATGCTGAGCTGGCTCGGCCCGGCATGGCTGTCGCTGTCGATCGCCGGCTATGTCGTCAACTGGTTCGGCGACTCGCTCGACGGCAGCCTCGCGCGCTGGCGCCGCATCGAGCGCCCCTCCTACGGCTATTTCGTCGACCATAGCGTCGACGGCCTCGCGACGCTGCTGATGGTCGGCAGCATCGGGCTCAGCCCCTATATGCGCTTCGACGTCGCGCTGCTCGGGGTGATCGGTTACCTGCTGCTCTCGATCCACAGCTTCCTCGCCGCCAAGGTCGTCGGCGAATTCCGCCTCTCCTACATGGCGGGCGGCCCGACCGAGCTCCGCCTGATGCTGATCGCGATGACCGCGCTGATGCCCGTGATCGGCGGCGCCGACATCAACGGCACCAATTTCTCGCCCTTCGACCTGTTCGGCATGGTCGTGTCGAGCGTCCTGATCACGCTGTTCGTCACGCAAAGCTTCGCGCTCGCGCGCAAGCTCGCGCATCGCCGCGACTGACCCCGCCGCCTTTCCGCTTGACTGTATTGATCTAATAATACAGCAAGGGAAAAACGGAGGGCGATCGATGGTCTGGAAAACCCGTGTAGCCGCGGCCCTGCTCGCGGTTCTTCCCGCCCCGGCGCAGGCGGCCGATACGCCGCCGACACCCGCCGCAACGGTCGAGATCCTGCCCATCGCCTTCGGCCCCGAGGGCCTCTCGGGCCCCGGCGGCGAGCGGCTGCGCGCCGAACTGCCGACGACGCAGTTCATCGCGATCGGCGAGGATCATGGTTTCGCGGGCTCGCCCGAACTCGGCATGGCGCTCGCGCACGATGCCGCGGCTTTGCCCGGCGCGGGCGAGATGTTCCACGCGGTCGAGGTCGGCCCGATTTCGACGCGCCTCGCCGCCTATGAAATCCGCGACAAGGGCGTCGACGGGCTCGGCCCCTGGCTGAAGGGCCGCCCCTGGGCGATGCCCTTCCTCTCGAACGTCGAGGACGCCCGGCTCGCCGAGCGTTTCGCCCCGCGGCACCTGTGGGGCATCGACCAGGAATTCGTCGGCGCGCCCGCGATCCTGCTCGACCTGCTCGCCGAACGCACCCCCGACCGGGCGACGAAGGACCTGCTCGCCAAATGGCGCGACGCCGACAAGGCTGCGCTGGGCGCCGGCAAGTTCGACCAGATCATGCTCCAGAAGGCGACCGCCGCCGATTTCGCCGACCTCCGCAAACGCTACAAGGACAGCGTCGAGCTGACCGCGGTGGTCGAGGCGCTCGAGAAGAGCGCCGAAATTTACCAGCTCAACGACAGCGGCCGCTATCTCGAGAACAACGAGGTCCGCGCGGCGCTGATGCAGAGCTATTTCCTCCGCGCACTCGCGGGCGAGAAGCCCGCCGCGCCGACGGTGCTGCTCAAGATGGGGCTCAACCATCTCGGCCGCGGCACCACCCCGACCTCGATCTACGACCTCGGCTCGCTGCTCCCCGGCCTCGCCGCGGCGAACGGGAAAAAATCGCTGCACATCGCCTATCTCCCGCTCGGCGGCAGCGTGCGGAACATCAAGCCGGGCGCGGCCACCTTCACCGAGGTCGCGCCGTACAAGGACGAGACCGTCGGCCCGATCCTGGCGGCCGCGGGCATCGCCCCCGACAGCCTGCCCGCCACCGGCCACGTGCTGATCCCGCTCACGCCGCTGCGCCACAAATTGCAGGGCAAGGCGATGCGCGAGCTGCCGGTCTATTCGCGCTTCGCGCTGCTCGGCTTCGATTATCTGGTGACTACGCGCGACGCCAAGGCCGCGACGCATTTCGAGGCGCGTTAGGCCTACCCCCTTCAGGAACGCGCGCGCGCCTGGCGATAGGTGCCGAGCAGCCGCAGCGTCTTGGTCTGGAAATCGAGCTCCTCGAGCGCGCGGTCGATGCGTTCCTCGCCCGGTGCCCCGACGATGTCGGCGTAGAAAGTCGTCGCGGTGAAACTGCCGCCGACCTGATAGCTTTCGAGCTTGGTCATATTGACCCCGTTGGTCGCGAAACCGCCGAGCGCCTTGTACAGCGCCGCGGGAATATTCTTCACCTCGAAGACGAAGGTCGTCATCAGCGGCACGCCCACGGGCTGCTCGGCCAGCGGCTCGCGCGCCAGCACGACGAAGCGCGTCATATTATGGTCGGCGTCCTCGATCCCGGTCTCGTGCAGCTTGAGCCCGTAAAGCTCGGCGGCATGCGGCGGCGCCAGCGCGGCGAGGCCGACCTCGTCGCTGTCGGCGACCCAGGCGGCGGCGCCCGCGGTGTCGCTGTGCGCGATGGGGTCGATCTTGTTGGCGCGCAGCCAGCGGCGGCACTGTCCGAGGGCTTGTTCGTGGCTCATCGCGCGCGTCACCGGGCCGAGGCCGCGGCTCATCAGCCCGTAGCGGATGCGCAGGAAATGCTCGCCGACGATCGACAGCCCCGATTCGGGCAGCAGGAAGTGGATGTCGGCGACGCGGCCGTGCAGGCTGTTCTCGATCGGAATGATCGCGCGGTCGACGCGCCCGTCGCGCACCGCCTCGATCGCATCCTCGAACGAATAGCAGGGCAGCGGCAGCGCGTTCGCGTCATATTCGCGCGCGGCGAGGTCGCTGTTCGCCCCCGGCGCGCCCTGAAAGGCCAGCCCGCGCGCGGGCTCGGCCAGCGCCGCCGCCTTCATCTCGTCGACCAGTGCCTGCGCCGATGCCGAATAACTGCCCATGTCCGCCCTTCCGAAGTGCGCGGCGGCGCATAGCGGGGCGGCGCTCCACGCGCAACCGGCGCGAAGGGCTTTTCATCCCCTTGCGCCGCCGTCGCCGCGCCAGTAAGGGAGCGACCAAATCAGATATGCGCCCGGCACGCGGGCGCCAGCGTACGGGGCTGCAAAGCATGGACAATCGCAACAATACCATCGCCGGCTGGGTGCTTTTCGCGGGCATCTGCGCGCTCGGCCTGTCGATCGGCACCGGCATGCTGTCGGCCAGCCACGCCCCGGAAAAGCCCGGTTTCGTGATCGAAGACACCGAATCCGCTGCCGGCGGCGGTGCCGCCGCGGTGCCGCTTCCGAACCTGCTCGCCGCCGCCGACGCCGAAAAGGGCAAGGCCGTGTTCGCGAAATGCGCCGCCTGCCACACCATCGACCAGGGCGGCGCCAACGGCATCGGCCCGAATCTCTTCGGCGCGCTCGGCAAGCCGCATGGCCATGTCCCGGGCTTCGCTTATTCGGCGGCGCTCAAGGGCGTTCCCGGCAATTGGGACTTCGCCGGCATGGACGCCTGGCTGACCAAGCCCAGCAAATATGCCCCCGGCACCAAGATGTCGTTCGCGGGCCTCGGCAGCGCCGAGGATCGTGCGAACCTGATCGTCTACCTCAACAGCATGGGCTCGAACCTGCCGCTCCCCGCGCCCGAAGCCGCTCCGGCCGCGGGTGAAGCCCCCGCGGAAGGCACCGCTCCGGCCGAGGGCGCTGCCCCCGCCGACAAGGGCGCGGCCCCGGCCGAAGGCGCTGCGGCTCCCGCCGCGGGTGCTGCACCCGCCGCTGCCCCGGCCGAAGCCAAGAAATAATGCGCCTCGCGCCCGTCCTTATGGCGGGCGCGCTGCTGCTCGCCGGCTGCGGCAAGGGCGACCAGCCCGCGGACGACGCCGCGGGCGCCGCCGACGCGCCCGCCGCGACGGTCGAACCGACCGCCGCGATGGGCGAGCAGGTCTTCAAGCGCTGCGTCGCGTGCCACACGATCGACAAGGGCGGCGCCAACGGCATCGGCCCCAACCTCCACGGCGTCGTCGGCCGCCCGGTCGCCTCGCACGCGGGGTTCAGCTATTCGTCGGCGATGAAGGCCAAGGGCGGCGTCTGGGACGCCGCGACGCTCGATCTCTATCTCGAAGCTCCGATGAAGGCGCTCCCCGGCACGCGCATGGCGTTCGCGGGGGTTTACGATCCGGCGGATCGCAAGGCGTTGCTGCTGTATCTCGAGGCGCAGAAGTAATAGACCCACCCCTCCCCTTCAGGGGAGGGCAGCGAGACTTACGAACTTGTTCGGCATTATGTAGCAAACGCACCAGCGCCGATATGGGATTATCCGGGATTTGCTGGGATAAGGCGGGATGCACGAGAATGTTGTATCCGGCCTAGTGAGGCGTCGGCGCGAACTGGCGCTTGAGGCCGATACCGTGCGCGGTCAGTATGAGGCCTTGCTCGCGGACGTTGCCGCACTCGACCGCGCTATCCTGATATTCAGGCCGGAAGCGGACCTATCCGATATTCCGCCGCTCAAATTCACCCGCAAGGCTCATTGGGCAAATCGGGGCGAGATGACGCGAACGATCATCGACGTCCTGCGCGCGGCTGGCGAGCCACTTTCCACCCCTGAATTGGTCGGGCGCGTGCAAGAGGCGCGAGCGCTGCCAACGGACCGGTTGAGCCTCAGGACCGCCACCACGCGCGCTAGGAAGGCGCTGGCGCGGTTGCGCGATAATGGGGTGATTGCGAGCCGCGAGACGCGGGCCGGGCAGTATTTGGAGTGGGCGCTGGCTGGGCGATAGTGAAGGGCGGGTACTAACCCGCCCTTGCACATCATTTCGTGGCGCGCGGAACCGCCCGTTGCGCTTCGCGGGTTGCCAGCGCCGCCAATGCGTTGTTCGCGATCTCAGCGGGCAGCTTCTTTTGCTGGACCTGCGTCTTTAGGTAGGTCGGCATCTTGTGCGGCACGTACACGTCGCGCAGCCAACGACGAAACGTTGGCAATGCGTCTTCGGGATAACAAGCCGCTGGCTGCGGGTTCGCATAGGACTGCGCGAAATACTGCGGGTAGAAATGGTCGAAATAGCGACGGTCGCCAAACTTTTCGGCCAGCTTCGCCGACTTCCAATGGTTCGCCCAATGCATCCCCACGCTGATATCCAACAGCATTTTGGTGCCGGGATTGCAGCCATTCGAGATGAGCGCCGCAAAGACGTCGGCGATCTCGCGAAACACGCAGAAGTAGCCATCCGGCACATTGTCATAAACCAGAGAAACCCGGTCCTGAAACTGCGACCAAATCTTGTCGGACGGATGTTTGCCTGACATCCACTCGTAAACCCACTCGCTCACCTTGACGGCAAATTCGGCTGAAAGCCATTGAGCAAGGTGGATTGCGACCTGAGGGTGAATCCAAGTGCCGCGCGCTTCATTCGGGCCGATCAAAATCGACTGCACGATATGGTCCCTCGGAATTCCGAGGGACCCCTCCAGAGCCAGCAAAAAGGCCTTGGTCGTCCCGTTGGCGTGATAGTGAGCCCACTCTTTGCCCGCAGCACGACACATCGCTGTCGCGTTGATATAGCCGTCTGTGGCGCGCTGAGAAATTAACGCGCCTTGGTAGGTGTGGGGGACCAGCATAAGCTGGGAATCAGGAGAAGAATCAGTCATCTAGGTATCGCTCCAAAGATGACTGGCAGGCGTTGACTGGCCCGGTTTTCCGGTGCATAAAGCCTTTGCAACTCAAATCTTGGCCTGCCAGCCGAGGTTAACGTTTAAAAGAGCCAGTGACCTGCAAGTCGCTGGCTCTTTTTTTATTTACCACGCCCGGGACGGGACACAAGCAATGTTTGCCCAGATAAGGCGATTCTGGCGGAATTTTGATTCGTACCCCGCCCGGACACCCCTAAAAGGGTAAATCGCGCCGTATGGGCGTCCTAGGCCAAAATTTGGCCAATCTAAATATAAAGGTTCCGTTATATTTGGGAGCGTCGGATTGTTCGACGATTGTTCTCATGCCGCCCGCTGCCAGTACCCCTTCCAATCGCGGCTGACACGCGACGCCATCGCCGCCGCCGTCACCATCGCAGCCTGATCGCCGTTCGACACGCGGCGGTTATCTTCACGCCACGAAGCTTCGCGAGCATAGGCGCCAATGTAGGGGCCTGCGATATGGTGGTGCGTCCCAACTTCCATGCGGCGAAGGCGGCTGAAATAGCTTTCGGCCTGATTGGTGCATGCGCCCTTGTCGTAGAACTGGATGGAGTGATTGACGCGCTCGGTCATCCATCCGGCGTGGAGTGCATCCCAGCCGGTGCCTTCGTCGGCGTGGAGAACGGCAAGGTTGGCGACATGATCGCGGACGTAGGGAACGGCGTCGCCTTCGTTGGCGACAACGAACGGCAGCGACTTGCCGCCGCGCTCGCGCATCACGACGACGCACTGGCGCTTGCCCGAACGGTTGGCGACCAGACGGCGGTCCTTGCGGTCGTCCTTATGGTTTTCCGGCTTCACGTAACCGCCGAAATAGGCGCCGTCGATTTCCACGATGCCGTCAAGCTGGCGCCCCATCTGTTCGCGCGCCATCGCTTCGCGAAGCTTGTGGGTAAGCACGAACGCGGTCTTATACTGGACGTCCAGATCGCGGCTCAGTTGCAGCGCGGCAACGCCCTTGGCGCCGTTCACGAAGATCGCGATAGCAGCGAGCAGATCGACGAACGAAAGCTTGCGACTGGCGAAGATCGTGCCGCTAGTAACCGAAAACTGGTGATGACAGGCAACGCACTTGAACTTGCGGCGGGTGGCAATGTCATAGGTTTCGACGCAGCCGCAACGCGGGCACACAGCCTCGCCGTCCGTCTCAGGCCAACGCATCTGGCAGAACGTCTTATAGGCGCCCTCTTCGCCCATGGTGAAAACAGCCTTGAGGCTCAGGGTGCGAGCCTTGGCAGAGAGGAGGAAATGTTGGCCTTTGGGGGTCATTGTCATCGTATCCAGTGATGTTGTGCACTGGATATGAGGGTAGACATAACCAAAGTCAAGGGTGTATATCATCATTTTTGATGATAAAAGGATGCTGATATGGCGAAGGCCGATCCTGCCACCGTTGAATATGAGACTCGCGCCAAAAACTTGCTAAAAGGCGAGCTGAAAAGGCGGGGGGTTACCTATGCGCAGCTTGCGGAAAAGCTGGCGTCGGTTGGCGTCACAGAGAACGAGCGGAACCTTAACAACAAGATCAGCCGGGGCGGCTTCTCAGCCGCGTTTATGCTGCAATGCTTAGAGGCTATCGGTGCATCCTCGTTGCTGTTGCGGGACTAGCCTTAGTAGGGGCTAGCCCAAGCAAACAGGGCGGCGCTCAGAGCGAAAATCCCCAAGCTGCCAAGGCCGTAACCAGCAAGGCCGCGGACGCCGATCCTACTACCCCAGAAAAGCCAATTCCCGCGCCCCCAGATGAGGGTTGCGAGCGCGGCGACGACGACCGCAAGTCCGACCTTTGCGCCCAGTGGAAGGCGGCTGACGCTGCCTATGACAGTTCCCGTTGGTCTTGGTGGCAAGTCGTGGTTGGTGGTGTCGGTCTCGTCCTCGGCGCTTTCACCATGGGTGCTGCCATTGCCGCCGCCTGGTATGCGAAGCGCGCTGCCGTGGCGACTGAAAGAACGGTAGAAATCGCTCAGGAGGCCGCAAAGGGGGCCGGGGATGCGCTGGGAATCGCTGAGAAGAACGCGCTTGCCGTTATCCAGTCCAACGATATTGCGCGCATGGCTCAGCGCCCATGGGTGAAGATAAACAACGTAAATCTTGATCGTTACGAACTGAGGCATAGTGAGACCCATGGCGATTTTATCAGCGCTCATGTGAGGGCCGAGGTCACTAACGTCGGCAAGCTTCCCGCGATGGAAGTGACCTGCATTCCCTTCCTTTGGCTTTTCTCCATCGGCGACGCGGAGGCACCCCACATCTGGACCGAGGCCCCGGCCCGCGCGCTTGAGGAAGCCAAGAGGCGTGTGCTCGACCGAGAACGGTCGATAGGTCGTGTTGTATATCCCAGACAGGCCGAAACACTGCCGCATCAAACTTCTACCGCCGCCCTGCCCCTGCCCGGGACGATTCCCGTTGAGGTCGACTATCCTTTTGACGTCGATTTGAATGCCACTTTCGTGATTTTGTACCAGATCGCGGAAGACGATTGGCGCTATGCCTACACGACGACGACAATGCGGATCGGAAAGCTCCAAGACTGGCGTGCGGCGGGCGGCAAAGGCTTGCCGGACACTTTCCCGTCTCGCGTCACTGCATTGGATCGGGCCGACTAACCAGAGAGACGCCGCCAAAATGTACGTAATCAAACACCAAGCGCCTCCTAGCGCTCGGCATCATGTCAGCCCCACCAGTCGCCGTTTATGGCTTGGTGCGTTTGCTACATAATGCCGAACTTGTTCGTTAGTCGCAGCGGGTGGGGGCCAGAGGCCTTGCGCAACCTGACACGCCCCACCCCAACCCCTCCCCTGAAGGGGAGGGGCTTTGTGCCAGCCTACTCCGCCACCTTCGCGTAGAAATCCTGGATGATCTTCCACGCCTCGTCGGCGGTCTCGACGAAATGGAACAGCGACAGGTCGCGCGCGCTGATCACGCCTTCCTCGACCAGCGCGTCGAAATTGACGACGCGGGTCCAGAATTCCTCGCTGAACAGCACGATCGGGATCGGCTTGATCTTGCCCGTCTGGATCAGGGTCAGCAGTTCGAACGTCTCGTCGAAGGTGCCGAAGCCGCCGGGGAAGACGCATACCGCGCGCGCGCGCAACAGGAAGTGCATCTTGCGGAGCGCGAAATAGTGGAACTGGAAGCTCAAATCGGGGGTCACATAGCGGTTCGGTGCCTGTTCGTGCGGCAGCACGATGTTGAGCCCGACCGATTCCTTGCCCTCGTCGTCGGCGCCGCGGTTCGCGGCCTCCATGATCGACGGCCCGCCGCCCGAGCAGACGACATAGTTGCGGCAGCCATTCTTGTCGGGGGGCACCTGGCTCGCGATCCGCGCGAGCTTGCGCGCCTCGTCATAATATTTCGCCTTGGCGGCGAGCCGCTCGGCGATGCGCTTTTCCTCGGGGGTGCGCGCGGCGTCGAGCACCGCCTGCGCCGCGTCGGGCGCCGGGATGCGCGCCGAGCCATAGATGACGAGCATCGACTCGATCTTGGCTTCGTCGAGCATCAGCTCGGGCTTGAGCAGCTCGAGCTGGAAGCGCACCGGGCGCAGATCCTCGCGCAGCAGGAACTCGGTGTCCTGGAACGCCAGCCGATAGGCCGAGCTCTGCGTCTGGGGGGTGGAAACCGCCTGCTTGGCGAAATGCGCGTCGTCCTTGGCCTTGTGGAAACGCGAACGATGGGGTTGTTTGTCTTCTGTCATTGGCGGACGGCTACTCCCTCCGCGTGACTTTGCCAAGACCGGGTGCCCTCAGCGGCAATAGCCGTTGCCGCTCATATCCATATGGAAATGATTATAATGAGCCGCATTGTAATCGGGGCTGAGCACCGTACCGAAGCGCCGGCACGCCGATTTGTGCAGCGCGCGCAGGAACTCCTGCGACGGCTTGTCGCCCTTCCACCCGCCGTCGAGCATGATCCGCCGTCCGTCGGCGAGCACGAAGCCCGACACGTCGATCGCGTTCGAATAGGCGTGCTGCGACAGCCGCCCCGAGCGCCCGCCATAGATGTTGCGGCAGCTGTAGGTGCCGAAGGTCTCGATCTTGACGACCTCCTGCCCGAAATATTTGCGCGCCGCGGGGCGCACCGCATATTGCGCCCAGGCCGCGAAATTCTTCGCCAGGGGACAGGTCATCGCGCCCAGCCCGGACACCGGCGTGCCGATGTCGAGCAATTTCACCGAATCGATCGAACTGCACCCGCCGCCATGATCCTGGTTCGGCAGCGGGGTGAATTTCACCCCCGCCTGCTTGAGGTCGACCGCGCATTGCTGCGCCTCGGGGCTGTTGAACGAGGGCGTTCCCGCGACCTGCGGCCGCTTGGGCGTGCTCGCGCTCGGCTTCTTGCCGCCGCCGCTCTTCATCACCTCCGGGGCGCCGAAGCAGGCCGACAGCGACAGCGCCGCCGCGGCTGCGACCAGCGTCCGGAACCAAGGAAAACGGGATTTCGCCATGGCGTCAAATTACCGACACTATGGTTAACAAGCTCTAAAGCATGGCATCGGCTCGTCGAAAATTTCGCCCGGCCGAAGCATTTTGTTTGACAGTTTCCTGGCGCTCCCTAAAGGCGGCGCCGGGCCACGCGGTCCCAACGCCGCGCGAGCTCTCTGCAAGGAGAGACTATAATGAGTGAAGTGACGACGCCGCAGGTGCGCCCTGCGCGCCCCTATTTTTCTTCCGGTCCCTGCGCCAAGCCGCCGGTCTGGTCCCCCGAAAAACTGAACACCGAATCGCTCGGCCGTTCGCATCGCGCGAAGATCGGCAAGACGCGCCTCGCCTATTGCATCGACCTGATGCGCGAGATGCTGCAGCTCCCCGACACGCACCGCATCGGCATCGTTCCGGGCTCGGACACCGGCGCCTTCGAAATGGCGATGTGGACGATGCTCGGCGCCCGCCCCGTCACCACGCTCGCCTGGGAAAGCTTCGGCGAAGGTTGGGTCACCGATGCCGCCAAGCAGCTCAAGCTCGACCCCACCGTCATCCGCGCCGACTACGGCCAGCTCCCCGACTTGGGCGCCGTCGACTGGTCGAACGACGTCCTCTTCACCTGGAACGGCACCACCAGCGGCGTCCGCGTTCCGAACGGCGACTGGATCGCCGCCGACCGCACCGGCCTTAGCTTCGCCGATGCGACCAGCGCGGTGTTCGCCTACGACCTGCCGTGGGACAAGATCGACGTCGCGACCTTCAGCTGGCAGAAAGTGCTCGGCGGCGAAGGCGGCCATGGCGTGCTGATCCTCGGCCCCCGCGCGGTCGAACGCCTCGAAACCTACACCCCCGCCTGGCCGCTGCCGAAGGTCTTCCGCCTCGTTTCGAAGGGCGCGCTCACCGAGGGCGTGTTCAAGGGCGAGACGATCAACACGCCGTCGATGCTCGCGGTCGAGGATGCGATCTTCGCGCTCGAATGGGCGAAGTCGCTGGGCGGTCTCGACGGCCTGAAGGCGCGCAGCGATGCCAATGCCGCGGCGCTCGACAAGATCGTCGCGGAACGCGACTGGCTGAGCCACCTCGCCGCCGACCCCGCCAGCCGCTCGAAGACCTCGGTCTGCCTGTCGGTCGCGGGCGCCGACGAGGGCTTCATCAAGACGTTCGCGGGCCTGCTCGAAGCCGAAGGCGCCGCCTACGACATCGCGGGCTACCGCGACGCGCCCCCGGGCCTTCGCATCTGGTGCGGCGCGACCGTCGACACCGCCGATGTCGAAGCACTCGGACCGTGGCTCGACTGGGCCTACGCCTCGCTCAAAGCCTGACCTTAATAGCCCTCTCCCCTTCAGGGGAGAGGGTTGGGAGAGGGGGATGCACCCCGCTCCTTTCCTTCATCAACATAGGGCCGGCGCAGAGACCCCCTCTCCCCGGCCCTCTCCCCTGAAGGGGAGAGGGAGAATAAAATGACCGCACCCAAAGTCCTCATCAGCGACAAAATGGACCCCAAAGCCGCCGCGATCTTCGCCGAACGCGGGATCGACGTCGATGTCATCACCGGCAAGACCAAGGACGAGCTGATCGCGATGATCGGCACCTATGACGGCCTCGCGATCCGCTCGGCCACCAAGGTCACCGCCGACGTCCTCGCCGCCGCGACCAACCTGAAGGTCGTCGGCCGCGCCGGCATCGGCGTCGACAATGTCGACATCCCCTCGGCATCCAAGCAGGGCGTCATCGTGATGAACACGCCCTTCGGCAACAGCATCACCACCGCCGAACATGCGATCGCGATGATGTTCGCGCTCGCACGCCAGATCCCCGAAGCCAATGTGCTGACCCAAGCGGGCAAATGGCCGAAGAACGACTTCATGGGCGTCGAGCTCACGTCGAAGACGCTCGGGCTGATCGGCTGCGGCAATATCGGCAGCATCGTCGCCGAACGCGCGCTGGGCCTCCGCATGAAGGTCGTCGCCTTCGACCCCTTCCTGACCCCCGAGCGCGCGATCGAGCTCGGCGTCGAAAAGGCCGATCTCGACACCCTGCTCGCCAAGGCCGATTTCATCACGCTGCACACCCCGCTGACCGACCAGACGCGCAATATCCTGTCGAAGGAAAACCTCGCCAAGGCGAAGAAGGGCGTGCGCATCATCAACTGCGCGCGCGGCGGGCTGATCGACGAAGCGGCGCTGAAGGAGGCGCTCGACAGCGGCCATGTCGCGGGCGCCGCGCTCGACGTGTTCCAGACCGAGCCGCCGGCCGCCGACCACCCGCTGTTCGGCACCCCGAACTTCATCTGCACGCCGCACCTCGGCGCGTCGACCGACGAGGCGCAGGTCAATGTCGCCATCCAGGTCGCCGAGCAGATCAGCGATTACCTCCTCACCGGCGGCATCACCAACGCGCTCAACGTGCCCAGCCTGTCGGCCGAGGAAGCGCCGAAGCTGCGCCCCTATATGAGCCTCGCCGAAAAGCTCGGCAGCCTCGTCGGCCAACTCGCGCACGACAATCTCGCCAAGATCTCGATCGAGGTCGAGGGCGCGGCGGCCGAGCTCAACCTCAAGCCGATCACCGCCGCGGTGCTCACCGGCCTGATGCGCCGCTATTCGGACGCGGTGAACATGGTCAACGCCCCCCATCTCGCACGCGAACGCGGGCTCGACGTCCGCGAAGTTCGTCACGATCGCGACGGCGACTATCACACGCTCGTCCGCGTCACCGTCGCCACCGAGGCCGGCGACCGCTCGGTCGCGGGCACGCTGTTCAGCAACGGCGACCCGCGCCTCGTCGAGATGTTCGGCATCAAGGTCGAGGCCGACCTCGACGGCCATATGCTCTACATCGTCAACGAGGACGCCCCGGGCTTCATCGGCCGCATCGGCACCACGCTCGGCGACGCGGGGCTCAACATCGGCACCTTCCACCTCGGCCGCCGCGCCGCGGGCGGCGAGGCCGTGCTGCTGCTCAGCCTCGACTCGCCGCTGCCCGAGCCGCTCCTGTGGCAGATCTGCCAGCTGCCCGGCGTGAAGACGGTCAAGGGCCTGAAGTTCTGAACGCCCTCCCCTCCCGTAAACGGGAGGGGCAGCGAGACTTGCGAACTTTGTTCGCTAGTCGCAGCGGGGTGGGCCCTTGCAACGTCGATGCCCACCCCACTGCGGCTAGCCAGCAAGCTGGCAAGCCTCGTTGCCCCTCCCGCCTGCGGGAGGGGAGATTTGATTGATCGCCCGCCTTTAGACTTCTAAGGCCCCACCATGCCTCGCACCCCCGCCCTGCTGCCCGAAGGCCTCCGCGACCGCCTGCCGCAACAGGCCGAGGCGGCGTCGCGCGTCACGCGCGCGCTCGTCGATGCGATGCGCGCGCACGGCTATGGCCGCGTGTCGCCGCCGCTTGCCGAGTTCCGCGAGACGCTCGGCGGCGACGACGACCGCAGCGCGCGCGACTTGCTCCGCTTCACCGACCCGGTGTCGCAGCGCACCCTCGCGCTCCGCCCCGACATCACGCGCCAGGTCGGCCGCATCGCGACCTCGCTCCTCGCGCAAGCCCCGCGTCCCTTGCGCCTCTGCTACGCCGGCCAGATCGTCAAATTGCGCGCCAGCCAGCTCCGTCCCGCGCGCGAGATGCTGCAAGTCGGTGCCGAATTGATCGGCAGCGACGGCGTCGCCGCGGCGCGCGAGATCGTCAGCGTCGCCATTGACGCGCTCGATGCCGCGGGCATCGGCCCCGTCACGATCGACTTCACCCTGCCCGACGCCGTCGACCTGCTCGCCGCCTCGCTGCCCGTCGAAGCCAGCCTCGAGACTTTGCGCGACGAACTCGACGCCAAGGATGCCGGCGCGCTCGTCCGCATCGGCGCCGCCGCCTATCTGCCCTTGCTCCGCGCCACCGGCCCCTTCGACCAGGCGATCGCCGACCTGCGCGCCTTCGACACCGGCGGCGTCCTGACGAGCCGCATCGACGCGCTCGAAGCCATCGCCGCGCCGATCCGCGACCGCGTGTCGCTGACGCTCGACCCGACCGAGCGCCACGGCTTCGCCTATCAGAGCTGGTTCGGCTTCCAGATCTTCGTCCCCGGCCAGGGCGACGCGATCGGCCGCGGCGGCGGCTATGCGATCCCCGTCGGCGAGGATCATGAGGAATCGGCGGTGGGCTTCTCGCTCTACCCGGACCCGCTCATCGACGACGGCCTCGGCGCCGAGGATGTCGCCGACCGCCGCATCTTCCTGCCGCTCGGCCACGATATCGAACTCGCGGCGAGCCTGCGCGCCGACGGCTGGCAGACGGTCGCGGCGCTGTCCGACGCCGACGAGGCGCGCGCGCTGGGCTGCGGCTATGTGCTGGGCGGTGAGGGTCCGGTCGAGGCCTGACCCCCACCACATCGTCATCCCGGCGAAGGCCGGGATCTCACCCTATCGCCATATCGCACCGGCGAGATCCCGGCCTTCGCCGGTATGACGAATTTGCTAGAAGTCCGCCTTCCCGAACCGCGGAATTCCCTGGTTCACCCCCGGCGGATCGAGCACCGTCACATCGAGCTCGATCGGCTCGCCGATCCACTCGGCCAGGCTGGTATGATCGGCGAGATCGTCGTCGGTCAAAGGATGCACCAGCGCGCGCAGCCCCGTGGGCACAATCGCCGCGACCACCGCATCGCGGTGTGCCTTCAGGAAATGCACCTCGTACTGCGCGATCGGATGCGGCCCCACGCCATGGTCGATCATCGGCCCGACGAGCAGGATCGCGGGATCTTCGCCGAACGCATCGCGGAGCGCAGCGGCCGCGGGCCGTTCGGCCGCGTCATAATAGATATGGGCATGATAGGGGGCATCGGCGTCGGTCATCGACTCATCTCTCCGGTTTGGAATTCGCGTCAATCCATGTCTTCGGGGAACCGGTCATAGAAATCGCTCGTGTCGCCATAGCCTGCGACCTTTCGCCCGGGAAGCCTCAGGACCTTCATATCGGCATGAAGTTTGACGCGCGGGTCGGACAGATTTTTCTGAGCCTCGATCAGCGTCTCGAAGTCGCGCAGCCTCCCGGCTTCGATGATCGCCGCATAGTCCGACCCGGCCTCATGCCCCGCGGCTTCCAGAAAATCATAAGCTATTTCCGCGCGGGGATAGCCGGCCGTGTTGAAGCGCTCGCTGATATAGCGCAGCATCGGCGCGACGGCATAAACATCGTCGCCCATATTTTCTTCTTCTTCCTCATAATCATAGCCCGTGGGCTCGCCCTTCCAGAAGATGAGGATCGCCGTCGCCCGGTCGCATTGCGGCTGGCTCACGATCCAGTAGAGCCCGTCCAGCCGCTCGTCCCAATTGTGATAGAAAGCGTAGCGATGCCAATCGTCGGGTGGCGAATTTTGCAGAAACGCCATCTGCCGCGCGTGCAGGCGCTCCAGCCGCGCCTCGAAATCACCGTATCCCGCTCCGCTCACGCACGCCCCCGCTTCTTTCGTCGAACGAATGCGGGCATCCTAACCGGCAATTTCTAAGGTCATATGAAGGATGGCGAATGGCCGCTAACGACCGATGGTGTTGATAAAGTCCGCATTTGACAGAAGCGGACGGTGCCGGCGAGCGGCAGCGCTCTTCATTCAAGCCATTTCTGGCCGCGGCATGGGGATG
>NZ_LNSB01000065.1 GCF_001468285.1 Sphingopyxis sp. HIX | reverse complement strand
ATCATGCTTCGCATGGTCCCCCTCCCCATCGCTTCGCGACAGGGAGGATTAAAAGGGCCGCTTCCGCCCGAAACCAGACCCGCGCCTGGGATTTGGGCGCAAGAAACGGGGCGCGGCATGGCTTGCCTCGCGGCAGAGATGGCGCATGACCGATATCATCGAACCCATCACCGCCCCTGGCGAGCTTGCCGCACGCATCGCCGCGATCGACTGGAGCGCCGCCGCTGCCGCGCTCGATGCCCGGGGATGGGCGGTGCTGCCGGGGTTGCTGGGGGCGGACGAATGCGAGGCGCTCGCGGCGCGCTACGACGCCGAGGCGGGGTTTCGCAGCCGGGTGACGATGGCGCGGCACGGCTTCGGACGCGGCGAATATCGCTATTTCGCTTATCCGCTGCCGGGGCCGGTGGAGGCGCTGCGGCGCGCGCTCTATCCGCGGCTCGTGCGACAAGCCAATCGCTGGCATGCGCGGATGGGGATCGATGCCCGCTTTCCCGACGAACATGCGGAGTTCCTTGCGCGCTGCCACGCGGCAGCGCAGTCGCGGCCGACGCCGCTGCTGCTGGACTATGGGCCGGGCGACTATAATTGCCTGCACCAGGACCTGTACGGCGAGCATGTCTTCCCGCTGCAGGTCGCGGTGCTGCTGTCGGCGCCGGGGACCGATTTCACCGGGGGCGAGTTCGTGCTGACCGAGCAGCGCCCGCGGATGCAGTCACGCGCCGCGGTCGTGCCGCTGGGCAAGGGCGATGCGGTGGTGTTCGCGGTGAATGCGCGGCCGGTGAAGGGATCGCGCGGCGATTACCGCGTGACGATGCGCCACGGGGTGAGCGAAGTGCGGACCGGGCAAAGGCGCGTGCTGGGGCTGATTTTTCACGATGCGGCGTGACGGACGTGTAGCGGCCCAATTATAACATAGAATATGGCCGCCCCGGAAGCCCATATTATTATAGGGGGACAATAAGCATCGGGATGTGGATAATAATGCAGGCGCCGCGCCGGAAGATAGCAGTCGCTTTTCTTTCTGGCCGGGTCGCTGGCCTGTACATGGACATCGCGGATCGCGGGGATGTCCGCCATGTCCTGCGATCGATCGAAACCGGGGGGTAGTCGATGCGTTCCATATTCCTGATCACGACCGCCGTGGCCTTTTTCGGTGCGGCCGATGCGAAGGCGCAGCAGGTGCCCGTCGCGGAAGCCAACTGCCCGCTCGAGGCCATGTCGTCCGACCGGAGCACCGAGGCGTTGCTGTCCGGCCTGCCCACCGCCAATGCTCTGGCTTGCCTCGCGATGCTGGACGATCGGCAGAAAGCGCTGACGAGGGCCGTTGCCGGTTTGGCCGCCGGTGACAATCGAGCCCCGCTCGAGGACGCGGAAAAGCTGAACTCCTATGCGATCGGTGCCTTCCAAGCCTATGTCGCGGCGATGGCAAAGGTGGACGCGAATAATGCCGCGCGCGATGCGGCAATCGATCGCGCCAATAACCTCGACCGAATAGCCGCCCCATTGGAAGCAAAGGATCGGGCAGCATTGATCGCCATCGCGCATGAACAAAGAGCCAAAGCCGAAAACCTTGTCGGTGAAACAGCAAAGTTGCTCGGCGATGCGATCAAGGCCCTGCCCGATGCTCGGCGATACACTGTTGCATCGCTGAACCACCGGCCAGCCGGAATGGAGACCGTGCCGCGGGAGACGAACAGGGAAACGCGTCTTTCGGTGGCGGATAGGAAACCGGACCCCGATTGCGCCAAGATGATCGATAACCCCGACTCCAAGCTTCGCGTTGGCGATTGCAAGGCCAACGCGCTCGCGCTCCCCGGAGGCGGTGTGCAAGTCCCCGGCAGCCTCTTTCATCCGCGGGGATTTTCCGCGTCGCTGTCCGGATCGGACGATGCCGGGACGATCGGCCTGACCTACGCGCGAGAATTCCGGCGACGCACGCCTCCCTCGGCGACGGAGCCAAACCAGCGTTTTTCCCGGTGGGGTTTCAGCGGCGGTATATCGGCCGGTTCGGGCAGTCTGTTCAAGAGCGATTCCGACAAGGAATTCATCGACAGGTTCGACAGCACGATCGCCTTGAAGGGGTCGCTGTTCTTGAACTTCTATCGCGGTCAAGGGCGGGCCGAGTGGGACGAGGCCAGCAAGGATCTCAAGAAAAAAGCCGTCGAAGCATGCCTGAAAGACCAGCTTAGTGCCACGCCCGGTTTCCGGTCGACCTGCCAGGGGCAGTCGCTGACCGACTGGGTCTATGCCCCTGCTGCAAAAGGCTCGGGCCTGCTGCACGGCGAGCTCGCCGACCAGGCCGACGCCCTCTATTTCGGCCCCAAGGATGCAAAACCGCTCGGGGGTTTCGGAATAGAGGGGAAGATCGCGCGACCATCGGTGGAATTCCTGACACCCGAGGCTTTTGCGCTCCATTTCAACGGGACCTTCGACGACGCCTTTACGAAAGCGGCCGTCGAGAAGCGCCGGAAAATCGCCTGGTCGCTGACGCCTTACCTCTATGGACGCCTCACCAAGGACCACAGCAATATCGAGATGGCGCTTCTCGGCAGCCTGGGTTTTTCCAGGGCCTATGAATATTCGAAGAGCACGAAAGAGGTGCTCTATTGTCCGGCGAAAGATACATCGACGGGGTTCTCGACGGCGGGCTGCAAATCCTATTATCCAAAAGCGCCGGACTATGACCTCGTCACGACGCCGGCCATAGAAGCCCGGTTCCTGAAATATGGGAATGGCTGGTGGCCGACCCTGGCCCTGTCGCCCAAGCTTTCTTACGCGTTGAAGAAAGAAACCGCGAAGGGCGATCCGGATCGCTGGACCTTTTCGATTCCGCTGCTGGTTTTCATCGGAGACGATCTCAAGACCGGTGTTGGCATCAAGTACGAGCGCGAATGGGGCGGTACCGAGCTGGATGACAGCGCCGTCCTCACATCGATAAAGCCCGAAAACAGGCTGTCGTTGATCGTCAGCAAGACATTCTCGCTCACCGGAAAATAGCGGGCTTTCGCGGCAGCGCGTGCGACGCGGTCGAGTATAGACAAACCAAATCGGTAAAAAAATCTTGACATCGTCACGCTGATCTGGCACATAGATTCCATCATGGAAAATTGCGAGTCGGGCCGGAGCCTCCTTTGGGGCTGCCGGCCCGATCCGCGTCTGGAGGCTATGGATGGATGAGCGCGAAGAGATGATCGCCGCGGCGCCAGGACGGCCGCTGCAACGGCGCGAGCCGCGGGCGGATGGATGGACGATGGCGCGTCGACGGGTGTTCCTGGAGGAACTGGCCGCGAGCTGCAACGTGTCGCGCGCGTTGGCCGCAGCGGGCATGAAGGTCGGGAGCGTCTATCGCCTGCGCAAGCGCGACGCGCAATTCGCCGAGCAATGGCAGGCGGCGCTGGAACTGGGTTACGAAAGGCTGGAGATGGCGCTGCTGCGGCGCGCGATCGAGGCGGTCGAGGGGCTGACGCCGGACCCCGATGAAGAGGCGAAGCAGCCGGTCGAGAAGATGACGGCCAGCGAGGCGATGGCGCTGCTGCGCCAGCATCGCGCGAGCGTCGAGGGCGGCCGGGCGCGCGGGCAGCGCGCGCAGCCGCGCCACGTCGTGACGCAGCAGGAAGTCGATGCGATCCTGATCAAGCGGATGCGGATGGTGATGCACCGGCGCCGGCTGCGCGGCGAAGCGGGGTCGGCGGCCGGCCTGCCTCCGCCGGTGCCGCCGCAGGATGGCGCGTGAAGCGGCGCTGGGACGCGCCGCGGACGCGCGCAATCAAGCGCTGGACGCCGGGGCGGCTGACCGCCTGGTCGGAAATGATATTCTCGCGGTTCGGCAAGCTGACGCCCGAGGAGCGGGCCTGGGTGCTCCGCGAGTTGACGCAGGCGCAGATGAACGAGCTCGCGGCGCGCTGGTACGGCCGCCAGCACGACGGGCAGCGCGAGCCGCCGGGCGACTGGCGCATCTGGCTGATCCAGGCGGGGCGCGGGTTCGGCAAGACGCGCGCGGGATCCGAATGGGTGAGCGAGGTCGCGCGTAGCATGCCGGGGGCACAGATCGCGCTGGTCGCGGCGACGGTCGCCGACGGGCAGCGCGTGATGATCGAAGGGCCGAGCGGGCTGATCGCGGTGGCGCGCGATCACGAGGCGGTGCGCTGGGCGCCGGGGCGGCGCGAGCTCAGCTTTGCGAACGGCGCAGTGGCGACGCTCTATTCGGCCGAGGCGGGCGAGGAGCTGCGCGGGCCCGAGCATCATGCGGCATGGTGCGACGAGCTGGCGAAATGGCGGCGCGGGACCGCGGCGTGGGACAATCTGATGCTGGGCATGCGGCTGGGCGAGCGCCCGCGGGTGCTGGTGACGACGACGCCGCGAACCAATGAGGTAATGCGGCGGGTGAAGGCGGCGCCGGGGCTGGCCGAGACCTTCGGGCGGACGCGCGACAACAAGCATCTGCCCGCGAGCTTCGTCGAAGCGATGCTGGCGAGTTACGGCGGGACGCGGCTGGGGCGGCAGGAGCTGGACGGCGAGTTGCTCGAAGATGTCGAGGGCGCGCTGTGGTCGCGCGCGCTGGTCGAGGCGTGCCGGGTCGATGGCGATGCGATCGGCAAGCCGGTGCGCGTGGTGATCGGGGTCGATCCGCCCGCGACGTCGACCGGCGACGCGTGCGGCATCGTCGTCGCGGCGCACTTACGCGACGGCAAGCTGGCGGTGGTCGAGGATGCGAGCGTCGAACAGGCCTCGCCCGCGCGCTGGGCGCAGGCGGTCGCGGCGGCGGCGGCGCGCTGGGGCGCCGAGCGGGTGGTGGCCGAGAGCAATATGGGGGGCGAGATGGTGCTGGGCACCTTGCGCGCGGCGATGACGAATTTGCCGGTGACCGCGGTGCACGCGAGCGTCGGCAAGGCACGGCGCGCGGAGCCGGTGGCGCTGGCTTACGAGCGCGGCGATGTGGTGCATGCGGGGGTTTTCGAACGGCTGGAGGACGAGCTTTGCGGGCTGCAGGTGGGGGGCGGTTATGCGGGGCCGGGGCGGTCGCCGGACCGGGCGGATGCTTGTGTGTGGGCCTTGGCGGAGTTGCTGCGCGGGGTGGCGTGCGGGAAGGGGCCGGGGGTGGTGAGGATTTAGTTCACGCGGAGGCGCGGAGGCGCGGAGACGCGGAGAAGAAAAAGAGGAAGAGGGTTTTCGCGCAGAGGGGCAGAGGGCGCAGAGAAAGGGAAGGGCGGCTTTGCCGCCTTTGTTTTTCTCCGCGTCTCCGCGTCTCCGCGTGAACCTCTTTCTCTGCGGTCTCTGCGGCTCGGCGCGCATTTTTCCGGCCGCGGTGGCGTAAACCGCTTCGGCCCCTCCACCACCCGCTTCGCGGGCGGTCCCCCTCCCCATGGCTTCGCCACAGGGAGGATTATTCGGGGAGAATTTTATGAACTGGTTTGGGCGCAAGGCGGCGCAGGCTTCTGCGCGGCCGGCTTTGTCGCGGGTGTATGGGGCGTGGAGCGCGCCGGCGCCGCTGTCGTTCGAGGCGCAGCTGCGCGAAGGGTATCTGGCGAACCCGATCGTCCAGCGCTCGGTGCGGCTGGTTGCCGAGGCCGCCGGGAGCGCGCCGGTCGAGGCGAGCGATCCGGGGCTGGCGGCGCTGGTCGCGGCGACGTCGGGCGGGCAGGGGCTGCTCGAGACCCTGGCCTCGCAATTGCTGCTGCACGGCAATGGCTATGTGCAGATCCTGGCCGACGGAGCGGGGGCGCCGGCGGAACTGTTCGCGCTGCGGCCCGAGCGGGTGACCGTGGAGGCCGATGCGCGCGGATGGCCGGTCGCCTATCGCTACAGCGCGGGCGGGTCGGGGGTGACGCTGCCCGCCGAGGATGGCGCGGGGCGGACCGCGGTGGTGCATGTGAAGGCGCTGCACCCGCTCGACGATCATTATGGCGCGGGGTGCCTGGGCGCCGCGGCGGCGGCAATCGCGGCGCATAATGCGGCGACGCGGTGGAATGCGGCGCTGCTCGGCAATGCGGCGCGGCCGTCGGGGGTGCTGGTCCACGATCCGGGCGAAAAGGGCGTGCCGCTGTCGGCCGAGCAGGTCGAGCGGCTGCGCGAGGAACTGGCCGAAGGGTTCGCGGGCGGGGCCAATGCCGGGCGGCCGCTGCTGCTCGAGGGCGGATTGAAGTGGCAGGCGCTGAGCCTGTCGCCCGCCGAGATGGATTTCCTGGAGCTGAAGCACAGCGCGGCGCGCGAGATCGCGATGGCGTTCGGGGTGCCGCCGATGCTGCTGGGGCTGCCGGGGGATGCGACCTACGCCAATTACAAGGAGGCGAACCGGGCGCTGTGGCGGCTGACGGTGCTGCCGCTGGCGGGGAAGATTTTGGGGGCGATCGCGCAGGGGCTGCGCGGATGGTTTCCGGGCGCGGCGCTGGCGGTCGATCTGAACAAGGTACCGGCGCTGGTCGAGGAGCGGATGGCGCTGTGGCGCGAGGTGTCGGCGGCGGACTGGCTGACCGCGGACGAGAAGAAGGCGATGCTGGGGGTGGGGTAACCCGCCAGCGTCGTGTGCCATTCTTTATCTCACACGAAGACACAAAGAGGGCGGCGTGCGCAGCCTAGACTGGCGGGCCTTGGAGCGGTGCGGCCGGCCCCCGGGGCCTTTGGTGCGCCTGTCGGCGCGGTGCTGTGCGACGCCTTTGTGTCTTCGTGTGAGATCATTTGGAGATTTCGACATGGATGAAGAAGAGGCCCTGGCGCGATTGGTCGCGCTGGCGGGGGCGGGTGCGCCCGAAGGTTTTGGCGTGGACGCGGCGATCCTGCGCGCGCTGATCGAGGAGGCGAGCGAGATGGGCGCGCGGCGGGCATTGGCGCGGTTGGGGCTGGCCGACGAGGCGGCGCGCGGCGACGTGAGCGATCTGCGCCAACTGCTGGGCGCGTGGCGCGACGCCAAGACGAGCGCGTGGAAGGCGGCGATCGACTGGGCGGTGCGTGGGGTGCTGGCGCTGGTCGTGGTGGGGCTCGCGGTGAAGATGGGGCTGCCGGGGTTGCTGCGGTGAGCGCGGCGGTGGCTGGAAGAGGTTCGCGCAGAGGCGCAGAGATCGCAGAGATTTTGGGGAAGAAGTCCGCCGGAAGCGTAGCGGCCGACGTTGCGGAGATCGGGGCGGCTTTGCCGCCTTCTTCTTTCTCGGCGTCCCCTGCGTCTCTGCGCGAAAACTCCCCGGTCCGTTTTGCGGGATACGCCTCGGTGTTCGATCGGGTCGATCGCGGGGGCGATGTGGTGCGCAGCGGGGCTTTTGCGCGCAGCCTGGCGAGCGGGCGCGCGGTGCCCTTGCTGTGGCAGCATCGGGCGGGCGCCGTCGTCGGCGTGGTCGAGGCGCTGGCCGAAGACAAGCGCGGTCTGCGCGTCGTGGCGCGGGTGACGCATCCGACCGCTGCGGCGCTGGTCGCGCGCGGGGCGCTGACGGGATTGTCCTTCGGGTACCGGGTGACCGCGGCGCGCGGGCGCGATCCGCGCGAGCTGCTGGGGCTCGACCTTATGGAAGTGAGTTTGGTGGCGGCGCCGATGCAGGCGCTGGCGCGGGTGATTGCGGTGGATCAGGTGAAGGAGTGACGGGCATGGATATCGAGATGGAAGTGAAGGCGGATGCGCTCGACGGCGCGTTCGATGCGGTGCTGGCGGCCGAGGCGGTCGACGAGCTGAAGGCGTCGGTGTCGGCGCTGAAGGCGCAGCTCGAGCGCCAAGCGGTGGCGAGCGGGCGTTTGCCGCTCGACGGGGCGAAGGCGGCCGATCCGGCGCTTGACGCCTTCGTCGAGCGCTACCTGCGGCGCGGGATCGATGCGGGTGTGGAGATGAAGAGCCTGTCGGGCGCTAGCGCCGGCGAGGGCGGCTATGCGGTGCCGCGCGAGATCGACGGGTCGATCGCATCGACGCTGAAGTCGCTGTCGCCGATCCGGCGTATCGCGACCGTCGTGCAGACCGGGACGAGCGGCTATCGCAAGCTGGTCGCGACCGGCGCGACCGAGGCCGGCTGGGTCGGCGAGACCGCGGCGCGGCCCGAGACCGATACGCGAAGCTTTGCCGAGATCGCGCCGCCCTCGGGCGAGCTCTATGCCAATCCGGCGGCGAGCCAGGCGATGCTCGACGATGCGATGTTCGACGTCGAGGCCTGGCTGGCCGACGAGATCGGGCGCGAGTTCGCGGTGGCGGAAGGATCGGCCTTCGTCGGCGGCAACGGGACCAACCGGCCCAAGGGCTTCTTGTCCTATACCGCCACGAACGAGGCCGATGCGGTGCGCGATTTCGGCGAGCTGCAATATGTCGCGTCGGGCGCGGCGGGGGCGTTCGCGGCGTCGAACCCGCAGGACAAGTTGGTGGACCTTGTCCACTCGCTGCGCGCGCCGTACCGGCAGGGGGCGTGCTGGGTGATGAATTCGGACACGCTGGCGCGGATCCGCAAGTTCAAGACCAGCGACGGCGCCTTCATCTGGCAGCCGGGGCTGGTCGAGGGGCAGGCGGCGAGCCTGCTCGGCTATCCGGTGGTCGAGGCCGAAGACATGCCGGCGCTGGCCGCCGACAGCCTGTCGATCGCCTTCGGCAATTTCCGCGCCGGCTACCTCGTCGCCGACCGCGGCGAGACGCGCATCCTGCGCGATCCGTTCAGCAACAAGCCCTTCGTGCATTTCTATGCAACCAAAAGGGTGGGGGGCGCGATCATCGATTCGAACGCGATCAAGCTGATGAAATTCGCCGCCAGCTGAGCTGGCGCGCGATGCGGCGCCCGGCCCCGAGCTCTTCCCCTTTCGGTGAGGGGCCGGGTGCTTATCTGCTCCGGCGTGAACAAGAACATTTGTTGAACAAATCTCTCGACTCCGGAAGGAAAGCGCGATAAATTCGGCGCGTTCTTTGGCCGGTTGGCGGAGCGGTTAACGCACCCGTGTGAAAATCGGAGGTCGTCTGTGGTGGACGCGAGGGTTCGAATCCCTCACCGGTCTCGCAAGAGAACAGAGCTGGACGCACCACGGGTCCGGCTCAACTTTCGGCTCATGTCGGTTAATCTCTGATCAACCCGGCAAGGTTAATATTCTTGCACGGCTGTGGCTATTGACGTACATAAGCCGTCGCTGAAAATGGTCTGCTCACCACCGGAGCCATGCTCTGTGCGGACCGTTTGAAGCAAGCAGGCGTAAGCCTGTCTCAAGGGGAAGCCTTGAGTGGAGACCGTAAACCGGCCAAAGATTTCGGGGCTCAGTCGCGAGGCTGGGCCCCTTCTTTTATCCTGAGAAAATCGAGTGCCGTCAGATCGGCGCTTGCTTTGTCCGTCGGTTCGACGGGCGAGACTCATTCTTCACATCGAGACGAAAGGACGGCCGATCATGCCGAGCCTGTTTTTTGCCGACCTGGTGCGCGAGCGGTGCACCGCGACGGGGAGCGGTGCGCTGGTGCTGGGCGGGGCCTTGCCGGGGCATCGCACGTTCGGTGCGGTCGTGCCCGAGGGTGCGAGCTTTCATTATGCGATCGCCGGGGTGACGCACGCCGGCGAGTGGGAGACCGGGACCGGGCGCCTCGATAGCGAGGGGCGGCTGGTGCGCGATGGCGTGGCGGCGTCGTCGAACGGCGGGGCGGCGGTCGCTTTCACGGGCGGGATCAAGACCGTCGCGCTGACCGCGGGGGCGGGGTGGTTCTCGGCGGTCGATACGGCGCTGGCGGGCGCCGCGGGCGGTGTGGCGGCCAATGCGGCGGGGCTGTCGGCGCTGGGCACGACGGTGAGCGCGCAGGGTACCGCGCTGGCGGCGGCGCAGGCGGCGATCGCGGGGCATGACGGCGCGATCGCGGGCAAGCAGCCGCTCTCGACGGGCCATTCGTCGGCGAGCGCGGTCGAGGCGGCGGACGCGGTGACGGTGCGCCGCGGGAGCGGCTGGGTCAATGTGTCCGCGAGCGCGCTGGTGCACCAGCGGAGCGGCGGCGGGTTCGTGTGCGCGGGCAATCTGGGGATCGGCGAGGAGGCGCCGGCGCAGCGGCTGGTGGTCAAGGGGAGTTCGGCGGTCGACGGCAGCGCGCCGGTGGTGGTCGAGATCGCCGATACGCAGGCGGGGACGGCGGGGTGGACGGCGAACGCCGCCTTTGCCGCGCTGAACTTTCGCTGCGCCGATGCGTCGGTGAGCGGCGCGGGGGTGCGCGCGCAGATCGCGGCGACGATGCCCGTGGGGCATGGCGGGCAGACCGACCTGAAATTCAGCGTGTCGAACGCCGGGCTGCTCGACAAGGCGGCGGTGCTCGACAATGCGGGGCGCTTTCGCCCCGGCGCCGACAATGCGCAGACATTGGGGCTGAGCGGGTTTCGCTGGTCGACGGTCTATGCCGCGACGGGGGCGATCAACACATCGGACGCGCGCGAGAAGCGCTGGTCGGGCGGCGCGAGCGCGGCCGAACTGCGCGCGGCGCGGCGGATCGCGGGCGAGCTGGGCTTTTTCCAGTGGGAGGATGCGATCGCGGCGAAGGGCGTCGATGGCGCGCGGCGGCATTTCGGAGTGCGCGCGCAGGCGGTGTGGGCGGTGATGGCCGAGGAGGGGCTGATCGATGCGATCGGTGCCGACGGGCTGCCGGGACAAACGCCTTATGCCTTCCTGTGTTTCGACCGCTGGCAGGATGCGGACGGCGACTGGCACGACCGCTTCGGGGTGCGCAGCGACCAGCTGGCTTTGTTCCTGATCGCCGGGCTGGTCGCGGGAGCGGCGGCATGATGGGCGGGCGCGCGCTGTCGGGCGCGGCGATCGGCGATGCCGGGGTACGCGACCTTGCGGGCGAGTGGGCCGGGCCGCGCCTGGGTGCGGCGCTGGGCGCGGGCCGCGGCGGAGGCGCCGGGGCGCAGGGGCGCGAGCGGCGGGTGATGCCGCGGAAAGGGTGATTCCCTTCAAGGGTGGGAGATCAATCATGTTGCTGATCAAGGATCCGGGGGCACGGATCGATTATGCGTTCGACTGGGGCGACGCCTATCTGGACGGGCAGGTGATCGAAGAGGCGAGCTGGACGGTCGAACCCGCGGTCGATGGGGGCGTGGCGGTGGCGGGCGAGAGCCACGACCTGCTGCGCTGCGCGGCGACGATCGAGGGCGGGGTCGCGGGCGGCCTGTATCGCGTCACGAACCGCGTGACGCTGAGCGACGGGCAGATCGACGAACGTTCGATCATGCTGCGGGTGGAGGAACGCTGATGATCACCGGAATCGAGAAGGGCGCGGCGCCGGTGGGCGTCGCCGAAGCGAAGGCGTGGCTGCGATTGGGCGCGGGTCAGGACGATGCGGTGGTGGCAGGGTTGATACGGAGCGCGACCGATCTGTGCGAGGCCTTTACCGGGCAGATGCTGATCGTGCGGACGGTGACCGAGGAGATGCCGGTGGCGGCGGGCTGGATGCGGCTGGTCAAGCGGCCGGTGGTCGCGGTCGAGGCGGTGGCGGGGCTGGTCGGCGAGGACGAGACTTTGCTCGCCGCCGAGGCCTGGCGGCACGAGATCGACCGCGACGGCGCGGCGCGGGTGCGGGTCGAGGCGGCGGGCGAGGCGACGCGGCTGCGCGTGACCTATCGTGCCGGGCTGGCGGCGGAGGCCAATGGCGTGCCCGAGGCGATCCGGCAGGGGCTGGCGCGGATGATCCAGCATTTGCACGAGGGACGCCGCGAAGCGCATCGCGAATTGGAACGCGCGCCGCCGGCGATCGTCGCGGCGCTGTGGCAGCCGTGGCGGCGCGTGGGGCTGGGACGATGAGCAGCGCCGAGGCGGCGGTACGCGCACGGGCGCTGGGCGTGCTGGCGGATGACGCGGTGCTGGCGGGGCTGGTGCATGGCGTGTTCGACGGCGTGCCGGCGCGGGCGAGTGCGCCCTATGCCAGTATCGGCGGGGCCGAGGGGAGCGACTGGGGGACGAAGGATGCGGCCGGGCGCGAGGTGCGCGTGATGCTGGCGCTGGTCGGGGTCGGCGAGGCGGCGGGCGACGCGGCGAGGCGGATCGAGGCGCTGGTGCCGGGACTGCGCGGCGAGGCGGGCGACTGGCGGATCGTCGGGGTGCGGGCGGTGCGGACGCGTTTTGCGTTCGCGAAGGATGGCGGGTGGCGGCACGAGATCGTGGTGCGGTGCCGGTGTTTGGCGACCTCGTGAGTTGCCGGCAAGCGGGATCGAGACCGCGCCGCCCTCACCGCTGCGACTAGGCGGCAAGCCGCCAAGTCTCGCTGCCTCTCCCCCAAGGGGAGAGGCGTGGTTTTTGCTGGGCTTTTTGCTGCGCCCTCGGCGCAGCAAAATCACTCGCCGGGAAGCGTGTTGGTCGAGCTGTAATCCTTGAACTTGTCGGTGAAGTTCGCGTGATAATCCTCGATCTGCATGTCGGCGTCTTCGGACGCATTCTTTTCGCTGTCGCCGGCGGCGCGGCCGAAGGCGATGACCGCGGCGCGGAAGGCGTCGCGCTCTTCCGAACAGTTGGATTTCAGCGCCATTTCATATTCGGCCTCGCCCATCTTGGCCTCGAGCGACTTCTTCATGTCGGTGCGCAGGCATTTGGTGAAGGCGGCGCGCGTGGTGTCGACGTTTGCGGTCGAGGCGGGCGCCATGGCGGCCAATAGTATCGACGTAATCAGCATCCTGCGACTCCCCGTTTGCGGATGTTCTTGTGAGGCAAGGAGAATAGACGATGGCAATCGAAAATGGGAGCGCTTTTCTGCTCAAGATCGGCGACGGCGAGGTGCCGCCGGCCTATGCCACGGTGGCGGGGCTGCGCACGACGCAGCTGTCGGTGAACGGCGAGGCGGTCAACGTCACGACGAAAGATTCGGGCGGCTGGCGCGAGCTGTTGTCGGGCGCCGGGGTGCGTTCGGTTTCGGTGAGCGCGGCGGGGATCTTTACCGGCTCCGACGCCGAGACGCGGCTGCGCGGCCATGCGCTGTCGGGGGCGATCGACGCCTATGAGCTGAGCTTCGAGAGCGGCGAGCGCATGCAGGGGCGCTTCCTGGTGACGCGGCTCGACTATGCCGGCGATTATAACGGCGAGCGGCAATATACGCTGAACCTCGAGAGCAGCGGCGCGGTGGTGAGCCTGTGAGCGGGCCAAAGGACTCGGGGGCCAATATGCTGCGCGGCGAGGCCGAACTGCGGGTCGGGGGTGAGGCGTTCGTGCTGCGGCCGAGCTTTGCAGCATTGGTGGCGGCCGAGAGCGAGCTGGGGCCGCTGTTCGGGCTGGTCGAGCGCGCCGCCGACGGGCGGCTGGCGCTGGGCGAACTGGCGTGCCTGTTCTGGCATTGCGTGCCGGAGCGGCCCGAGGCGCTGACGCGCGAGGCGGTCGGCGAGGCGGTGGTCGCGGCGGGGCTGGCGGCGGTGACGCCGGCGCTGCGCGTGCTGCTCGGGCAGATATTGCAGGGGCGATGAGTGCGGCGTTCGGGCCGGGCGCGCTGCGGCTGGCCGGGCTGATGGCGCGGCTCGCCGGGTGGCGGCCGGGCGAGTTCTGGACGGCGACGCCGGCCGAGGCGGCGGCGGTGCTGGCGGGCTGGATGGACGACGGCCCGGCGGCCGGGGTGGACCGCGACGCGCTGGCGGCGATGATGGAGGCTTTTCCCGATGGGCGATGACATCGACGAGGCGCTGGTGACGGTCCGCGCCGACACCGGCGCGTTCCGGCGCGACGTGGCGGCGCTGCGCGCCGAGCTGGAGGGATCGCTCGCGGCCGGCGCCGATGCGGCGGGGCGGCGGATCGAGAATGCGCTGACGCGCGCGATCGTGACGGGCAAGCTGGGGTTCGAGGATCTGAAGCGGCTGGCGCTGTCGGTGATGACCGATATCGCGCGCGCGGCGATCTCGAACGGCATCTCGGCGGCGCTGGGCGGCGGCGGTTCGGGCGGGAGCGGCGGGCTGCTCCAGCTGGCGGCAACGATCGCGGGCGCCTTTGCCGGCGCGCCGGGGCGCGCGACGGGCGGGCCGGTGAGCGCGGGACGGGCGTACCGCGTCGGCGAGCGTGGGCCCGAGATGTTCGTGCCGACCGCGAGCGGGCGGATCGAGGCGGCGGGCGGCGGCAGCGTGCGCAATATCGCGATCACGGTGAACGTGCGCGGCGAGGCGGCGAGCGAGCCGGGCCGGTTGGCACAGACCGGGCGGCAATTGGCGCGCGCGGTGCGGCGCGCGGTGGAGGCCGAGTGATGGGCTGGGCCCTGGTGGCGGCCGAGCCGCATCAGCGAAAGGGCTGGATCAAGCGCTTCGATCCGCGCTTCTGGACGGTCGATTTTGCGCGGCCGATGATGGCGAGCGTGGTGACGACGGCGCCGCAGGCGTTGCGGGTCGAGACGGTTTTCTATCGCAAGCACGACCTGGCCGGGCTGATCTGGGCGGCGGAGGACCGGTGGGATCATCCGCTGCTCGCTTATGAGACGAAGCGCGATTTCCGGCATGTGCAGCTTAGCTTTCGCTGGCGGTCGGGCGGGGTGAAGCCGCTCGACGCGCTGCACGGGCCGACGCTGACGATCGAGGGGCGCGATGCCGAAGGGGAGCCGCGCGCCTGGTATGTGCGGCTGTGGAACTATGCTGTGGGCACGCCCGAGGATGCGGTGATCGCGCTCGATTTCGATGCGATGGACGGGGGCTATCTGTTGCCGGGCGAGGCGGATCCCGTGTGGGCGGGCGATATCGACCGGATGTTCGTATCGCTAGTGCCGCCGGGTTACGACGGCAGCGAAGGCATGCTCGGAGCACCGGCCGAGGGCTGGGCCGAAATGAGCGCGATCGCGGTGTCGGGCTCGGGATCGGTGCTGGCGATCGGCGATGCGATGCTGCCCGAACATCGGCTGGGCATGACCAACGGCTATGACGATTGCTATCACCTGACCCCGGCGCGGGTGGTGCGGCAGGTGGTGGCGCTCGGCTATCGCGGCGACGTCGTCCATTATGTCGGGATGAGCCATTATATGCGGCTCGAGGCGTCGGGCGGGGGCTTTTACGCGAGCCTGGCGGGCGGGACGATCAACGCGCCGTGCGCGGCGTGGCATGCGGCACTGGCGAGCGAAATCGCGGCGGCGGGGCTGGGGCTGATCTGGTCCTTATCCTACGAATATTTCGACGAATATTGCTGGGGCGACTGGAAACAACGCGACGCCGACGGCGCGCCGGCGCTGACCGGGTGGGTGCCGCCCTCGACCCTGCTGTCGCCGGCGAATGCGAGCGCGATGGGCTATCTGCAGCTGGTCGCGCGGGCGTTCGTGGGTCTCGCGGTGGCGGCGGAGCTGGTGGTGAAGTTCCAGGTCGGCGAGCCGTGGTGGTGGATCAATGCGGGCGGGAAAATCTGCGGCTATGATGCGGCGGCGGGCGCGGCGCTGGGCGGGGCGAGCGTGGCGATCCCCGATGTGCGCGGCGCGCTCGATGCGGGGCAGGTGGCGATGCTCGATGCGCTGGGGGCGCTGCTCGCGACGTCGACCGAGGCCCTGGTCGCGGCGGCGCGCGACGAGGCGGGGGCGGCCGATTTCACGAGCCATTTGCTGGTGTTTCTGCCGACGGTGCTCGACCCGGCGGCGCCCGAGCTGCGGCGCGCGAATGTGCCGCCGGGGTGGGCGGCGCCGGCGTTCGATGTGCTGCAGCTCGAGGATTATGACTGGGTGACGGCGGGGCGCGGGGCAGAGACGGGGCCGGCGCGCGACGCGATGGTGGCGCGGCTGGGTTATCCGACCCACGACCAGCATTATTTTTCGGGGTTCGTGCTGCTGGCGGAGGATCGTGCGCAGTGGGCGGCGATCGCCGATGCGGCCGGGGCGAGCGTGCGCGCGGGGGTGGCGCGCACGTTCGTCTGGGCCTTGCCGCAAGTCGCGCGCGACGGGTTCGTCTGGTTCGACGGGGAGGATGAGGTGCAGGCTTTTGATGCGGTGGATTTCCCGCTGGCGATCGGGCGCGAGGCGCTTTGCATCACCGAATTTTCGACGCAGGTCGTGAGCTCGCCCTCGGGGCACGAGCAGCGCGCGAGCGAATGGGCCGATGCGCGGATGCGCTACGATGCGGGGCCGGGGGTGCGCTCCGAGGGCGATGTGCGGGCGCTCGCCGATTTCTTCCGGGCGCGGCGCGGCGCGGCGCGGGCGTTCCGCTTTCGCGATCCGTTCGACCATGGGTCGGCGGCCGATGGCGGGCTGCCGGCGGCGGACGACCAGATGCTGGGGACCGGCGACGGGAGCCGGCGGCAGTTTGCGCTGGTGAAGCATTATGGTTCGGGGGATGCGGTGCAGCTGCGGGCGATCCGGCTGCCGGTCGCGGGGAGCGTGCGCGTGTCGGTCGATGGGGTCGAGACGGGAGCGTTCGTGGTGACCGGCGAGGGTGAGGTGCTGCTCGATGCGGCGCCCGCGACGGGGATCGCGGTGCGCGCGGGGTTCCGCTTCGATGTGCCGGTGCGCTTTGCCGAGGACCGGTTGGAAGTGAGCCGCGCGACTTTTCTGGCGGGCGAGATGGCGTCGGTGCCTTTGGTCGAGGTGCGGGCGCCGTGGTGACGATGATCGCCGCGCCCGACTGGCTGCGCGAGGAGCTGGTGACGCTGGCCTGGTGCTGGCGGCTGGCGCGGCGCGACGGGGTGGTCGTGGGGCTGACCTCGCACGACCGCGACCTGGTGGTGGGCGGCACGCCCTATCGCGCGGCGCCGGGGATGAAGCCTTCTGCGCTCGAGACGAGCGACAGCCTGGAGGTCGAGACGATGGACCTGGAGGGCGCGGTGTCGAGCGCAGCGATTGCCGCTGCGGACCTCGATGCGGGGCGCTGGGACGGCGCCGAGCTGGTGCTGATGGTGACCGACTGGAGTGCGCCCGAAGCGGCGCCGATTGTGGTCGCGCGGGGCGAGCTGGGGGCGGTCGAGCGGCGCGGGGCGGCCTTCGCGGCCGAATTGCAGGGCGTGCTGCGGCGGCTCGATGGACCGGCGTGCCCGGCGACCTCGCCCTCGTGCCGTGCGGCGCTGGGTGACCGGGCGTGCCGGGTCGATCTGGCGCCGCTGACGCATTTGCGGCGCGTGGTCGCGGTCGACGGGCGGGCGGTGACGCTCGATGTACCGGTGGCGGCGGGGCGCATGGCGTTCGGCGAGTTGCTGTGGATCGAAGGAGCGGCGTGCGGGCTGGCGTCGCCGGTGATCGCCGACGACGGGACGGTGTTGACGCTGGCCGAGGTGCCGGGGTTGCTGCCCGCGCTGCCGGCGCGGGTCCGGCTGACCGAGGGGTGCGACAAGCAGCTGGCGACGTGCCGCGCGCGCTTCGGCAATGCGGCGAATTTCCGCGGCGAGCCGCATCTGCCGGGCAATGACCTGCTGACGCGCTACCCGGGTGGATGAGGCGCTCGACGAACTTGTAGGCGCGCGCGCCTTTGCGGCGGCGCGGGACATGGTCGGAGCGCGGTTCCGGTTGCAGGGGAGCGACCGGGCGATGGGGCTCGATTGCGTCGGGCTGGTGTGGGCGGCCTATGCGGCGGCGGGGGTGCGGCTGGTGCGGCCCGAGGATTATCCGCTGCGGGGATGGGCGCGGGAGCGGGTCGAGGCGGGGCTGGCGCGTGCCGGATTCGCGCCGGTGGATGACGAAGCGCGGGCCGGCGATGTCGCGTTGATCGCCTTTGCGGCAGGGCAATTTCATCTGGGGCTGATCGGGCCGGCGAGCCTGGTGCACGCGCATGCGGGTCTGCGGCGGGTGGTCGAGACGGTGCTGGACGACGCGACGCAGGGCGCGGCGCGGTGGCGGCTTTTCAAGGAGCACAACGATGGCAACGCTGGTGCTGACGGTGGTCGGCGGGATGATCGGTGGGCCGGTGGGGGCGGCGATCGGGGCCTATGCGGGGCAGCAGATCGACGCGGAGATCTTCAAGCCCAAGGGGCGCGAGGGGCCGCGGCTCGCCGACCTCAAGGTCCAAGCCTCGACCTATGGTCAGCAGATTCCCAAGCTGTTCGGGACGATGCGCGTCGCGGGGAGCGTGATCTGGGCGACCGATCTGATCGAGCGGCGCGAGAAGCATGGCGGCGGCAAGGGGCGGCCGTCGACGACCGAATATAGCTATGCTGTATCGCTGGCCGTCGCGCTGTCGTCGCGGCCTATCGGGGCGATCCGGCGGATCTGGGCCGACGGCAATCTGCTGCGCGGGACGAGCGGGACCTTCCAGGAGCGCTGCACCTTTCGCTGGTATACGGGCGGCGAGGATCAGCCGGTCGATCCGCTGATCGCGGCGGCGGTGGGGATGGACGAGGCGAGCGCGTTTCGCGGGCTGGCCTATGCGGTGTTCGAGGAACTGGAGCTCGCGAGCTTCGGCAATCGCATCCCGTCGCTGACCTTCGAGGTCGAGGCCGATGGCGCGGGGGTCGATGCCGGGGTAGTGGGCGGCGCGCTGATCGGCGAGGGCGGGCGCTGCGCGGGGCAGACGGTATTTTCGGGCTATTCGGCGTCGGGCGACCGGGTGCGCGACGCGCTGGCGCCTTTGTTCGAGGTCGATGCGGTGCGGCTGGTGAGCGCGCCCGGCGGCTGGCGGCTGGCGCCGGCGGAGGGGGCGGGCGAGGCGGTGGCGCTGGCGGATTTCGCCGAAGCGCGGCGCGTCGAGGCGCCGGTCGATATCGCCGAGACGCGCCGCGCGCCGCTGTCGGCGCTGCCGGGCGCGATCCGGCTGCGGCATTATGAGCCCGGGCGCGATTACCAGCTGGGCCAGCAGACGAGCGCGGTGGCGGGCGGCGGGCGGCGCGAGGAGCGGATCGACCTGCCCGCGGTGTTGCCCGCCGAGGGCGCACGCGCGCTGGCGCGGCGGATCGCCGCGGCGGCGGGCGACGGGCGCGAAACGCGGATATGGCAGGGCGATCTCGCGGCGCTCGCGCTGCCCGTCGGCGGCGTGGCGACGCTGGCCGACGGGAGCGGGTGGCGCGTCGCGTCGCGGACGGTGAAGGATGCGGCGGTGCGCCTCGAATTGCGGCGGCACCAGCCGGTTGCGTTCGAGGACATCGCGGCCGATCCGGGGGTGCCCGTGCTCGCGCCCGACTGGCCCGACAGCGAAGGGATCGTCCGGCTGTTCGACCTGCCGAGCCTCGGCGGATCGGCGGCGACCGCGCCGCGCGTCCTGCTCGCGGCGGCAGGGGATAATGACGGCTGGCGCGGAGCCGATACCTGGCTGGTTCCGGCGCCCGGCGCGGAGCCCGTTCCGGTGGGTACGGTCCGTCCGGCGGCGGCGCTCGGTACGCTCGCGGAGCCACTGGCGGGCGGCGATCCGACGCTGTTCGACGATGCGAACAAGATTTTGGTTTCTCTCGAGAATCCGGCGATGACGCTGGTCTCGGTCGATGATTCCCATCTGCTGGGCGGAGCGAATCGGGCGATGGTCGGCGGCGAACTGGTGCAGTTCGGCCGGGCCGAGGCGCTCGGTGACGGGCTGTGGCGCTTGTCGCACCTGCTACGCGGTCGCGGGGGGACGGAAACGAACGCGGTGCACGCCGCGGGAACCCCCTTCGTGTGGCTCGACGACGCGGCGTTGCTGGCGCTGCCCGACGCGCTGGCGGGATGGGCCGAGGGCGGGGCGGCGGTGCTGCAATGGGTGGCGCGGAACCACAGCGAGACGGTCGAGGTTGCGGTGCCCTCCGGCGCGGCGGCGCTGCGCCCGCTGGCGCCGGTGCACGGGCGTACAGTGCCCGACGGGGCGGGCGGACTGCTGCTCGGCTGGATCCGCCGCAGCCGCGTCGATCCCGGCTGGCGCGACGGCGTCGACCTGCCGCTGGGCGAGGGGCGCGAGGCGTGGCGGGTGGCGGCGGTGCCCGCGACCCCGGGCATCGGCCTGTGGGAGTGCACCGCGCCGGCGCTGCATCTGCCCGCGGCCGAGGTCGCCGCGCTGCCGCCGGGGACCGGTTTCGAGATCCGCCAGGTCGGCGATTTCGCCTTGTCGCCGCCGCTCATTCTCACTCTGGATTGAAAGGATTAGCCGATGACCGACCTGCCGAGCACCCCGCGCCTGGCGCTGCCCCTGCTGGCGATGGCGCAGGCGCAGAAGGAGGTGACGCACAATGAGGCGCTGGCGCTGCTCGACCTGCTCGTACAGCCCGCGATCGAGGACGGGCCGCAGGCCGATCCGCCCGTCGCACCCGTGGCGGGACAGGGCTGGATCGTCGGTGCGGCGGCGACGGGCGCCTGGGCGGACGAGGACGGCGCGGTCGCGCTGTGGACCGCGGGCGGCTGGCGCTTCGTGACGGCGCGTCCGGGCATGCGCGTCGTGCGGCTAAGCGACGGAGCTTGGCTGCGATTCGACGGCGCGGACTGGGTCGAACCCGACGCGATCGCGAGTCCGGCGGGCGGCGCCACGGTCGACTCCGAAGCGCGTGCCTCGATCGATGCGCTGATTCTGGCTCTCGTCGGCCATGGTCTTCTGATTTAGGGCGAAATTTACCACCTATCGCGCGGCGAGTGCGGCTTTTTGGCAACAGATTGGCAATTTGTTCGCTTGCGCGGAACCAAAGGCGAGGGTAGGACGTCTGCGAGACGTAAATCTCAATTGAAAGGGGAATCTACTATGAGGAAGCTTGCCGCCGCCGTGGCGTTGGCCTCCACTGCCCTTGCGACGCCGGCTCTGGCGCGCGACGACTCCTGGTATGTGGGAGTTGGGGGCGGTGTCATGATCGTCGAGGACATGGACCTCGACATCGCTACCTTCAACAATGCAGCCACGCTCGACCACAAGACCGGCTACGACTTCGAAGGCGTCGTCGGTTATGATTTCGGCGGTTTCCGCGCGGAAGTCGAAGTGGGCTATCGCGAAGCCGACATCAAGGCCGGCCGCGTCAACACCCCCGGCATCCCGGGCTCGGCCAATGGCACGGGCAACCTGATCACCGGCAACTTCCCGATGAACGGCGATTCGAACGCGCTGAGCTTCATGGTGAACGGCATGCTCGACTTCGGCGACGATGACGGCCTTCAGGGCTTCGTCGGCGGCGGTGTCGGTGTGGCCCGCGTCGATGTCGCCCCGGTCCTCGCCGGTCCGTGGCTCGACGATTCGGACACGGGCTTCGCCTGGCAGGCGATCGCCGGCGTTCGCGCGCCGCTGACCCGCAACTGGGACGTCGGCCTGAAGTACCGCTTCTTCAACGCGAGCAACCTCGACCTGGTCGACCAGCGCGGCCGCGACGTTTCGACGCGCTTCCGTTCGCACTCGATCCTCGGCACGCTGACGTACAACTTCGGTGGTGCGGAACCGGTGCCACCCCCGCCGCCGCCTCCCC
>NZ_LNSB01000064.1 GCF_001468285.1 Sphingopyxis sp. HIX | reverse complement strand
AGCCCGCGGCCCGGGAGGATCTGCGCCGCCGCCGGTCGTGATCATCGTGCCGCCGCGGCCGCTGCCGCCGGGCAATGCTGCGGCGACGCAGATCCTCCCGGGCCGCGGGCTCGACGGGCGCTTCTACACCGCGAACACCGACATCACCGGCGACCGCGCCTTCTGGCAGATGAAGATCGCGCTCAACGTCGCCGCGATCGGCTGCCGCGGGCTCGAGGAAGCGACGCTCGTCTCGGCCTATAATGCGATCATCAAGAACCACGGCAAGGCGATCAAGGCGACCGAGAAGAGCGTGATCACGCAGCTCGGCAAGGAGAACAAGACCAACGGCATCAAGGAGCGCGACAAGCTCTCGACCCAGTTGTTCAACTATTTCGCGCAGCCGCCGGCGCAGCGCGATTTTTGCGCACGCGCCAACGAAGTCGCGCAGCTCGTGTCGACCACCCCCGCCAAGGATGTCGTGGTGCAGGCGCCGGGCCATCTCTCCCGGCTCGACCAGCCCTTCCTCGATTTCTACGAGGCCTATGCCCGCTATCAGGTCGAGGCAGCGGCATGGGATGCCAAATATGCCCCGCCGCCGCCGATCATGAGCGCCCCGGCGCCGCTCTATGTCCCCCCGGCGACGCCGACCGTCTATGGCCCCGCCGCCCCGACGACGACGCCCTCGCCTACCCCGGCGGGCTGACAACAATAGGAAATATTGCACGCTCCCCTTGGCGGGGGGGCGCGGCATCTGTTAGCAGTGGCGGGACATGACCAACGCCCCGCTCCCGCCCTCGACCGCCGCCCAGTCTGCGCGCACGATCCTGACGCGGCTGCACGAGGTGATGGCCGCGCGCACCCACGCGCAGGGCAAGCTCAACCAGGTCGTCGGGATCATCGGCGAATGCCTCGATAGCGAGGTCTGCTCGATCTACCTCTTGCGCGAGGGCGCGCTCGAGCTGTTCGCGACGCGCGGGCTCAAGCAGGAGGCGGTGCACGTCACCCGCCTCGCGACGGGCGAGGGCCTCGTCGGCACGATCGCCGAACAAATCGAGACGCTGAACCTCGACGAGGCGGCGGCGCACCCCGACTTCTCCTATCGCCCCGAAACGGGCGAGGAATTGTTCCACAGCTTCGCCGGGGTCCCGATCATCCGCCGCGAGCGCGCGGTGGGCGTGCTCTGCGTCCAGCACGCCGAGCCGCGCCGCTACGACGATATCGAGATCGAGACGCTGCAGACCGTCGCGATGGTGCTGTCCGAACTGATCGCCAACGCCGACCTCGTCGACACCGCCGCGCGCACCGACGCCGCCGCCGCCGACCAGTCGGCGCAGCGGCTGACGGGGCAGAAGCTCGTCGACGGCATGGGCGCGGGCGTCGCGGTCTATCACCAGCCGCGCATCACCATCGAACATACGGTCGCCGAGGATATCGAGGCCGAGCGCCACCGCGTCTACGCCGCCTTCGACAAGATGCGCGAGCAGATCGACCGCATGGCGAGCCAGGCCGAATTCGGCGTCGGCGGCGAGCATGACGAGGTCATCGAGACCTACAAGATGTTCGCTTATGACGAGGGCTGGTCGCGCCGGATCAACGAAGCGATCGACAGCGGCCTCACCGCCGAGGCGGCGATCGAGCGCGTCCAGCAGCGTACGCGCATGCGCATGCGCCAGATCGACGACCCGCTGCTGCGCGACCGCATGCACGACCTCGAGGATCTCTCGAACCGGCTGCTGCGCATCGTGTCGGGGCAGATGGGGACCGCGGCGCAGATGGGCCTCAGGCAGGACTCGATCCTGATCGCGCGCAACCTCGGCCCCGCCGAGCTGCTCGAATATGACAAGCGCCGGCTGAAGGGCGTCGTGCTCGAGGAAGGCTCGCTGACCGCGCACGTCATCATCGTCGCGCGCGCGATGGGGGTGCCCGTGCTCGGCCGCGTCCGCGACGTGCGCACGGTGATCCGCGAGGGCGACCTGCTGCTGCTCGACACCGGCGCGGGCACGCTCAACGTCCGCCCGACGCAGGCCGTACAGGACGCATTCGACGCCAAGCTCGAGATCTCGCAGAAGCGCCGCGCCAGTCTCGCGTCGCTGCGCGACCTGCCCGCGGTGACCAAGGACGGCGTGCCGATCGAGCTGATGATCAACGCCGGGCTGCGCGAGGATATCGCCGCGCTCGACCTGACCGGCGCGCGGGGCATCGGGCTGTTCCGCACCGAATTCCAGTTCCTCGTGTCGGCCACCCTGCCCGCGCGCGACCGCCAGCAGCGCCTCTATCGCGACGTGCTCGACGCCGCGGGCGACCGGCCGGTGATCTTCCGCACGGTCGACATCGGCGGCGACAAGGCACTGCCCTATATGAACACCGACACCGCGCTGGAGGAAAATCCGGCGATGGGTTGGCGCGCGCTGCGCCTCGCGCTCGAACGCGAAGGACTGCTCAAGGTCCAGGCGCGCGCGCTGATCGAGGCGGCGGCGGGGCGAACGCTCAACGTCATGTTCCCGATGGTGTCCGAGCCTTGGGAATATGAGGCGGCGCGCGACATCTTCGTCCGCCAGCGCGCTTGGCTCGCGAGCCACAACAAGAAATTGCCCGCGGCGATCCGTTACGGCGCGATGCTCGAGGTGCCCGGCCTCGCCGAAACGCTCGACCTGATGCTGCCGCATCTCGACTTCCTGTCGATCGGCACCAACGACTTGACGCAGTTCCTCTTCGCCGCCGACCGCGCGCATCCGCGGCTCGCCGAGCGCTACGACTGGCTGTCGCCGACCGTGATGCGCTTCCTGTCGCGCGTGGTGAAGACCGTTGCTGGATCGAAGGTAACACTGGGCGTCTGCGGCGAAATGGGCGGGCGCCCGCTGGAAGCGATGGCGCTGCTCGGCATCGGCATCGAACGGCTGTCGATCACTCCCGCGGGCGTCGGGCCGGTGAAGGCGATGATCCGCTCGCTCGACCTCGCCGCGCTACGCCGCGACATCCCGGCAATCCTCGCGCAGCCCTCGGCCAATCCCCGCGCCCAATATGAGGATTGGGCCAAGGCGCATCAGGTCGACCTCGGCGATTGACGCCCGTCAGGCGGCCGCGGGCACCGGATTTTCGGCGGGCGGCAGGGCGGCCGGAGCCTTCGCCTTGCCCATGATCCGCTCGGCCGCCCAGACGCAGGCCCAGGCCAGCGCCAGCCCGGCGGGCGCGTCGACGACATAGTGCCAGCGGCTCGCGATCGAGGTTACCAGGATGAAGACGAGGATGACGCTGTAGAGCGGCAGCAGGATCTTCCCGTGCTTCCAAGCGAAGAGGAAGAAGAGGAAGGCGCCCGCTGCGTGCAGCGACGGCATCGCCGCGAGCCCGACGGTGAAATTGACGCCGCCGTGCGCCGCGAGCCACGCGGGGCCGTTGGCGATCGAATTGCGGTAGAATTCGAGCATGCTGAGCTGGCCGCCGGTGATGACCGGATCGACCCCGCGTTCGTAGATGAAGGGGCCCAGTGCCGGCGCGATCAGATAGGCCAGCGCACCCGAGGCCTGCAACAGCAGCACCGCCACGACCAGCGTCCGGAACTGCGCCGGCGTCTTGACCGCATGATAGAGGAAGCTGGTGTAGAACAGCGCGATGAACGAGATCATGTAGAAATTGGAATCATGCGCGACGAAACCGAAGACATGGTTTCGCATATAGATGCAGAAATCGACCACCGGCCGCAGGAACTCGTCGCTCGCCCAATAGACGTCGTCGTACATCACCGGATTGATGTGCGGGATCCACAGCTTCAGGTTGAAGTGCGCGAACAGGATGACGACGTAGCAGGGCAAGGCGATCAGGAAGCTGGTCGCGATCTCGCGCTTGCCCGCGATGAGGGTTGCGACGCCCAGCAGCGCGACGCCGATCAGCGGATAGATATAGTGGACGCCGACGAAGGCGGCGCGATCGCCCGAGGGCGCGACGACCGGCAGCCCGAAGAGCAGCGAAAAGAGGAACATGATCGCCAGCGTGCCGCCGGCAATGACGATCTCCGGGGGAAAGTTGCGCAGGCTCAGCCGCATTGATCACCACCAGAAACGGAAAGATTGGTCCATGCGCGGGGCATTCCGTGCCTTGCCCGCCCGCATCCCCTCCCTGTCACAACAGGGTTAACGGACGAATAATATGGCTTCCGCGACGGCTTTATCGCGCGGCCAGCCGCGCGCCGACCTCCTCGAAGCGATACAGCGCAGCGTCGCTCTCGAACATATAGTGGCGCGACGCCGGCATCGGCTGCCGCGATCCGAAATGGTCGCGCAGGATCGCTGGATAGATCTGCACCGGCGACGCCGGCATCGTCGCGGGCGGACGCCCCGACGGATCGCGCACCGCGAGCAATATGCCCATCTTCTCGCGCAGCTGGTCGCCGCTGAGCTTGGCCCAGGGCACCGGCACCGGATCGGTGCCGAGGCCATGCTCGTCGCCGACGTAAGGAGCGGGCCAGGGCCCCTCGTCGCTATGCAGCACGATCACCGCGGGCCGTGGCCCCGCGAGGATCGCGTCAATCAGTTCGAGCGTCTGCGCATTGGCAAAGCGCACCTGCTCGAGATAGTTTTCGGTGCGCGACGCCTTGCGCGCGACCGCGATGTCGCGGCAGCTGCCGTCGGCATTGAGCACGAAAGGCGGATGCGGCACCAGGAAATGCGCGAAGACATGCTTGGGCGCATCGTCCTGCGCCAGATCGCGCAACCGGCGGAACTTCTCGTTCGCGCGGTGGCACTGGTCGCCGCGCCCGTCGAGATAGGGAATGGCGAGCCCGCCGAGCCAGAATCCCGCCGCCGACTGGTCGATGATCAGGCGCGTCAGCTGCGGCACCGCGCGCACCGTCATCGATCGATCGGCGGTTGAACTGAAGCGCGTCGGCTCCCACCAGCTCCCTGCAAAGACGGTGCTATAGCCCATCGCGTTGAAGCGCCGGATCGCCGCCCCGTCGCGCGCCGCGCGATAGATCGGCACCCAATCGCCCTGCTCGCCCGTCATTGCCGCTGCCATCGGATCGAGCAAAGATCCGTTCATCGTCGAGGCAACCGAATGGCTCGTCCGCTGATAATTGGAGTAGGCGCTATCGTGCACGACGAAGCCGCGCTGGCGCAGCGCATCGACGAAGGGCTGGTTGTCGAAACCGTAGCGCGATTTCAGCGTGTCGGTCGCCGCATAGCGATCGAAGAGGATATGCCAGACGTCAGGGCTGTTCGCCGAGGCCTCGCCGTGCAGATCGCCGAGGCTCTCCGCCACCGCGGAGCGCGCCGGTTCTAGTCGCCACTGCCGCGCACCCAGCGACCCGGCGTTGATGACGAGCAACAGCGCGCAGAGCAGGTTGAGCCGCCCGGCGACGTCGCGGAACTTGACCGGCTCCGACGGCAGTGCGCGATAGAGCAGCACGAGCAGCCCGATCGCCGCGACATGCAGCATCGCCGCGACCGCGAACGATACCGGCAACAGCGCCAGCAGCCGCGGCACATAGAAAAAATAGAGCGCGGCCATGCCCGCCGCGATCCCCGCGCGGGCCCAGTCGCCGCAGAATAGCCGGAATAGCGCGGTCACCGCGCCCGCAACGACGACCGCGCCGATGATGGTGGGCCAGACGCTTTCGAAGCCCAGCCGCAGCTGGTTGCCGCTCCAGAAGGCGATCAGCGCGATCAGCGTCACCGCGATGCCGGCAACCGGATAGCGCGCCGCCCGGATGGTCAGCCCGTCCATTGGCGTCAGCCGCGCCTGTCGTACGCGACGATCAGGCGCCCTCCTTCGCCCAGGCGGTCCTGCCGGACGATACGCCCGCGCGCACCGACATGCGCTAGGAACGCTTCCTCGGTATAGGCGGGGAAGATATCGACGCGGCCGCGCAGCAATTGCTGCACCATCGGATCGGACTTCGACGGGAACTCGATCACGCCGGCGGGCGCCAGCCCCATCAGCCAGTCGACCGCCATGTCGAGCGGAATATTCTTGGCGATCGCGAGATGGTGGATCACCGCCAGCGCGAGCACCATATCGGCGCTCGCCCGGTCCTGCAGGCTCTTGCGTTCGCCGCCGGCCCAGCCCTGCGACGGGCTGGGGTTGGTGGCGTCGAGCCACAGGGGCAGCACCGGCGCCTTCGCCTTGTCGAAGGAAGCGAAGGCGCGTTCGAGCGCGCCGAAATCGAAATCGAAGCCGACGACGCTCCGCGCCCCGGCCTCGAGAGAGGTGCGACTGAACTCGCCGCTGTTGCAGCCGATATCGAAGAGCAGGCGCGGCGCGACCGGCCCCACCGCCTCGGCGACGAAGCGGTGCTTCGCATCGCGCCGCGCCTCGTCATAGCTGTTGTTGGTCGCATAATCGTCCCAGACGGTCTTCTCGCCGGCCAGCGACAGCCCGGCGATATAGTCGCGCAGGCTGGTCAGGATCGCGACCAGCCGCTTCTTGGGCAGATGCGCCGGGCGCGACGTCTTGGCCTCCAGTCCGTCGGCGACGCGACGGCGCGCGAAGGCGGCCGGGCCGACGATATGCGCGATCACGGTGAAGGACAGGCGGTCGCGCAGCCCGAGCAACTTGACCAGTTCCTCGGGCTCGATGCCTTCGAGCGAGCCGCGATACCAGGCGTGCGGCGCGATACCCTTCTTGGCCCAGAGGTACAGCGGGTTCAGGAACTGCATGCCGAACTGGCGCTGGCCGGCCCAGACCGATCCCTCTTCATAGGGGATGATCGACAGATGGTCGATGAACACCGGCTTCGTGCCGCGGAACTGGACGTTGTACGCGGTCGCGTCGGACAGGGTGAAGCCCTTGCCGAGCAAGGCGAGCTGGAAGTCCAGATGATGGAGCGCCGCGGCCTTCAGCGCCGAGAAGCACCATTCATAGGGGTAGGAGACGAAGTCGAGCACCGGATGCTCGAGCCAGTGGACCGCCCCCGGCGCCAGATCGCCCAGCCCCTCGCCGCCGAGCGCTTCGGCGGGCAGCAGCCAGCCCTCGGCGATCATCGCGTCGAGCACGCCGCTGTCCCTAGCCGCCGCATATTGCGCGGCGCCCGCCTCGAAGACCGCGCGCAGCACGCGATTGTCGTGACGAAGCACGCGGCCCGACGGGTCGCGGAATGATCCGGCGTCGAATTTCATGAAGCTCAGTCCTGCTGGCGCTTGAAGACGCTCTTGACCTTCGCCCAGTAGAGCTTGCCGAACAGCAGCACGCTGGCCACCGCGCCGGTCAGCGCCTGCAGCGCCATGCTGACCGTCGCGCCGTCGAGATAGGCGTAAGCGGGCGTGGTGGCCGCAAAGCTGAACGCGAGGAATGCGACCATGGCGAAGACCATGTCGGAGAATGTTTTCTTCAAAGCTGCCCCCCTTGGCTGGATGCGTCAGATTTGTGACCAGACAAAGTAAATATCGGGTTAAAGCGCCTGCAATCCTTGCGATTCTCGTTGACGATCGGGATTTACCGCGACGCCATGTTTATGTTATGTTCCCCATCCACTTCCCGAGGAGAGAGAGATATGAGCGACGCCCCCACCCGCGCCACCGGCCAATGCCATTGCGGCGCGATCCGCTATTCGATGCCGACCGCGGTCGTCCACCATGCCCTCTGCAACTGCTCCGACTGCCGCCGCCACGCCGGTGCTCCGATCGTCGGCTGGGCGCTCGTCGGGCAGGACGAGCTCGAAGTGACGGGCACGCCCAAGATCTACGCCTCGTCGGAGCATGGCCGCCGCCATTTCTGCGGCGATTGCGGCACCGGACTTTTCTACACCAGCGACGCGGTGTTCCCGGGGCAGATCGACGTCCAGACGGCGACGCTCGACGACCCCGACCTCATCCCCGCGCAGGTCCAGATCCAGACCGCCGAGCGGATTCGCTGGATGGACAATCTGGCCGACCTGCCCGCGTTCGAGCGCTATCCGGGCTAGCGCTTGTCGGCGGCGACAACCGCCGCGACCAGCTTCGCAATGTCGAGGCGGTTCTTGTCGTCGTCATAGCCCTGGCGCACGATCACCAGCTGGCGCGAGGGGATGACGACGACATATTGGCCGCGATTGCCGAAGGCACCGAAGGCGTCGGCGGGAACGCCCTCCGATTTGTTCAGCAGCCAGAAGCCAGCGCCATAGCCGAAGGCGCCGGCGGGCTGCGGTCCGCTCGGCGTGGTGACGAAGCTCCGCCAATTTTCGGGGAGCCGCCGCCTGCCCTGCCACATCCCGTCGTTCTGATAGAGCAGTCCGAGCCGCGCGAGATCGCGTGCGGTGGTCCAGACCTGGCTCGACAGGATATAGTCGCCGTCGGCGTCATGCTCGGCGAAGGTCCGCGTCATGCCCAGCCCGTCGAAGAAGGCGGCGGGATCGAGCGCGGGGCCGCGGCGGATCATCGCCGACTTCGCATTGCGCGCGTCGAACGCCTTCTGCCGCGCTGCCTTCAGCGACTGCACCGCGAGCAAGGTATCGTTGTTGGCGTATCGATAGACCGTGTTCGGCGGGTTGAGCAGCGGCCATTGCACCGTCCACTGGCGCACCGACGCGCCGCCCATATAGATGGCGTCGCTGCGGTTTCCCGCGGTGTCGCTGGTGAGGCCGCTCGCCATGCGCAGGAGCTGTTCGGTGGTGATCGCGGCGCGCGGGTCGCCGGGCGCCTGCCAGTCGGCGATCATCGCGGGCTGGGTGACGTCGATGTCGCCGTCGAGCACGGCACTGCCGATCAGCGTCGCCGCCATCGACTTGGCGACCGAGAAGGTGCGCTGCGCGGTGTGGATATTATGGCCGAGCTCGTAGCGTTCGAGCGCGATGCGTCCGTCCTTCACCACCAGCAGCGCGCTGGTGCGGCCACCAAATTTGGTGAGGTCGGTGAGCGGCGCCGCAAAGGGCGATATGCCCTTCGTCGTCGCCACGGCGCCCCTGTCCCCGACCGGCCAGGACTTGTCGTCGAGGTTCGGCCGCGCGGGGCGATGGTCGCCCTGCCGCCGCGGCGCAGCGCCGATCGGCAGCGTGACGCAGCCCTCGCGGCTGTCCCATTCGGCGATACGCGGCGGCATGTCGTCGCGGTAGCGCACCGTCACGCGCTTCGCCTCGTCGTCGACCTCCGCCTTTAGCGCGCGGACGTCAGCCTCGATCTCGGGATAGATGCCGGTGAGTTCGTCGCGCTCGATGGCTTCCACGGGCTTGCCCGCGCCGTTCCACAAGGACGAGCAGGTGAAGGCGGCGCGGTAGCCCGCAGCCCAGGCGCGGTTCAGCCCGGCATTGGCGTCGGCGGCCTTCGCTGGCAGCGCGACCGCGGCGAGCGCGGTGCCGAGGATCAGGCGGCGCAGAATCTCAGGGCCGCTCGCCGAAAGCCTGACGCTGCGGCTTTTTGGCGCGGTCCCACCAGGCGCGGCGGAGGACGTTCGCGACGCGCTCGGGATCATCCGAACCGAAGCGGACGAGCAGCGCGTGCCAGCCCTCGTAATGCGGGGTCTGCCAGAAGGTGTCGGGGTCGGTTTCAAGCAGGATTTCCTTCTCGTCGGGTTTGCACATCACCGCAAAGCCGCCCGCCTCACGGCCCGGCGAAGCCAGCGGCTTGCCGTTGAGCTTGGGGCAGGGGGTGCCGTAAAAGGACAGCATCTCGACATCGGGGAGCGCGCAGGCGAAGGCGACAACATCGTCCCAGCTATCGAATTTCGGTGCCATGCCGCCCTGCCCGCTCACTGCCTGGGTGGCTTGGCGCGCACGGCGACCTGCTCGACCTCCTCGCCGACCGGCTGCATGGGCTGGAAGCGCATGCTGTCGACGACCAGCCGGTCGCCGAGGATCGAGAAGTCGAACAGCGCCTGCCCGCCGCGCGGGCAGCAATTGCCGTCGCCGTCGCGCGCGACCGGGACGACCGCGAACATCTCCGAAAAGATGAAGTCGGCGGGGCCGCGCAGCCAATAGCCTTTGGGCAGCATCGCGCTTCCTTCGTCGTACCAGCCTTCGAGGTCGACCTGCCGCCAAACGGCCTTGTCGCCCTCGCCGACGAACAGCGCGTCCGCATTGCCCGCGCCGCTGCCGGCGAGCGTTCCGGTCACATGAACGAGGCTGCGCGTCCCGTCGCTGGCGACGAGATCGGGCGTCCCGATCGATCCCGAGCTTTCGGCGAAACCGGCGAGCACCGCCTTGCCCGCGGCATCGCGCGCGACGATGACGACCATCCACGCCCCCGGCCCGTCGCGCGGCGCCAGCGAGGCCTTTTGCCACAAGAGGGTGCCGCCGCGTTCGGGCACCTCGATCCGCCCGCTCGCCTCGACCCCGCAGCGGCCCCCGAAATCATAGAGGCAGGCGTCGGCGATCTTCGCGATCCGGTCGGGGGCGAGCGCGATCTTCCGGGCGACGTCGGCGCGGCTGCATTCGCTTTCGATGCTGCCGCTGGGGCAGGAGATGACGGGGGTCGCGATAGCGGCGAGTGCGAGGGTCAGTGACATGCTTGGTTCCCGGACGTGGAGCGACCCCGTGGAGCATGGCTAGGGCGAAGCGGCGGCGGAGGCAAGCATGGGCGGTGCGCGTTCGACCGGCCCGGGAAGGAGCGGAGACGGCGGTCGGATACCGCGCGGAAGTTGACTAAGTTGACGCCCCAACGCGCGTGCGAACAAAGGGTTAGCGGTCGGCGCATGGCGCTGCGGATGGGCATGGGCGTCATCCGGCAGGGTAGACCATGGCGGGATTTATTAGGAAAGCGTTTTTTTTGGGGGGGGCCGGTTACGGGCGACGGTTTGGGGAACGTCCGCTTCCCACCCCAATACCGCCCTAACCCCGCGCCTTGCGCTGCTCGTCCCACCAGGCGATGCGTTCGGCGATGCGTTTTTCGAAGCCGCGGTCGGTCGGGCGGTAATAGGTCTGCGGGCCCATTTCCTCGGGCCAGTAATCGGCGCCCGAAAAGCCGCCCTCGGCGTCATGGTCATATTCATAACCCGCGCCGTAGCCCAATTCCTTCATCAGCTTGGTCGGGGCGTTGAGGATGTTCGCGGGCGGGGCGAGGCTGCCGGTCTCGCGCGCCGAGGCGAAGCTCGCTTTCTGCGCGGCATAGGCGGCGTTCGATTTGGGCGCGGTCGCGAGATAGAGGCACGCCTGCACGATCGCGAGTTCGCCCTCGGGAGAGCCGAGGAACTGGTAGGCGTCCTTGGCGGCGAGGCATTGCACCAGCGCCTGCGGATCGGCGAGCCCGACGTCCTCGCTCGCGAAGCGCACGAGGCGGCGCAGCACATAGAGCGGCTCCTCGCCCGCGACGAGCATGCGCGCCATATAGTAGAGGGCGGCCTGCGGATCCGAGCCGCGCAGCGCCTTGTGCAGCGCCGAGATGAGGTTGTAGTGGCCGTCGCGATCCTTGTCGTAGACCGGCATACGGCGATGGAGCAGCTGCGCGAGCGCCGCGGGGTCGAGCGGTTCGGCGATGCCCGCCGCGAACAAAGTCTCGACCTGGTTGAGCAGGAAACGCCCGTCGCCGTCGGCACTCGCGGTGAGCGCCTCGCGCGCGGCGTCGGTCAGCGGCAAGGGTTTCCCGACCTCGGCCTCGGCGCGATCGAGCAGGGTCGCCATCGCCTTCTCGTCGAGCCGACGGAGGACGAGCACCTGCGCGCGGCTGAGCAAGGCGGCGTTGAGCGCGAAGCTGGGATTCTCGGTCGTCGCGCCGACGAGCACGACGGTGCCACGCTCGACATAGGGCAGGAAACCGTCCTGCTGCGCGCGATTGAAGCGATGAATCTCATCGACGAAGAGCAGCGTGCGCCTGCCCGCCGCCGCCATCTTCTCGGCATCGGCGAAGGCTTTCTTGAGGTCGGCGACGCCCGAAAAGACCGCCGAAAGCGGCGCGAAGCGCATGCCTACCGCCTCCGCCAGCAGCCGCGCGATCGTCGTCTTGCCCGTGCCCGGCGGGCCCCAGAGGATCATCGACGACAGCTGGCCCGCGGCGACCATGCGCCCGATCGCCCCGTCGGCGCCGGTCAGATGCTCCTGCCCGACGACTTCGGAGAGGGTCTTGGGGCGGAGGCGCTCGGCGAGCGGCGCGCCGGCCGCGGGCGCGCCCGTCGATGCGGGGGCCTCGTCGTCGCCGAACAGGTCGCCGGCCACGCCCTATCCCCGCCGCTGCTTCTGCCGGATGAGCCGGATATAGGTGTCGGCGACCGCCTGGTTGATCGCGTCCCACTCATAATTGTGGCTCTCGGCGAGCGCCGCGGCGCCGTGCGATCCGCGCAGCATATCGTCCTGGCAATAGCGCTGGAGATGATCGGCGAAGCCGGTGATCGACCCCGGCGCGACGAGATAGCCGGTGACCTTGTCCTTGACGATGCTGGCGCTGCCGGTCGCGCGCGCCGCCACGACGGGGAGCCCGCATGCCATGGCCTCGAGCGTCACATTGCCGAAGGTCTCGGTCACCGAGGGGTTGAAGAAGACGTCGCACGAGGCGAGCGCGCGCGCGAGGTCCTCGCCGCCCTGGAAGCCGACGAATTTGGCGTCGGGCAGGCGCGATTCGAACCAGTCGCCCGCGGGCCCCTCGCCGATCACCACCACCTCATGCTCGACCTTGCGCCGCTGGAGTTGGTCGATCGCGTCGGCGAAGACGTCGAGCCCCTTTTCCATCACCAGCCGCCCGAGGAAGGCGACGACGGGCATATCGTCGGCGATGCCCCAGCTCCGCCGCCAGCTCATGTCGCGGCGAGAGGGGTTGAACACCTCGCGCTCGACCCCGCGCGTCCAGATGCCGATGTCGTAGTTCATCCGCTGCTCGCGGAGCACCTGCGCGAAGCTCTCGGACGGCGCGATCAGCGCGTCGCACTTGCGATAGAGCTTGCGCAGCCAGGCGACGATGATCGGCTCGACGAAGGAGAGGTTGTAATAGCGGAAATAGGTTTCGAAGCGCGTGTGCACCGAACAGGCGACGGGCAGCTTGCGCCGCCGCGCCCACGCCGCTGCCTGGCGCGAGACGCGGTCGGGGCTGGAGATGTGCATGATATTGGGCGCGAAGGCGGTGAGGTCCTCGCGCACCCGGCTCGAGAAGTTGAGCGGGATACGATATTCCGGCCGGTTCGGGATCGGCATCGACGGCACGCTGACGAGGTCGCCGGTCGGCTCGAAATCGGGGTTGGCGACGGTCGGCGAATAGACGCGCACCGCCGCGCCCTTGCTGAGCAGATAGCCCACGAGCCGGTTGAGCGCCTTGTTGGCGCCGTCGACGGTCATGTTGTAATTGCCGCTGAACAGCGCGATGCGGAGGCCTGAAACGTCCATCCGGCCTCCGCTAACCCCGTCGCAGCGCAAAGGCAACGCCCGGCGTCAGGCCATGATGCTGTACGGCTCGCCCGGTTTCTTGCGGCACATGCGCTTCGACACGCGCGTTTCCTCGCCCTCGACGATCGCGATGTCCGTAATCGACAGGCATTTGCTGCCATTGGGTTCGGTGTTGAGCGCGGTGATCGTCGACGAGCCCGAGACGCCCTCGCGCGTCGGGCTGGTCCATTTGGCGGTCGCGCCGACCTCCTCCTTCTTCGTCACCGCAATGGTAGCCTCGGCGGCGACCTTTTGCTCCTTTTCGTCGAGCTGGCACGCGATCTCGCCGACCAGCACCGCGCCGAAGGCGCCCGCGAGCACGGTGCCGACACCGTCGAGCCCCGCCGCGCTGCCCGCGACGCTGCCGATAAGCCCGCCGATCACGCCGCCGCGCTTGCGCGCCTTCTTGCATTTCTTCGGCACGGATTTACCCGCGTCGGCCTGTTTGTCGGCGTCGCCCTTCTTGCCCTTTTCCACGGCGGGTTCGGGAGCGGCCGCCACTGCCGCCTGCACCGGCACGGGATAGCCGTTGCAGCCGGTGTTGAAGCAGAAGCGGTCGGCTAGATAGGCGCGGTCGGTCTGATATTGCGCCTCCATCGCGCGATAGGGCGCGAGGTTCGCGCCCTCGGGATCGGAGGCCGCATGTTCCGCCATGACCGCTTTGTAGAAGCGGTCCTGCGTCGCCGCCGAATAGCGCATATTGCCGCCGACCTTGGCCGAATAGAGCGACGACAGCGCGTCCTGATAGCGGATCATCGCCTCGCGATAGGGCAGCATCTTGCCATTGTAATAGGCGTCGATCGCGATGGTGCAGCGGTTGATCGCCGCGGCCTTGTCGAAGGGCGCGTCGATCTTGCGCCAGGCTTCGCGGCAATCGGGATAGCTTGCGGTGTCGAGCTGCGGACGAGCCGGGAAAGCGGGCAGCGGGGGCTCGGCGACCGGGGGCGGCGCATAGGCCTTGCCGTCCTCGCCCTGCGTAGCGCTCGCCGCCGCACCGCCGGCAAGCAACAGCGCGCCGATCGCGGCATACGCCGATATCTGTCGCAGCGCGGCCCGCATGTTCGATTCCCCCTTTCAAAAGGCTAGGCCCGAATGACAGGCGCCGCAAGTTCGGCCAATGACGAGGGTCACACATTGTCTTGGCGCCGCGCCTCGCCTAAAATCGCGCGATCGGCGGGCCGGGACCGCCGCAGTCGGGGATGGCCGCATGCGCCGCTGGATCAGATCATTTGCCTGCCTCGCCGCGATGCTGGCCTGCACCGCCGCGACGCCGCCGGGAATGGACCCGGACAATCCGACCTGCCCGGCCAATCCCAACTGGTCCGATTACAAGACGATGGTGCTGACGCCGTTCCAGCGCAGCGGCGAGACCGTGCTGCTGGCCGAGGGGCGCGTCGACAGCGAGCTTCCGGCGCGGCTCGAGAAGGTGCTGGCGGACAATCCGGCGATCAGCGAAATCTGGATCCGCTCGCCGGGCGGCGACGCGCGCGCGGGCAATGCCGCGGGGTTGCTGATCCGCAAATATGGCAAGGACCGCCAGATGGTGACGCGCATCCCGTCGGGCTGGACCTGTTTCAGCGCGTGCAATTTCGTCTTCATGGGCGGCCGCGCGCGGACGATCGATCCGGGCGGCCATTTCATGGTGCATATGTTCACGATGACCGGCGACCAGAATGCGATCCAGTCGAGCGTCGCGCTCGGGGCCGAATCGACCACCGAATTGATCAGCGACGTCGAGCGCGAGGCGGCGCTGATGGCGACCGAGGACAATGACCTGCTGATCCGCCTCGACGTGTCGCGCGACCTGCTCTCCGACATCATGTACCGGCAGAAGGCCGTCGCGACCGCGGACGACAAATCGACCCGGCGCTGCCTGACGATCGAAGAGGCGCTGCGTTACAATGTCGTCAATGTGAAGCCGGATTAGGGTGAGGACCTAGTCGCCGGTCTCCGACGGCGCTTCCATCTCGACGACAACCGGTGGATGCAGCCGCAGGCGGTGGACGCGGCGCTCGTCGGCCTCGGTCACCTCGATGCGCCAGCCGCTGGGGTGCGCCAGGATTTCGCCGACTTCGGGGACGTGGCCCGCGAGCACCGCGGCGAGGCCGCCCAGCGTATCGACATCCTCCTCGACCTCGCCGAGCCGTTCGTCGATCGCCTCGCCGATATCGTCGAGCTCGGCGCGGGCATCGGCGTCCCAGCAGCCGTCGGCGCCGCGCGCGAAAAGCGCGGTGGGTTCGTCGTCATGCTCGTCCTCGATCTCGCCGACGATTTCCTCGACCAGATCCTCGATCGTTACGAGGCCCTCGGTGCCCGAATATTCGTCGATGACGATCGCGAGGTGCGTGCGCTGCGCGCGCATGTCGGCGAGCAGGTCGAGCACGCCCATCGACTGCGGGACATAGAGCGGCTGGCGAATGAGGTCGATCAGCGGCGGGGGGCTGCGCTTTTCGGCGAGCACCGCGAAGACGTCCTTGACGTGGATCATGCCGACGACCTCGTCGAGGCTCTCGCGATAGACCGGCAGGCGGCTGTGCCCCGCCTCGGCAAATTGCGCGACGACTTCGTCGAAGCTTGCGCTCTCGTCGATCGCGATGATCTCGCCGCGCGGCACCGCGACGTCATCGACGGTCTGTTCGCCGAAGTGAAGAAGGTTGCGCAGCATCTTGCGCTCGATCGGGGAAAGGTCGCCGACGACGCTGCTTCCCCGCCGGTCCTGGCCCTCTTCCTCGGCCTCGTCGATGACCTCTTCGATCTGCTCGCGCAGCGACGGTTCCTTGTCGCCGCCGAAGATCAATGTCCGGAGTCCGGCCCACAGGCCGGATCTACTGTCCTCTTCCGATCGGGTCGAAGATCCCTGGTCGTCGGGCATGATGTGATGCGTTTCCCTGTTAATCGAGCTCGGCATATGGATTGGCGAGGCCCAGCGATGCAAGCGCTTTCACTTCGAGCGCTTCCATCGCGTGCGCCGACGCGTCGTCCATATGGTCGTAACCGACGAGGTGGAGCGCGCCATGGACGATCAGATGCGTCGCATGATCGGCGAGCGAAATCCCCTTCTCCTCCGCCTCGCGGGCGCAGGTTTCGCGCGCCAGCACGATGTCGCCGAGCAGGATTTCGCCGTCGTCGCCGTTGGTCAGGCCTTCGAGCAGGTCGTGCTGGACCTGCGGGAAGGACAGCACATTGGTCGGCTTGTCCTTGCCGCGAAAGTCGCGGTTGAGCGTCTGCACTTCGGCATCGTCGGTCAGCCGCACCGCGACCTCGACCAGCGGCGCGGCGTCGGCAAGGCTGGCGAAAGGCGTGAGCGCGAGCGTGGCGGCGACCGCTTCGGCGGCGCGCGCTCCCCAGTCGAGCGAATCGGGCCAGGGCGTGGCTTCAAAGGTTTCGACGCTCAGCATGGCGTGCCTGTCGCAGCGATGGTCATTGCCGCCGCGTTATCGCGGTGCTGCGGAGGAGAACAGCAATATTTGGCCCGTTTCATGGTTCGAGAATGACCGCATGGTCGATAAGGTTGCGCATGGGAGCGGTGGCTGCAGCGGCCTCATCGCACAACCAGTCGCGGAAACGCGCGATCTTCGGACTCTGCAACCGCACGACGGGATAGACGAACCAGAAGGCGCGGCCGTCGCCGGCGACCAGATCATGCGCGGGGACGAGGCGCCCCGCCGCGATTTCGTCGCGGAACAGGATCGGCGAACCGATCGCGATCCCGTGCCCGGCGACGGCGGCGGCGATGTCGAGATGTTCGGCGGCGAGGCTGGTGCCGAAGCGCCCGGGCGGCGGTCCCGCCGCGACGCCGAGCGCGCGGTACCACGAAGCCCACCAGTCGGGGCGTCCGAGCAGCGGCACGCCGAGCGGACGCGAGGGATCCTCGAGGTCGCCGACGGCGCCCTTCAGCCCCGGCGCGCACAGCGGGGTGAACAGGACGGGGAACAGCCGCACGCTGCGCAGCCCGCGCCAGTCGCCGAGGCCATGGCGGATTGCGGCGTCGAAGCGCCCGTCGCCGAGCGGCTGCGGCTCGGCCGACAGCTCGAGCTCGATCGCGATATCGGGATGCCGGGCGCGGAACAGCCCCAGCCGCGGCGTGAGCCAGCTGGTTCCCAACGTAGGCAAGGCGGTGAGCGACAGCCGCGCCTCGTCGCGGTCACGCGCCTTGACGAAGCTCGCGCGCAAGGCGGCGAAGGCGGCGGTCGCCTCCGACGCGACCGCGACGCCGGCCATGGTAAGTTCCACGCGGTGCGGATGGCGGACGAACAGGCGCAGCCCGGTCTGCTGCTCGAGTTGCCGGACATGATAGCTGACCGATGCCGCGGTGGTTCCGAGTTCCTGCGCCGCCCTGGCGAAGCTCTCCAGTCGCGCCGCCGCTTCGAAGGCGCGGATCGAGGCAAGCGGAGGAAGTTTGTCGCGGCTGACCATAAATATGGCTTAGCCTCTAGGCCCAATCTTCGCGTCGTCAATCCGCGCGCGGTTCGGCAGACCGAGCGCCCCTTCCCTTCTTTGACCGAAGCGAGAGATCCGTGCCCCCTTTCCTCCCCTTGCCGAACCGGCGCCGCCTGCTCGAGATGATGGTCATGGGGGGCGGGGCGATGGCGCTAGGCAGGCCCGCCTGGGCGCAAATCGCCGACGGCTCCGCCGCGCATGCCCGTGATTGGCAATGGCTCGTCGGCAATTGGGACGTCCGGCACCAGCGATTGAAGGAACGGCTGGCGGGCAGCGACGACTGGGCGGAATTCGGCGGCAAGAGCGCCTGCTGGACGACGCTCGGCGGGCTGGGGACGATCGACGACAATATCCTCGACCTGCCCGGCGGCGAATATCGCGGCTTCGGCATCCGCGCCTTCGACCCGGCGGCCGGAGCCTGGTCGATCTGGTGGGTCGACGGGCGCGACCCGACGGTCATCGATCCGCCCGTGGTGGGGGGCTTCGACGGCGACGCGGGTGTCTTCACCGGCAAGGACAGGTTCAAGGGTCGCGACGTCGACGTGCGGTTTCGCTGGCACGACGTCCACGGCCCGCGTCCGAACTGGGACCAAGGCCTGTCGACCGACGGCGGCGCGACATGGGAGATCAACTGGCGCAACTATTTCACGCGCACGGCCGCCGCGCCGACGCCCCTGCCACTGCTGCACGATAGCGCACCGGTGCCGAACGGCCGCGACTTCGACTTTCTCGTCGGGGCGTGGAAGGTACGGCACCGGCGGCTCAAGCAGCGACTGGCGGGAAGCGACGCATGGATCGACTTCGACGGCACGCTGGTCAACTGGCCGGTGCTGGGCGGCCGCGGCAACGCCGGGGACAATGTCATGAACTTTCCCGGCGCGCCGTTCCGCGGCGTCGGCATCCGCACGCTCGACCCGGCCACGGGCGAGTGGCTGAGCTGGTGGCTCGACGGCCGCAACCCGCAGGCGATCGCGCCGCCGGTGCGCGGCGGTTTCAAGGACGGGATCGGCACCTTCATCGGCGACGATAGTTTCGAGGGGCGGCCGATCCGGACGCGCGTGCTCTGGTCGCGGATCACGCCGGCCTCGGCGCGGTGGGAGCAGGCCTTTTCGGCCGACGGCGGACTGAGCTGGGAGACCAACTGGATCAGCGATTTCGAGCGGACCGCCTGAGGTGATCGGCGCGCTTGCAATCACCGCGCTGGCCGCCGCCGCGCCGGTGTCGGCGATCGAAATCGCCGGCGAAGCCGAGCTTTTCGCGCCGGGAATCGCCTCGACCGACCATAGCGAAATCCGCCTGACGATCAGCCCCGACGGCAACACCGCCTTGTGGTTCAGCCGCGACCGCCCCGGCGGCGCGGGCGGTTACGACATCTGGATGACGCGCCGGACGACGGCGGGTTGGGGCCCCGCCGCGCCGGTCTCGTTCAATTCGCCGGGCCGCGATTTCGACCCCGCCTTCTCCGCCGACGGGCGCTTCGTCTTTTTCTGCTCCGACCGGCCGGGCGGGATCGGCAAGGACGATCTCTATCGGGTCGCCGTGACCGGGGCGGGCTTCGGGACCCCGGAAAATCTGGGGCCGGCGGTCAACAGCGCGGGTGCCGAATATGCCCCGATGCTGTCGCCCGATGGCAGCCAGTTGCTCTTTTCGAGCGATCGGCCGGGCGGGGCCGGAGGGCATGATCTCTATACCGCCAAGGCAGAGGCCGGGCGCTTCGCCGCCGCAGCGCCGCTGGCCGGCGCGATCAACAGCGCTGCGGACGAATTCGACGGGACCTTCCTCTCCGACGGGCGGACGGTCGTTTTCGCGCGCGCGCCGAGCATGAAGGCGGATCGGATAGACCTCCATGTCGCCGCCGAGCGCAATGGCCGTTACGACAAGGGAATGATATTGCCGCTGGCGGTGAACGATCCGGTCGGCGACAGCTATGGCCCGATGCTCGACTGGTCGGCGTCCGGCCGGTTGACCTTTTCGGCCCAGCGCGGCGCGAGCGGATCGATGGACCTGTATCGCGCCGCTTACCGCCTGACGGCAAGCGATGGTTTGGAGGATGACGATGCCCGATAATCTGATCACCGGATTGAGCTTTGCCGCCGCCTTCGGCGCCGCGCTGGTCGGCGGCGTGTTCTTCGGCTTTTCGAACTTCATCATGGCGGGGCTCGGGCGCCTGCCGCCCGCCGAGGGTGCCGCCGCGATGAATTCGATCAATGTGACGGTGATCAATCCCGCTTTCATGACCGCGCTGTTCGGAACCGGGCTGCTCTGCCTGGCCGTGGCCGCGCTGTCGCTGGGCTCGCTCGCGGCGCTCGATGCCAGGCTGATCCTCGCCGCGGCGCTGCTCTATGTGCTCGGCTGCGACGGGGTGACGATGGTCCTCAACGTGCCGCTGAACAACGCGCTCGCCGCCGCGGCGACCGGAACGCCCGAAGCCGGCGCGCTATGGACGCGTTATCTGAGCGAATGGACCTTGTGGAACTCGGTGCGCACCGCCGCCTGCTTAGCCGCCGCGGCACTCTTCGTCTGGGCGGGAGCGCTCCGCGTCGCGGCCTAGTGCATGTGCTTCAGCTTGTCGGGGTTGCGCATCACGTAAATGGCGGTGACCTTGCCGTCCTCGATCTCGAGCGCGGTGGTCTGGAACTCGCCGTCGGCCTCGCGGGTGACGAAGCCCGGCAGGCCGTTGATCGTACCCGTGTGGACGAGGGTCGAGCCATATTTGCCGAACAGCACCGCGAGGCTGCGGTGGAGCTTCAGCACGATGTCGTGGCCGAGGATCGGACCCATCGCGGCGGGGCGCTTGCCGCCGCCGTCGGCCCACATACCGACATCGGCGGCGAGCAACGCCCCGAGCGCGCCCATGTCGCCGCTCCGCGAAGCGGCGAAGAAGGCATTGGCGATTTCGAGCCCCTTGTCCTTCTCGAGCTTGTAGCGCGGGCGCGCCTGGCGGACGTGGGTGCGCGCGCGTGCAGCGAGCTGGCGCGTCGCGGCGGGATCGCGGTCGATCGTCTTGGCGACCTCGTCGAACTCGACGCCGAAGACGTCGTGGAGCAGGAAAGCCGCGCGTTCCAAGGGCGAGAGCCGTTCGAGCGCGAGCATCAGCGGCAGCGTGACGTCGTCGTCTTCCTCTTCCTCGACCAGCGGGTCGGGGAGCCAGGGGCCGACATAGGTCTCACGCTGGTGGCGCGCCGACTTGATCTGGTCGAGGCAGAGCCGCGTCACGGTGCGACGCAGGAAGGCCGCGGGCTCGCGGACCGCGCTGCGGTCGGTCGCGAGCCAGCGGAGGAAGGCATCCTGCACCACATCCTCGGCATCGGAGACCGAGCCGAGCATGCGATAGGCGACGCGGGTGAGCAGCGGACGCAACGGGTCGAAACTGACCGCCGCGTCCGCATTGTCCGCGGTGCCGGGGATGCCCTCGGGGGTCATCAGGCGGCCTTCGCCGCGGGCATCTCGTACCAGAGGTCGAAACCGACCGCGATGCGGTTCCAGCCGTTGATCACGTTGATCATCAGCGTCAAATTCACCTGCTCCTCCGGCGTGAAATGCGTTTCGAGCGCGTCTTTGGCGGCCTTCTGTGTGTGGCCTTGCGATAGCGTCGTCAAGGCGTCGGTCCACGCGAGCGCGGCGCGTTCGCGATCGGTGTAGCAGGGGGCTTCGTGCCAGGCGGCGAGCAGGTAGATGCGCTGCTCGGTCTCGCCCTTCGCGCGCGCTTCCGTCGTGTGCATGTTGATGCAGTTGGCGCAGCCGTTGAGGATCGACGCGCGAATCTTGACGAGCTCGATCAGGCTCGCTTCGAGGCTGTTCTGCACGGCCATCGAGACGGCGGTCCACTGCTTCATCAACGTCGGGGCGGCGGCGTAGGGGTCGGTTACCTTGGTCATCGTCATTCTCCTTTGCTTGGGTTGTGCAGGCTTGACGAGACAGGATCGGCGGCTGTGACATGCGGGGCGAAAAAATTTCGCGAAGCCCGATCTTTTTGCGGCGCGCATCGGGAAACAAAGGGTTTCGACAATGGCGCTTTGCCGGACCGGCGAGCTGGCCTAGCATCGCCGCATCATCCACCAAGCGAGGGGACCGCGCATGAAATTTCTCGATGGCTATACCGAACAGGCCTATGCGCTGCTGCGCATCGTCGCGGGCCTGCTTTTCTTGGCGCACGGGGTGCAGAAATTCCTGAACTTCCCCGTCCCCTTCCCGATGCCGCTGAATCCGATGCTGATGGCGGCGGGTGCGATCGAGCTGGTCGCGGGGACGATGATCGTGATCGGCGTGATGACCCGTCCCGCGGCGTTCCTCGCGAGCGGCATGTCAGCGGTCGGCTATTGGGTCGCGCACGGCACCCAGAGCCCCTTCCCGATCGCCAATGGCGGCGAGACGATCGTCCTCTATTGCTTCCTGTTCCTGTTCATCGCGGCGCGCGGTGCGGGCATCTGGAGCGCCGACGGGGCGGTGAAGAAATAGGCGGAAAGCACGCGATCTGTTGTGACCGGGTTCGGGCGGGAGCTGCCGTTGAGGGATGGAACTAATTTCCCCTCCCGCAGGCGGGAGGGGCAGCGAGACTTGGGCGCTTGCGCCCTAGTCGCAGCGGGGTGGGCC
>NZ_LNSB01000063.1 GCF_001468285.1 Sphingopyxis sp. HIX | reverse complement strand
CCCCAAAACCGCCTTTCCCCGCAAAGCCCGTCCTGCCCCCACCCAACAGAAGCTGTCTTGCGACGCGCAGGCCGCCGCCCTAGATCAGGCGCCATGACCATTGCGCAAACCAGCCTCGAGCTGATCGGCAACACGCCGCTTGTCCTGCTCAAAGGCCCCAGCGAAGCGACCGGCTGCGAAATCTGGGGCAAGTGCGAATATGCCAACCCCGGCGGATCGGTGAAGGACCGCGCCGCGCTGTACATCGTCCGCGATGCCGAGGCGAACGGCAGCCTGAAGCCCGGCGGCACGATCGTCGAGGGTACCGCGGGCAACACCGGCATCGGCCTCGCGCTCGTCGCCAACGCGCTCGGCTACAAGACGATCATCGTCATGCCCGACAACCAGAGCGCCGAGAAGATGGCGACGATCCGCGCCTTGGGCGCCGAGCTGGTGCTCGTGCCGCCCGCGCCCTTCGCCAACCCCGGCCATTTCGTCCACACCTCGCGCCGCATCGCCGAGGAGACCGACAATGCGATCTGGGCGAACCAGTTCGACAATATCGCCAACCGCAAGGCGCATATCTTCGGCACCGCCGAGGAGATCTGGGAGCAGATGGACGGCCGCATCGACGGTTTCACCTGCGCCGCGGGCACCGGCGGCACGATCGCCGGCACCGGGCTCGGGCTGAAAGCCAAGGACGAGACGATCACCGTCGCGCTCACCGACCCGCACGGCGCCGGCCTCTATAATTATTACCAGTGCGGCGAACTGAAGCCCGAGGGATCGAGCGTCGCCGAGGGGATCGGCCAGAACCGCATCACCGCCAATCTCGAAGGCGCGCCGATCGACACGCAGTTCCGCATCTCCGACGCCGAGGGCCTCGACGTCGTGCGGCAATTGCTCGACGAGGAGGGGCTGTGCCTCGGCCTGTCGTCGGGGATCAACGTCGCGGGCGCGATGGCGCTCGCGCGCCAGCTCGGCCCCGGGAAGCGCATCGCGACGATCCTCTGCGACAGCGGCTTTCGCTATCTCTCGACGCTCTACAATCCCGAATGGCTCGCATCGAAGGGGCTGGCGGCATGAACATGAAGAAACCCCCGACCTCCGCCCCCCCGCCCGAGGCGTGGGGGCCGAGCGATTCGATGCGGCGGCTGCAGATCGGCATCGCCGGGGTGATGGCGGTGCTGCTGCTCGTCGGGCTCGCCGGGCTGATCGGCGACCGCGCGCGCGAGCAGGTCGCGGGCGAGGCCGCCGCGACCGCCAATGCCGCCGCGGCGGGACAGGCCGACGCGGGCACCGGCGCGCCGCTCGAGGAACTCGGGGTCCAGCCGGTGACCACCCCGACCGACGGCCAGACCCCCGCCGCCGCGACGGTCAACGCACCCGCCAAGGCGGTGCCGCTGCCGCCGACCACGGCGAAGGTCCCCGACCTCGAACCCGACCCCGAACTCCAGCGCGCGCGGAACAAGACCGGCCAGTGAGGCCGACGCGTTTGGCGAGGCTCTGGCGCCCGCTCGGCGCCGCGCTGCTCGCGCTGGCGCTGGCGTGGCTGCTCGGCGGGCAGATGCTGCTCGGGCGCATCGATCCGGCGCTGGTGATTCCCTGGCTCTTCGCCGCGCTGCTGCCACTCGCCTGGCTCGGCCGCGCCGATGCGCTTGGCGAGCGCATCCGCGCCAATCTGGCCACGCTGGCGACGCTGTTGGCGGGGCAGGGCCTGCTGAGCCTCGCCCTCGCGGACATCTGGCCGTGGGCACAAGTGGTCGTCACGGCGCTCGCAGGCCTCGCCGCCGCTGCGCTCGCCGACTGGATCGTCCAGCGCGCGGCCAGGCGCCTCGTCGCCAAGGCGCTCATCGCCAAGCTCGCCGCTATCCTCTGGTTCGCCGCCGGCCACGCCGCGCTCGCTGCGCTCTATGAGGAACCCGTGTCCGAAACCCCGGTGACGATGCTCAGCGGCCTGCCGCTGCGCTGGGCGGGGGAGGGCGGCCTGTCGGCGATGCTCCGGCGCGGCGCCGCCGACGACCCGGCGCTCGTCCGCCTCGAACAAACCCATCGCATCGCGCTCGTCGACAGCCTCGCCGATCATGTCCCGCCCGCGGGGGCGGTGCTGCTGCTCGCGCACCCGCGCGCGCTGGCGCCGCAGGATCTGGTCGCGATCGACGCCTTCGTGCGCGGCGGCGGGCGCGCGGTGATCCTCGCCGACGCGCTGTCGGGCTGGCCCGCACCGCATCCGACGGGCGACAGCCGCAACCCGCCGGTCACCAGCCTGCTCACCCCTTTGCTTGACCATTGGGGCATCACGCTGGGCGCCGCGCCCGCGGGCGAGACCGCGGCGCAGGCAGTGGACGTCGACGGCCGCCGCCTGCGCCTGTTCAGCGCCGGGCGCTTCGAGGCGCAGCCGCCGGGCTGCACGCCGCAAGCCGGCGCACAAATCCTCCACTGCCGAGTCGGCGCGGGCGAGGCGTGGCTGGTCGGCGACGCCGACCTGCTCTTCGCCCCGCTCTGGCAACCGCTCGTCGGCGACCTGCCGCATCTGCGCCGCGCCGACACGATCGAATGGATCGGCGCCCGCCTCGACGGCCCGGCCTATCACGCGCCGCTCCTCCAGCCCGTCTGGATCGCCCAAAAACCGCGCTAATCCGGGCTTCTTCAAAAACTTCGGCACTTTTCCACAGCTTCGTCGCGGCGGGGCGCGTGCGTGCGCGTGCGACCCTTTCGACCGCCTTCGCCCGATTTCACCCCGTCTACGTGCAAGATTTCCCCGCTTCAGCCCGAATTTTCCCCTTTTCTCCCCAGCGGCTTGCTGATAGGCAGGAATCGGAGAGGGGCAATCTCCGCCTGAGCCGTTGGATTCGGAATTTCGCGATTCCGGGATCGGGGAAGTTTTGCCCGGGGTGTCAGGAAGGGGGCGGATCGATGGCGGTTGTGACGCCCGGCAATTATTCGGGCACCGAATTCGCCGCGATCGATGGCAAGGGGCGCATCGCCGTCCCTTCGGAATTCCGCAACAATGTGCCCCTCAATGCGGAAAATCAGCGCGTGCTCTGGGTCGGCTATCACGAGGTGCTGCCCTGCCTCGTCGCCTATGGCCAGGACCAGTTCGACCGCCTCGCCGACGAGATCGAGCACGGCCGCCAGGTCGTCGAAGGCCGCGGCGGCGATTTCGCCGAGGATGCCGCCTACAAGGCGCGCTACGACTTCACCAAGCCCTATACGCTCGACGACAGCGGCCGCTTCCTGCCGACCTTCTCGCACCGCGACAATCCTTTCGACGAGGCCGAGCTCGCCTTCGACGGCGGCGCCTGCGCCTTCGTCGGCGCCGGGCGCCGCTTCGAAATCTGGTGGCTGCCCTTCATCGCGCAGTGCGACGAGGCCGACCCGCGCCTCCGCCGCGTCGCCGCCGCCTGGGACGCCAACAAGGGGAAGGGGCGCAAATGACCGACCTTTCTCGCGACCCGCGCCATGACCCCGTCCTCCGCGACGAGGTCGTCGCGGCGCTCGCCATCGCGCCCGGCGAAACCCATGTCGACGCGACCTTCGGCGCCGGCGGCTATACCCGCGCCTTGCTCGCTGCCGAGGCCAACGTCGTCGCCTGCGACCGCGACCCCGACGCGATCGCCGAGGGCCAGGCGCTCGTCGCCGAGGCCGGCGGCAGGCTCACGCTGATCCACGGCCGCTTCGGCGAGATCGACCGGCTGCTCGCCGAGCGCGGTATCGCCGCAGTCGACGGCATCGTCTTCGACATCGGCGTCTCGTCGATGCAGCTCGACCGCGCCGAGCGCGGCTTCTCGTTCCAGAACGACGGCCCGTTGAACATGACGATGTCGCAGGACGGCGAGACCGCCGCCGACTGGATCAACCGCGCCGACGAGGTCGAGATCGCCGACGTGCTTTTCCATTATGGCGACGAGCGCCAGTCGCGCCGCGTCGCGCGCGCGATCGTCGCCGACCGGCCCTTCATGCGCACCGCCGAGCTCGCGACCACCATCCGCAAGGCGCTGCGCCACCCGCCGGGCGCGCCCAAGGATCCCGCGACCCGCAGTTTTCAAGCCATTCGCATTCACATCAACGGCGAGCTCGACGAACTCGCCGCGGGGCTCGACGCCGCCGAACGGCTGCTCCGCCCCGGCGGCCGGCTCGCGGTCGTGTCCTTCCACAGCACCGAGGATCGCATCGTGAAGAATTTCCTGCGCGAACGCAGCGGTGGCGATGTCCGCGCTTCGCGCCACCGGCCCGCGCTAGCCCCTCCGGCGCGGGCCGCAACTTTCCTGACCCCGGCGCGCAAGGTGCGCCCGGGCAAGGCCGAGGAAGCGCGCAACCCGCGCGCGCGCTCGGCGACGCTTCGCAGCGCGGTGCGCACCGACGCCCCCGCCTGGTCCGAGAGTCCGACGACAAAGGAGGCCCTGTCATGCTGATGGCCGCGCGCAAGCTTCAGGGGATCGGCCTGGTCCTCTTGGTGCTCATCTTTGCGATGATGCTCTATCCGGTGTCGCTGAAGGTCGCGGCGACGCGCAGCGAACTCGCGCGCATCAACCAGCAGATCGACCGCACCGAAAGCAATATCCGCTACCTCGAATCCGAACTCGCGGTGCGCGCCTCGATGCGCCAGCTCGAGCAGTGGAATGCCGATACCTTCGGCTATTCGGCCCCCTCGGCCAGCCAGTATCTCGAGAACGAGCGCCAGCTCGCCTCGCTCGGCCGCGTCCCCCGCGCGCGCGGCGCCAACGAGGTCGCGCCGGTGCTGATGGCGATGGTCTCGCCCGTCGCGATCCCCGACAAGGCCAAGCCCGCGGCCACCACCGACGCCCCCGCCGCCGCGGCGAAGCCCGCGCCGGTCAAGGTCGCCGCGGTCCAGTCCGACGTCGCCCCGCGCATGGCGCCGACGCGCCGCCGCGAGCAATTGAAGATGATCGAGGACCAGCTCCTTTCCGAGGCGACGCTCGCCGATCTCAAGCGCGCCGCCGCCGCCGAAGCAGGGGATAGCAAGACCCGATGAACACGGTAGTCGTCCGTCCGACGCGCGTCCGTACCGCCGGGGTCCGGCAGCAACTGCTGCTGACCGCGCAGCAGCGGCTGATGATCCTGATGCTGCTGTTCATGGCGGCGATCTTCCTCGTGTCGCTGCGCCTCCTGTGGTTCGTCGCCTTCGACACCGGGCCGCAGCGCGCCGCGTCGGGCGCCTTCGTCCCCGCGCGCGCCGACATCGTCGACCGCAACGGCGTGCCGCTCGCGCGCACGATCGACGGCTATTCGATCCGCGTCGTGCCCTCGAAGCTGCTCAACAACCGCCAATATCTCGCCGACGAGCTGGTCAAGATCTTCCCCGACACCCCGCGCGAGGAGTTCCTGGCGAAGCTCAATGGCCCGCGCGCCACCTATATCCGCCGCCGCGCGCTGCCCGACCAGGTCGCGGCGGTGAACGCGATCGGCGAGATCGGCTTCGACTTCCCGCGCGAGAAGGAGCGGCTCTATCCGCAGACCTCGCTCGCCGCGCACACGCTCGGCTTCCTCAATGCCGAGGGGCAGGGCGTCACCGGCATGGAGGGGGCCTTCAACGACCGGCTGACCAATCCCGCGACGCGCGGCCAGCCGCTCCAGCTGTCGATCGACGCGCGCGTGCAGGGCGTGCTCGAAAGCGAGCTCGGCTCGGCAGTCACCAATCTCGAGGCGATCGGCGGCGCGGGGATCATCCTCGACGTCCACAGCGGCGAAGTCATGGCGATGACCTCGCTGCCGACCTTCAACCCGAACAAGCTGACCGGCAGCGACCCCGCGACGCGCCGCAACGCGGTGACCTATAATCTCTACGAGCTCGGCTCGACCTTCAAGCCGCTCTCGATCGCCGCCGCCATCGACAATGGCTCGGTGACCAGCATGGCGCGCCGCTACGACGCGACCGAGCCGCTCGCGATCGCGGGGTTCCGCATCCGCGACAGCCACCCCTCGCGGCGCTGGCTGAACGTGCCCGAGACCTTGATCCACAGCTCGAACATCGTCACCGCGCGCATCGCCGACGAGCTCGGCAAGGAAAAGCTCGAGCATCTCTACCGCGAGCTGCACTTCGACCGCCGCCCCGACATCGAGATGAAGGAGCGCGCCTTCCCGCTCTGGCCCAAGGACTGGGGCCGGCTGACCACGATGACGACCAGCTATGGCCATGGCATCGCGGTGACCCCGCTGCACCTCGCCAACGCCTATGCCGCGCTGGTCAACGGCGGCATCTATCGCCCCGCGACGATGCTCAAGCTCGGCGACAAGGCGCCGCCCCAGGGCCGCCGCGTGTTCAAGGCCGCGACCAGCGCGCGCATGCGCCAGCTGCTCCGCCTGATCGTCTCCGACGGCACCGGCAAGCAGGCCAACGCCCCGGGTTTCCGCGTCGGCGGCAAGACCGGCAGCGCCGAAAAGCCCGGCATCGGCGGTTACAACCGCAGCTCGGTGGTCGCGACCTTCGCCGCCGCCTTCCCGATGGACAATCCGCGCTATGTCGTCGTGGTCATGGTCGACGAGCCCAAGGGCAATGCCTATAGCTCGGGCCAGCGCACCGCGGGCTGGACCGCTGCGCCGGTGGTCAAGAAAGTGGTGATGCGCGCGGGCCCGATGCTCGGGGTCTTCCCCGACGAAAGCCGCGACGTCGACGTGTCCGAACTGACCCCGCTGCTCTGGAAAAACGGGGAAAGCGAATAATGCGTCTGGCGGCGCTGCTTGAAAATCAGGACCTGCAGGGCGCCGACCCCGTCGTCACCGGCCTCGCGATCGACCATCGCAAGGTCGCGCCGGGCACGATCTTCGGTGCTTTCGTGGGCGAGAAATTCAACGGCGAGGATTTCATCGCCGCCGCGATTCAAGCCGGTGCCATCGCCATCGTCGCGCGGCCCGAGGCCAAGGTTGAGGGTGCGGTCCATATCGCCGACGCCAACCCGCGCCGCGCCTTCGCGCACATCGCCGCGCGCTTCTTCCACAAATTCCCCGCCACCTGCGTCGCCGTCACGGGCACCAACGGCAAGACCTCGACCGTCGAGATGACCCGCCAGCTGTGGCGCATGGCGGGCTTCCACGCCGCGTCGATCGGCACCTTGGGCGTCACCACCGGCGACGACCGCGTCGTCACCGGGCTCACCACCCCCGATATCGTGACTTTCCTCTCGAACATGTCGGGCCTCGCCGCCGAGGGCGTAACGCACGCGGCGTTCGAGGCGTCGAGCCACGGCCTCGACCAGTATCGCACCGAGGGGCTGCCGGTGAAGGCCGCCGCCTTCACCAATCTAAGCCACGACCATCTCGACTATCATGGCGACATGGACAGCTATATGGCGGCGAAGATGCGGCTGTTCCGCGAGGTCGTCGACCCCGCCGGCGCGGTGGTGATCTGGAACGACGACATCTGGTCGCCCGCCGCCGAGCATGAGGCGAAGCAGCGCGGCCTCCGCATCCTGACCGTCGGCCAGCATGGCGCGGACCTCCGCCTCGTCAGCCGCGAACCGACGCAGCTCGGCCAGTCGCTGCTGATCCAGGCGGGCCCGCTCGCGCAGAAGGTGACGTTGCCGCTGATCGGCGCCTATCAGGTCGCCAATGCGCTCGTCGCCGCGGGGCTCGTCGTCGCGACCGGCGGCGATGTCGGCCAGACGCTCGCCAACCTCGGCCGCCTCCAGCCCGTGCGCGGCCGCCTCGAGCGCGCGGCGATCACCAAGGCCGGCGCGCCGGTCTATGTCGATTATGCCCACACCCCCGACGCCATCGAAGCGGCGCTCGACGCGCTGCGCCCGCATGCCGCGGGCCGGCTGATCCTCGTCTTCGGCGCGGGCGGCGACCGCGACACGGACAAGCGCCCCGAAATGGGCAAGGTCGCCGCGGCCAAGGCCGACATCGCGATCATCACCGACGACAATCCGCGCGGCGAAGACCCCGCCGACATCCGCGCCGCCATCGCCGCGGGCGCCCCCGGAGCACAGGTCATCGGCGACCGCCGCGCCGCCATCGCCGCTGCGATTGCCGAAGCGCGCGCCGAGGATATCGTCTGCATCGCGGGCAAGGGCCACGAACAGGGCCAGATCGTCGGCCGCGGCGACGAAATGCGCGTGATCCCCTTCGACGACGTGACCGTCGCGCGCGAGGCGGCGGCATGAACCCGCTCTGGACCGCGCGCGCCATCGCTGCTGCGACCAACGGCACCGCCAGCGCCGACTTCACCGTCCACGGCGTCGCCTTCGACTCGCGCGAGGTGGGGAAGGGCGATCTCTTCATCGCGATGAAGGGCGAGGCGACCGACGGCCACAAGTTCATCGACAAGGCGATCGCCGCGGGCGCGTCGGGCATCGTCTGCGAAACCGCCATCGATCATCCGCACGTCCGCGTCGCCGACAGCGCCATCGCGCTCAACGCGCTCGGTTTCGCATCGCGTGTCCGCTGCCACGGCCGCATCATCGGCGTCACCGGCTCGGCGGGCAAGACCGGGACCAAGGAAGCGCTCTTCGCCGCGCTCGACCGCTTCCGCCCCGGCAAGGCGCATCGCTCGGTCAAGAGCTACAACAACCATGTCGGCGTGCCCTTGAGCCTCGCGCGCATGCCCTCGACCGCCGATTATGGCGTATTCGAAATGGGGATGAACCACGCGGGCGAGCTCGCCGCGCTGACCCGCATGGTCCGCCCCCACGTCGCCATCGTCACCACCATCGCCCCCGCGCACATGGAATTCTTCGGCAGCGAAGAGGCGATCGCCGACGCCAAGGGCGAGATTTTCGAGGGGCTCGAGCCCGGCGGCACCGCGATCGTCCCCTTCGACAGCCCGCATTACGACCGGCTTCGCGCGAAGGCCGAGAAGCACGCGGCGCATGTCGTCAGCTTCGGGCTCGGCGCGGGCGCCGATGTGCGCGCGGTCGACTGGCTCTCCGACGGACGCGGCGGCTCGCTCGTCACCGCGCAGGTGCAGGACGCCTTGCTCTGCTTCACCATCGCGCAGGCGGGCGCGCATTGGGTGTCGAACGCGATGGCGGTGCTCGCCGCGGTGAAGGCCGTCGGCGGCGACCTGCCCGCCGCGGGGCTCGCCTTCGCCGAGATGGCGGGGCTCGCCGGGCGCGGCGCGCGCCACCAGCTGGCGCTTCCCGGCGGCCATATCCTGCTGATCGACGAAAGCTACAACGCCAACCCCGCCTCGATGGCGGCGACGATCGGCCAGCTCGGCACCGAATCCGGGACACGCAAAGTGGCGATTCTCGGCGCGATGAAGGAGCTCGGCCCCGGCGGCGAGGCCTATCATGCGGGCCTCGCGGCTCCGCTCGTCGCAGCAGGCGTGCATTTCGCCTTGCTCGTCGGCGCGGAGATGGCGCCGCTCGCCAAAGCGCTTGAGGGGCGTATCGATTTCGCGCATGTGCCCGACCATCAGACCGCCAAAGCGCGGCTGAAGGACTTGATCCGCGCCGGCGACGCCGTGCTGGTCAAGGGATCGAACAGCGTTGGCCTGTCGCATCTGGTGACGGCGCTGACCAACGGGGATTACTGATGTTATACTGGCTGGCGGAATGGCTTGGCTTTCCGGGGGTCCTGAACCTCATCCGCTATCTGAGCTTCCGCTCGGGCGCCGCGGTCGCGACCGCGCTGATCATCGGCCTGTGGATCGGGCCGCGCTTCATCCTGATGCTGCGCATGCGGCAGGGCAAGGGCCAGCCGATCCGCGACGACGGCCCGCAGAGCCATCTCGCGAAAAAGGGTACGCCGACGATGGGCGGGCTGATGATCCTCATCTCGCTGATGATCTCGGCCCTGCTCTGGATGGACCTCTCGAACCGCTTCGTCTGGGCGTGCCTGTTCGTCACCGGCGGTTTCGCCGTGGTCGGCTTCCTCGACGACCTCGACAAGGTCACCAAGGCCAGCCACCGCGGCATTCCGGGCCGCATCCGCCTGCTGATCGAGTTCATCATCGCGGGCGTCGCGGTGACCCTGATCGTCTCGCGCACCGGCACCGACCTGTACCTGCCCTTCTTCAGCGGGATCGTGCTCGAACTCGGGCCGCTCTATTATGTCTTCGCGATGGTGATGATCGTCGGTTTCGGCAATGCGGTGAACCTCACCGACGGGCTCGACGGGCTCGCGACTTTCCCCGTGATCATCGCCAGCCTGACCTTCCTCGTCATCGTCTATCTCTCGGGCAACGTGAAATTCGCCGAATATCTCGGCATTCCGCATGTTCCCGGCGCGGGCGAGCTCGCGATCTTCGCCGCGGCGATCATCGGCGCCTGCCTCGCCTTCCTGTGGTTCAACGCGCCCCCCGCGGCGGTGTTCATGGGCGACACCGGCAGCCTCGCCTTGGGCGGCGCGCTCGCCACCATGGCCGTCACCGCGCAGCATGAACTCGTCCTCGTCCTCGTCGGCGGGCTGTTCGTGGTCGAGGCGCTGTCGGTGATCATCCAGGTCTTCTGGTACAAGCGCACCGGCAAGCGCGTCTTCCGCATGGCGCCCATCCACCATCATTTCGAGCAGCTCGGCTGGCCCGAATCCACGGTCGTGATCCGCTTCTGGATCGTCTCGATCGTGCTCGCGCTGGCAGGGCTCGCGACGCTGAAGCTGCGGTGATCGTCAGCCGCGCCTTTGCCGGTCGCCGCTACGCGGTGCTGGGGCTGGCGCGCTCGGGGCTCGCGAGCGTCGAGGCGCTCGTCGCCAGCGGCGCGGGCGTCACCGCCTGGGACGACAAGGAGGAAGCGCGCGACGAGGCGATGGCGCTCGGTGCCGACATCGGCAACCCGCTCGACATCGACCTCATCGGTTTCGCGGGCGTCGTCGTCTCGCCCGGCGTGCCGCTCAACCGCCACCCGATCGCCGCGCACGCGCGCGAGGCGCATGTGCCGATCATCGGCGACGTCGAGCTCTTCGCGGAGGCGCGCCACGACCTGCCGCCGCACAAGGTCGTCGGCATCACCGGCACCAACGGCAAGTCGACCGTCACCGCGCTCGTCACCCACATGCTCGAAAGCGCGGGCATCCCCGCCTTGATGGGCGGCAATATCGGCCTGCCGGTCCTGTCGCGCGACCCGCTTCCGGAAGGGGGCGTCTACGTCCTCGAACTGTCGAGCTACCAGATCGACCTCTCGCACAGCCTCGCCTGCGATATCGCGGTGCTCACCAACATCACCCCCGACCATCTCGACCGCTACGACGGTTTCGCGGGCTATGCCGCCTCGAAGGCGCGGCTCTTCTCGCTCCAGCACCGCGACCAGGTCGCGATCGTCGCCACCGACGACGATCCGTCGAAGATGATCGCGGGCCGTATCAACCACCGCCTCCACCGCGTCTCGGCAAAGGATATCGATCCCGCCGACCAGGCGCGCTGGCCCGCGCTGCAGGGCCCGCACAATGCGCAGAACGCCGTCTGCGCGATCGCGGTTTGCCGCGTGCTGGGGCTGAACGACGAGCAGATCGAGCGGGGGCTCGCGACGTACAGCGCGTTGCCGCATCGCATGGAATGGGTCGGCGAAGTCGCGGGCGTCCGCTGGTACAACGACAGCAAGGCGACCAACGCGGCTTCCGCTGCACCGGCGCTGGCGGCCTTTCCGCCGGCGCCGGACCAGCGCCTCCACTGGATCGCCGGGGGACAGGCAAAGGGCGACGGCCTCTCGGCCTGCGCGCCCTGGTTCGGCCACGTCAAGCGCGCCTATCTGATCGGCGAGGCGATGGAGGCCTTCGCGGCCGAGATCGGCGACGCGATCCCCGTCGACCGCTCGGGCGACCTCGCGACCGCGGTCGCGCGCGCCGCGGCGGTGGCGGAGCCCGGCGACATCGTGCTGCTGTCGCCCGCCTGCGCGTCGTTCGACCAGTTCAAAAGCTATGAGGAACGCGGCGACCGCTTCCGCAGCATCGTCAGGGCATTCGGGGCATGAGCGGGGGTTTCGACAATATGGACGCGACGGGGGAAAAGCCGGTCATCGCCAGCACCACGCGCACGGTGAAGCGGCGCGGGCCGCGGCTCAGCCGCGCCGACCGCACGCCGCTCGGCCTGTGGTTCTGGGAAATCGACCGCGTGCTGCTGCTGCTCGTGTCGATGCTCATCGCGATCGGCCTCGTCGCGGTCACCGCCGCGTCGCCCGTCGCGGCGCAGAAGCTGTCGACCTCGACCGCCAGCCTCGACCCGCTCTATTATTTCTATCGCCAGCTGATGTGGGTGATCCTCGGCGTGCCCGTGATGCTCGGCGTGTCGATGCTGCCCAAGGCGCAGGCGCGGCGCTTCGCCATCTACGGCACCATTATCTTCATGGTCCTGCTCTTCCTCGTGCCCTTGATCGGCACCGAGGTGAACGGCGCGCAGCGCTGGCTCGGCAGCGGCGTCTTCCGCCTCCAGCCGTCGGAGTTTCTGAAACCCTTCTTCGCGGTGTCGCTCGCCTGGATCCTCTCGCTCCGCCTCCACGACCAGAGCCTGCCCGTCGTGCCGCTCGCCTTCGTCCTCACCGGCATCATCGCGCTGCTGCTGATGGGCCAGCCCGACCTCGGCCAGACGATCATCTTCGTCGCGACCTTGTTGGTGCTCGTGCTCGTCGCCGGCCTGTCGATGCGGATCATGGGCATGCTCGCGGGCGGCGGGCTCGCGGGTATCGTCCTCGCCTATTTCTTCTACCCGGTCGCGCAGCAGCGCATCAACATCTGGCTCTTCGCCGAGGGCGACAGCTTCCAGGTCGACAAGGCGCATGCGACGCTCACCGCGGGCGGCCTCATCGGCACCGGCCCCGGCGCGGGCCTCGCCAAGTTCCAGCTGCCCGAGGCGCACACCGATTACATCTTCTCGGTCATCGGCGAGGAGTTCGGGATGATCGCCTGCATGGCGATCGCGATCCTCTATCTCGCGATCATCGTGCGCGTCCTCGTCCGCCTGCTCGACGAGGAGGACAGCTTCCTGATCCTCGCCGTCGCCGGCCTCGTCGCGCAATTCGGGGGTCAGGCGATCATCAACATGGCGGTGAACACCCAGCTCTTCCCGTCGAAGGGCATGACCTTGCCTTTCATCAGCTACGGCGGGTCGTCGATGATCGCGCTGTCGATCGGCATGGGTTTGCTCTTGTCGCTGACCCGGCGGAACCCCTATGCCGCGCGGGTGTCGCTCACCCGCAACTGGAACAAGAAATGACCGCAACCCGCCACTTCCTTCTCGCCGCCGGCGGGACGGGGGGACATATGCTGCCCGCCTACGCCCTTGCGGGCGAGCTGATCGCGCGCGGCCACCGCGTGGCGCTGGTCAGCGACGACCGCGGGCTCAACATCCCGGGCAAGCCCGACGAGCTCGAGGCGCATGTCCTGCCCGCGGGCCGCGTCGCGGGCGGCCCGATCGGCTGGGTCAAGGCCGCGCTCGCGATCCGCAAGGGGCGCCGCATGGCGATCGACCTGATCGACGACTTCGATCCCGCGGTCGTCGTCGGTTTCGGCGGCTATCCCTCGCTCCCCAGCCTGCTCGCCGCGAAGGCGACCAGGCGCCCCAGCGTGATCCACGAGCAGAACGCCGTGCTCGGCCGCACCAACCGGCTGATGGCCGGGCGCGTCAACGCCATCGCCGTCGCCTATCGCAACATCCACCGCTTCCCCGCCGGCTGCGAGGCGAAGCGCCACCTCACCGGCAACCCGGTGCGCGAGGAAGTCATCGCGATCCGCGAGGAAGGCTATCCGCCGCTCCCCGAGGACGGCATCCTCCGCCTCCTCGTCGTGGGCGGCAGCCTCGGCGCCACGGCGCTCAGCGAAGTCGTCCCCGCCGCCATCGCGATGCTGCCGCGCGCTTTGCTCGACCGGCTGCAGATCGTGCAGCAGGCGCGCGAGGCCGACCTCGAGGGCGTGCGCGCCAAATATGCCGAACTCGGTGTCGCGGCCGAATGCGCGCCCTATTTCGCCGATATCCCCGATCGCATGCGCTGGGCGCATCTGGTGATCGCGCGCGCGGGCGCCTCGACCGTCGCCGAACTCGCCTGCGCCGGCCGTCCCGCGGTGTTCATTCCCTATCCGCACGCGATGGACAATCATCAGACCTATAATGTCGCCGACCTCGTCGAGGCGGGCGGCGCGGTCTCCTTCGCGCAGCCCGACTTCACCCCCGCGGCGCTCGCCAAGCAGATCCAGCGCATGGCGCTCGAACCCGGCGCGCTCGAGGAAGCCGCGGCGCGCGCCGCCAGCTGCGGCCTGCCCGACGCCACGCGCGACCTCGCCGACCTCGTCGAATCGCTCGCCGCGCCGCCGATGATGGACGTCATCCGCGTCGGTTCGAAATCGCGCAGCGCCGCGGTCGCCGCGGGCGTCGCCGCCACCCGTTCGGGAGATAAATGATGCGCGGCGTCGCGACCGACATCGGCACCATCCATTTCATCGGCATCGGCGGCATCGGCATGTCGGGCATCGCCGAGGTGATGCACAATCTCGGCTATCGGGTGCAGGGCAGCGACATCGCCGACGGCTATGTGATCGAGGGCCTGCGCAAGCGCGGGATCAAGGTCAGCATCGGCCATGCGGCGTCGAACGTCGACGGCGTCGCGGTGGTCGTCACCTCGACCGCGGTCAAGCGCGGCAACCCCGAGGTCGAAGCCGCGCTCGCCGGCCGCATCCCCATCGTCCGCCGCGCCGAAATGCTCGCCGAGCTGATGCGCCTCAAATCGACCGTCGCCATCGCCGGCACGCACGGCAAGACGACGACGACCAGCCTCGTCGCGGCCTTGCTCGACGCGGGCGGGATCGACCCGACCGTCATCAACGGCGGCATCATCAACAATTATGGCTCGAACGCGCGTCTCGGCGCGTCGGACTGGATGGTGGTCGAGGCCGACGAGAGCGACGGCAGCTTCCTCCGCCTCGACGGCACGATCGCCGTCGTCACCAACATCGATCCCGAACATCTCGACCATTATGGCAGCTTCGACGCGATCAAGGACGCCTTCGTCGAGTTTATCGAGAATGTCCCCTTTTACGGCGCCGCGATGCTCTGCCTCGACCATCCCGAGGTGCAGGCGATCATCCCGCGCATCCGCGACCGGCGGATCGTCACCTATGGCTTCTCCGCGCAGGCTGACGTGCGCGGCACCAATGTGACGCCGGGCCCCGACGGCAACCGCTTCGACGTCGTGGTGCGCGACCGCGACGGCAACAGCCGCACGATCGAGGGCATCCACCTGCCGATGTCGGGCCGCCACAATGTTCAGAATGCGCTCGCCGCGATCGCGGTGGCGCTCCACATGGGCGTGACCGACGAAAAGATCGCCTCGGGCTTCAACGGCTTCGCCGGGGTCAAGCGCCGCTTCACCAAGGTCGGCGAGATCGCGGTAGGAGAGGGGAGCGTGACCGTCATCGACGATTACGCGCATCACCCCGTCGAAATCCGCGCCGTCCTGTCGGCGGCGCGCGAGGGCGTCGGCGCCGGGCGCGTCGTCGCGGTGGTCCAGCCGCACCGCTTCACGCGGCTTCGCGACCATATGGACGATTTCCAGCAGGCGTTTAACGACGCCGACATGGTGCTTGCGCTCCCCGTCTACACCGCGGGCGAGGCGCCGATCGACGGCGTGACCTCGGAGGCGCTCGTCCAGGGGCTGCGCGACCGCGGCCACCGCCACGCCGCGACCGTGACCGACGCCGACGCGCTCGCCGCGACGATCGCCGGCGCGATCGGCCTCGGCACGCTCGGCGCGGGCGACAAGATCATCTGCCTCGGCGCGGGCGACATCACCAAGACGGCGGCGGGCCTGGCGAGTGCGGTGGAAGGGCGCGGATGACCGCGACCGCCACCCTCCCGGCCGTGCGCGGCAAGCTGACGGCCCAGGCGCCGCTGGCGCCGCTCGTCTGGTTCAAGTCGGGCGGTCCCGCCGACTGGCTGTTCGAGCCCAAGGACGCCGACGACCTCGCCACCTTCCTCCGCGATCTCGACCCCGCGATCCCGGTGATGGCGCTCGGTCTCGGCTCGAACCTCATCGTCCGCGACGGCGGTTTCCCCGGCGTGGTCGTCCGCCTCGGCAAGGCCTTCGCCAAGGTTGAAGTTCTTGACGGAACGACGCTTCGCTGTGGGGGCGGGGCATCTGGCATCTTGGTCTCTTCCACGGCACGGGATGCCGGTGTGGGCGGCCTCGAGTTCCTCCGCTCGATCCCCGGCACCGTTGGCGGCTTCGTCCGGATGAATGGCGGTGCTTACGGGCGCGAGGTGAAAGACATTCTGATTGATTGTGAGATCGTCCTGCGGTCGGGACAGCGCAAATTCCTTGGCTTGGAAGACCTCGGCTATACGTACCGCCATAGCGAGTTGCCTGAAGGCGCCGTAGTCGTCGGCGCGACATTTCGTGGCTATCGGGACGAACCCGCCGCGATCCAGGCCGAAATGGACCGCATCTCCGCCAGCCGCGAAGCGTCGCAGCCGCTGCGCTCGAAGACCGGCGGCTCGACCTTCAAGAACCCCGACGGCCACAAGGCGTGGCAGCTCGTCGACGAGGCCGGTTGCCGCGGCTTCGCGGTCGGCGGCGCGCAGGTCAGCGAGAAGCACACCAATTTCCTCATCAACACCGGCGACGCGACCAGCGCCGACATCGAAGCGCTCGGCGAGGAAGTCCGCCGCCGCGTGAAGGAAAAGAGCGGTGTGGAACTGCAGTGGGAAATTCAGCGCGTGGGAGTGAAGAAGTGAGCCGCGGCCCCTGGCATGTCGCCGTCCTGATGGGCGGCTGGTCCGCCGAGCGCGAAGTGTCGCTGATGAGCGGCAACGGCGTCGCCGACGCGCTCGAATCGCGCGGGCACAAGGTCACGCGCATCGACATGGACCGCGACGTCGCGCGGAGGCTCGCCGATGCCGCGCCCGACGTCGTGTTCAACGCGCTGCACGGCGTCCCCGGCGAGGACGGGACGGTGCAGGGCATGCTCGACCTGATGGGCCTCAAATATACCCATAGCGGGCTCGTCACCTCGGTGATCGCGATCGACAAGGAACTGACCAAGCAGGCGCTCGTCCCGCACGGCATTCCGATGCCCACCGGCACGATGGTCGACAGCGAAAGCCTGTTCGCCGTCGACCCGCTGCCGCGTCCCTATGTGCTGAAGCCCGTCAACGAAGGCTCGTCGGTCGGGGTCGCGATCGTCAAGGACGACAGCAATTACGGCAACCCGATCGCGCGCGACGCCGTCGGCCCGTGGCAGGAGTTCGACCGCCTGCTCGCCGAACCCTTCATCAAGGGGCGCGAACTCACCGTCGCGGTGCTCGGCGACCAGGCGCTCGGCGTGACCGAGTTGCGGGTGAAGTCGGGCTTCTACGATTATGACGCCAAATATACCGACGGGCTGACCGAACATGTCTGCCCGGCCGAGGTCCCCGACGACATCGCGCAGCGCATGAGGGACCTCGCGGTCCAGTCGCACCGCCTGCTCGGCTGCAAGGGCGCCTCGCGCTCCGATTTTCGCTGGGACGACGAACATGGCCTCGCGGGCATCTTCCTGCTCGAGGTCAATACACAGCCGGGGATGACGCCGCTCAGCCTCGTGCCCGAACAGGCACGCGCGATCGGCATGGACTATGCGGAACTGGTCGAACGCATCGTGGGGGAAGCATTATGAGCCAGAAGATCAAGCGGCCGACCTCGGCCCCGCGCCGCCCGGCGCGCGCGCCCAAGAAGCGCAAGACGATCCGGACGTCGCGCATCGACGCCGTGATCAACGCGCTGCCGATCAGCCCGCAGCGGCTGCAGCAGGTCGCCAACTGGACGATCGGCATCGGCCTCTTCGCGGTCGTCGGCCTCGCCGCGCACGCCACCGGCGTGACCGCGAAGGTGCAGGAGGAATATGCTCAGGCGGTCGGCCGCGCGGGCTTCCAGGTCAAGAAGGTCGAGGTCGTCGGCGCCGACCGCATCGACCGCTTGAAGGTCTATGACATCGCGCTCGCGCAGAAGGACCGCTCGATGGCGGCGCTCGACCTCGAAGGGGTGCGCGCCGACCTCATGAAATATGGCTGGATCAAGGATGCGCGCGTCTCGCGCCGCCTGCCCGACACGCTCGTCGTCGACATCGTCGAGCGCACCCCCGCGGCGATCTGGCAGCATTCAGGTAAGCTGTCGCTGATCGACGAAAAGGGCGTCGTGCTCGAACCCGTCACCATCGCGACGATGCCCGACCTGCCGCTCGTCATCGGCCCGCGCGCTAACACCCGCGCGCAGGACCTCGACCGGCTGCTCGCCGAGGCCAGCAGCCTCAAGGAGTTGCTCGCCGGCGCGACCTGGGTCGGCGACCGCCGCTGGGACCTCCGCTTCCGCAGCGGTGAGACGCTGTCGCTGCCCGAGGGCGAGGGCGAGGCGAAGAAGGCGCTCGCCAAATTCGCGCATATGGACGGCGCCAACCGGTTGCTCGGGCGCGGTATATTGCGTTTCGACATGCGCGACCCCGAACGTTTCGTGCTACGCTTGCCGCACGAAGGGCAGGTGGCGCCCGCCAAGCTCGAGGGTGCGCGTGCCGCCGCCGACGCGCTGGCCGCCGCGACCGCGGCCGAGGAAGGATAGGAGCCATGGCCCCGCCGCGGATCGAGAAGATCATCACCGCGCTCGACGTCGGGTCGTGGAAGGTGTGCGCGCTCATCGCGGGGCAGACCGCCGACGGCGCACTGCATGTGCTCGGCACCGGCCAGCGCGAGAGCCGCGGGGTCCAGCGCGGCTATGTCGCCGACATGGAACAGACCGAACATGTCGTGCGCGAGGCGATCGAACAGGCCGAGCGTATCGCGGGGCTCAACATCGACGACGTCTGGGTCTCCTTCTCGGCGGGCAGCCTGCTGAGCGACGTCGCGCCGATCGAGAGCGAGCTCGGCGGTCACCGCATCGAACAGGAGGATGTCGACGACCTCCTCGCCGCGGGCCGCGCGGGAATCGATCCCGAGGGCCGCATGATCCTCCACGCCCAGCCCGCGCTCTACACGCTCGACGGCCTGACCGGGGTCAAGAACCCGATCGGCCTCCACGCCGACCGGCTCGGCGTCGACATCCACATCATCATGGCCGACGGCGCCCCGGTGCGGAACCTCGAGGCCGCGGTCCGCCAGGCGCATCTCGACGTGAACGCCGTCGTGGCGTCGCCGATCGCCGCGGGCCTCTCGTGCCTCTCCGACGAGGAACGCGACCTCGGCGTTGCGCTCGTCGAACTCGGCGCTGCGGTCACCACCGTCTCGCTCTACGCCGGCGGCATGCTGGTCGAGATGGTGTCCTTGCCCTTCGGCGCCAGCGACATCACCGACGACATCGCCTCGGCCTTCGGCATCCGCCGCAGCCAGGCGCAGCGCCTCCAACATTTCTACGGCTCGGCCTCGGCCAGCCCGCGCGACAACAACGAAGTGATCGACCTCGAACCCGGCGCCCCCTCGGGCTCGGAATCGCCGCGCATCAACCGCGCCCAGCTCGTCTCGGTCATCCGCCAGCGCCTCGACGCGATGATGGGAGAGATCGGCAGGACGCTGAAAGACCTGCATTTCGTCGGCCCCATTGGGCGCCAGGTCGTGCTCGTCGGCGGCGGCGCCGATTTGAAGGGGATCGCCGATTATACCCAGAGCGCGCTCGGCCGCGCGTCGCGCGTCGGCCGGCCGAAGGGGCTGATCGGGCTGCCCGACGCGCATTCGGGACCCGCCTTCGCGACGCTCGCGGGGCTCGTCCAATATGCGGCGTCGGACCCCGTCGACCTCCGCGACCTGCCGATGATGGCGCAGGACGTCTATCGCCCCCGCAGTACGGGAATCATCAACCGCCTCATGGCCGCATTGAAAAGCAGTTTTTGAATGTGGAAGTGCCGAAAGGGTTAATTTTTTGGGTGATTCCGGCGTCACAATAGTGCAATGCGTTAACAGATATCGGGGCGGCGGGACCACCGCCCGTGGGTCGCAAGGTGAGGAAGCGGCAAAGGTTCGCCGCTGCAGGGAGATTGTTTGATGAGCATCAATATTGGCCCGCCGCAGGTCGATGAGCTGAAGCCGCGGATCGCGGTGATCGGCGTCGGCGGCGCGGGCGGCAATGCCATCGCCAACATGATCGCGGCCCGCGTCGAGGGCGTCGACTTCGTCGTCGCCAACACCGACGCGCAGGCGCTCAACGCCTCGCCCGCCGAACGGCGCATCCAGCTGGGGACGCAGATCACCCAGGGGCTGGGCGCGGGCTCGCGGCCCGAGGTCGGTCGCGCCGCGGCCGAGGAAAGCATCGCGCAGGTCGAGGACGCGCTCGACGGCGCGCATATGTGCTTCATCGCCGCCGGCATGGGCGGCGGCACCGGCACCGGTGCGGCGCCGGTGATCGCCAAGGCGGCGCGCGATCGCGGCATCCTGACCGTCGGCGTCGTGACCAAGCCCTTCATGTTCGAAGGCGCGCGGCGCATGCGCTCGGCCGAGGCCGGCATCGCCGAGCTCCAGGACCATGTCGACACGCTGATCGTCATCCCGAACCAGAATCTTTTCCTCGTCGCCAACCCGAACACGACCTTCAAGGAAGCGTTCACCATGGCCGACGAAGTGCTGCAGCAGGGCGTGCGCGGCATCACCGACCTGATGGTCATGCCCGGCCTCATCAACCTCGACTTCGCCGACGTGCGCAGCGTGATGCGCGAAATGGGCAAGGCGATGATGGGTACCGGCGAGGCCGAAGGCGATGGCCGCGCGCTCGAAGCTGCGCAAAAGGCGATCGCCAACCCCTTGCTCGACGGCGTTTCGATGGCGGGCGCCAAGGGGGTCATCATCTCGATCACCGGCGGCGAGGACATGCGCCTGATGGAAGTCGACGAAGCCGCGAACCACATCCGCGAGCTGGTCGATCCCGACGCCAACATCATCTGGGGCAGCGCCTTCAACGACAGCCTCGACGGCAAGATCCGCGTGTCGGTCGTCGCGACCGGCATCGACGGCACCGGCGAGGCCGCACCGGCGCCCGCCGCGACCCGCAGCTTCTCCTTCGCCCCGGCGCGCAGCGCGGCCCCCGCCGCCGCGCCGGTCGTCGAGGAACCCGTCGAGCAGGCCGCCTATGAAGCGCCCGCCGAGCCCGATCCGGCGCCGGGCTTCTCGCTCGGCGATACGGCCCCGGTCGAAGAGCCCGCGCCGCCCGCGGCGCGCTACGACGACGAGCCGATGGAGCTGTCGGACGTCGCCGCGACCTACGACGACACCGCCGACGAGCTCGTCCTCGACGCGCCCGAAGCGAACCCCGATCCGTGGCAGCAGCAGCCGTCGGCGGCCGACCCGGCGCCTGCGGCCGCGCCCGCCGAGGACGCGCCGTCGCGCGGCCTTGGCGGCGGCACGCTGTTCGAGCGTATGTCGCGCCTGTCGCGCGGCGCCGCGCCCGCCGAGGGCGAGGAAGAGGGCAAGGAGGACGGGGTCGACATCCCGCGCTTCCTCGGCCGCCAGAACAACCAGTAACGGGGCGTAACAGGCCGCCGCCAGGGCATGGCGGCCCGGAAATCGGGATGCCGGAAATCGGGATGAATGTGCCCATGCGGCGATCGATGAAGACGCGTGGCGCGCACACCGGGCCGGGACGCGTACGGCATGGCGCCGCCGCGTTCGCGGCCTTGCTGCTCGGCGCGACCGCGCTCGTGCCCGCCGCCTCGGCCCAGGTCACCCCGCCCGACGCGGCGACGCGCATGGCGATGGAAAAGCGCACCGCGGCGCGCACCCTGCTCTCCTCGGCGCTCGCGCGCATCGCCGCGAACAGCACCGACGGCGCCGCGCTGCTCGACGCGGGGCGCGCCTCGGTCGAGCTCGAGGATTATCGCGCCGCGCTCGGTTTCCTGACCCGCGCCGAACAGGCGAACCCGCGCGACGGCGCGGTCAAGGCGGCGATGGGCTCGGCGATGGTCCATATGGAAAACCCGACCCGCGCGCTCGACTATTTCGGCGAGGCGCAATTGCTCGGCGCCCCCGAACGGCTGTTCCTCGCCGACCGCGGGCTCGCGCGCGACCTGCTCGGCCAGCAGGATGCGGCGCAGCGCGATTATCAGCTCGCGCTGTCGCTCGCGCCCAATGACGAGACGCTCCGCCGCTATGCGCTGTCGCTCGGCATCGCGGGCGAGGCCGACCGCGGCGTGCAATTGCTCGCGGGCCAGCTCCGCGCGCAGGACCGCGGCGCCTGGCGCATGCGCGCGATGATCCTCGCGATTGCCGGCCGCAACGGCGAGGCGACCGAGATCGTCAACGCGACGATGCCGCCGCAGCTCGCGCAGAATATCCTGCCCTATCTCACCCAGATGAACCGCCTCAACCCGGCGCAGCAGGCCGCTGCGGCGCATTTCGGGCGCTTCCCCTCGGGCAATCTCGGTCCGCCGCGCAGCCCCGTGCAGGTCGCCGCCGCGACCCCGCCGCCCGCCGCGACGCCGGCTCCGGCGAGCGCCAGGCCCGACCGCCGCCGCCCGAGCGAACGCGAACGCGCGCGCGGTACGCTGCCCCCCGCCACCGCGACCCCGCCTGCGGTCACCGTGCGCCGCCAGCCCGATCCGCCGCCGCCCGCCGCGATGCCGCCGCGCCAGCCGCCGACGGTGCAGGTCGCCGCCGCGACCCCGATACGCCCGGCCCCGACG
>NZ_LNSB01000062.1 GCF_001468285.1 Sphingopyxis sp. HIX | reverse complement strand
TGCCCACCCCGCTGCGACTAGCGAACAAGTTCGCAAGTCTCGCTGCCCCTCCCGCCTGCGGGAGGGGAGCTATTCGATTCCCGCCATCTTGCGGAGCTGCGCGCGCACCAGCTTGCCCGACGCGGTAATATCCTCCTCGCGCCACGTCCCGTCGGTCGCGGTGCCCGGTTTGAAGATCGCCGACATCTCGTCCTTGTCGGCGATCGACCAGTTGGCGTAGCCGATCCCGCGCGCCTCCATCCAGTCCCACCAGATTTGCGCTTCGGCGGCATCGATGCTCTCGTCGCCGCTCGCCTGCGTCGTGCCATATTCGGTGACGAACAGCGCGGCGCCGCGGTCCAGCGCGGCCTGCGCCTTGTCGCGATAGGGCTGTTTGTGGCTCGCGGCGTAGAAGTGAAGCGTATAGGCGATGTTGGTCCCCGCGACGGGGTCGGCCGCCGCCTCGTCGACGTCCTGGCTCCAGCTCCTGGTGCCGAGTACGACGATATTGTCGGGATCGTGCGCGCGGATCGCGGCGAGTACGCGCTCATGATAGGGCTTCAGCACTTTTGCCCAGCCATGTTCGGGCAGCGGCTCGTTATAGCTTTCGTAGATCAGGTTCGGCCGGTCGCCATATTTCGCCGCGAGCTTGCCGAAATAATCAGCGGCCTCGGCCGGGTGCGGCTGGTGCGCGTGCCAGTCGACGATGACATAGAGGCCGAGCTTGGTCGCGGCCTCGATCACCGCCTCGACCTTCGCCGCCTCGGCCTCGGGGTTGGTCAGATAACCGCCATGCTCGACCGCCATCGCGGCGCGGATGACAGTGATGCCCCACTCGTCGCGCAGGCGGCGGAGGGTCGCCTCGTTATAATAGCGCGGGATCCACTGGCTCCAGAACAGGCTCATCCCGCGCAAGGTCACGGGGGCGCCCTGCGCATCGACCACCCGCGTGCCCTCGATGCGGAGCTGGCCGTGGCGTTCGACCGGGGTCTTGGCGTGCGCGACGGTCGCGATCAGCGCCGCGACGATCAGAACCAGTGTCTTCATCCACGCCATGCCGCTTCCCCTTCGAGGGACGAGCATAGGCACGGCGTATCCGCCCGCAAGCAGATTGGTAAGAAATAGGTATGAAGTTGGTCTTTAGGTAGCGCCAAAGCGCCGGGGGCTTACTGGCCGAGCGAGGCGGCGATCAGCTCGAGGCCGTTGCCGGGCTTCCAGTCGCTCTTCGCCCAGACGGGGGCTTCGAAGCTCGGCGCCTTGCGCGGCGTGCCACCCGCATAGATGAAACCCTGCACCGGATTGGGGCGAAGGCCGAGGTCGCCGATCGGGGCGTACCATACGCGCACCGAGCTCCAGTCGCCCGCGGCGCTGACGTCGACGACGCGGACGTTGCGTTCGATCTGGCCGCGACGGCCGTTGATCGGCGACCAATTGGCATGGTCGATCAGGATTTCGCGGTCGCCGACGATCTTCTTGACCACCGCGACATGGCCGATCGGCATCGCGCGGGTGCCGGCGAAGGCCATGACGGCGCCCTCGCGCGGTTCGTCGCCGCGCTCATATTGACCCGCGGCCTGCGCCCACCAGGTGCCGGCGTTGCCGCGGATTTCGACGCCCGATTCGGCGCGCGCGAAGGGAACGCACTGGAGGTAGGAAGCGGCGGCGGCGGGGGTGGCGGTCAGCGCGGTAGCGAGCAGCATGACGCATGCGACGATGGCTGCTGAAAAGCGGCTGGCTGACATGGAAAGCGACCCCCCGATGGCTTGTGTTCAAGCGTTGGAGTGTCTCTGCCACGGCGGGCGGAACAAACCACCCGCCGCGCGACGAATCGCATCGCTGGCGGGGTGAGCCGGGGAACCTTTTGAAAGGCCGCTCGATTCGTCGACAGAGCGGCTCGGCTCGCCGCGTCAGGCAGCGGCGACGGCCTGTCCGGCGGGCGGGCGGAAGAGCGTCAGCACGTCGGCCGCGGGCATCGGGCGGCCGTAATAATAGCCCTGGATATTGCTGCAGCCGAGGCTGCGAATCGTCTCGACCTCGACCTCGCTCTCGGCGCCTTCGGCGGTCGTCGACATGCCGAGGCTGTCGGCGAGCGCGACCACGGCGCGGATGATCGCGATCGATTCGGTGACGCCCTTCGCCGCGCCGACGACGAAGCTGCGGTCGACCTTGATCGTCGAGAATTGCGTCTTGCGCAGATAGCCGAGCGACGAATAGCCGGTGCCGAAATCGTCGAGGCTGAGGCGGATGCCGAGGCTGATCAGCTGGTCGAGCAATTGCGCCGCGCCGCCGCCGTCGCGCAGGAACACGCTTTCGGTCACCTCGATCTCGAGCCGGTGCGGCGGCAGCCCGCTCTGCGCGAGCGCCGAGACGACGACCGAGGCGAAGGCGGGGTCGGTGAGCTGTTCGGCCGAGACGTTGACCGCGACCTTGAGGTTCGAGGGCCAGCGCATCGCCTCGTGGCACGCGGTGCGCAGCACCCATTCGCCGATCGGCGAGATCAGGCGGCTGTCCTCGGCGAGCGGGATGAAGCGGCCGGGCGACACATTGCCGAGATTCTGGTTGTTCCAGCGGATCAGCGCCTCGAAACCGTTGAGCGTGCCGTCGTTGGCGGTGACGACGGGCTGGTAATAAAGCTCGAACTCGCGGCGATCGAGCGCGCCGCGCAGTTCCTGCTCCATCACGCGGCGTTCCTCGGCCTGGGCGTGCAAGGACGCGACATAGCCCGCGACGACGTTGCCGCCCTTGTCCTTCGACTTGTAGAGCGCGAGGTCGGCGTTGCGCGTCAGCGTCTCGACCGTCGCACCGTCCTGCGGGCCCATCGCGTAACCGACGCTGGCGCCGACGAACAATTGGTGGTTGTCGACGACATAGGGCCGGCTGAGCGTCGCGATGATGCGGCGCGCCAGCCCCTCGGCCTCTTCGGCCGACGGCAGATTGTGGAGCACGACGCCGAACTCGTCGCCGCCCAGCCGCCCGCAGGTCATGCTGTGCTCCATCATGCTGCGCAGCCGCGCCGCGACCTGCGCGAGCAATTTGTCGCCGACCGGATGGCCGAGCGTGTCGTTGACCGCCTTGAAGCGGTCGAGGTCGATCATCAGCAGCGCGCAGCGCGTCTTGGCCTCGATCGCATGCGTCAGCGCGCGCTCGAGGTCCTCGTTCATGCTGAGGCGGTTGGGCAGGCCGGTGAGATTGTCGAAGCGCGCCATCTTGGCGATCTGCTCGGCCGAGGCGCGCTGTTCGGTGACGTCCGATCCGACCCCGCGGAAGCCGAGGAACTTGCCCGCCTCGTCGAGCCGCGGCGAGGCCGACAGCTCCCACCAGCGCGGGGTGCCGTCGATCGTCACGGGAACGATGAGGTTCGAGAAGCTCTCGCGGCGCTTCATCCGCTCGGCCATGTCGTGCAGGCTCTTGGGGAAGTTGCCCGTCTCCCACGCGTCGCCCGAGAGCGCCTGGAGCAGGGGCAGCCCCTCGAGCTGGTCGGCGGGCGAACCGAGCGCGAAGGCGAGGCGCGGGGTGACGTGGATCAGGCGGCGGGCGTTGTCGGTCTGCCACAGCCAATCGGCCGAGGTTTCCTCGAACTCGCGCAGCAGCAGGCTGACGGTCTCGGTCTTTTCGTGCAGCACTTCCTCGGCGCGGCGGAAACGGACGTGGCTCTGCGCGAAGCGGATGCAGAAGCCCGAGAGCAGCGCGCCCGCGGCGACCGCGATCCCCGCCTGCGCCGGGGCGCCGGCGACCACCAGCGCGGCCGCGGCCGACAGGCTGACGGGCACGATGAACATCAGGCACGCCATCGGCAGCGTGTGCGCGACGATCGCCAGCGTCAGCATCATCAGCAGCGCGACGGTCCACATCGACAATATATGGTCGGGCGAGGGCGACAGGCCCTGCAGCCAGAAGGGCGCTGCCCAGACGATCGCCGAATAGGCGGCGTGGCGGTGGCAGAGCGAAAATTCGGCGGCGCCCGAATGATGGAGCTCGCCGATCGGCAGGCGCGAGACGACCTGCCACGACCAGAGGGTGAAGAGGATGGTCGCCGCGGCCCAGCCGCCGACGATGGCGATGGGGATGGTGCTGAGCATCGTCAGCACCGCGACGATCGTCATGCCGAGCCCCATCAGCAGGCGCAGCTTGCCGCGCCCCTTGAGCGGCGCGAGCTGCAGCTGCCTGAGGTCGCCGATGTCCTGGTCGCGCGGGTTCAGCCCGAGCAGCGCACGCACGGGAATCTCGTCGGTCGGAATCGGATCGTTCGCCACCCTGGTCACGGGACCGGTCTAGCGAAACGGGGTTACTTGAAAGTAACTATCCGGGAGTTCGCGAATGCTTTTTCCGTCCCGGTGCGGGACGGAAATCAGGCTGCTATTGCGAAAGGCTGTATTTCACCGGCGAGATATTGCGCGCGCGCCTTCGAACGGCTCAACTTGCCCGAGCTGGTGCGCGGCAAGGTGCGTGGCGGGATCAGCTCGATCAGGCAGTTCATGCCGGTGATCGCGCGGACGCGGTCGCGGATCGTTTCGCGCAGCGCGGCGCGCTCGGCATCATCGCTGGTGCGGCACTGGACGAGCACCGCCGGCGTCTCCTCGCCGCCCGGCGCGGTGATCGCGAAGGCGGCGATGTCGCCCGACTTGAAGCCGGGGAGCTGCTCGACCGCCCACTCGATATCTTGCGGCCAGTGGTTCTTGCCGTTGATGATGATCATGTCCTTGGCGCGGCCGACGATATAGATGTAACCACCTGACAAATAACCCATATCGCCGGTGTCGAGCCAACCGTCCTCCATGCAGGCGGCGGTCGATTCGGGGTCGCGATAATAGCCGGTCATCAGCGACGGGCCGGTGCACCACACCTTGCCGACGGTCTGGTCGGGCAGGATGTTGCCCGCCTCGTCGCGGACCTCGATGGTCATGTCCTTGACCGCCTTGCCGCAGTTGACGATCGCGCGGTAGCGCGTCGGGCGACCGCTGTCGTTCGCGGCGCCCGACAGCTCGGTTTCCTCGACCAGCTCGACGACGATGCCCTCGCCCGGCGGCATGATGCTGACCGCGAGCGTCGCTTCGGCGAGGCCGTAGCTCGGCAGGAAGGCACTCGCCTTGAACCCGGCGTCGGCGAAGGCGTCGACGAAATGCTGCATCACGTCGGGGCGGATCATGTCGGCGCCATTGCCCGCGACGCGCCAGCGCGACAGGTCGAAGCGGTCGGCGACATGCGTCTGGCTCGACACGCGGCGCGAACAGATATCGTAGCCGAAGGTCGGCGAATAGCTAAGCGTGGTGCCCGCGTTGCGGCTGATCAGGTCGAGCCAGGCGAGCGGACGGCGCGCAAAATCCTCGGTCTTGAGATAGTCGACCGACACCTGGTTCGCGACGGGCGAGAGCAGGCAGCCGACGAGGCCCATGTCGTGGTACCAGGGCAGCCAGCTGATGCAGCGGTCGCTGTCCTGGACGTTCATGCCGTGCGAATGCGCGGCGAGATTGTTGAGCAGGGCGCCGTGGGTCACCGCGACGCCGTGCGGGAAGCGCGTCGAGCCGCTGCTGTACTGGAGATAGCAGGTCTCGTCGGTCTTCTGTTCGGGGAGATCGGCCGCCGGCGCGGGACGCGCGGCGAATTCGCTCCAGTCGATCGGCGCGACATTCTGCTTCTCGGCCGCCTCGACCGCCATCGCGGCGATTTCGGGCGGGAAGAAAAGCATCGTCGGGTCGCAGCTGGTCAGCTGGACGACGAGCTGGCCGACATAGCTGTCGCGCCCGCCGAAGCTGGTCGGCAGCGGCAGCGGCACCGGCCAGGCGCCGGCGTAGATCGTGCCGAAGAAGAGCGCGGCGAATTCGGCGCCGGTCTCGGCGATCAGCGCGATGCGGTCGCCGGGCTTCACCCCCGCCGCGATCAGGCGGTAGGCGGTGGCGAGCGAATCGGCCTTGAGCTCGCTATATGGATAGGGGCGCACCAGCTTGCCGCGCGGGTCGTGGAAATTGAGCCCGCGGGTGCCGCTGGCGGCATAGTCGAGCGCTTCGCCGACGGTGGCGAAGTCCGAAAAACGGCGCGGTTGTGCGCATTCGGTCGGCGTCGGCACGAGCGCGTCGGCTGCGTCAATCTTGCTATCGTTCATAGGAGCTCCGGCATCCCGCGATGCGGGGCGCGCGGCAACAAGCATGTCATCTTTCTGGGCCATACGTGCTGCGCGATCCCTTATCGTTGGAACAAATCGCCTATTTTCAGGCATTGGTGCCCGATATGGCGGCGCTGGTCGTTCTCAATCGGGCCCGACTGTGGCATAAACATGGCATGGTCAATTCCCGCGCGCGATCCGACCGGGCCAGAAAACCCCTGGACGCAGCGCGGCTCGGCGAGCTGGCGCTGGCCTATGTGGTGCGATTCGCCACCAGCCGTGCCAAATTGATGCGCTATCTGTCGAGAAAGATACGCGAATCCGAATGGCAGGGCGACGCCGACCCGGTCGCGGTGTGCGAGGCGCTGGTCGCGAAGGCCGAGCGGCTGGGTTTCGTCGACGACCGGCAATATGCCGCGATGCGCGGCGCGGCGATGACGCGGCGCGGGCTGGGGGTGCGGCGGGTCAAGGCGCAGCTTTTCGTCGACGGCATCGCCCCCGACGATGCGGGTGACGCGGTCGAGAGCGCCGAGGATGCTGCGCTCGCCTCGGCGCTGGGATTCGCGCGGCGGCGGCGTTTCGGGCCCTTTGCTGCTATCGCGGTCGACGATCCGGCGAAGCGCGAGCGACAGGTCGCGGCCTTTGCGCGCGCCGGCCATTCGCTCGGGCTCGCGCGGCGCATCCTCGCGATTCGCCCGGGGGACGACGCGGCGCTGGCGGCGCTGGACGACGAAGCGGGGCGCGATTAGGGCAGGGCCCTCCCAACCGGCGAAAGGATGGCCGATGCGTGCACTGTTTCCCGCCCTTGCCCTGATGCTGGTAGCGCCGCTCGCCGGCTGTTCGGGCGGCGATTCCGCGGCCGAAAGTTCGTCGACCGCGGTGACGGTGAAGATGGCGGACAAGGCGCATGTCTTCAACGTCGAGGTCGCACGCACGCCCGAGGAGCAGGAAAAGGGGCTGATGTTCCGCACCAGCCTGCCCGAGGGCGGCGGCATGCTGTTTCCGTTCGCGAAGCCCAAATATGCGAGCTTCTGGATGAAGAACACCCTGATCCCGCTCGACATGATCTTCATCCGCACCGACGGCAGCATCGACCGCATCGCCGAAAACACCATCCCCGAAAATCTGGAGCCGGTGGTCAGCGGCGGCGAGGTGGGCGCGGTGCTCGAGCTCGCGGGGGGCACCGCGGCCCGGCTCGGCATCGACGAAAGCGCGACGGTGACGTGGAAAGATTGAGCCACCCACTATTCCCCGTTCGGCCTGAGCCTGTCGAAGGGCTGTTCTTTTTTGCCACCGTCGAAAGGAAGGACGGTCCTTCGACAAGCTCAGGACAAACGGAAAAAGGGGAAGTGTGATGCCGCTTTGGCGCTTGCGCGACCGCTCTCCTTGCCTGTAAACGCGCGGCCATGGGCATTTTAGGCAAGATTTTCACTTGGTGGGACGGCGCAACCGTCGGCACGCTCCTCAACAGCTGGGCGAGCGGCGAGAAGGTCGGCGAGGACAGCCTCGGCAACACCTATCACCGCGCCAAGAAGGGTAACCGCCGCTGGGTGATCTATAAGGGATCGAACGACGCGAGCCGGGTGCCGCCCGAATGGCACGGCTGGCTGCACGGCACTTTCGACGAGCTTCCCGCGGACATCCTGCCCGCGCCGCGCGCCTGGGAAAAGGACCCGAGCGCGAACCTGACCGGCAGCACGGGCGCCTATCGCCCCGCGGGCGCGCTCGAACGCGGCGGCCGCCGCGCCGCCGCGACCGGCGATTACGAGGCGTGGCGCCCCGGCGCCGAGTGAACCGCATGCGCGCGCGCCCGATCCCGACCGCGCTGATCGCGCTGCTCGCCGCGACGGCGCTCGCCGGCTGCGACCGCGGCGCGCCCAAGGGCAATGGCAGCGCCACCGTCCAGACGATCGCCAAGTCCGAGCGTGTGCCCGCCGAGGTCGGCGGCATCGAGGGCGCGACCCCGATGGCGGAGCGCGTCGCCATCGTCGGCCTGCTCAACAAGCGCAACGGGCTGGTCCGCGATCTCGAGATGAAGCCCGGCGACAGCGCGCGCGTCGGCCGTGCGATCGTGCGGCTGCGCGCCTGCGAGACGACCGCGCCGTGGGAAGATCCGCCCGAGACCGGCGCCTTCGTCCAGCTGACGGTACAGGATCAGCGCGACGACCAGTGGTACCGCGTCTTTTCGGGCTGGATCTTTCGCGAACGCCCCGAGCGCAACGTGATCCAGCACCCGATCTACGACGTCTTCGTCAAAAGCTGCGCGATGACATATCCGGGCGGCGAGCCCGTCGCGCGCGCGGTCGCCAAGTCCGAATCGGGCGCGGCGCCCAAGGCGTCGAGCGCGCCCCAGTCGCCCGCGGCGAACGGCGGCGAAGGCACCCAGCCGGCAGCGCCCGCCGCGACCCCGGCTCCGGCGCCTGCCGCGCCGCCGCCCGCCAACACCGAATAGAGCCGCGCGAGGTAGTCGGCCTGGCTGATCTCGATCGCGCCGAGCGACTCGAGGTGCGGGGTGATGAACTGGCAGTCGAGCAATTGCCAGCCGCCCGCGATCAGCCGCGCGACGAGATGCGCGAGCGCGACCTTCGACGCGTCGCGCACGCGGCTGACCATCGATTCGCCGAAAAAGGCCCGGCCCAGTGTCACGCCGTACAGCCCGCCGACGAGCTCGCCTCGCTGCCAGCATTCGACGCTATGCGCATGGCCGAGGCGGAAGAGCCGCTCGTAGCTCGCCTTGATCACCGGGTTGATCCACGTCGTCGGGCGGTCGGCGGCGGGCTCGGCGCAGAGTGCCATCATGTCGGCGAAGGCGCGGTCGGTGGTGACGTGGAAATGCTCGCCGACGATCGTCCTTTTCAGCCGGCGCGACAGGCGGAAGCCACCGAGCGGCAGGATCGCGCGCAGCCGCGGCTCGACCCAATGGACCGACGGGTCGTCCGCCGCGTCGGCCATCGGGAAAAGCCCCTGCGCATAGGCGCTGAGCAGCAGCGCGGGGTCTATGGTCTCGAACGGGCGGGTCAGAATCTGCCCTTCACGCGGCTGAGGCGTCGAAATGGCGAAGATATCGCCTTCGCGGGGCCGCGACAGGTAGTGGTTCTACCTGCAAGGCCGCGCGGAGGCGAGATCGAAGCCATTTCGGCGTCCCTTCGGGATTTGGTCGATTTTGTCCACGGCTGCGTCAGCGAGCCTTGGAATATATGCATATGCCTGCGCCTCGCTTCCTGGCCCTGAACAAAATCGCCTCAAACCTCAGTCGCGTGAAGGGCAGATTCTGACCCGATCAGCTCGCGGGCTTCACGAATTTGAGCGTCATGCGGTCCGATTCGCCGATCGCGACATATTTGTCGCGGTCCTTTTCGCCCTCGCGCAGGTTCGGCGGCAGCGTCCAGACGCCCTTCTCATAATCCTTGGTGTCCTTGGGATTGGCGTTGATCTCGCTCTTGCCCGCCAGCTTGAAGCCCGCGGCCTCGGCAAAGGCGATGATCGAGCTTTCCTTCATATAGCCCGACTTCTCTTCCTTCGCGGCATCGTCGCTTTCGTTCAGCCGGTGGTCGACGACCCCCAAAGTGCCGCCGGGCTTCAGCATCGCATAGATCTGCTTGAAGGCATTGGCCGTGTTGTCGGTGCCGTCGAAGCGCCAATTGTGGACGTTGCGGAAGGTCAGTACGACGTCGGCGCTGGCGTCGGGGACTTTGGGGTTCGCGCCTGCCTGCGGGAATTCGGCCAGCTTGACCGCGCCATAGGTCGCGGCGTCGGCCGCCTGCTTCTCCTTGAAGCGGTTGAGGCCGCGCTCCCACGGCGCCGCGACATAGAGCGTGCCGCCGCCGCTCTTGGCCAAAGGCGCGAGGATTTCGGTGTACCAGCCGCCGCCCGGCCACAGCTCGACCACCGTGTCGCCGGGCTTCACGCCGAAAAAGGCGAGCGTTTCGGCGGGGTGGCGATAGGGGTCGCGCGCGACATTGGCCGGGGTGCGCGTCGGCGCGGCGACCGCGGCGGCGATCGCGTCGCCGGGTTTGGCGGCTTCGCTGGCGGTGGCGTTCGACGCGGGCGCGCTGCACGCGGCAACGGCGATCAGCGCTGCACTTGCAACGGCATGGAAATGACGCATATCGGGCACCTCTCTCGGGGAGCGGGCCGGTCGGTGCCGGCCCGGTTGGGGGAGCGGCCATAGTGCGAAGGGAAAGGCTCGGATGCAAGTGTCCATGCTGTCGGTGAGCATCGGCGCGGCTGTGCTGTGCGGCATCGCCGAATGGGCGAGCTGGCGCCGCAACAACCGCCGCGACGTCGACCGGGTGGGTTTCATGCCGTGGCGCGGGATCGCGCTCGCCTCGGCCTGCGTCGCGATCTTCGCGCTCGCCTTCTGGATCCATCAGAAATGATGGCGACCCGCCTGGCCGCGCGGCTCGGTGCCGGCGAAACCTTGGGCGACCGGGTGATGAAGGTCGATCATGCGGGCGAACATGGCGCGGTCTGCATATATCGCGCCCAACGCTGGTTCGCGCGCTGGCGCGCGCCCGAGATGCTGGACGAGCTTGACGAATTCCTGGCGCACGAGCGCGACCATCGCGCGCGCTTTGCCGCCGAATTGCGCCATCGGAACCGTCGCCGCTGCCGCAGCTATCTGTGGTGCGGGCTCGGCGGCTTCGTGTTGGGCGCGGCTACCGGGCTTGCGGGACGCGGTGCGATCGCCGCGACGACGGTCGCGATCGAGCGCGTGGTGCTGCGCCATATGCACGACCAGATCGCGGCGCTCGAGGGCGTCGACCCTGCCGCAGTCGCGGCGCTGCGCGAGATCGTCGCGGAGGAACAGGCGCATCACGATCGGTCGGCCGAACATTCGACCGGCACCGGCTGGTCGCGGTTGATCGATCCGCTGGTGGGCGCATCGACCGAGACGGTGATCTGGCTGGGTATGCGGCTGTGATCTAGAGGCACGCCTCGAGATAGGGCTGGTCGAAACCGAACTGGCGCGCCTTTTCGAGCGTATAGGGGCGCAGGCCCATCGAGCGATATTCGCCCATGATCTTCCCGTCCTTGTCCTCGTCCATATATTCGAACTTGAACAATTCCTGGGTGACGATGACGTCGCCTTCCATGCCGATCACCTCGGTGACGTTGGTGACGCGGCGCGAACCGTCGCGCAGGCGCTTGATCTGGACGATCAGGTCGACCGAATCGGCGATCTGCTTCGAAATTGCTTCCTTGGGGATCTTGATGTCGCCCATGAGGACCATGTTTTCCATACGGCCGAGGCATTCGCGAGGGCTGTTGCTGTGGAGCGTACACATCGAGCCGTCGTGACCGGTGTTCATCGCGGCGAGGAGATCGAAACATTCGGCGCCGCGAACCTCACCCATGATGATGCGGTCGGGGCGCATACGCAGCGCGTTCTTGACGAGGTCGCCCATGTGGATCGCGCCATTGCCCTCGAGGTTCGCGGGGCGCGTTTCGAGCGGCAGCCAGTGCGGCTGCTGCAGGCGAAGTTCGGCGGCGTCCTCGATCGTCAGCACGCGTTCGCCGGGGTCGATCATCTTCGACAGCGCGTTGAGCATCGTCGTCTTGCCCGAGCCCGTACCGCCCGAGATGACGATGTTGAAGCGGCTGGCGCCCGCGATCTTCAGTGCGGTGCACATCTTCTGGCTCATCGCGCCCCATTGGCAGAGCATGTCGAGCGTGATCGGCTTGGCCGAGAATTTACGAATCGAGATCGCGGTACCGCGCAGGCTCAGCGGCGGCACGATCACGTTGACGCGGCTGCCGTCCTTGAGGCGGGCGTCGGCGAGCGGCGTGGTCTGGTCGACGCGGCGACCGACCTGGTTGCAGATGCGCTGCGCGATCTGGAACAGATGCTGTTCGTCGCGAAACTGGATCGGCGCGATGATCAGCTGGCCCTTGCGCTCGACATAGGTCTGATACGGTCCGTTGACCATGATGTCGCTGATGTCGGGGTCGGCGAGCAATTCCTCGAGCGGGCCGAAGCCCAAGAGCTCGTCGACGAGCACCTTTTCGAGCGCGAACTGCTCGCGGCGGTTGAGCGTGATGCGAAGCTCGGCGAGCACCTCGAGGATGATCGGACGGAATTCCTCGGTCAGCTCGTCCTTGCTGAGCGTCGCTGCGGCCTCGGGATCGACGCGTTCGAGCAGGCGCGGCAGCACCTGTTCCTTGATCTTGTGGACGCTCGCTTCGAACCCCTGCGCCTTTTCGGGCTCCATATTCTCGGCGGACGAGCGCTGGTTGAGCCGCTCCATCGCTTCCATTTCGGGGGCCGCGCTCGCCAGCGGATCGGGCAGCGGGGCGGCGTCGATCGCGGGGAACTGGCCGCCGCCCGAAGGCGCGCCCGCGCCGCCCTGCATCGGTTTCGCCACGCCAAAGGCGGGGCGTCCTGCGGTACCGGGGCGGCGTCCGAATGCGCTCATGATGCTGTCCTGCTTCCGAATCATATCCATGGATGTCGCGCAGCCGAAGCATGCGAACCCCCAATCGACAGGGTGAATAGCGCGGAAACTTTGACATTATCCTAATGGCCGGGTGGCGGGTCCGGGCGGCCGACGCAAAAACGCCCGCATCGGGGGGATGCGGGCGTTTGTTTTGCCGGATCGGGCGGTTGAGGCGTCAGCCGGCGATATGCTCGGCGAGGACGGTGAGGCCCGCCTCATTGACCTCGGCAAAGCCGCCTTCGACCTCGATCGTCTCGGGCTCGGCGCCCTGCTTGGCATAGATGGTCAGCGGGCCGTTGCGCAGCGTCGCCATGAAGGGCGCATGCCCCTCGAGCACCGAGAAGTCGCCTTCGCTGCCCGGTACGGTGACCATATAGACATCGGCGGTCCGCTCGAGGCGGGCGGGGGTGACGAGTTCGAACTTCAGAGCCATCTTACTGATCCGTTATGAAAACCTGGAACGCGGCCATTTGTCCGCGGGGCCCAGAGGCATTGATGAATTGGACGCCCACCGTCACGCCTTCTTCGGGCCTGGCACTGAGGCCCTCGACGGTGGAATATTCATTCGCGGACGAACTGGCCGGATCGGGCGAAAAATCGATACCCAACCGACCGAGGTTCGCCCGAAGGGCGGCGTGGGCCGTCTCGCGCTGCGGGCCGAGCACCATGACCTGGCAAAAGGCCGTTTCGGTGGCCGCGCCGATCACAATCTCGCCGTCGCCGCGCTTGAGGCTCAGGATTTGCATGGCGCCTACCCGCGGATGTTGGCGGGTTTCAGGCGCCCCTACAAAGCCAAGCGCCTTTATTTCCGGCCCGTCGAGCTTGATCTCATCGTCGTGCAGCTTCGGGCATTTGTCATAGGCGATATCCACCGCCAGTTCTGCCAGGCTTGCCTCCTGAACCGTGGCCGCCGAATGCGGCGACGCTATGCACAGGGCGGCAAGCAAGGCAGTTGCCCGAAACTTCATCAGGCGTCTTCGGCGAGCTTCGCGGCCTTGGCGACGACTTCGTCGATGCCGCCGACCATGTAGAAGGCCGCTTCGGGCAGATGGTCATACTCGCCGTCGACGACGGCCTTGAACGACTTCACCGTGTCCTCGATCGCGACGAACTTGCCGGGGATGCCGGTGAAGACTTCGGCGACGTGGAACGGCTGCGACAGGAAGCGCTGGATCTTGCGCGCGCGGGCGACGACAAGCTTATCTTCTTCCGACAGCTCGTCCATGCCGAGGATCGCGATGATGTCCTGCAGCGACTTGTACTTCTGCAGCGTTTCCTGAACGCGGCGCGCGGTCTCGTAATGCTCCTGGCCGACGGTCGCGGCGGTCAGCACGCGCGAGGTCGAGTCGAGCGGGTCGACCGCGGGGTAGATGCCGAGTTCCGAAATCGCGCGGTTCAGCGTCGTCGTCGCGTCCAAGTGCGCGAACGAGGTCGCCGGCGCAGGGTCGGTCAAGTCGTCCGCGGGGACGTAAATGGCCTGCACCGAGGTGATCGAGCCCTTGGTGGTCGAGGTGATGCGTTCCTGCAGTGCGCCCATGTCGGTCGACAGGGTCGGCTGGTAACCCACCGCCGAAGGAATACGGCCGAGCAGCGCCGACACTTCCGAGCCCGCCTGCGTGAAGCGGAAGATGTTGTCGACGAAGAAGAGCACGTCCTGGCCTTCCTGGTCGCGGAAATATTCGGCCATGGTCAGGCCCGACAGCGCGACGCGGGCGCGGGCGCCCGGGGGCTCGTTCATCTGGCCGAACACCAGCGCCACCTTCGACCCGTCGGGGGTCGGGTTGCCGTCGGCGTCCTTGGCGATGACGCCGGCGTCGAGGAATTCGTGATAGAGGTCGTTGCCTTCGCGGGTGCGTTCACCGACGCCCGCGAACACCGACACGCCGCCGTGGCCCTTGGCGATGTTGTTGATCAGTTCCTGGATCAGCACGGTCTTGCCGACGCCGGCGCCGCCGAACAGGCCGATCTTGCCGCCCTTGGCGTAAGGCGCGATCAGGTCGATGACCTTGATGCCGGTGACGAGGATCGCGGCTTCGGTCGACTGGTCGACGAATTCGGGAGCCTTGGCGTGGATCGGCGCCGACATGCCGGCGTTGACCGGGCCGCGCTCGTCGATCGGGTCGCCGATGACGTTCAGGATGCGGCCGAGCGTCTGCGGGCCGACGGGAACGGTGATCTGCGCGCCGGTGTCGGTCACGGGCTGGCCGCGGGTCAGGCCGTCGGTCGCGTCCATCGCGATGGTGCGGACGGTGTTCTCGCCGAGGTGCTGCGCGACTTCGAGGACGAGGCGGTTGCCGTTGTTGTCGGTTTCGAGCGCGTTCAGAATCGCGGGCAGGGTGCCGGTGAACTGGACGTCGACGACGGCGCCGATGACCTGCGCGACGCGGCCCGTGGCGGTACCGGCGGTCGCGGCCGCCTTCGGAGCAGCAGCCTTCTTCGGCGCAGCAGCCTTGGGCGCAGCGGCCTTCTTGGCGGGGGCCTTCTTCTCGGGAGCGGTAGCCATTATCTTCTTCCTTGGGTTGATCGATTAGAGCGCTTCGGCGCCCGCGATGATTTCGATAAGCTCGGTGGTGATCGCCGCCTGACGCGTGCGGTTGTACACGATGGTCAGCTTGTTGATCAGGTCGCCCGCGTTGCGCGTCGCATTGTCCATCGCGGTCATCGACGCACCCTGTTCGGATGCGGCATTTTCCAGCAGGCCCTTGAAGATCTGGATCGTGACGTTGCGCGGCAGGAGGTCGGCGAGGATTTCTTCCTCGCCCGGCTCGTACTCGACCGCGGCGCCGCTCGAAGCGGGAACGTCGGCGGGCGGCGGAACCGGGATCATCTGCTGGCCGGTCGCGATCTGGAGCAGCGCCGAGCGGAACTTCGAATAGAAGAGATGCGCGACGTCGAAGGCGCCGGCTTCGTACAGCTCCATCACCTTCGCCGAGATTTCGCTCGCCTGGTCGAAGCCGATGTCGCGGATGCCGGTGGTCTCGTACTGCTCGATGATCTGGCCCGGAAAGAGCCTGCTGATCACCGGGCGGCCCTTGCGGCCGACGAGGTAGAAGACGACCTTCTTGCCCTGTGCCTGCAACTCGAGCGCCTTGTCGCGCGCGGCCTTGACGATGTTCGAGTTGAACGCGCCGGCAAGGCCGCGGTCGCTGTTGAGCACGACGAGCAGGTGCGTGTCGCTCTTGCCGGTGCCCGACAGCAGCTTCGGCGCCGAGTCCGACGCGCCGACCTTCGACGCGAGGCTGGCGACGACGCGCTCCAAACGCTCGGCGTAAGGGCGCGCGGCCTCGGCGGCCGCCTGCGCCTTGCGCAGCTTGGCGGCGGCGACCATCTTCTTGGCCTTGGTGATCTTCTGGGTCGACTTGACCGAGACGATCCGCCCTTTGAGTTCCTTGAGTGATGCCACTCTGTCGGTTCCTCTATTTTGTCATTCCCGCGAAAGCGGGAACCTAGGGATAGCTTGCGCTGCGTCGCACTGGGTCCCCGCTTTCGCGGGGATGACAAGGTAAGTGTTTACGCGAAAATCTTGCCGAAGGCGTCGAGCGCGGCGACCAGGCCCTTCTTGGCGTCGTCGCCAAGATCCTTGGTCTCGCGGATCGTCTTCAGCACATCGACGTGGTCGCTGCGCAGATAGGCGATCATCGCCGCTTCGTAGCGCGACACGTCGGTCGTCGCGACATTGTCGAGATAGCCGTTGGTGCCGGCGAAGATCGACGCGGTCTGCTCTTCGAACGGCATCGGCTGGAACTGCGGCTGCTTCAGGAGTTGCGTCAGGCGCGCGCCGCGGTTGAGCAGCTTCTGCGTCGAGGCGTCGAGGTCCGAACCGAACTGCGCAAAGGCTTCCATCTCGCGATACTGCGCGAGCTCGAGCTTGATCGAGCCCGACACCTTCTTCATCGCCTTGGTCTGCGCGGCCGAGCCGACGCGGCTCACCGACAGGCCGACGTTGATCGCCGGGCGGATACCCGCGTTGAACAGGTTGGTTTCGAGGAAGATCTGGCCGTCGGTGATCGAAATCACGTTGGTCGGGATGTACGCCGAAACGTCGCCCGCCTGCGTTTCGATGATCGGCAGCGCGGTGAGCGAACCCGAACCATTGTCGCTGTTCATCTTCGCGGCGCGCTCGAGCAGGCGGCTGTGGAGATAGAAAACGTCGCCCGGATAGGCTTCGCGGCCCGGCGGGCGACGCAGCAGCAGCGACATCTGGCGATAGGCGACGGCCTGCTTCGAAAGATCGTCGTACACGATGACGGCGTGCATGCCGTTGTCGCGGAAGAATTCACCCATCGTCACGCCGGTGTAGGGCGCGAGATACTGGAGCGGGGCGGGCTCCGACGCGGTCGCGGCGACGACGATCGAATATTCCATCGCGCCATTTTCTTCGAGCTGGCGCACGATCTGCGCGACGGTCGAGCGCTTCTGGCCGACGGCGACGTAGATGCAGTAGAGCTTCTTCGATTCATCGTCGCCGGCGTTCGCCTGCTTCTGGTTGATGAAGGTGTCGATCGCGACGGCGGTCTTGCCGGTCTGACGGTCACCGATGATCAGTTCGCGCTGGCCGCGGCCGACGGGGACGAGCGCGTCGAGCGCCTTGAGGCCGGTCTGGACGGGTTCGTGGACCGAGGTGCGCGGGATGATGCCCGGCGCCTTCACTTCGACGCGCATGCGTTTGTCGGCCTTGATCGGGCCCTTGCCGTCGATCGGGTTGCCGAGACCATCGACCACGCGGCCGAGCAGGCCCTTGCCGACGGGGACGTCGACGATGGTGCCGGTGCGCTTGACGACGTCGCCTTCCTTGATCTCCGAGTCCGACCCGAAGATCACGATGCCGACATTGTCGGCTTCGAGGTTGAGCGCCATGCCCTTCACGCCATTGGCGAATTCGACCATCTCGCCGGCCTGGACATTGTCGAGGCCGTGGACGCGGGCGATGCCGTCGCCGACCGAGAGCACCGAACCGATTTCGCTGACCGTGGCGTCGGTCCCGAAATTGGCGATCTGGTCCTTGATGACCTTGCTGATTTCAGCGGCGCGGATTTCCATTATTCAGCCTTTCATCGCAGTCGCGAAGCTATTGAGACGGGTACGGATGCTCCCGTCGATCAGCTGGCTGCCCAGCTGGACGACGAGGCCGCCGAGGATGGCGGGATCGACGGTGGTGGCGACCGCGACATCGCGGCCGACACGGGTTTTGAGGTTCGCCGTCAGATCTTTCAGCTGCTCGGCGGTCAGCGGGTGCGCGCTGGTGACCTTGGCGGTCACTTCGCCGCGGTGATCGGCGACGATCGCGACGAACGCGTCGATCATCTTGGGCAGGTCGGCGAGGCGGCGGTTGTCGGCAAGCACGCCGAGGAATTTGGCGGTCAGCGAATCGAGCTTCATCGCCTTGGCGACGGCGGCGACCGCCTTGGCGGCATCGCTGCGGCCGACGACGGGGCTCGCGATCAGCGCCGACAGGTCGGCCGATTCGGCCAGGCCCGAACGAAGCGCCGCGAGGCTCTTCGACACCGCGTCGATCGCGTTCGATTCGCGGGCCAGATCGAACAAAGCGACCGCATAGCGGCCCGCGAGGCCCGCCGTGATGTTGCCCTGAATGCCGCCGGAATTCTCCACGCGCGAAAGTCCTTTTCTACGATCCCTTGGGGGATGGCTGCGCGGATTTGAATGGTGTCCAAAAACACCCCCGCTGCAAAGTCGCGGCGCGCGTAGCAACGATTGTACTGCAATGCAAGGCGAGGGTGGGGTGAATCCCGCTGCCTCCTGAAACCCGTTCGCCCCGAGCTTGTCGAAGGGCCGTTCTTTCTTCAAAGGTCGAGAGACAGAAGGACAGGACTTCGACAAGCTCGGGGCGAACGGATGAGGGGTAGGCATATGGGCGAGATGATCCGCATGACGATGGACGATGGCGCCGACATTGCCGTCTATCATGCCGAGGCCGAGGGCGAACGCCGCGGCGGGCTGGTGCTGATCCAGGAAATCTTCGGCGTCACCGACCATATCCGCGACCTGTGCGACGAATATGCCGCCGACGGTTACGAGGTGCTCGCCCCCGCGATCTTCGACCGCGAGCATCCGGGGTTCGAGAGCGACTATTCGGGGCCGCAGTTCGAACGCGCGGTGCAGCTGGCGCGCGAACTCCACCCCTTCGAGCAGAGCCTGAAGGATGCGCAGACCTGCATCGACGCATTGAAGGGCCGCGGCCCCGTCTTCATCACCGGCTATTGCTACGGCGGCTCGGTCGCATGGCGGATGGCGCAGATCAGCCCTGACCTCGCCGCGGCCTCCTCTTATTACGGCAGCCTCGTGCCGACCCAGTTCGCGGATCAGGCCCCACAATGCGCGACGATCGCCCATTTCGGCCGCTTCGACGCGGGCATTCCGATGGAGGGCGTCGAGGCGCTGATCGCGAAGCAGCATCCGACGGCGCAAATCTTCGTCTATGACGCCAACCACGGCTTCAACAGCGATCGCCGCAAGGATTATCATGAGCCGTCGAGCGAACTCGCGCGCGAACGCACGCTGATGCTGTTCAGGGCGTGCGGGGGGTGAGGCTGATCTTCCTCCACGGACCCGCTGCGTCGGGCAAGCTGACCGTCGCGAAGGAGCTGGCGGCCCTCACAGGCCTGTCGCTGTTTCACAATCATCTGGTGGTCGATGCCCTGCTTGCGGTGTTTCCGTTCGGGAGCCCGGGTTTCGTCGCCTTGCGCGAGCGGATGTGGCTCGACGTCTTCGCCGCGGCGGCGGCCGAGGATCGTTCCTTGATCTTCACTTTCCATCCCGAGGCGAGCGTCGCGCCCGATTTTCCGCAGCGCGCGGCGGCGCTGTTCGAGGGGACGGGCGGCCGGGTCGATTTTGTCGAACTGACGTGCGCGCCCGAGGTCGTCGCGGCGCGGGTCGAGGCGCCGTCGCGGCAGGCGAGCGGGAAACTCTCGTCGCTGGCGATGCTGCGCGAGCTCGATGCGGCGGGGGCGTTCGCTTATCCGCCGCTGCCTAAGTCTGCGATGACGGTAGACACCGGCGCGGTCGCGCCCGCCGAAGCGGCAGCGCGGATTCGCGCGGCGCTGGACCTCTGAGCCGGGTCCGTGAAGATCGTCATCAACCTGCTGCTGTTCCTGCTGGTCTTCGTGCTGGCCGCGACCGCGATCCTCTACACCCAGCAGCGCCGCCTGCTCTTTCCCGCGCCCGCACAATATCCCGCCGAGCCGCCCCCGGGTTTCGCGCTCGTCCACACGCAGACCGACGACGGGCTGCGCCTGTCGGCCTTTTACCGCCGCGCCGCGCCGGGCAGAAAGACCCTGCTCTTCTTCCACGGCAATGGCGACAATATGCTCGGCGCGATCGAGGCGACGCGCGGGCCCGCCGCTGCGGGGCACGGCCTGCTGCTCGCCGAATATCGCGGCTATGGCGGCAACCCGGGGTCGCCGGGCGAGGAGGGGCTCTACCGCGACGGCGAAGCCGCGATGCGCTGGCTCGCCGACGCCGGGGTAGCGCCGCGCGATATCGTCGTCGTCGGCAATTCGATCGGCTCGGGCCCCGCGACCGAGATGGCGCTGCGCCATGAGGTCGCGGCGCTGATCCTCGTTTCGGGCTTCTCGGACCTGCCCGCGGTGGTGCAGAGCCAGGTGCCGGTCATCCCGCGTTGGCTGGTGCGCGACCGCTTCGACAATGCGGCGAAGCTCGGCCGGGTCGCGGCGCCGGTCTTCCTGCTCCACGGCGACGCCGACACGCTGGTCAAGCCCGACAATCTCGACCGGCTCAAGGCCGCGCGCCCCGATGCGACCGTCGCGCTGGTCGCGGGCGCCGGCCACGAGCTCGCCTATACCGCACCGGCGCAGGCGATAGTGACACGCTGGGTCGAGGGATTGCCCCAGCCGCGGCACTAACCCGATCGCAACGCTTTTGGCCGATGGGCGGGGTGAGAGGAGCGCGCCATGTCCCTGACCCTTGCGCTGATGCTGCTCGGCGGCACCGATTTCGGGCTCGATCCGGCATGGAAGCCCGTGGCCGATCCGCTCGCGCCCGCGCGTGCGGGCAAGATCCAGTGCCTCGATCCCGATCCCGCCGCGCGGACGTGTCGCGGCATGGCGTGGTTCGACCTGCGCGGCGACGGCATCGTCGTGGTGCGCCAGATCATCATTTTCAACAACCTGCCGACCCATGCCGCCGAGGCGCGTTTCCGGGTGAAACGCGAGGGTGCGGCGCTGTGCGGCACGCTGAGCGATGCCGAAATGGCCAGCCACCGCATTGTCCACAGCCGGGCGCCCTATGCACCGGCCCGCGACGACCGCATCCTCATCCTCTTCCGCGAGGAGATGCTCGCGACGCTCTGGAACCGCAAATTATGCTCTTATCATTACGAGCGCGCGGGCGACGATCTGCAACAGGAGGTCGGCACCGTCGACGGCATGTTCGCGGGCGAGTTGATGAGCCTCTACAGCTGGATCGACCCGAAGGCCGGCTGGCGGCTCAAGGCGCCGCCGCAGGGGTAACCGCGGTGCCCCTGGCGAGCTTCTGGCACGAATAGACGAGCCGCTCGTTGGGGCTCGGGGGCAGCACCGCGCGGATCGCGTCCTGCTGCGTCGCGAGGGCGGCGAGCTGGTCGGGGGCGACGCTGCAGCCCTTGACCTCCACCCCCGCGCGAACCTCGCGCGCCTTGGCCATCGTCTCGGCGTCGAGCAGATAGCGGTCGACGCGGTAGTCGGTCCCCGCGCCGTCGATCGACGCGATCGTCACCGTTGCTTCCTCATTGGGGACCAGGATGCGCTGCCAGCGGCCGTCGCTGCCTTGCGCATATTGGGTGCGGCCGTTGATGCAGCCGTCCTTGCCGATCGCGACGGGGACGTCGGGGGTTTCGGACACGGTGATGCGGCTGCGCTCGGGGCGGATCGTGCAGAGCAGATTGCCTTCTGCCAGCGCGGGGGGCAGGTCGGCGCTGCCGGTGCCGGCCTTGGTCTCGGCGGGCAGCTCGCCATGGCCGCTCGGCCGGGTGACGAACAGGATCGCCGCGACCAGCATCAGCACCGCGCCGGCGCCGCCCGCGATCTTGGCGTTCTTCACATTCTTCTGGTTATGAAACATCAGACCCGCGCCCGCGGCGAGCGCGCCGATCACGAAGAGCACGCCCGCGAGCGCCATGCGATTCTCGCGCGCGGCCTGCGCGTCTTCGTCGGCGCGCGTTTCGCGCAGTTCGCGGTCGAGCGCGGCGGCCGCCTCCTTGTCGGCGTTGGCGGCGGCCTTGGCGCGCGCATCGGCGTCGAGCGCGGCGCGGTCGCGCGCGTCGGCCTCGGCCAGCGTCAGGCACGGCGTGCCGATGCTGCCGAAATTCTGCCCCGCGTCGGTCAGGAAGCGCGTCAGCTCGCGGTTGGCGATCGCGAAGGAAAAGGGCGAATCGCCGTCGTCGGCGCGCGTCATCGCATTGTTGATGCCGACGATGCGTCCGCACTGGTCGACCAGCGGCCCGCCCGAATTGCCGCGCGCGATCTGCGCGGTGTGGACGAGCATCGCGACCCCGTCGACGCCCTGCGTGTTCGACAGATTGCCCTCGCTGCGCACCGGGGTGCGCGGGGTGATATAGTCGGCGGCGCCGCGCGCGGTCGCGGCATCGACATTGCCCGGATAGCCCAGCGCGACGACGTCGGCGCCCGATTCGAAGGGCCCCGCGTAGATCGCGGCGGCGGGCACGCGCCCCTCGGTGATCTCGAGCAGCGCGAGGTCGCGCTTGGTGTCGATCGCGATCAGCTTCGCCGCATAGCTTTTCTGCCCCTCCGACGGGACGACGCCGAGCGCGACATTGTCGGGATAGCGCGCCGCCGATTCGACGACATGCGCGTTGGTGACGATGCGCGTGGGCGAAATGGCGATGCCGCTGCCATGGCCGAAGCCGACGACCTCGCCGTCGACCATCGCGACGGTGACGACGCGCACGACGCTGCGCGACGCGGCGCTGATGTCGTCGGCGCGCGCGGGCATGGTGAGGGCGAAGAAGGCGAGCAGCAGCGCGAGGAGGCGGGTCATGGCGGCGAACCTAGCCGCTGGCGACGCGAAGACAAGCGGGAGTCTGCCCTAAATATAGGGGCTCCACATCATCATCCACGCCCCCGCGCTGCCCGCGAGGATGACAAGGCCCGACAGGCCGAGCAGCGCCGCGACGCCCTTTTTCGCGAACGGCGTGCCATGCGCGCCCGCGCGCAGATAGAGCTCGGCGACGGCGAGCGGCAGCAGCGAGTTGGCGAAGGCGAGGAACAGGTCGAACGGGCCGTCCATCGCCTTGCCGATCCCCGCGCCGCCGGTTGCGAGGCCCCATACCATATAGCCGACGCGCATGAACCACACCGCGCTCGCGACGACGAACAGCCGGATCGCCCAGCGGCGATGCTCGGCGAAGCGGCGTTCGCGGGCGGCGCGCCACGCCAATGCAGCGAAGGTGAGGATGAGCAAGGCGTCGAGCGTGATGCCGACCGCACCGGTGAGGTTCAGCCAGGTCCCGCGGCCCCAGGTGAGCCACAGCCCACCGAGCGCGAGCGCCAGCGCGCTCGCGAGATAAAGCCGCCCGTTCCAGCGGTGGAGCGCCGGCCAGCGGCCGCGGATCGCCGGGATCAGCTGGACGAGGCCGCCGAGCGTGATCACCGCCGCCATCAGCACATGCACCGCGAAGAAGAGATTGCCGCCCGTGTCGCCGGGCACGAAGCCCTTGATTAGCGGCTTGGCGTTCCACGCCGCGAAATCGCCCGACAGCGAAGAAGGATAATAGAAGAGCAGGATGAAGGCGGTGAACAGCAATTGCCCCGCCGCGATGCTGAGGTAGCAGAAGGTCGCCGCGCGCCCGAGCCAGTCGGCGCCGCGCGCGGGGCGGCCGGAAACGAAAGATGCGTCGATGGTCGCCATGCTGCCGACTCCCCTGATTTGGCGGAAGGGTGGCGTATGGATGTTGGTGTGTCAATGTTATAATACAGTGATACGGCGGTGGGGGACGTGACCGCTTTCGGGCGGGAGCTGCCGTTGAGGGATGGAACTAATTTCCCCTCCCGCAGGCGGGAGGGGCAGCGAGACTTGGGCGCTTGCGCCCTAGTCGCAGCGGGGTGGGCC
>NZ_LNSB01000061.1 GCF_001468285.1 Sphingopyxis sp. HIX | reverse complement strand
GGGGTATCGGTCATGACGGGCTCGCTTGTAACGCGATGGAGAGGACGGCGGAAGCCGCATCAACCACCGGTGCCCGTCCGGGTTCCGGGCGCCGCGGAAGTTGACGAAGTTGACGCCCCATCGCGCGCGCGATCAAGGGCTTGGCCGATCGGCATAGTGGCTCCAGTCGTCGGGGTCGGGCGCGGCGTCGCGCGCTTCGCGGAACCCTCCGCCGGCCGCGTCCCCGCCGGCGCTACGCATGCCGGGCGGCAGGAACAGGTCGAGGTCGACGCCCAGCATCGCCGCGGCCAGCCGCATCTGGTCGACCGTCGGATAGTCGCCGGGCCGCGCGGTGCGCGCCTGTTCGTCGAGCAGCGCGATCATCTTGCCGAGCATCAGGCCGCGATAGTCGAAATGCGTCAGCGGCTGCGGCGCCTCCTGCCGCGGACGGCCGAACCGGGTCGGGGCATGCGCGGCGAGCAGGAACATCGCGAGCTGTTCGGGATATTCGCGCCGCTCGCCCACCTGCTCGCCCTGGTGGAAGATCGGCACGGCGACACCGTTGATCGCGCGGCCGAGCGCGGCATCGACGAGCTGCGCCATCGCAAAATCGATCGCGGCGTCCCACGCGAGGCGGAAGGCCTGCGCATCGGGCCGCGCGCGCAATTTATACGCTGCGGCCTTCGACAGCCCGACCGCCTTCGCCGCCTCGGTGACGCAGCCCGACGCCGCGAGCGCCTCGATGAAATCGAGCTGGCGGTCGGGCGTCCAGCCGTCGTGCCGCTCGCGCAGATGCACGGGGACATAGGTTTCGGAAGCCGCGGGGCGGCGCGTTCGCGGTTTCGCGGCGCGGCCGGCGGCGGGGCGAGGGGGGATTTTTTCCTGCTTCATCGGACAGGGTGAACCAGACGCGAATTTATTAGGAAAGGATTTTCTGCAGTAGGCTGTACGAAATAGGATCGGCGGCGCGCCCCGCGGTGCGCCGCCGCCCTTATTCAAACCACCTGGTGGCCGACGATCATCGTGTAATTGCCGTCGCCGTTCTGGAACAGGAAGGCGCTGCAATTGGTCGATGCGCCGATCTGGATCTCGCCGTCGCCGTCGAAGTTCATGTCGGTATAATATTCGCTTTCGAACGCGAGCTGGAACTCCCCCTGGCGCCCGTTGCAGCCATGCCCGTCGGTGCGTTGATAGGTAAAGCTCACCATGTGATTCGCGGCGATGCGGCCGATCTGCTGACCGCGCGTCGGCGAATCGCAGCAATTCCAATTGTTGTTGGTGACCACGGCGTCGACATCGCTTCCGAAATAGTTTATGATATTCAACGTCTTTGCAGTAGACATGCTGATTTCCCCTCCGCATGGCGCCCTTATTGGCACCGGTGCGGCGCGAGTTGAGCCGAGCGCCGGGGAAGCGTCAATGCTGTTACTGTAACGCGGATCGCGACAAGGGCGGGGGGCGCGGCCTTTACGCGCGGTCGTCGGACGGGTCGAGCCGCACCGTCCAGCGCGGCGGGGCGCCCGGCTCGCGCTCGATATCGTGGCTGGGGACCATATCGTCGCCCGTCTCGATCCAGCCGCGGCCATCGCATTTGGGGCAGGCGTGGCGGATCGAGCGGTGGCTGACGAGGTCGATCTGCGTGTTCCACTGTCCATAACCGCCGCAGAGCGGGCAGCGCAGGTCGAGATCGCCGGTACGATGGCGCGGCGAAATGCCGTCGAGCGCGTGCGGGTCGGTGGGACCGGTGCAGTGGACGATTTTGGAGGGGTGGGACATGGGGGCCTTTGGTATGACGGCGGGACGATGGCAATGTGGGGCGGATGATTTGAGTATCCAATAAACTATCATCTTAGTTGTCACTCTTATGCGCCGCCAGTGGCCCCTCTGTTCAACCGTTGAGCGCATCCTTGAGAGCTCTCCCCGCTTTGAACTTCGGCAGCGCTGCGCCCTGTATCATCATTGGTTCCCCCGTCCGCGGGTTTCGCCGCACCAACGGATTTCTGCTAGCGACGCTAAACGTCCCAAACCCGTGTATCCTGACTTCATCGCCCTTTTTTAGCGCTCCCGCGATTGCATCAAACGTCATTTCCACGACCCTCTTAGCATCTCCTAACGTGAGTTCCGTTTGCTCTGACACCATTTTGGTGAGAAGCGTTTTTCCGATGTATGTCTGCGAGGGTTCAAGTTCATCAGATGGCTTTATTACGCGGGCGAAGTCGTTCAACTGCTTTTCAGAGAAATTTATATAGTGGTGAATATCAAAATAACATCCCTTTGTTTCGGCTTCGATGAAGGAAGTGCTTTTTATTGTTGCGCCAGTAAATTGGCTTCCACTCAAATCCGCATAATCGAACTTACAATGGGTAATATGACAATTTGTAAAAGAACATCCGCGGAGATCGGCGTGGGTCAGATCAAAGCCATAGATTTCTTCATCATCGAAGCGCAGACCGCCCATGTCGGTGCCGACAAGATCTTTGGTTGGATCCATGCCGGAGGCGCGGATCAGCGTCACCGCGTGATCGTCGTTCGAGTTCAAGATGCGAAGGGCGGAGTCGATGATATCTTGGTCCAAGATCATTAAACCTCCGACTTGCTTAGAAACGGAATTGTCTGCTTCTTTATAAGCGTCCGATATAAAAAAATATCCAGTATTTTCTTTTTTGAAAAATCCAATTCTCTGAATCTAAAAAAATTGCTTTCCACTATCTCGATGTATATATTCTTTTGATGAACTTCAAATGACGCAGTTATTTTGTGATATCCGGGATTGTTATGGAAAGTGGCAAATTTAGTATTTTCGAAGCTCCCGGTAAGATATTTTTCTTGTGTTTCTGTTCTGAAGCGCCAGCCTGGCCTTGGTCCGCGTATGGCGCTTACGGTCCGTGACGTAAAAGAGGATGTGGTTTGCTGTGTGCGATGGGTCTCAACCTCCCGCTCTGCACCGGATTTCGAGTCGAGTGCAGGCGCAGTTCCGAGGACCAATTGCCTCGCATCCGATTGCTGCTGCCTGCGGCGCAAGCCCTCGGTGACGCCGATGGATTTCTCAACGGACCATGTAAGGTCTTTGTAAACGAGAAACGAGGTGAGCTCGCAGTTCACCAAGTCCAGGCGCAGATCACCCCCGCGCAAGGCCATTATCAGCTTCCCCCCAAAAAAATCGATAACCTGATAGTCAAAATGCGCAGTTATCGCTAAGCTAAATCTTGCTCTCCCTGACCCGTATTTTTTAATGCTCATAAATAAGCAATCCGGGCATTTGTTTATTTCTGCCATATTTATTTTCCACTATATTCTATAAATATGCCCAAAACGTCCTGAAATATATGCATGGTATTATTTTTATATTGTAGCGCTTTCCCAGGTATAATGGCAAGAAGAAATAGGGCATTTCAGTTCGCGTTCGACCATTTTTAGGATAGTGTCAGTGCCGCTAGGCGTTAATCATTCTCGAGTTGCGATGAAATATGCATCTATCTTTCCAGCCGACGCAGAATGAAAAAACCGCGGAAATCATTGTAGAATTTTATGATTCGATCTGGGCGGGCTTGAAAAACCACCAATAAACGAACTGCTTCGGCAATTACAAGAATTGGAGCGATGGATGCAATAATCACCCCAATTACGGTCTGAATTTCTACCCGCGGTTTTGGCCCCTCGCGACCCCGGCCCACCCCTTACCGCCGCCGCCAAGCCACCCGCACTGCGTACAAACAAAACCCCCCGAAGGCGAAGATCAGCAGGCTGCTGACCAGCCAGCTCGTCCAGCGCCAGGCGAGTTCGCCCCGGCCCCAGACGAGGCCGACGCGGCGCGGTTCGCCTTTGGCCGAGAGGATGCGGACCGCGGGGAGGTCGCCGCTGCGGTCGGTGGCGAGGCGGCGCTCGATGCGGTTCGACACATCCGACCGGGCGCGCGACCGCGCGATCGTGGCGTCGAGCTCGGCGGCTTCGCGGCGCAGCTGTTCGGCGGTGTCCGCCTTCCATTTGGCCATGGCCTCTTCGTAGCCGAGCCCGGCATAGGGATCGCCGCCCTCCCCGCCGGGCTGGGCGGGAGCGGGGGCGGGCGCCGCGGGCTGGGCCTCGGCGAGGTCGATGACGCAGGCATATTCGGTCATGCCGATACCGCGGCTCGAGTTCGAGCCCGACCGTTCGCGCGTGCAATCGACAGTGGCGGCCTCGAGCTTGCCGCCGTCGGTGCCGGCGCCGAAGGCGGCGCGCGTGTCGTCGACGATCCCCCAGCCATTGGGGAGGGTGAGCCGGTAGAAAGGAAAGCCGGTGCAGACCAGCCCCGCGGGGAGCAGCAAGAATAGCGCGACCGCGCGCGCGATGCGAATCCGCCAGGGCATCAGCGCGGCGGCTCCGGCGCGGGCGGTGGCGTCGGCGGGGAGGCGATCATGGCGGCGTCACGCGCGGTCGGGCCGTTCGCGGTCGAGCCAATATCGCCGGTCGCCGAGCAGCGCCTGGAGGCGCGGCGGGTCGTCCAGCGCCTCGGCGTGCGGCAGGCGCGCGAGCTTGTGCGCGGCATAATAGCCGTCGAACTCGATATCGGTCGCGTCGAGCCTGAAGTAGGAGCCGTCGAGATAGGCGACGATGTCGCCGGCCGCAAAGGGCGCCAGGTCGGCCGCCATGTCCTCGGCCCAGTCGGCGATATCCTGCTCGGTCACGCCGCGGAGGCCGCGCCGCGCGACCTCGCGGCGGCCGAGTTCGATCAGCGGCACATCGGTCTCGCGCACCTCGGCGAAGATGAACGACTTGCTGCATTTCGAGCAGGCGATCATCCAGCCGCAGCCGCACCAGGGGCAATCGAGCTGGCCGCCCGACATCGCGGGCTCGCCCTCGCAGCGGCAGAAGGAGAGGATGGCGTCGTTCGCCTTGAAGAGGAATTTCTGGCGCGTCCGGGCCTGTTCGGGCGCCGTGGCCGGCACCGTCCATAACCGGCGCAGCCAGCCGAGCATCAGCCGCCGCGGCCCGGGCGGAGCATCGGGGTCAGCACCGGCGAGGACCTGGTGCGGATCTCGCCGACGATCTCGAAGCCGAAGCGCTGGTAGAGCGATATGTTGCGCGGGTTCGAGCTTTCGAGCCAGGCGGGGCGGCCGTCGGCGTCGATGACGGCGATCGCCGCCGCCATCAGCGCGGTGCCGAGGCCGCGGCCGCGATGCGCGGGATCGGCGGCGATCAGCGGCAGGTACCAGTGCGGCTCGGTCGGGTGGAAGCGGTCCATCTGCGCGACGAGGTCGTCCATCTCGGCCTTGCGGTGCGCGGGCGTCTGTTCGTCCATGATCGCGGCCATGACCTCGCCGTCGGGCTCGACGCCGGGCGGCAGCCAAGTCGCGACCGCGGCGCCGTCGTCGGCGACGAAGGCGGTGCCATGCTCGAACGCTGCGCCGCCGAAGGCGCCGAAGAACTCGTGGCGGCGGTCCATATAGGTCGCGGCGTCGGGCGAGGCCCAGCGCGCCACCGGGTCGGCGGCAAAGCCGAGCACCAAGGTGTGGAGCAGGCGGGCCTTGTCCGCGGGGGTGCCGATCGTGATGGTCGCCATGGCTTGCTTCCTTTCTCGCGGGCGCGGCGTGTCGGGCCCCTGTCTATCGCGCGGCCGCGCCTTGCGCTTCCGCCTTTTCCGCCTTCGCGATCCGGAAGGCCTGCGCATTCCGCGCGGCGCCGGTCAGGCGCTTGATCTCGGCGGCGTCGCTCTCGGCCTCGGCGGACTTCTCGAGCGCGTCGGCGAGGTTCTTCTCGCGCTTTTCGAGCTGTTTGGTCCATTTGATCTCGTCGGCCTTCGCGTCGCGCAGCGCCTGTGCGGCGCCGCCGCTCTTCGGATTGGCCTGCGCGGCGCTTTCGGCACTGGTGCGCTTGGCCGTCGCGGCGGCGAGCTTGGCCTTGCCCTCGTCGACGCTCTTCGCCGCGCTTTCGCGCCAAGTCTTGGTCGAGGTCAGGCGATGCTCGATCACGTCGCCGGGCTTCACGCAATATTGCGCGATCGGCTCGACCGTCTCGTCGGCGGCGGACAGCGTGAGCTCGCGCAGCTTCCACGCCTTTTTCGAGCGCGCGAAGAAGCCGGTATAGACCCCCGCGACGCGGCCGTCGGCGCCGAGCACCGCCCATTGGCCGAGCGCGGTCGCGCCCGAACCGCCGCGATAAAAGCGCAGCGGCTCGCCCTCGAGGGCATGGCCCGCGGCGGCGAGCGGATCGGACTGGCGGTCGATGTCGAGCGGCCCGGCGGTGGCGCCGCCGCCCTGCCACTTGCTCTTCTTGTCGAGATGGAAGGCCGTACTCTTGGGCGTGCCGCCCTGCGCGGCGGCGAAATAGGCCTGCATCGCGCCGAGCGACGGCGCGCGCGCCTCGGCGATCTTGGCGTCGGCCATCGGCGTGCCGGTCATGCACGGGCTGGCGCCGCCGCCCATGTTCATCATCGTGAGCATGTAGAGATTGGGGTCGAGGTGCGGCATATATTGCGCGGCGGCGGGCGCCGCCTGCAGCGCGAGCGCCGCTGTCAGCGCGCCCGCGACGATGATGATCTTGCGGCCCATATGTCCCTCCCTGGTCGTGCCGTTCGGCGTTGTCCCGTTGCTAGCACCTCCTGCCGCTTCGCACAGGCCGAAATATGCACGGGTGCGAGGCCGGCGGGGACGACCGGCGGTGGGTTCGGGTGGGGACGGTCGTTTCCTTGTCTCGTCATTCCCGCGAAAGCGGGAACCCAGTGTAGCGTAAGCGTAGGCACGCTCTGGGTCTCCGCTTTCGCGGGGATGACAAAAGTGAGGCGTCCGCTCCCTTTCCCGACACCCGCCGATCGTCAGTCCGCATCCCCGCGCAGCGGCCAGCGGCCGTGTTCGACATGGGTGGTCTTGCCGACCACGCTTTCCATCAGGATGATTTCGTCCACCACCCAGCCGATCGGCGGCATCTTCTGCGCATTCAGCCGGTCGCCGCGATAGTTGATCGTGATGTGCGGTTCGGGGGTGGTGCCGTCCATGATCGGCGCCTTTTCGCGCAGCAGATGGTTCACCAGCGCCTTCTGGAACGCGCGCGCCTCGGCCAGCGGATCGCGTGTGCGGAGCGTCACCGCCTTGCGGTTCTCGATCCGGTCGAAGCGGAGCGGGAAGGGCGGTGCGGCGAAGCCGTCCAGCGCGGCGATGGTCGCGGGCAGCCAGTCGGACGGCGCATAATGGAGGTCGTAGAGCGAGATGAGCGTGACGTGGAGCAGTTCGGGCCCGCGCCCGGGGTCGTTGCGGGGGAGCAGGGCGATCGCCGCCTGCACCTCGGGCGGCGGCTTGGCCATGACGTAGAGCGGGTTCCGGGCGCGCATTTCACCAGAGCCTTTCCTTTGTTCCCTTTATGTTCTATATCTGAAGCATGCAGGTCGCCTTTGCCTTTGCGGCGGCGGACATCGCTCGCTGGTATGGAAAACTGGGCCCGGTCGCAATACCGCGCTGGCGGCGCTCGCCGGTCGGGCAGCTGGTCAAATCGATGATCAGCGCGCGGACGCGCGACGCGGTGTCGACCGCGGCCTATGACCGGCTGATCGCCCGCTACGGCACTCCCGCGGCGCTCGCGCGGGCGACCGCGGCCGAGGTCGCGCGCACGATCGGCGAGGTGACCTTCGCCGAGGTCAAGGCCGCGCAGCTGGTGGCGGCGCTGCGCCGGATCGCGGCGGCCGACCGCGGCTTCGCGCTCGCCCAGTTGGCCGAGCTGCCGCTGGGCGACGCGCTGGTTTGGCTGGAGCGGCTGCCCGGCGTGGCGCGCAAGGTCTCCGCCGCGACGCTCAACGCCAGCACGCTGCGGCGGCCGGTGATGATTGTCGACACGCATGTGCTGCGCGCGCTGCAGCGGCTCGGTTTCGTGCCGGGGACCGCCGATTATCGCGCCGCCAGCGAGGCGGTGACCGCGGCGATGCCAGCCTGGACGGGCGACGATTTCCTGGGTTTCCACATCGCGCTCAAGCGGCTGGGCCAGACGCTGTGCCGGTGGGACGCGCCGGATTGCGCGGGTTGCCCGTTGGTGGAGGATTGTCCGGTGGGGCGGAGGGGGTTGGGGGTTTAGGATTCGGAAGCCGCCTTTCGCAAAAAGGGGATTGTTGCGCCTGTCACCGTGATCCGGGCAACTGGAGATTATTACGCGTGTTACTGTAATCCAAAGATCGCCCGAACGGTTTCTTCCCGCACATTTTCGTCGATCCAGTGGACTATCAGCGCTTTGGCCCGCTCGCGTGGCGACGCACCCGACATTTCCATGCCTTGGACCCGGGTCGCCGACCATTGCCAATCGGGAGAAAGCCGCATCAGCCGTGCGATTGTCTTGTCGTTGAAGATATCGATACCAGGAAAAGGTCGCAGCAGCGCCATGGCTTCGCAAACCTCGGCGATGCTCTCAGCCCGCCGCATTAGTGCAGTCTGGGTGAACACGTCGGGCTTCTGCCCCTCGGCGATCGCCTCTTTGACAACGGCAAGCGCGTCGTGAAAGCTTTTCCGCTTGTGGATGCGAATATTGTGGGTCGCAATGTCCATGGGAATGGAAAGCTTGCGGAAGAGATCGAGCGATTCGCGGATTTCCATTTTCGATGTCGCGGCAGACAGAAGGTTGTTGACGTCCTCTACTCGTACAGGAAGCTTCATGGTCTTCATCTGTTCAATGAAATCCTTCCGCGCTGACCAGTTGGGAGATTTCATCATAAGAGAGTTGATGGTAACATTAGATGGGTCGATACCTGCTTCCCGCATCTGGTTGAGATAAGATTCCGCGGAAGGCCGGTCGACAGCCTTCTTGATCATGATGTTGTAGTAAAATTCGTCAGCGTGTAGTCCGTGTCTGGAAAACTTAATAATAACTTCTTGAGCCAAAGAATTATTTGAATAACTATCTGCCATAGTGTTTAGTAAGATGCTATCTATTTCGACACCCTGGTTCACGGCTTCAGCATAAAGGAGATCAATCAGGATATCTTGTCTTTCGGCAAGTTGGATCAGTTCTGTGATTGCGTATTTGTTCGCCGCGACGCCGTTTTTCTGCATATTTTCGTATATTTCGCGGGCGACCTCATAATCGTGCGATCTACGCATGAACTCAAGGTAGTTGCTCGCTGTAATCAAGCCGCTGCGCACAAATGCCGCAACCGGTAGGGGTTCACGGTCCGGCGCCTGCCGATAAGCGCATTGCAACAAGGCTAGTCGCTGATAATCGTCGAGATCGGCCTCGCGCCAATTGCGTGCCAGAAACAAGCCGCGCGGTTTGCCATTCGTTGGTATCGCGCCTTCCGCGCCTTGAAACTGGCTGTTCTTGACGCTGGTGTTTCGGAAGGTGGCGCCGAATAAGCGGGTCTCGCGGAAATTGAATTCGTCGAGATTCAATCCGTCAAATTTGACATAAGTCCACTTGCCGCCGCGGAAATCCTTCCGCGGATCCAGGCAAGCGGCTGTCATGAGGTCAAGGATGGAAGCTCCTTGTTGTTCCATTCGCTCAAGCCGGGCGAGCATGTCGGCAAGATCAGTCATCATCGATATCGACGATATCCGCGCCGCCAAGGTGGTAGACCGGATCGTCTTCATTGGTTGGGCCGAGTCCGGCCTTGACGGCCCAATATTGAACCACGCGCGCGGCGGCAGAGTTTTGCGTCGCCCCGCTACCGAGCCGTTCGCCGTCGACGCACACCGCGATTTGGCCGGCAGCTACCGTCATGTCGGCCCGCCCTCCGGCGGTCGTGGCCTTCGGAACGTAACAGAGCGATATCCAATCGAATAACCCATTCAACTGCGCACCGCGTTCGGGGTGTTCGAGCAACCATCGAAAATCTTTGTTGTCGAGCCCCTTCTTGGTTCGCTTCAACTTCAAGGGCAGGCCGTTGTCGGCAAACACCGTCCGAACGGCTTCGGTGTCACGAGCCGGCGAGCTGAGCTGGACATGAAGTTTAGTCGATTCGATTCGCAATTCGAACTCACCACCGTCCAAGCGGATCGGTAGGTGGTGGAAGGCGAACTGCATCAGCAGCGGCGCGCCATCCTCTTCGTCTCGGTTGGTCCGGGGGAAGCCGCGCATCTTGAAATCAGCCAATTCGGAAGCGCTATGATGAAGGCTATCTGGGGGAAACGTCGGCCGGTTCGCAGATTCAAGCTCGGCCGCGACCGAGGCGAATCCCGCGAGGGATGAGGGCACTGGCGGATCTGAACTCTCGACATCGTCCGGCAGACGGTCGAGCAGGTTGATCAATTCTCGTGCTGCGGCGCCGATTGCATTGCGCTTAACCGTAGTGCCGGCGAAGGCGTCCTTTATCGGCTGCGAGGTGCTTGGGCACGGCGGACCGGACACGTCGGGATCCAGAGCTGCCAGCTTTTCCGCTATTAATCTTGCGCTCCTCTTTCGCAGGCTGGCCAATTTCACGTCTGATTTGCTTCCGGATTTGATACCGTCGAACTCATTTTTCTTGATCCGGCAATAATCGTCGAAGAACTGACCGACCGCGGTGAACTGCTGACCGGATGCGCGGGCGATTTCGTCCCGCAGGTCGAAGTAGCGATCCGCTAGTGCGCGCAATATGTTACGTTCTTCAACCGTTAACAGCCGTCCCGTCATCGGCTCCACTCCATTTATGTGGATTCGTCGAAAATCGTCGAATCCCCACGATTGTTCACGAAATACCTTCTTCCGACCGGGTTTCAGAATTGGTCTAACTGGTTTGTCGCCGCTTACGGGAGCCCCCGGCATCTCCCAAAAACAGGTGACTTATGGAATACATTTTTGAAGTGCTCAAGATTATCGCCCTGGCTTTGCTGCTGAGCCATGACAGCCTGCGCCTGCCACGTAACCTGCGCAATGCGCGCCGTTCCGGAAGGGTTGTGGGCACGCGCCGCTCGGCGTTGTGGGTGCTGCTCATGATGAGCGTGGCTCCCGTGATATATCACGGCCTCGAGCTTGTGCACTGCCTCGCTACCGTCGCCTAATGGCATCTCAAAAGATTATGAAGGGCCGGGATCAATTCCCGGCCCTAGCTCATTGCGATATTTCTGCCAGAATCACGGGGAATTATGGTGGCGCGTACAACAATCTCCGGCCCCCCAATTCAGGCAGAGGGGCAGAAACGAGGCCGATACGCCCCCCTCAACGCGCCACCTTCGCCTGAAGCTTTTTCCGGGTGGTCTTCTCGAAGACCTCGGCGATCGCGCCCTTGGCCATCTCGGTCGCTGTGGCGACATCCTGCTTGGAGAAGTCCTTCATCTGGCCGTTGTCGTAGCCGCCGGTCGAGACCGGTTTCGGACCGCGGAAGTCCTTGATGCGCCAGTAGGAGAAGATGCGTTCGCCGTGGAACGGCGCGCTCTGGTAATAGACCAGCCAGAGATGCACCTCGATGAAGCACGGGTTGTCCGACGCATAGGCGCGCGCCTTGTTCTTGCGGTCGGCCTCGGCCTCCTTGGGCCCTTTGTCGACGCGGATATAGTTGATCGGGCGGCCGATGATCTGGTCGAGCTTGCTGTGCGATATGACGTCGAACAGGGTTTCGGCGGGCAGCATCGACTTGATCGCTTCGCTGCTGTTGATCTCGGGCACCGACGCGCCCTTGAGCATCGCGTCGATCAGCCCGCCGGTCACGAGCCCGATCCGGTCGGCATTATATTGCGCCGTCGTCCACACCGCGACGTCGCACGCCGCCGCATCGCCAGCCGTTTCCGCTGTCGCATCCTGCGCGCGCGCCACGCCGGGCGCCGCCGCCGCCAGCAACAGCGCCGGAATCATCATCGTCCGTTTCATGCTTACCCTGTCCCCCACAATCCCCCGGCTCGAACCGTCGTCGCGGTCGAGCCTGCGGATGGCGTAACCCGGCAGCGGGGCGGGTGCAACGATCCGTCCTGTCCGCGGCCCTCGCCGCGGGTCATTCGCGATCGGGCGCCTCGGCTTCGGCGGCGCCTTGCGCCATGGATTTCGCCATCGCGCGTTGCTGGTCGCCCGCGCGTGCCGCGATCTGCGTCTTGTACAGCGCGGTGAGGTAGCGGACGTCGTGCTCGGTGACGCTGAGCGGCGCGGTGTCGCGGTCGCCGGAGAAGAGCGTCAGGATCGTCGGCAGCGCCTGGTCGACCGCGCCCGCGGGGTCGGTCGCGGCGAAGCTGCGCATCGCGGCATAGTCGGCGAGCTGGACGGGCGTCGCATCGCCGACCGCCGCGGCCTCGACCAGCACGAAGGCGCCGGAAAATTCGAACTCGATCTGGCTGCCGATCCGGTAGGGCGTCGCTTCGGGAACGACGACATAGTCGAAGGTGTCCGAATCGCCGCGCCCGACGAGCCGCCCGCCCTTGCCCTTCATCGCGACGACCTGCCACGCGGCGACGGGTCCGTCGCCCGCGGCGAGCGCGTCGATCTGGCGCGGGGTCAGGCCCGAGAAGAAGTCGGCGCGGTTGCGGCGCCAGTGCGCGATCGCCCGGGCGCGGTCGGGGACGACGAGCAGCACGATATTGGGGCGGCAATCTTGGTCGGAGACGCGCATGCCGACCGCCGCCGCGACCCGCCGCATGCGATCGGCGACGCGGCCGGCGTCGGCCGCCTCGAGGCCGAAGGCGATCGGGCAGACCGGCGCCGCGAAGCGCGCGAGCTGGCCGTGGCTGGCGGGGCGCGACAGCGCGTCGACGAAGCGGCGCTCGGCCTGGCCTGGGCGCGGGCGGCCGGTCACGACGATCGTCGCGGCGGCGGGGTCCGACGCCTCGGCCGGCGGCGTGGCGGGCTCGGCCATCGCCGGGCGCATCGCCGCATCGGCGATGCCGAGCAGGAGCGCGCCCGCCAACAGGGTTTTGTTCGATCGCATCGTTCCGGCGCCCCTTCCAAGGGAGAGGCGCCAGACTATATCAGGCCGGGGCCGATGTCATGCCCGGCGGGCCGGAAACAGCCGGAGCAGCACGACCATCCGCGCGATGCGGATGCGCAGCTGCATGCCAGGCACTCGGCTCGGTTGGGGCGGTCAGCCGCCCCCGCCGGGTTTCGGCTTCGGTTTCGGCTTCGGCTTTGGCTTCGGATTATCAGACGGCTTGCTTGCTCCGCTGCCGCCACCCGGGTTTTCGCCTGGCATGCTCACTCTCCTGCTTGTCAGGGAAAGAACAGCAAATTTCCGCCACATCGGCAATCGAATAGAAGATGGTGGCGCCAGCCTTCCTGCTAAAGTCTATCAATCATGCTCGCGGTCGCCCGCGCCCATGTACAGCTCGCGGCCGGTGTCTTCATAGACCTGGCTCATTTCGGCCATGCCCTTCTCGGCCTCTTCGGCGGCGAGGAAGGTGGTGCTGTCCTGATTCTGCAGCTTGGCGAATTCGCGCACCTCCTGGCTGATCTTCATCGAGCAGAATTTGGGGCCGCACATGCTGCAGAAATGCGCCGACTTGGCGCCCTCGGCCGGGAGCGTCTGGTCATGGTACTGCTCGGCGGTGTCGGGGTCGAGCGACAGGTTGAACTGGTCGCGCCAGCGGAATTCGAAGCGGGCTTTCGACAGCGCGTCGTCGCGGACCTTCGCGGCGGGGTGGCCCTTGGCGAGGTCGGCGGCGTGCGCGGCGAGCTTGTAGGTGACGACGCCGACCTTGACGTCGTCGCGGTCGGGGAGGCCGAGATGCTCCTTGGGCGTGACGTAGCAGAGCATCGCGGTGCCGTACCAGCCGATCATCGCGGCGCCGATGCCGCTGGTGATATGGTCATAGCCCGGCGCGATGTCGGTGGTGAGCGGCCCGAGCGTGTAGAAGGGCGCCTCGCCGCACGCTTCCAGTTGCTTGTCCATATTCTCCTTGATCTTGTGCATCGGGACATGGCCCGGGCCCTCGATCATCACCTGCACATCCTGGTCCCACGCGCGCTTGGTGAGCTCGCCCAGCGTGTAGAGCTCGGCGAACTGCGCCTCGTCGTTGGCGTCGGCGATGCTGCCGGGGCGGAGGCCGTCGCCGAGGCTGTAGGCGATGTCATAGGCCTTCATGATCTCGGTGATCTCGTCGAAGCGTTCGTAGAGGAACGATTCCTTGTGATGCGCGAGGCACCATTTCGCCATGATGCTGCCGCCGCGGCTGACGATGCCGGTGACGCGCTTGGCGGCGAGCGGCACATAGGGCAGGCGCACGCCGGCGTGGATGGTGAAATAATCGACGCCCTGCTCGGCCTGCTCGATCAGCGTGTCGCGGAAGATTTCCCAGCTCAGCTCCTCGGCGATGCCGCCGACCTTCTCGAGCGCCTGATAGATGGGGACGGTGCCGATCGGGACGGGCGAGTTGCGGAGGATCCATTCGCGCGTGTCGTGGATGTTGCGGCCGGTGCTGAGGTCCATGACGGTGTCGGCGCCCCAGCGGATCGACCAGACCATCTTGTCGACCTCGGACGCGACGTCGGACGCGACCGCGCTGTTGCCGATATTGGCGTTGATCTTGACGAGGAAGTTGCGGCCGATCGCCATCGGCTCGCTTTCGGGATGGTTGATGTTGTTGGGGATGATCGCGCGGCCGCGCGCGACTTCCTCGCGGACGAATTCGGGGGTGACGTAATCGGGGATGCTGGCGCCCCAGTCCTGTCCGTCGCGGATATATTCGGCGAGGCGTTCGCGGCCGAGATTTTCGCGGGTGGCGACATATTCCATCTCGGGGGTGATGATGCCGCGGCGGGCATAATGCATCTGGCTGACGTTGGCGCCGGGCTTGGCGCGGAGGACGCGCTGCTTGACGCCGGGGAAGGCGGGAACGCCGCCCGAGCGGTCGGGGCCGAGCTGGCCATTGTCCTCGGGGCGGACCTCGCGCTGGGTGACTTCTTCTACGTCGCCGCGCGCGCGGATCCAGCTGGCGCGGAGTTCGGGGAGGCCCTTGGCGATGTCGATCTTGGCGTTGGGGTCGGTGTAGGGGCCCGAGGTGTCATAGACGCGGACGCTGGGTTCGCCCGAATGCGGGTCGAGGTCGATCTCGCGCATCGCGACGCGGATGCCGCTGCCGGTGGGGCTGGCGACATGGACCTTGCGGCTGCCGCGGATCGGGCCGGTGGTGACCCCGATGGGGGTCGCTTGCGCCTTGTCGAGGCGGGAATCGATGTCGGCCATGTGCAGTCGCTCCGTTTCTTGTGCCGGAGCGAGAGATGGGATTCCGAGTGCGGAAAACCGGCCCTCCCTCCGCCCGAGTTACCGGGATCAGGTTCGACGGGTCGCGGGATGTTCCGCTCTCAACCTGTTGCTGCACACAGGCTCCCCGGGGATGGGGCGGAACATAGGCGAGGATCGGACGAAGGGGAAGGGGTCAGTCGTCGGGCCGCAGATCGGGCACATCGTCCCAATCGACGCCCATCCGCTCGGTCATGGTCGTCCAAGTCTGCCGTATCGTCTCATTCTCCGGTAACACCCGGTGCCAATACTTGATGAGCGCGGCCGCTACTGCGCCAAAACTCTCCTCGGGCGCATGATCGAACGTGGCTAGGCATATAAGGCACTGAGCGGCGCAATAGGCGAGCGTGTCCGGATCGGGTAATAGCGCGGCCTCCGTGAGAAAAAATCCATAAGCCACATAGGGTGCGGCGATATTCGCCGCGATGATGGGGGACAGCGTCAGATCGCCATTCACAGTGCGCGCGATCAGCCCTTCCAATCGCCCGTGCACCACGGGCCAATGCGCCCACGCTTGATGCTCGCCGATACCGCTGGTCAGCATGAAGAGCGCTGAGACCTCTTCCATGGCGACCACCTCGCTACCTGGGAAGTCGCGGACGAGCCGGTCGAAGCGCGCGGTGAGCAAGGGGAGATGTTCCCACGCCTGTTGCCTGCCGATATGGCTGGCGAGATTTTTGGATGCCTTGGCTTCCTGGATGGCGACGGGCTCGTTGCCGGGAAAGTCACGCGCGAGCCGATCGAGGCGTGCTGAAAGCGCGGTGATATGCTCCCACGCCTGGTGTTCGCCGATACGGCTCGCGAGATTGAATAGGGTCTTGGCCTCTTCGAGGGCGATGGTCTCACTGCCGGGGAAGTCTCGAGCCAGCCGGTCGAAGCGCGCGGTGAGCAGCGGGAGATGTTCCCACGCCTGATGTTGGCCGGCACCGCTGATGAGGTTGAACAGCGCCTCGGCCTCTTCGACGGCGATGGGTTCGCTGTCAGGGAAGTCGCGGGCAAGCCGGTCGAAGCGGCTGGTGAGTGAGGGGAGGTGTTTCCACGCCCGATGCTTGCCGACACCGCTGGCGAAATTCTTTGACGCCTTAGCGTCTTCTCTTGCGATGGTTTCGCTATCGGGGAAGTCGCGGGCAAGTCGGTCCAGGCGGGCGGTGAATAGGGGGAGATGTTTCCACGCCCGATACTCGCCAGTATGGCCTGCGAGGTTGACCATCGCCTTGACCTCTTCGGTGGCGATGGGTTCGCTGTCCGGGAAGTCGCGGGCTAGCCGGTCGAAGCGTTCGGTGAGGGAATGGAGATGCTCCCACGCCCGATGCTCGCCGATCTGGCTTGCGAGATTGAAGAAAGCCTTGCCCTCTTCGAGGACGATAGGCTCGCTGTCGGGAAAGTCGCGTGCTAGCCGATCGAGGCGTGCGGTGAGGGCGGGGAGATGCGCCCACGCCTGGTGCCTGCCGATATGGCCTGCGAGATTTTTGCATCCCTTGGCCTCTTCGACGGCGATGGGTTCGCTGTCAGGGAAGTCGCGGGCTAGCCGGGCGAGGCGTGCGGTGAGCAGGGTGAGATGCTCCCACGCTTGATGCTCGCCGATGCGGCCGGCGAGATTGACGAGCGCGTTGGCCTCTTCGATGGCGATCGACTCGCTGCCGGGGAAATCGTGGGCGAGCCGGTCGAGGCGTGCGGTGACGAAGGCGAGATGCTCCCACGCCTGTCCCTCGCTGATACGGCTGACGAGATTGAAGAGGGCCTTGGCGTAGGAATCGATCGCGCCGGCGTCGGCGTTCCAGGAGGTGCCGGAGGTCAGCCGGTCCAGCCGCTCGATCAGCGGCAGCGACAATTGCGGCGCCAGGCTGGCCGTCGCGTCCATGCAGAGGCCGGCAAAGGGCGCGACCTCGGCCTCGCTCGCACCGTCGGGCGGTGCGAGCCAGTCGAGGCCCGGGAGATGCTCGGGAAAATCGCGTAAACAGCGCGACGCGAACACCCCGGCCTCGCCGCCGCCAAGCCGGTAGGCCAATTGGCAGAAGCGTGCGACGGTCGCGAGGCCGCCGTTCCTGCGAATCGCCTCGAGCCGCTGGATCGCGTGAAATTCGCCCAGCAGATCGGGCTGGAGTTCGGCGAGGCGGCCATCCTCGAGCGCGGTCATGCGGCGCAGCACCTCCGCTTCGGGATCGCGCGGAAAAAGATCGCCGATCCCGACCGCGTCGGCCGCCTCCTTGGCTTTCAGCGCATCCGGAAGGCCGAGCGTGAAGCTGGCCAGCGCCAGAAGATTTTCGTGGCGGGTCAGATCGGCTTGGCGCGCGGTCGCGGCCGGTGACCAGAATTCGCTGCGGTCGCGCGCCAATATGCCGTCGAACAGGATATCGCGCGATTCCGCGTCATCGAGCAGCTGGTCGAGCGGCTTGCCTTGCGCGAAGGCTTCGAGTGCCCATTCGAGCGTGGCCGCCACGAACAGGGGGCGCGGCGGACCGGGCATGAGATTGCCGTGCGGATCCGGAACCGCGGGTTGCCGGTCGACGCTGGCCATGAAGGAAAGCAACATCATGATTGCCTCCTGATCGTCGGGGACCGGTCGTCCGTCAGCGCGGGCCTGATCGAGGCGGCGGTGGGTGATCTCGATGATCGCCCCCCAATCGGGTGCCTCGATCGGGAGTCCCTTTTCGAGCGCCGTGCCGTCGAGGACGAAGGCATGGCGTCGCAGGCTGCTGCCGATGCTGCTTGGCGGAAAAACCCGATCGAGCCACGATCCGTCGGCATTGCGTTCGAGCAGGAGCACGCGGACCGCAAAGACAAACTCGTCCGCACGCTGCAGTAGGCGGACGAGCAGCAGATGCACGTCGGCTGCTTGCTTTGCGGGATAGTCGATGATCAGCAATGTCGGTGCATTGGGTGCCCAGCCCGGCGCCGTCTGGATGACGGTGTCGAGGTCGGTCACCTTGAGCAGCCCGCCGACCCATCCGGGCGGCAGATGTTCGCGCGCATATTCGACGGCCAATCGTGTTTTGCCGGTGCCGCCGTCGGCGGTCAGCAAGAGCCATTGAAACGCGTGGAGCTTGGACCAGCCGACCGTTTCGCCCAGGAAGCGATCGAGCAGCTCGATTTCCTTTTCGCGGCCGGCGAAATAGTGGAGGCCGCTGTTATATTTGATGCGGTCGGCGAGCTTGCCGACATTGCCGCTTTGCCCATGGTCGAGCAACAGGCCGACGACGTCACGGTCGAGCTTTGCCAATTGGGCCGCGATAGCCGCGACCGCTTCGGGCAAGCCTTGCAGCGCTTCGAGGGCGGTCGCGGTCTGGACCGCCTGAAAGATGGACACGTCGGTGCTTGCATCGAGCGGCGGCGGATCGGGCGATTCGCCGCGCATGAGCGCCATCAGATGATCCTTCAAACGTTCCTTGTCCCGCTCCTGCCGACAAATGCGGGCGACCCCGGAGAACAGGCGCGCGATGCGCGGGTAGCTCTCGAGCAGGGCTTGTATGTTCGTTCCCGCCGCGCGCAGCAGTGCCGCGAGGACAGGGTTGCCGGCGCGCACGCAGCATAGAAGTATCAGTTTATTTATAGGCGGCCGGCATCCCCAGTCGGCAAGCGTTCGTAGACAGTAATCGCGCACTTCTTCGCTGCCGAAGGCATCCTTGAGGCCGCCATCGGCAATGAATTGCGCGAGATCTTCAATATCGATCGCCTCACTCATTCATCCATGATGCGGCTTGGTCGGCATCGATGCAACCTCTTCATGCACCGCATTCCGCTGCGTTTCAGATAGCTGGCGACCAGCCTTTCGGCGCCAGCGTGAAGCCCGCGAAGTCGAAGCCGGGGACGACGAGGCAGCTGACCAGCGCCCAGCCGCGGTCGGCGTGCGCGGCCTGCCAGTGGTGCGCGGGGATGCGGAGCTGCGGGTGCTCGCCCGCGAGGATGCCGGGGCCGAGGCGGTGGTGGACGGGCGCGTCGGCGTCGGTCGCGGCGATCGCCAGCGCGAGCGGCGAGCCCGCGTGCCAGAGCCAGAATTCCTCGGCATCGACCTTGTGCCAGTGCGAGCTTTGCCCCGCCTCGAGCAGGAAATGGATCGCGGTCCCGCTCGCGCGCCCGCCCGCGCCCGGCGGGCCGCGCCACGTCTCGCGGTACCAGCCGCCCTCGGGGTGCGGGGCAAGGTCCAGCCGTTCGATCAGGGCGCGGGGGTCGGTCATAATGCATCCTTGGCCCGGCTGGACTCGCTCGGCAAGCATGGCATAGTCGCTCCGCAAGACCCGCGCCGACGCGGGGGGCGGGAGAGAGATATGGCTTCGGTGCTCGAAGAGGCGCGTGCGGTGGCGCCGGTCGATGTCAGCGACATCGCGCTCTATACCGAGGATCGCTGGCGCGAGCCCTTTGCGCAGCTGCGCGCGGCGATGCCGGTGAGCTGGTGTCCCGAGAGCCCCTATGGCGGTTACTGGTCGGTCGCGACGCATGCCTTGATCCAGGCGGTCGAGCTCGACCCCGCGACCTTCTCCTCGTCGTGGGAGAATGGCAATATCGTCATCGCCGACCCGCCGCCGCAGTCGAACCTGCCGAACTTCATCGCCGCCGACCCGCCGGTGCACACCGCGCAGCGCAAGGTGATCGCCCCCGCCTTCAACCCCAGCCAGATGGCCGAGCGCGAGAAGGTCGTGCGCCAGCGGACGCGCGAATTGTTCGACGCGCTGCCGGTGGGGGAGAGTTTCGACTGGGTCGAGCGCGTGTCGGTGCCGCTGACGATCGGCATGCTCTGCATCCTCTTCGATTTTCCGTGGGAGGAGCGCCACGACCTCAAGCGCTGGTCGGACTATGGCGGCAATGTCTCGCCCGAGACCGCGAGCGAGGAATATCGCGCGGCGTGGATGGCCGAGATGCAGGCGATGCTCGCGCGCTTCGACGCCGAATTCGCCAAGCGCAAGGCGATGCCGCCGACCGACGACCTCTTGTCGCGCATGGTGCACAGCGAGGCGATGGGGAATCTCAATCCGATGGAGCGGCTCGCCAATATCGCGCTGCTGATCGTCGGGGGCAACGACACGACGCGCAATTCGATGAGCGGGCTCGTCGAGGCGCTGCACCTTTATCCGGGCGAACTCGACCGGTTGCGCGCCGACCCGTCGCTGATCCCCAATGCGGCGCAGGAGATCATCCGCTGGCAGTCGCCGGTGACGCATATGCGGCGCACCTGCACGCGCGACGTCGAGCTGGGCGGGCAGCAGCTCAAGCAGGGCGAGAAGGTGATCCTCTGGTATATTTCGGCGAACCGCGACGAGAGCGTCTTTCCCGACGCCGAGCGGTTCGACGTCGGGCGCGACAATGCGCGGCGGCACGTCGCCTTCGGGCACGGCATCCACCGCTGCGTCGGCGCGCGGCTCGCCGAGATCCAGCTCTGCACGCTGATCGAGGAGATCGTCGGGCGCGGGCTACGGATCGAACCGACAGGTGTCGCCGAGCGGTTGGCGAGCCCCTTCCTCCACGGTTTCGTGCATATGCCGGTGCGGATCCTGCCCGGCTAGGCTTTCGGTTTTGCGCCGCCGAAGGCGGTCTCCGGCGTCACCGCGAGCGCGCTGCTCACCAGCTTGCACGTCTGGGCGCCGATCGACAGCGCGGGATAGCCGGGCAAGATATATTCGTCGATCGCAGCGAGCGCGCTGGCGCCGAATTTGAACGAGGCGATGGCGATGCGGCGCGTGTCGCCCTTGTCGATCTCGTTCGCGAGGCTGGCGCCGGTGGCGACGAAGGCAAAGGCGGTCGCGGCGCCCGACAGCGGGTGCGCATAATCGGGTAGACGATCCGACGCGATGTCGAGCCCGGTCGAGAGCAAAGTGGCATAGTCGCCGAGTTGCTCGCTGTGCGCGAGCGCGCTGTCGGTAAAGCTTTTGAGGTCGCCCGCCTTCTTGTCGGGATCGATATGCAGCGTGGTGCCGACCGCGACCGGCACCCCCGCGGCATCGAGCGCGACGACCGGCGTACCGGGGGGCTGACGGAGCAACGCCGGAACGCCAGCCTGCGCTTGCAAGATGATCATATGGGGCCCTTCGCTGGCCGACGATGGCGGACAATCTGCGTCCGGGCTGCCATGTTTTCGCCCGGCGGGCCGCAGGGCAGCCCGGACGCCGCCCCCTTCAATCCCGGATCACCGAAACCGTCCCCTTGCCGTCGCAGGTGGTGCAGCGATCCTGCGACGTCGTCGTCTTTTCGACGCTGATTTTTCCGGTGCCGCGACAGCGCGCGTCGGCCTTGCTGAAGTCATCCTTGTCGTGGCCGCTGCCGCCGCAATCGGGGCAGTCCTCGGGCACGTTGGTCGTGGTCGTCGTGGTCACCCATCCGGACCCGCCGCATTTGCCGGGGCATGTTACGTCTACATAAGGCATATTGGTCCTCCTCCGTTCATGATTTGAGGTTTTTGACGAATTCGCGGTTCGCCTCGTCGAAGGCTTTCTGGCGGTCGCGATTCATCTGGGTCAGCATGTCGGTCTGTTCCTGCATCGCCTTGATCATCGGCTCGAAACTGGCGGCGGGCATCGGGGTCATCGGACCACCGCCCGCACCCGCCGGGGGCGCCATGCCGGGCGGCGCAAAGGGCAAGGGCGTCATCGGCCCGCCGAAATAGGAGGTATAGCCCGGCATCGGCGGCGGCGGCGGATATAGGCCCGGCATCATGCCGGGCGGCATCCCCAACGGCATGCCCATCGGCGGGAAGCCCCCCATGGGCGGCGGCATCATCGCCCCGCCGAAGGGCGAGCCCATCGGCGGCATATAGGGTTCGAGCCCCGGAATCGGCGGCGGGGTGAAGGGATTATAGGCAAAATTGGGGTCGGGGCCGGGGCCCGCGCCATGGTTGGCGGAGCTCGCCGAAAAGAGTCCGGTCGGGGTCGCCTGCACCTTGGCCAGCGCCTTGGCCGCGTCGTCGAGCAGCGGCGCCAGATAGGCCTTGAACTCGCCCGCGCCCGCGGCGGCGAGGAGATCGGCGTCATTGACGAAGCTCTTGCACGTCTCGGCCCAATGGCCGAGCGCGAGCGCGAGCGACTGATAGAGCGCGATCGGCGGCGGGGTCGGCAGCGTGCCGAAGGGCACGGGCGCGGTCATATAGGCCTGCGTCTGCGCGAAATAATCGGCGATTACGGGTTCCTGCTCGGTCCGCGCGGCATCGAACTTGGCGGCGATGTCGCGCGCGATTTCCTGCGCGGCGGCGAGGATTTCGGCCTTCTGTGCCTCGTCGGGTTCGGGATATTCGGGGAGTTTCCGTTCCGAATAGCGGAACGACTTGGCGGCCTCGCGGGCGATCTCGCCCTGCCGCAGATATTCTTCGAAGCTCATGGCGCATCGATCCTTCTTGCGAAGGTCAAGTTGCGCGATCCCTTGTCTTTATCGTTGCTTGACGCTGGTCCCAGTCATGCAAATTCATTTTCCGAACCGACGAGCGGTACGGAAGTAAAGCGGTTGGCGACCCGAATCATTATTTTGGATTAATTGAATATTAGGTGCGATTTGGCCGCGCTGTCAAGGCTGGTCCCCGGCGAGCGCGCGCGGCATCGCCGGCAGCGGCGCTTCGGGCAGGCCCTCGGCGACGATCTCCTCGAGCGCGTCGTAGCAGTCGCCGTCGATCGCGTCGCCGACCTCGCACGCCATGATCGACAGCGCCTGCTCGACCGGCATCGCGGCGCGATAGGGGCGGTCGGCGGTGAGCGCGTCGAAGAAATCGGCGACCGAGATGATTCGCGTCTCCATCGAAATGCTCGTCTCGTCGAGCCCGAGCGGATAGCCGGTGCCGTCGAGCCGTTCGTGGTGCGAGCCCGCGATCAGCGCCATGTCGCGCATCACCGAAATGCGCGAGAGGATGTCGGTGGTGATCTGCGCATGGCTTTGCATCACCGCCCATTCGCCGGGGGTCAGCCGGCCGGGCTTGTCGAGGATGCGGTTGCTGACCCCCAATTTGCCGATGTCGTGGAGCATCGCCGAGCGGACGAGGCGGCGGCGTTCGGGCGCGGCGATGCGCAGCTTGGCACCGACGCGGTCGGTGAGCCAGGCGACGCGCTCGCTGTGGCCGCCGGTATAGGGGCTCTTCGCATCGATGACCTGGCCGAAGGCGATCGCGATATCGTCGAGATACTCCTCGTCGACCATGATCCGCGCCTGCGCGGGGGCGAGCGCGAAGAGACGGTCGTCGATGCCGGGCGCCGACAGCTCGGCCCAGAAACCGGGGTCGGCGGCGAGTTCGGCGAAGATCGCGGCGAGTTCGGGGTCGAGCCAGGTGCCGCTGCGCGCCTGCACCTCGGCGACCGCGCGGTCGGGGCCGCCCGCCATGAAGAAGACGTCGGCGACCTGCGCGAGCAAGGCGATGCGCGACAAGAGCGGGATTTGCGTGCCCGACAGGCCGCGCGGCAGGCCGCCGCCGTCCCAATGTTCGTCGAGCGCGGCGATGGCGCCCGCGACGCGATCCGAGAAGCGCAGGCGTTTCGCGATCGTCGCGCCCTGCGTGCAGCGCGTCTCGATGAAACCGGTGAGGATCGGCGCGGCGTTGGCGAGCAGATGGTCGCGGGCCTCGCGGCGCGCGGCGGCCTCCTCCTTGGCGCCGACCTCGGCCTCGACGAAGGCGAGGAAGTCGGCGGTGTCGGGGCCGATCAGCTTGAAACCCTGTTTGAGGCTGCGGTCGTCGCCGAGGAAGAGGTCGGCGACGCGCGCGGCGTTGCTCGAACAGCCGAGGTCCTTGAGCAGCACGGCGTAGAGGCAGTCGGCGAGCTCGCCGCCCTGCAGCCCCGCGGCGAGGCCCACATAAGTGCCGATCCACGCGGCGCGCACGCTGTGTCCCGCGGGCTGGCCCTCGGTGAGGTCGAGCGCATAGGAGAAGGCGCCGAGGATCTCGGCGAGCGGCGCCTCTTGCGCGGGCACCGCGGTATCGAAGGCCTGATGGGCCGGCTGGAACATGCTGTCCTCCCCTGTGGAGGGGGCGAGGATAGCGGGGAGAGTTTACCGGGGGGTTAGCGGGGGTTTAATCC
>NZ_LNSB01000060.1 GCF_001468285.1 Sphingopyxis sp. HIX | reverse complement strand
CCGCCACCGCCCTCACCGTCGATGCCGTCGCCGATTTTGTACAATGCGGAGCCGGCCGCTGCCGAGGCGAGCGCCGACGACAGCAATATCGTCGTCACCGCGGCGCGGCGGCAGGGCAGCAACCAGGATGTGCCGGTCGCGCTATCGGCCGTCACCGTCGGCGATGCCAGGATCGAGGTCGCCGACCTGCTGTCGACCGGTCCCTATATCAAGGCGCTCGATGCCGCCGCGCCCGATGCGCGCGATGCGGTGCTGAACGAGCAGGCGAAGCTCTATGGCAACCTCTCGGGCTTCTGGCTCGACGTCGCCGAATGGTATCGGACGAAGGGCGATCCGGCGATGGCGATGCGGCTGCTGCTGACCGCGCTCGACGCGGCGACCGCCGATGACGAGACGCGCCAGATCGTCGCCTTCCGGCTCGAACGCGACGGGCAGATCGATGCGGCGGTGACGATCCTCGAACGCTTCGCCGCGCTCAACCCCGAAAGGCCGCAGCCGCGCCGCCTGCTGGCGCTGGCGCTCGCGAAGCGCGGGCAGGCGGGCGACCTCGACCGCGCCTTCGCGCTGCTGCGCGACGTCGCGCTGACGCCGTTCAACAGCGCGTTCGAGGGGATCGAGGTCGTCGCGCTGATGGAGGCGAATGCACTGATCCCCGCGCTCCAGGCGCAGGGCGTCGCCTGGACGCTCGATCCCGAATATGTGGCGGCGCTCGACACCGACGTCCGGCTCGTCATCGAATGGACCAACGATGATGCCGACATCGACCTGTGGGTGATCGAACCCAATGGCGAGCGGGTCTTTTATTCGAACAGGCTGAGCGCGGCGGGCGGCACGATTTCGAACGACATGACCGCCGGCTATGGCCCCGAGGAATATGTCGTCCGCGCGGCGCGCAGCGGCGACTACAAGGTCCGCATCCACGGCTATTCGCCCGACCGGATCAACCCCAATGGCACCGGCCGGGTCACGGTGCGGCTGATCCGCGACTTTGCCCGGCCGGGGCAGAAGGAACAGCTCGTCGACGCCGAGATCGGGTTCCGCAGCGAAGACGGGCAGGAGGGCGACGGGAGCCGTCCGATCGCGACGCTGACGGTGCCCGCGGCGCGCTGATCGGCACATGACTAGCTATTCACGCGCGTAACAGTGTTTTTTCCCGGGTGGCGGTTGCGGCAAGGATAGGGCGCCGCTATGGGCAGCGCGCGCAATTTCCTTACCAGCCACGGAAAGCCGAACCATGTCGCTGAAGCCCCATGTCTCCGCCGCCCTCAACCGCATCCAGCCTTCGGCGACGCTCGCGATGACCGCGCGCGTGACCAAGCTGAAAGCGGACGGCATCGACGTCATCGGCCTCAGCGCGGGCGAGCCCGATTTCGACACTCCCGATTTCGTCAAGGAAGCCGCGATCGAGGCCATTCGGGGTGGCCAGACCAAATATACGCTGGTCGACGGCACGATGGCGCTGAAGGAAGCGATCCGCGGCAAGTTCCGGCGCGACAACGGCCTCGATTACGGTACCGACCAGATCACGGTGAACGTCGGCGGCAAGCACACTTTGTTCAACGCGCTGGTCGCCAGCGTCGATCCGGGCGACGAGGTGATCATCCCCGCGCCCTATTGGGTCAGCTATCCCGACATCGTCGCCTTTGCCGGCGGTACGCCGGTGTTCGTCGCGGGCACCGCCGACCAGGGCTACAAGATCACCCCCGCGCAGCTCGACGCCGCGATCACCGCGAAGACGCGCTGGATCATCTTCAACTCGCCGTCGAACCCCTCAGGCGCGGCCTATTCGCCCGCCGAGCTCGACGCGCTGGGCGAGGTCGTCCGCCGCCACAGCCATGTGATGGTGATGTGCGACGATATGTACGAGCATGTCTGGTACGCCGATTTCGAATTTTCGACGCTGGCGCAGCGCTGCCCCGACCTGGTCGACCGCATCCTGACGGTGAACGGCTGTTCGAAGGCCTATGCGATGACCGGCTGGCGCATCGGTTATGCCGGGGGCCCGGCGTGGCTGATCAAGGCGATGGGGAAATTACAGTCACAGTCGACCTCGAACCCCTGCTCGATCGCGCAGGCCGCCGCCGCCGCGGCGCTCGGCGGGCCGCAGCAGTTCCTCGACGACCGCAACGCCGCCTTCCGGCGCCGCCGCGACCGCGTCGTCGCGATGCTCAACGACGCGCCGGGGCTCAGCTGCCCGACCCCCGACGGCGCCTTCTACGTCTATCCCGACGCCAGCGGCTGCATGGGCAAGACGACCCCCGACGGCAAGCGGATCGACAGCGACGAGGCGCTGATCGACTATTTCCTCGATTCGGCAGGCGTCGCCGCGGTGCACGGCGGGGCCTTCGGCCTGTCGCCGGCATTCCGCGTGTCCTATGCGACGTCGGAAGCGGTGCTCAAGGAAGCGTGCGTGCGCATCCAGCAGGCGTGCGCGGCGCTGAGTTGATGGTTCCCCTCCCGCTTGCGGGAGGGGTTAGGGGAGGGCCTGTTCGTCGCATACCCTCCCCGCTGCGACTAGGGCGCAAGCGCCCAAGTCTCGCTGCCCCTCCCGCAAGCGGGAGGGGGTTTGTTTGTGAACGCCGCACAACAGGCCGGTTCACCGGAAAGTAAGGCCTGCTGGCTAAAGGTGATCGCCATCACTGACGCATGGTTCGGGGCGAGCCATAGAGTCGGGGTAACCAAAGCGGCCCTGGCCGCGAAACAACAGAGATGACAGGAACAACCCATGCTCTCCATGCTTCGCTCCGACTGGTTTCCGACCATGCTCGCCGGCTTCGCGATCGGCGCCGTCTTCGTGATGACGCAGCAGCCGGCGCTCGCGATGGCGCTGTGACCCCGGCGCGGCGTTCGCTGGGCGCGGCGCTGGCCGCGATACTGGTCGCGCAATGCGCGCCGCCCGCCGCGAGCGCCGAAAGCGTCGTCAAGCTGCCCGCCGCCGCGGTCGACCCTGCGGTCAAGGGCAAGCGCGCGACCGCCGTCCTCGCGGGCGGCTGTTTCTGGGGCGTCGAGGGCGTCTTCGCCAATGTGAAGGGCGTCATCTCGGTCGAATCGGGCTATCATGGCGGCAGCAAGGCGACCGCCAGATATGAGCTGACCCACGACGGCACATCGGGCCACGCCGAGGCGGTGCGCATCGTCTATGACCCCAGCCAGGTCAGCTACGGCACTTTGCTGCGCGTGCTGTTCTCGGTGATCGCCGACCCGACGCTCAAGGATCGCCAGGGCCCCGACCGCGGGTCGCAATATCGCGCCGCGATCGTGCCCATGGACGCGGCGCAGCGCCAGGTCGCGACCGCCTATCTCGCGCAGATCGGCAAGGGCAGATATTTCGCCAAGCCGATCGTCGTGCCGATCGAAAGCTATAAGGCTTTCTATCGCGCCGAGGCCTATCACCAGGATTTCATGAAGCGGAACCCGTCCAACGGCTATATCGTGCGTTGGGACGCGCCCAAGCTCGCCGCGCTCAAGCGGCTGTTCCCGGCGCTGGTCCGGGCGACCCCCGCGCCCTGACGGCCGCGCGGTTCCGCCGCTCATCGCGCGCAGGGAATCGTTCGTCGCAAAGCACTGGTCGCCGCATCCCGCGTGCGGGACGGTCCTTTTCGGCCAACAGGGCCGGGGGACGGAATGACGATCGCAGTCGCGGGGTTGGAATGAGAGTGAAGCTTTCGGGCAGGCATCTGCTCGCCATGGGGGCGAGCGCCATCATGCTCGCCGGATGTGTCAGCGGCGCGGCGATCGTGCCCGCGCCGCGCGAACCGCAGGCGCAGCAGCAGGCGCAGCAGCAGTCCCGGCCGGTCCGCACGGGCCCGGGTGCGGTCACCGTCCCGATCGGCCCGCCGGTGCGCAGTTCGACCCCCGCGCCGCAGCTGCCCGCCGACCCCGGCTTTCGCCGCGCCCCCGCCGGGCTCGACGATCGCCTGTTCCAGATATGGAAGGCCTTTCCGGGCAAGACCGGCATCGCGGTGCAGCGAATCGACGGCGAATGGGCGCTGACCCAGCGCGGGGGCGAGCTGTTCCCGCAGCAGAGCGTGTCGAAGCTGTGGGTGACGCTGGCGGTGCTCGACGCGGTCGACAACGGCCGGTTGCGGCTCGACCAGAATGTGCGCATCGGGCCCGAGGACCTGACCCTGTTCCATCAGCCGGTCGCCGCGCGCGTCCAGTCGCAGGGATCGGTGACGATGACCGTGCGCGAGCTCATCGAGACCGCGATCACCCAGAGCGACAATACCGCGAACGACAGCCTGCTGCGCACCGTCGGCGGCCCCGACGCGGTACGCCGCTTCATCGACAGGAAGGATCTGGGCGCCATTCGGTTTGGCCCCGGCGAGCGGCTGCTCCAGGCGGGCGCGGCAGGGCTCAAATGGCAGCAGAGCTATTCGGTGGGCCGCAGTTTCCAGGCGGCGCGCGCGGCGCTGCCCGAGGCGACGCGCAAGGCGGCGATGGACGCCTATCGCGCCGATCCGCCCGACGGCGCGAGCCCCGCGGCGATCGCCAATGCGCTCACCCGGTTGGCGCGCGGCACCTTGTTGTCGCCCGAATCGACGCAATATCTGCTCGGCGTGATGACGCGGACCAAGAGCGGGCCGCAGCGGCTGAAGGCCGGGCTGCCCGCCGGCTGGACCTTCCTCCACAAGACGGGTACGGGGCAGGATTATCGGGGCATGACGGTCGGGTACAACGACATCGGCATCGCCACCGCGCCCGACGGCACGCGTTATGCGATCGTCGTGCTGATGGGCGAGGCGAGTTCGCCGGTGCCCGCGCGCATGGCGACGATGCAGTCGGTGTCGCGCGCGGTGGCCGAATTTCATGGAAGATAGGGCGATGAAGAAACTGCTGCTGGTTCCAACGCTTGCCGCGCTCACGCTGGCGGGGTGCGCGACGCCCGAGACGCGGCTGCGCAATGGGCTCCACAATGCCGGCCTGTCGGCGCCGATGTCGGCGTGCATGGCCGAACGCATGGTCGACCGGCTGTCGCTGCTCCAGCTGCGCCGCCTGTCGGCGCTCGGCAGCCTCAAGGAACGGCGCCTCGCCGACCTGTCGCTCGACCAGTTCCTGCACAAGGTCCGCGCGCTCAAGGATGCCGAGATATTGGCGGTGACCACCAGCTCGGCGGCGGTCTGCGCTTTTCGCTAGGGTAGAAAATCTGTCGCTGCGCTCGGGGCGCCTAGGGGTAGCCACGCCGCCAAACTTGTGCTTAGGCGGCGCCGATTATCTCCCGCTCCAGAGTCGAAAGGCCCGGCAGACCTCATGAACATCCACGAATATCAGGCGAAAGAACTGCTCGCGAAATTTGGCGTTGCGATCCCCAAGGGCATCGCCGCGATGAGCGTCGAGGAAGCGGTCGCTGCCGCCAAGCAGCTCCCCGGGCCGCTCTATGTCGTGAAGTCGCAGATCCACGCGGGCGGCCGCGGCAAGGGCAAGTTCAAGGAACTCGGCCCCGACGCGAAGGGCGGCGTCCGCCTCGCCAAGACCCTCGAGGAAGTCGAAGCCCATGCCAAGGACATGCTGGGCAACACGCTGGTGACGATCCAGACCGGCGAGGCCGGCAAGCAGGTCAACCGCCTCTACATCACCGACGGCGCCGACATTAAGCAGGAATTCTACCTCGCCTTGCTCGTCGACCGTGCGTCGAGCCGCATCGCGGTCGTCGCCTCGACCGAGGGCGGGATGGACATCGAGACCGTCGCGCACAACACGCCCGACAAGATCCACACGATCACCATCGACCCGGCCACCGGCCTGCAGCCGCACCATGGCCGCAGCGTCGCCGCGGCGCTCGAACTGTCGGGCGACCTCGCCAAGCAGGCGGCGAAAGTGCTCGCCGGCCTCTACAACGCCTTCCTCGCGACCGATGCCGAGCAGATCGAGATCAACCCGCTTGCTGTTTGTGAGGGCGCGAACGGCGACGAACTGCTCGTCCTCGACGCCAAGCTCGGCTTCGACGGCAATGCGATGTTTCGCCACAAGGATATCGCCGAACTGCGTGACCTGACCGAAGAAGACCCGGCCGAGGTCGAGGCGTCGGAATATGACCTCGCCTACATCAAGCTCGACGGCAACATCGGCTGCATGGTCAACGGCGCGGGCCTCGCGATGGCGACGATGGACATCATCAAGCTGAACGGCGAATTCCCCGCCAACTTCCTCGACGTCGGCGGCGGCGCATCGAAGGAAAAGGTCACCGCGGCGTTCAAGATCATCCTCAAGGACCCCGCGGTGAAGGGCATCCTCGTCAACATCTTCGGCGGCATCATGAAGTGCGACATCATCGCCGAGGGCATCGTCGCCGCGGCGAAGGAAGTGAATCTGGGCGTGCCGCTGGTCGTCCGCCTCGAAGGCACCAACGTCCAGCAGGGCAAGGACATCCTCGCCAATTCGGGCCTGCCGATCGTCGCGGCCAACGATCTGGGCGACGCGGCAAAGAAAATCGTCGCCGAGGTCAACAAGGCGGCGTGATAGAGAATTGCCTCTCCCCTTGGGGTGAGGCAGCAAGACTTGCCCCGGCACAGGCCGGGGCTAGTCGCAGCGGTGAGGGCGGCAACGTCCGGACCCTCACCAAGTCCGACTAGGTCCTGCGGACCAAGTCTACCTATCCTCTCCCCAAGGGGAGAGGAAAAGGGACTGCTAGTTGACGTTTACGTAAACGCCAATTATGGCGCAGTGCACAATTTTTCGAGAGGAGCTTTAAAAGCCATGAAAATCCTCGTCCCCGTGAAGCGGGTGCTCGATTATAACGTCAAGCCGCGGGTGAAGTCCGACGGCACCGGCGTCGATCTCGCCAATGTGAAGATGTCGATGAACCCGTTCGACGAGATCGGCGTCGAAGAGGCGATCCGCCTCAAGGAAAAGGGCGTCGCGACCGAGATCGTCGCCGTGTCCGTCGGTCCGGCAAAGGCGCAGGAAACGCTGCGCACCGCGCTCGCGATGGGCGCCGACCGCGCGATCCTGGTGCAGACCGACGATGCGGTCGAACCGCTCGCCATCGCCAAGATCCTGAAAGCGATTGCCGACGCCGAGCAGCCCGGTCTCGTGATCCTCGGCAAGCAGGCGATCGACGACGACAACAACCAGACCGGCCAGATGCTCGCCGCGCTCACCGGCTGGGCGCAGGGCACCTTCGCCAGCGCGGTCAACGTCGACGGCGACAGCGTCAACGTGACGCGCGAAGTCGATGGTGGTCTCGAAACGGTGAAGCTGAAGCTTCCCGCGATCGTCACCACCGACCTTCGCCTGAACGAGCCGCGCTACGCCTCGCTGCCGAACATCATGAAGGCGAAGTCGAAGCCGCTCGATACCAAGATCCCCGCCGACTACGGCGTCGACACCGCGCCGCGCGTCAAGGTGGTCAAGGTCAGCGAACCCGCCGCGCGTTCTGCAGGCATCAAGGTCGCCGACGTCGATGAACTGGTTGCCAAGCTGAAGGCGATGGGAGTGCACTCATGAAAACTCTGGTTTGGGTCGAACATGACGGCAAGGCCGTCAAGGACGCCACGCTCGCGGTGGTCACCGCCGCCTCGAAGCTCGGCGAAGTCCATCTGCTCGTCGCCGGCGAAGGCGTCGATGGCGTCGCCAAGGAAGCCGCGGCGATCGCTGGCGTCGGCAAGGTGCATGTCGCCGATGGGGCCGCCTTCGGTCACAACCTGCCCGAAAATATCGCGCCGCTGATCGCCGACCTGATGGCGTCGCACGACGCCTTCCTTGCGCCCGCGACGACCACCGGCAAGAATATCGCGCCGCGCGTCGCCGCGCTGCTCGACGTCATGCAGATCAGCGAGATCCTGTCGGTCGAGGGCGAGAAGAGCTTCACGCGTCCGATCTACGCGGGCAACGCCATCGCGACCGTCGAAAGCTCGGACGCCAAGCTGGTCCTGACCGTGCGCGGCACCGCGTTCGACAAGGCCGCGACCTCGGGCGGTTCGGGCAGCATCGAGGCCGTCGGCGGCGGCAGCGACGTCGGCATCTCGAGCTTCGTCGGCGCCGAAATCGCCAAGCAGGACCGCCCCGAGCTCACCTCGGCCAAGATCATCGTGTCGGGCGGCCGCGCGCTGGGTTCGAGCGAGAAGTATGAAGAAGTCATCGTCCCGCTCGCCGACAAGCTCGGCGCCGCGCTCGGGGCTTCGCGCGCCGCGGTCGATGCGGGCTATGTCCCCAACGATTATCAGGTCGGGCAGACCGGCAAGATCGTCGCGCCGCAGGTCTATTTCGCGATCGGTATCTCGGGCGCGATCCAGCACCTCGCCGGCATGAAGGATTCGAAGACCATCGTCGCGATCAACAAGGACGAGGACGCGCCGATCTTCCAGGTTGCCGACTTCGGCCTCGTCGCCGACCTGTTCAGCGCCGTTCCGGAGCTGACCGGCAAGATCTGATCGTGGCGGGCGACCATCCCGGCGTGCCCGGTCTCGGCGATGCCCCCTTCAACGCGGGCGGCCGAAGGGCGACGCGGAACGACGACAATGCAGCGGTCGAGGGCGACGACGCCCTCGACCGCTCGTTGATTCTGGCGAGCGTCGCGCGCGACGCGCGGCTCGACAGGAAATTCCTGCTGCTCATCATCCTCGCCGCAGCGATCGCCACATTGGGCCTGCTGCAGAGCTCGGCGGCGGTGGTGATCGGCGCGATGCTGGTGTCGCCCTTGATGGGGCCGATCATGGGGGTCGGCTTCGGCCTCGCGACGCTCGAAAGCAATCTGATCAAGCGTTCGCTGGTGACGATCGCCGCGGGCATGGCGGTGGCGGTCCTCGTCGCGATGCTGATCATCTGGATCTCGCCGATCCAGGACGTTACCCCCGAATTGCGCGCGCGCACCCAGCCCACCTTGCTCGACCTCGGCGTCGCGGTCGTCGGCGGCATCGCGGGCGTCTATGCGATCATGCGCAAGCTGTCGGGGGTGATGGTCGGGGTCGCGATCGCGACGGCGCTCGTCCCGCCGCTGTCGACCGTCGGCTTCGGGCTGGCCACCGGACGCCCCGACTTCGCGCTCGGCGCGGCCTTGCTGTTCCTCACCAACACGCTCGCCATCGCCTTTGCCGCGACCATCGTCGCGCGGCTCAACCATTTCGGGCCGTCGCTGACCCCGCAGCATACGATGGTGCAGGTCGTCGGCATCGTCGTGACCCTCGGCATCCTGTCGATCCCGCTCGCGCTGTCGCTCAACGATATCGCGCGCGAGGTGCGCGCACGCACGATGGTTCAGTCCGAACTGGGCCGGCTGCTCGGCGCCGACGACCGCATCGACAGCCTGACGGTGCGGCTCGACGGCGATGCGGTGGCGGTCGATGGGGTCGTGCTCGTCGATCGCTACGCGGCGCAGCTCAACAAGGCGCTCGCCGAGGCGGTGCGCAAGGACTTGGGCCGCGACGCGCGGATCGCCATCGTGCAATTGCGCCAGCAGACCAATGCCGCGGTGCAGTTCGAGGAACGGCTCAACCAGCGGCTCGGCGCGCTCGAACGGCGCGACGAGGACAGCCGCGCGATCCTCGGCGAACTGACCGTCGGGGGATTGGTGCCGCGCGAGGCAATCCTGATCGATGCGCAGGCGCGCCGCGTGGTGGTGCGCCGCGACCGCGAGGCCGAAGGCGAGCAGGTCGCCGCGGCGATCGATCGCGTGATGGCAAGCGCGCAGGCGGCGCACCCGCAATGGCTGATCCAGAACGGCGCGCTCAGCGATGCGGCCGCCGAAGAGGCGACGACGCCCTAGGCTGCAAAGCTATTCAGCGCCGCGCCGCATTGACGCGCGGGCGGTGCTGCGCTCTCTTCGCACACGAGCCGCACCACGCGGCCGACGGGAGACGGACCATGCGCGCTTCGCTGATCGCCCTTTGTCTGCTGGCGGCCGCGCCCGCCGCTTTCGCGTTCCCCGCCGCTGCGCAAACGGCGCAAGCCCAAGCCGTGACGATCGACAAGGCGCGCATCGACGCTGCGCTCGCGCAGATGATATCGAGCGACCGCGCGGGCGGTGTCTCGGCGCTCGTCTGGCAGGACGGCAAAGAGGTCTATTATGGCAGCGCGGGTTTCGCCGACCGCGCCGCGGACCGCCCGATGGCGCGCGATACGATCGCGCAAATCTATTCGATGACCAAGCCGGTGACCGGGGTCGCGTTGATGCAATTGTGGGAGGCGGGCAAGTTCCGGCTCGACGATCCGCTCGCCAAATATCTCCCCGAATATGCAAATATGCGCGTCTATACCGGCAAGGATGAAACGGGGCAGCCGCGCTATGTCGCCGCCGAACGCCCGATCACCGTGCGCGACATTATGCGCCACACCGCGGGCTTCGCTTATGGGGCAGGGCCGACCCCGGCGCATGACGCTTATGTCGCCGCGGCGCCGCTCGCGCTCGACATCGACCTCGCCGAAGCGAGCCGCCGCCTTGCGACCGTGCCCTTGCTGTACCAGCCGGGCAGCCAGTGGGAATATAGCATCGCGGTCGACGTGCAGGCGGCGCTGGTCGAGAAGCTCTCGGGCCAGCCCTTCGCCGATTATGTCCGCACGCATATCTTCGAACCGCTGAAGATGACCGAGACCGCGTGGCGCCAGCCCGATACGCGGCTGCCGCGCTTCGCCGCCATGTATGAGAAGAAGGGCGGCAAGATGGTGCAGCAGGAGGCCGCCATCGCGCGGGTGCTGAACTTCCAGGATCACAAGCTGACCCCCGGCGGCTTCGGCCTCGCCTCGACGCTCGACGATTATCAGCGCTTCGCGCGCATGCTGCTGAACGGCGGCGCGCTGGACGGCGTGCGCATCCTCGAGCCCTCGACGGTGAAGCTGATGGCGAGCGACCAGCTCGATCCGGCGATCAGGGAGCGTTCGTGGCTTCCCAGCAAGGGCCATGTCGGTTTCGGTTTCGACTTCGCGGTGCGCAAGGGCCAGCCGCTCACCGCCGGGGAAAGCCGCGGCGCGACGGGCGAGTTTTTCTGGGACGGCATGGCGTCGACCTTGTTCTGGGTCGATCCCGCGAACAAGCTGACCGCGGTCTTCTTCGTCCAGACCCTGCCCTATGACGGCACGCTCCACCGCGACTTCCGCGCGGCGGTGTACGGGCCTGGCTACAAGGGACCGCCGGGCGACTGATTGTCATCCTATTGTCACGGGCATAGCCTTGGGGAACCCGAGGAGATTCGGCCATGGCCCAGACCGACAAACGCGCGCTCATCGCCGAAGGCCTCGCCGCCGGCGACGATGATGCTGCGTTGCACGTAAGGCTCGTCGGCGCGGGGGTGTCGGCGGCATCGGCGAAGTACGAGATCGACCGATTGGGCAAGGACCCGATGGCGGCGATGCTGCGACGGCAGACGGCGCGCATGGCCAAGCAGGATTGGCTCTTCGCGAACCAGCGGCGGCTGGCGTTCGAAGCCAAGGGCGGCTTCGCGCTCGATACGCTGGGCAAGCCCGACCCCGATTTCTTCTATCGCCACTATTACGAGGCGGGGCGCCCCGCGAAGCTGACCGGGCTGATCGAGCACTGGCCCGCGCTGGCGCGCTGGTCGCTCGATCATTTCGCGAGCGTCGCGGGCGATGCGGTGGTCGAGGCGCAGGTCGAGCGCGAGCGCAGCGCCGATTACGAGATCGCCAAGGACGACCACCGCCGCCGCATCCGTTTCGGCGAACTGGTCGACTGGCTCCGCAAGGACGAGGCGAGCAACGACATCTATCTCACCGCCTATAACAGCGGCACCAACGCCGCGGCGCTGGCGCCCTTGTGGGACGATATGGCGCCGATCGACCTGCTCGATCCGCGGCCGCGCGATGGCTTTTTCTGGCTCGGGCCCAAGGGCACGCTCACCCCTTGGCACCACGACCTCACCAACAATCTGCTCGTGCAGGTGCTGGGCCGCAAGCGCGTGCGCATGGCGCCGCCTTGGGCCTTTGCGCGGATGAAGAACAGCCGCCACTGCTTCTCCGACTGGGGCAACGAGCCGCTGCCCGCGGGCGAGGGCGATGCCGGCATCCCGCCGGTGCTCGAAACGGTCATCGGTCCCGGCGAGGGGGTCTTCCTGCCTGTCGGTTGGTGGCACCAGGTCGAGGCGCTCGACCTGTCGGCGAGCATGAGCTTCACCAGCTTTCGCCGCGCCAATGCGCATGTCGAGGATTATGCGAGCTGGGGTGCACTATAAAGGCACTGTCATATAAATAGTTCTTTATATGTAATTTTTTACTTGCGGCATATTTCGGCCGCGCCTAGTGGCGCCGTCCCCGGCCAGTCGGCGGGGTGGACATCGACGGATCGGGGTTTCGCGAAGCCCGCCCGCATCGACCGGCGCTGCCGGTTCGCTGTACGGATGCCGCCTTGTTGGTCGGTTGGACGACTTTGGTAGCTCAGTGGTGAGAGCGCCGGCCCGCAAGGCCGGAGGTCGCGGGTTCGATTCCCGCCTGAAGATCCATCGGATAGCTCAATGGTAGAGCACTAGACTTTAAATCTAGCGGTTGAAGGTTCGAATCCTTCTCCTCACGGTCCGTGAAACGACCTCCAGATTTAGGTTCTGGCTTCATTGGGTTCGGGGACTGGCTTGCCGAAGAAGCCCGCCGTCGTCCGGTCCGCGTCCTCGGGCAAGGACCGGAACCGGCGCGCGTCTCAGGTCATGCCGGAAAGCTCGCCGGATGCTGATGGCTGCGCTGCATCGGTGCCGGGCGTCGGGGTTTTCGAACCCCGCCGCCCCGCGCTTCGTGCCGCAACGCCCGCTCGCGTCCGTCCGCTCGCCGCCATGCCGCCGGTCCCCGCGCCTTCCGGTTCGGGGAATGTGCAACAGCAGGAAGAAAGGAAATCGGCGTGACGTGACGCGGATTGATGATGGTGAATGATATGATGAAGCGAATGATCGATAGCCTGATGGGCCGCAAGCGCGTGCGCATCGAAGAGAATGAACGGGCGGTCTGGCTCTACCAGGGCGTGGTCCGCGGTCTGCTTGGAGCGGGCGAACATGTGCTGCCGAATCGCGACGGTTCGCTGCGCGTCGAGCGCCAGCCGCTGGGCCAGATGCTGTTCGTCTCCAACTATGAGCAGGCGGTGTTCGACAAGCTGCCGGTCGATGCGGCGACGCATCTGACGGTGGTCCGCACGGCCGAGAACGAGATTGCTGTCATCGAACGCGATGGAATCATCAACACCATTCTCGGCCCGGACGGCAAGCGGGTGCTGTGGACCGATGCCGGTCCGTGGACCGCGAGCATCGTCGACATCGCCGACAGTCCGCGCGTCGCGCCGAAGCTGCTCCAGCGCCTGCAGAAGGCGGGCAAGGCGCAGCTGGTCACCATGGTCGAGGTCGACGAGGGTAAGACCGCGCTCGTCAGCATCGACGGGCGGATGACCGAGCGGCTCGAACCGGGCGTCGCCGGCTACTGGAACCCGGGGCGGAAGATCGGCGCGAAGCTGGTCGACCTGACCCGCCAGTCGCTCGACGTCACGGGGCAGGAAATGCTGACCCGCGACAAGGTGACGCTGCGGATCAACATCAGCGCGGAATACCGCGTGGTCGATCCGCTGCTCGCGGTGACGAGCGTGAAGGACTTCGCCGACGCGCTCTACCGCGCGCTGCAACTGGCCTTCCGCAAGACGCTCGGCGCGCTGACGCTCGACCAGATCCTCGAGAACAAGGTGACGGTCGATGCCGAGGCGGCGGACAAGGTCCGCGCCGATATGGCGCTGATCGGGGTCGAGGTTTCGGACATCGCGCTCAAGGACGTGATCCTGCCGGGCGAGATGCGCGAAATCCTGAACCAGGTCGTCGCGGTGCAGAAGGAGGCGGAGGCGAACGTCATCCGCCGGCGTGAGGAAACGAACGCGACGCGCTCGCTGCTCAACACGGCGAAGGTCATGGCCGAAAACCCGGTCATGCTGCGCCTGAAGGAGCTCGAGACGCTGGAAAGCATCGCGGGCAAGGTCGAGCGTCTGACGGTCACCAACGGGACCGAAGGGCTGCTCAACGACCTGGTGCGCCTGCGCGACTGACGGGAAGGGGCCGGTGCAAGCCGGCCCCTTTTCTTTTGCGCGGTGCGCGGGCAACAGGGGGCATGTCCCTCGTCCTGATCACCCGCGACGATGCCGTCGCCACCGTCACCCTCAATCGCCCCGAAGCGATGAACGCGCTGTCGAAGGCGCTGCGCGCGGAGCTTGCCGCGGCGATGCGCGAGGTCGCGGCAGACGACAAGATTCGCGCGATCATATTGACCGGGGCAGGGGAGCGGGCCTTTACCGCGGGGCTCGATCTCAAGGAACTCGGCGCCGACACGAGCAACCTCGGCGCAGCCAATGCGACGAGCGCCGACGAAAATCCCGTGCGCGCGATCGAGCTTTGCCCGCAGCCGGTGATCGGCGCGATCAACGGCGTCGCGATCACCGGCGGGTTCGAGGTCGCGCTGGCGTGCGACATCCTTGTCGCCTCGACCAACGCCCGCTTCGCCGATACCCACGCGCGGGTGGGGGTGATGCCGGGCTGGGGGCTGTCGCAGAAATTGTCGCGGCTGATCGGCATCAGCCGCGCCAAGGAGCTATCGCTGACCGGCAATTTCCTCGACGCCGAGGCCGCCTGCGCTTGGGGCCTCGTCAACCGCGTCGTCGCGCCCGATGAGTTGCTACCGGCGGCGCAGGCGCTGGCGCGCGACATCGCGAGCGCCGATCCTGCCATGGTGCGCGCGTATAAGACCCTCATTGATGACGGCTATGCCTTGCCTTTCGGCGACGCGATGGCGCTCGAGCAGGCGCGCTCGTCGGCGGCGAACCGCAGCGTCAGCGCCGACGCGGTCGAGGCGCGCCGGTTGGCGGTGATGGAACGCGGGCGGACGCGCGCGGGCTGACCCATTATCGCGATGGTAACCGCCCCGCGCTACCGACGCGGCGAGGGAGGGGCCATGTTTCTCGTCAGCGACTATCAGCAGCGGCAGATCCGCGACGGCGAAATCCGGCGCTTCGAACGCTGGTTCGCCGAGACCGTAATGGGGCCCGCCTATCGCGGGCGCGACGGGCGGCTGCGCGGGGTGAAGGCCGAGGAGGTCGCGCGGTGGCGCGGCGACCTGGAAGCGCATATCGATGCGATGATCGCCGGCCTGCCGGTGCACGCGATGTGGGCGATCGGGGGGCTGCTGGCGGTGGTGTTCCTTGGCGGCTGGCTGCTCGACACGCTGGCGATCGCGCCGCGCCTGCATGCCCCGGCGATCGGGCTCGCGGTCTTCCTGGTCGAGGCGGGGACGGTCGGGATCGAGGCGTGGGACTATGTCGGCGGCTGGCGCGACCGGCGCGACGCGATCGAGGCGGCGGTCGCGGCGCGCGCGCCGTTGCCGGTCGATCCGCGCCATGTCGGCAGCGGGCACAATTGGTACCAGATCGCGCTCTATGGCGTCGTTGCGTCGTTGATCCTGATCGCGGTCTTCGGCCATGTCGGCGGCGCGACGATGATCGAGCGCATCCAGTGGGGCTGGTTCCTCGCCGCGGTGCCGCTCGCGTGGGGGCTGCATTTCGCCGCGAAATGGCACGACCGGCGCGCCAAGGACCGCTTGCGGCGCTGAAAGCGATTGGACCTTGCGGCGCGAGGAAATCCTTAGCAGGGAAAGCGAATGACCGACCTCGCCCCGCTGCTGTCCGCCTTCATGACCCGCGCCCTCGGACCGGGCGCAATCGCCCATCTCGGCCGCCTGTCGGGCGGGGCGAATATGGAAAGCTGGGCGTTCGACTGGGCGGGTGAAGGCTATGTGCTGCGCCGCGCGCCGTCGGCGGAATATATGGCGGACCGGCCCTATGGCCATCCGACCGAGGCGGCGCTGGTGAAAGCGGCCTATGCCGCTGGCGTGAAGGCGCCCGAAGTCGTCGGCGTGCTGGCCGATAGCGACGGCATGGGTACGGGCTATGTCATGCGCCGCGTGATCGCCGAGGTCAGCCCGGCGAAAATCCTCGCGAGCCCGCCGCCGTCGCTGGTCGCCGACCTCGGCCGCGAACTCGCGCTTATTCATGCGATCCCGGCGGAGACCATTCCCGACGCGATCCCGCATATGGACGCCGCCGCGGCGCTCGCCGAACTCAAGGCGCGCTTCCTGACGTATGGCGGCGATCGGCCCGCGATCGCGCTGGCGATCAAATGGTGCGAGGATCATCTGCCGGAGGCCGCGCCGCCGGTGCTCGTCCACGGCGATTATCGCATGGGCAACATCATGGTCGATGGCGACGGCTTGGCCGTGGTGCTCGACTGGGAACTCGCGCATCGCGGCGACGCGCATGAGGATCTCGCCTTCGGCTGCATGACCGTGTGGCGCTTCGGCCAGCTCGACAAGCCCGCGTTCGGGGTGGGCAGCCTGGAGGGATATTTCGCGGCTTATGAGGCCGCGGGCGGCGCGCCGGTCGACCGCGACCGCTTCCGCTTCTGGCTCGTCTATCGCACTCTCTGGTGGGCGCTCGGCTGCCTGCAGATGGGGCAGGCGTGGCGCAGCGGCGCCGACACGACGGTCGAGCGCGTCGTCGTCGGGCGGCGCACCGCCGAGCAGGAACTCGACCTGATCGCGCTGCTCGAAGCCGAAGCGCCCGAGGCCGAGCGCGCCCGTGCGCTGCAGCCGTCGCCGTCGGCAGGACCCGCGCCGGTCGGCGAGCCGACCAACCGCGAAATCGTGCAGGCGGTGCGCGAGTGGATCGAAGGCGCGATCAAGCCGCACGCCGATGGCCATGCCAAGTTCGAGGCGGTGGTGGCGATGAACGCACTCGGCATTGTCATGCGCGACCTCGACGCCGGCGCGCGCGCCGAAGATGCGGCGTTGTCCGCCGCGTTGATGGCGGGCACCACCACGCTCGCCGAGCCCGGGCTGCTCGCGCGATTGCGCCGCGCGGTGCTCGACAAATGCGCGGTCGACAGCCCCAAATATGCCGCGCTCGCCGCGGCGCGCAGCCGCTGGGGCGGATGACCGCCGCGGAACATCCGCTCTGGAATGCGCTCCGCGATTATCGCGTTGGCCCGGTCGATGCGGCGCTGAGTTTCGAGGCAAGGCTGGCGCGCGAAAATGGCTGGTCGGCGGAGCATGCCGACGCGGTCATGGCCGAATATCGCCGCTTCCTGTTCCTTGCGATGGCCGCGGGGCATATGGCGGTGCCGTCGGAAGCGGTCGACCAGGCGTGGCACCTGCACCTGACCTATAGCCGCGATTATTGGGACCGGCTCTGCGGCGAGGTGCTGCAGGCGCCGCTCCACCATGGCCCGACCGCGGGCGGCGCCGAGGAAGGGCAACGCTACTTCGCTTTCTACGCCGAAACGCTTGCGAGCTACGAGCGGCTGTTCGGCGAAGTCCCGCCCGAGAAAATCTGGCCCTCGGCCTGGCAGCGCTTTCACATCGATCCGCGCGCGCGCCGCGTTTCGCTCGCCCACGCCTGGGTCGTGCCCAAGCGCGCCGTTCGGCTTGGCGCCGCTGCCGTCGCTGTGATAGCGCTGGCGGCGGTCGCGCTATGGGGATGAGGATGCGCCGGAGATGAATCCGCTCGATTGGGACCCGCTGGCCTTTATCGGCACCTATTTCATGCTGTTGATGGTCGTCGGGCCGGTCGCTTGGCTGCTGCCGCGGCTGCTCCGCCCCGCGGGCCGGACGCAGCGGTTGCACGACGCCGAGAGCCTCGCTTATCTTTCCGGCCGCGAGACGCGCTTCGCCGAAACCGTCGCGACGCGGCTGGTCGCGTCGGGCGTGATCGCGGTGGAGGGCAAGGCGTTTCGTCAGGCCGGCGGCGCCGCTGTGTCGGGCGCCGACCGCGCGGTGCTGGCACTTCGCGCGCCGTTCCGCTGGGACGCGATGGTCTTCGCGCTTCGCCCCGAAGCCGCGGCGCTCCGCCGCCGGCTCGAATCGGCGGGCCTGCTGCTAGACAGCGAAGAACGGCGGCGCCTGCGGCTACTCGCCATCGCCCCCTATGCGGCGCTGCTGCTGTTCGGCGGGATCCGGCTGCTCGCCGATATCGTGCGCGACGGGCCCTTGTTCGTTCTGTCGGTGATGCTGCTGCTGACGCTGATCCCGATGGCGATCCGCTGGCGCTTCGTCAGCGACCAGACGCGCGCCGCCCGCGCCGCGCTCAAGGAGGCACGCCGCGAGAACCAGCGGTTGCAGCGCGCGCCGACGGTCCGCGAGAGCGACCTCGCCGTCGCGCTGTTCGGGACGACCGTCCTCGCGGGTTCGGCGCTCGCCGCCTTCTACCAGCTGCGCAACCCCCATAATTCGCCCGAGGGCTCCAATTCGAGCGGAAGCTGCGGCAGCAGCTGCGGCGGCGACAGTGGGTGCAGCAGCGGCTGTGGCGGCGGCGGCGATTGATGCCCGACGCGCAAATCAAAAAGATTAGCTAGCGAAGTATATTCCCCTTTTGCCCTCCGCCGAACGCTGGCAAGGCAGGTGCGACAGCCATGGGAGAGAGACGATGGATTTTGCCGTACCGGCCGATCTGCAGGCCTATCTGGACGAGCTCGACGCCTTCATCGAGGCCGAGATCAAGCCGCTCGAACTCGCCGACGACAATATCCGCTTCTTCGACCATCGCCGCGAGCATAGCCGCACCGACTGGGACAATCAGGGACTGCCGCGCCACGAGTGGGAGCAGCTGCTGAAGGCCGCTACGCGCAAGGCCGATGCCGCGGGGCACTGGCGTTTCTCGGCGCCCAAGAAATATGGCGGCAAGGACGGGTCGAACCTGTGGATGGCGGTGATCCGCGAGCATTTCGCCGCCAAGGGCCTCGGCCTCCACAACGACCTGCAGAACGAGCATAGCATCGTCGGCAACTTCCCGTTCGTGGAGATGTTCGAGCAATTCGCGACGAGCGACGAGCAGAAGCAGGAGTTCATCCTCGGGGGCTTCGAGGGCAAGCGCCGGACCGCCTTCGGCCTCACTGAACCCGACCACGGGTCCGACGCGACGCATATGGAAACGCGCGCGGTGCGTGAAACGCGCGACGGCGTCGAGGGCTGGCTGATCAACGGGCGCAAGATGTGGATCACCGGCATGCACGTCGCGAGCCACTGCGCGACCTTCTGCCGTACCGCGGGCGAGGACGGCGATGCCAAGGGCATCACCTGCCTGCTCGTCCCGACGGGCACGCCGGGGATGACGGTCGACGAATATATGTGGACCTTCAACATGCCGACCGACCATCCGCGCATGACCTTCACCGATGTGTGGGTTCCCGACAGCGCGCGGCTCGGGCCCGAGGGCGGCGGGCTGTCGATCGCGCAGAGCTTCGTCCACCAGAATCGCATCCGGCAGGCGGCGAGTTCACTGGGCGCGGCGGTGTTCTGCATCGAGGAAAGCGTCAAATATGCGCGGCAGCGCAAGCCCTTCGGCGAGGCGCTGGCGCGCAACCAGGCGATCCAGTTCCCGCTCGTCGAGCTGGCGACGCAGGCCGAAATGCTGCGCCTCCTCATCCGCAAGACCGCGTGGGACATGGACAATATGCCGCACAAGGAAATCGAGCGGAACCTCAGCGACAAGGTCAGCATGTGCAATTACTGGGCGAACCGGCTGTGCTGCGAAGCCGCCGACCGCGCGATGCAGGTGCACGGCGGCATCGGCTATTCGCGGCACAAACCCTTCGAACATATCTATCGCCACCATCGCCGCTACCGCATCACCGAGGGCGCGGAGGAAATCCAGATGCGCAAGGTCGGGGCGTATCTGTTCGGCTATCTCGGCCCGCGCCGCGAGGCGCTGGGGAAGGTTTGAGGGCTGATTTCGGGCGGTTGCGGTCATCCTAATCCTCCCTGTCGCGCAGCGATGGGGAGGGGGACCATGCGAAGCATGGTGGAGGGGTGGTCGTCCCTAACACCGACGCTTACCGCATCGACCCCTCCACCACCCTGCGGGTGGTCCCCCTCCCCACGGCTTCGCCGCAGGGAGGATTAGCAAAGTCCGCTCCCCAACCCCGAACCCGCCACCCCTTGGCATATCCGATATCCGTGATAGGTTTCTCCCTGAAACGAAATAATCGGGAGAGCGGAGATGCATGATCTGGTGATTCGCGGCGGTACCGTCGTCGATGGAACGGGCGGCGACGCCTTTGTCGCGGACATCGCGATCGACGGCGACCGGATCGCCGCGATCGGCCCGAACCTCGGCGCCGGCCGCGAGGAGATCGATGCCGCGGGCCGGATCGTCACCCCGGGCTTCGTCGACGTCCACACCCATTATGACGGCCAGGCGACCTGGGACCAGGAAATGGCGCCTTCGAGCTGGCACGGCGTCACCACCGTCGTGATGGGCAATTGCGGCGTCGGCTTCGCCCCCGCCAAGCCCGACCGCCACGACTGGCTGATTTCGCTGATGGAGGGGGTCGAGGACATCCCCGGCACCGCGCTCGCCGAGGGCATGTCGTGGGATTGGGAGACCTTCCCCGAATATATGGACGCGCTCGAAAAGCTACCGCGCACCGTCGACGTTGCGTGCCACGTCCCGCACGGCGCGGTGCGCGCCTATGTGCTTGGCGACCGCGAAAAGCCGGGCGCGATCCCGACCGACGAAGATATCGCGGAGATGTCGCGCATCGTCGAGGAGGGCATTCGCGCCGGCGCGCTCGGCTTCTCGACCAGCCGCACCGTGCTGCACAAGTCGATCGACGGCGAGCTCGTCCCCGGCACCACCGCGACCGCCGAGGAACTGATCGCGATCGGCCGCGCGATGGGGCGCGTCGGTTATGGCGTGTTCGAAATGGCGAGCGATTTGAAGCGCGAGTGGAACGAGTTCCAGTGGATGGGCGATTTGAGCCGCGAGACCGGGCTGCCGGTGACCTTCGCCGCGCTCCAGTCGATCGCCAAGGAATTGCCGCTCGAGGAGCAGATCGAAGAGATGCGGCGCCAGAATGCGAGCGGCGCGAACATCGTCGCGCAGATCGCGCTACGCGGCAACGGCGTGATCATGGCGTGGCAGGGCACGGTGCATCCCTTCCGCTTCAAGCCGGCGTGGAACGAGATCATCGACCTGCCATGGGAGGCGCAGCTCGCGCATCTCAAGGACCCGGCGTTCCGCGCGCGGATGACTGAGGAGGCCAATGTCTGGCCCGAAAGCGACATCCTCGACTTCCTCAAGATCGTCGCCGAGGGCTGGCCGGTGCATTTCGAGATGGACCCCGATTTCAACTACGAGCCGCGGATGGACGAAAGCATCGCGCACCGCGCCGCGGCGGCGGGCGTGACCCCGGCCGAATATGCCTATGACCTGCTGATGAAGGACGACGGCAAGGGCTTCGTCTATTTCCCGATCCTCAACTATCGCGACGGCAATCTCAATTTCCTCGAGGATCTGCAGGCGGCCGACGACACGGTGAACAGCCTGTCCGACGGCGGCGCGCATTGCGGGACGATCTGCGACGCGGCGTCGCCGACCTTCATGCTCCAGCATTGGGTGCGCGACCGCAACGGCAACCGCATCGGGCTCGAACATGCGATCAAGCGCCAGTGCCGCGACACCGCGATGCTCTATGGGCTCGAGGATCGCGGACTGCTCGCGCCGGGCTATCTTGCCGACCTCAATGTCATCGACATGGACGAAATCAGGCTCGGCAAGCCCTGGCTCGCCTTCGACCTGCCCGCGGGCGGCAAGCGGTTGCTGCAGAAAGCCGACGGCTATGTCGCGACGATCAAGTCGGGCGAAGTCACCTTCCGCGACGGCGCGATGCAGGGGCCGACCCCCGGCGGCGTGATCCGCGGGCCGCAGGGCGTCGAACTGGCTATGGCGGCGGAGTAGCGCTCCGCGTCAGCGCCACGAGGCCGTACGCGCGCGATCGATCGACGGGACGAAGCTCAGCGCCTGTGCCAAGTGGCTGAGGTCGCCGAGGCCGCTATAAGCGTGGAAGGATAGGCGCAGCATCGTGCCGCGAAAATCCGCGGCAACGCCATGCTGGGCAAATGCGGCCTCGACGTCGGCCTTTTCGGTACCGGTGTCGATGCACAAGGTGCCGCCGCTCGGGCCGCGCGGCCAGCGCCATTGCGGGGTCAGGGGCTCGATGGTGTCGCGGAGCAGGCCTTGCAGCACCATATTATGCTGGCGAATGGCCTCGATGCCGATCGCGGCAATTTCCTCGATCCCCGCGGTCGACAGGATGAAGGGTGCGACGTCAGGGGTGCCGCCCCACCAGCGCCGCGCGTCGGGGGCGTAGCGGAAGTCGCTGATATCCATCTCGAACGGGTTTTCGTGGCTCCACCAGCCGCGCTCCATCGGGTCGAGCGTGCTGCGGTCGTGCGGCGCGACCCAGAGCCACGCCGCGCCGGGACCGCCGCACAGCCATTTGACGCTGGTACCGAGCATGGCATCGACGCCCCATGGTGCGGGTGTGACCGGCACGATGCCGACCGACTGCGCGCAGTCGGCGATGCAGCGCGCGCCCGCCGCTTTTGCCGCCGCGGCGACCGCGGCGATGTCGGTCAGCGCGCCGCTCACAGAGCTGACGTGCATCGCGATCACCAGCGCGACATCGTCGTCGAGCGCCGCAGCCCAGCTGGCGGCGTCGCGGACGTCGGCGTCGGCGGGCAGGTAGCGCGTCTTCCACCCCGCCGCGGCGAGCCCGCTCGCGACATAGCCGATCGTCGGAAAGGCGCTCGGCGCGAGCAGGATCGTGCGGCGCCTGGTCGCGCTTCCCAGCGCCGAGATATAGCGCGACAGCCCCGCGCTGACGTTGGTCGCGGGGCAGAGGTCTTGCGCCTCGACCCCGATCAGCCCTGCCAGCGCGGCGCGCCATTGGTCTATGGCGTCGAGCCAGTGCGACCAGGCCTCGCCCGTCTCGCGCCACGGCGTCAAAAGCCGGTCGCGGAGCAGCGCCTCGGCGGCGCGCGGCTGGCAGCCGACGCTGTGGCTCTTGAGATAGGTCGCACCCGGCGGCAGGTGGAAACGCTCGGCGATCGCCTCCGGCAGCAGCCCGCCGCTCACAGCCCGCTGCCGTGCCCGGCGGCGGAATGGCCGTCGCTGATGCTGTCGCGCTTGACGCCATATTCGGCGCCCCAGCGGTCGGTCATCTCGGCGCGGATGTCCCAGAGTTCGGGGAAGAAGCGGTGCCGCGTCCCCGCATTGAGCAGCTCGACCGGGCGCCCTTTCAGCGACTTCGACCCCATGCCGATCGAGCGGTGGATGAGGTAGATGTGGTGCGCGCGGAAGATCTGGAACAATTCGTCGAACTCGATCAGCGCCTCGGCGACCATATAGGCGTCGTCGTGGCTGTAGCCGGTGTCGTAGACGTCGGCGACGCTGCGACTGGTCGGGTCGAGGTACGAGGCCTTATAGCGCGCCCAGAGCGGCTGCGGCATCGTCAGCAGCAGCTGGAAACCCGGGCTTTCCTGCCCCGACCCGTTGCCGAGCTGGAGCCGGATCGACTGATAGTCGAAGGGGCTCATCGTCTCGAGCAGCGCCAGCTGGTCGGTCATCATCCGCATGATGCGGTTGACGCGATCGAACAAGGTGAGGACGCGCATCGTCTCGCTCGCGGCCATATGGCCGTCGATCTCGACGAGGGTGAAGGCGATGAGCTTCATCCAGAGTTCCTCGACCTGGTGGACGATCTGGAACTGGAGTTCGTCGGGGGTGCAGAGCTCGGCGAGCGGCTTCTGGCAGAGCAGCAGGCGGTCGACCGCGAGATAGACCCCATAATCCTTCATGTCGGGGGTTTCGATGCGGCGGTGGGTTTCGGTCTTGTCGAGCATGGGCTGATTCCCTTGCAAATGGTACGGAAGGACGAACGGCGCACGCGGGCACGCCGGATCGTTCAACCGCGCGGCGCGACCCCCGCCGGGGGGCGCCGCGGCGAGCCCGACTGGCCGAGCCACAGCAAGGGCGCGGCCCGGTTCACCGCGCGAGCAGGTCCGACGGCAAGGTCGGCTCGCCGATGATCAGCGCGAAACGGCGCCAGATCTCGTCGCGGTCGGGTTCGCCGCGCTCGATATAGGCGCGCACGATTTCCTCGCCGAGGCCGTAGTTGATCACATAGCTGCGATACTGGTCGGTGAAGGCGACCGACTGTTCGGCGCGCGCGGGCGAGACGAGCTGGTATTTCTCGGTCAGCGCGACCGCGGTGGCGCGGTCGATCGCGCCGTCGAGATATTGCTGCGCGATCGTCAGCCGCGCGCCGGTCAGCGCCTTCATCGCACCCAGCAATTGCCAATATTGGTCGTCGGCGGGGGGCTCGATCCCCGCGAGCGGCATCAATATGTCGCGCTCGGTGTCGGGGCGCGTCTGGCCGGGGAAGGCGAGGTCGATGCCGTAATTGGCGGTACCCTCGGCGATCAGGCTCTGCGGGCTGTAGAGCGGATAGACGCTGAACTCGATCCAGCCGCGCCCCTTCACCATCTGCTCCTCGAGCTTCATGTTCAGGAGGTGATGGCCCGGGTAACCCTCGTGGCAGCCCAAATCGAGCGCGCGCGACAGGCGGATCGGCAGGTCGGTATTGACCTGGATGATGCTGTGATAGCCGCCCTGGTAATAATTATAGCCGCTCCAGCTCTTGCCGGTGACGAACTGCAATTCGAAACTGTCGCCGGGCGCGAGCGCGACATGCGCGACGGTGCGGCCGCGGCAACGCGCGATGGCTTGCTCGAAGACACCCTGCAGCTTGTCCTTGGGGATGGTGAAGCGGTCGAGATAGGCTTCCACCCGCGTCGCGAGCGGGCCTTCGCCCGGAACCAGCGCGTCGATCGTCGCGAGCGCGGCGTCATAGCTTTTGAGCGGGCGCAGCACCGGGCGCACCCCGAACAATCGCTCGGCCTCCTCGGCGAAGGAGAAGCGCGCGCCGCCCATCATCATCAGCCGCGTCTCGGCGGCGCGAAGCTGCGCGGCGAGGAAGGCGCTGCGCTGGCGTTCGATCGGATCGGTGAGGTCGGCCGACACCTCGTCGAGCTTCGCCATCAGCTGGCGCGTCGACACGAGCAACGCCTTCTGGTCGCGCGGGGCGGCGATCGAGGCATCGAGCAGGCCCTTGGGACCGTAATAGGCGTCGATATAGCCCTTTTCGTGCGTGCCGATCTCGAGGCTCAGCGAGACATAGGCGGTCGCGACGGCATCGACCGTCTGCCCCGCGAGTGTCGCGGCGGCGGGATCGGCCGGCGCCGCGGCGCGCACCGGCCAATCGGCGGCGGCGGGCGCGGGGGGCGGTGGCAGGTCTGAAGGCGTGTCC
>NZ_LNSB01000059.1 GCF_001468285.1 Sphingopyxis sp. HIX | reverse complement strand
GCTGTGCAGGAAGGACGCGCGCCCGGCGCCGCTCCGGTCGGTGAAATTCTGCCCGAGGGTGAAGGCGCCGCCGGTGGTGCGCAGCAGCGCGGCCTCGTCGATGCCGATCTGGTTGTGCAAAGCCTCGATCGCCGGCAGCGTCGCGTGGAGGTCGGCGGGGCCCGCCTCGGACGGCAGCGCGACCGCGGTGATCGCCACCCCCGCGGGCGCGAGCGCGCGGCGCAGCGCCGCCGCCGCGAGCCACAGCGGTGCGTCGCGGCCGAGCAGCGCGATATGCAGCGCGCTCATGCCGCGCTCGCCGCGGCGCCGGGCACCGCGATCCCCGCCGCCGCGCAATAGCCCGCGATGAACTCGGCGTGCGGGGTCATGTCGGCGGCGTTGATCGCGATCCGCTCGGCCAGGTCGTCGAGCCGCGCCTGCAGCTCGGTGTCGGGCTGGCGGTGCGTCAGGAGGTTGGTGGCCGACGGGATCACCCCCTGTCCCTCGAGCACCGAAAGCCAGCTGTCGCGCGAGAAGAGCCCGAGCTTGTAGTCGGGCGCGATCGCGCTTTCGCGGAACAGCGCGATCTTGTGCGCCAGGCTGTCGGGGAGCGCCATATGGCGGACATGGTCCCACAGCGGTTCGCCGATGCGCGCGTTGGCGGTGTAGTGGAGTACCAGGAAGTCGCGCGTGCGGTCGTAATGGATTTCGAACAGCCGGTTGAACTCGGCGACCAGCCGCGGATCGACCTTCTCCCCGCGCCGCGGCATCAGTGCGGCGAGGTCGGTGGTCGCGGCCTGGATCAGGAAGATGCTCGTCGATTCGAGCGGTTCGAGGAAACCGCTCGACAGGCCGATCGCGACGACATTGCCCGCCCAGCCGCTGGCGCGCCGCCCGGCCTGGAAGCGCAGCAGCCGCGGTTCGTCCATCGCCTCGCCGTCGATCGCGCCGAGCAAGGTTTCGCGCGCTTCCTCCTCGCCGCAATAGTGGCTCGAAAAGACATAGCCGTTGCCGGTGCGGTGCTGGAGCGGGATGCGCCAGGTCCAGCCGCCGCGCTGCGCGGTCGAACGCGTATAGGGGGTGAGCGGCGCGACCCCGGTGCAGGGCAGCGCGAGCGCGCGGTCGCACGGCAGCCATTCGCTCCAGTCGATCCATGGCACGCCCATCGTCTGGCCGAGCAGCAGCGAGCGGAAACCCGAGCAATCGACGAACAGGTCGCCCGCGACGACCGCGCCCGATTCGAGCGTCACATGTCCGACGTCGCCGCTTTCGGCGTCGCGCCCGACATCGACGACCTTGCCCTCCATTCGCCTGATGCCGCGCGCGGTCGCCCATGTGCGCAGGAAGCGCGCGTAAAGCCCGGCGTCGAAATGATAGGCATAGGCATAGGTCGAGCGGATCGACTTGGGGTCCTCGTTCGGATGTTCGAAGCCGTTGGCGCGCGCCGCGGCGACCGCAAAGCTGTAATCCTGGAGCGAGCGCGTGTCGGTCCCCGCGAGCCGCGCGCGCGCCCAGGCGTGCTGGAAATCGCTGCCTGCCCAGCGGTCGCCGAAGGTGCCGAAGGGGTGAATATAGCGCTCGCCCGGTGCCTTCCAGCCGACGAACTCGATGCCCAGCTTGAAGCTGCCCATCGTCTCGCGCATGAATTCGGCCTCGTCGATGCCGAGCATGTCGTTGAAGGTCTTGATGTGCGGCAGCGTCGCCTCGCCAACCCCGACGGTGCCGATCTCGTCGCTCTCGACCAGCGTGATGTCGTAATCGGCGGCGGGCAGCAGGCGCGACAGGCCCGCGGCGCACATCCACCCCGCGGTGCCGCCGCCGAGGATCACGATCCGATAGACTTGCTGCCCCGTCATGACCTTTCCGTCACTCCTGCGAAAACGAAGACGCGGCCGCTGTAGCGCGGCCGCGTCCCAGTGGAGGATCAGAATTTCACGCGCGCGCCGAACTGGAAGCGGCGGTCGACGCGGCTCCACGCCGAGTCGAAATATTTCGCCGCCGCGCCCGGGGTCTGCGGCGAGTCGCCGAAGACCTGCTGCTGATAGACCGTCGTCGTGTTGAGCAGGTTGGTGCCGTCGATCGAAAGCTCCAGCCACTTCGTCGGCGAGAAGCGCAGCGACGCGTCGAGGAAGCCCGCGCCCTTCTGGAACACCGGCAAGCCGATGCAACAGTCGAGATTCTGGGTCAGGTAACGCGAGCGCCAATTATAGGCGACCCGCAGCCCGACCGGTCCCTTTTCATAGAGTCCGACGAGGTTGAACGTGTGTTTCGAGATCCCGGCCAGCTGGTGCGAGTCGATGACGAAGCCCGAGCCGCCCAGCGACTGCTGGCCCGCGCCGAACGCCCCCACGTCGCCGCTCGACGAGGCGGTGAACAGGTTCGAGTTGTTGATCCCCGACTGATGCACATAGGTATAGTTGGCCTGCATGCCGAGACCGCTGAGCAGGCCGGGCAGGAAGTCGAAGAAGGTCTGATAGGCGAGTTCGCCGCCCCAGATTTCGCCGCCCTTCCGGACGTTGCTCGGCCCGCTGATCAGCACCGTCTGGGTCGATGCGCCATTGGGCACGTCGCGCGCGAACTGGCCGAAGGAGATCGCATTGGTCAGCTTCTTGTAGAAGATACCGGCGGTCAGCGAGCTGTTCGATCCCATATAGCGTTCGAAGGTCAGGTCGAACTGGTCGGCGCGCAGCGGCTTGAGCGCCGCATTGCCCGAATTGGCGAGGAACACGAAGTTGTAACCCGTGATCGCCCCGGCCGCGTTGCGGACGATATAGGGCGAGTCCGCCGTCGTGTTGATGATCGGCGCATTGATCGCGAGCGTGTTGCGCAGGAAACCGAACTGCGGCCGCGAGATCGCCCGCGAATAGGCGAAGCGGACGAAGGTCTTGTCGTCGAATCCGAAGCGCAGGTTGAGGCTGGGAAGCCAGTCGGTGCGCGTCGTCTTGTACTTGTCCTCGGCCGCGGCGCCATTGGCGAAGGCGATGATGTCGGGCGTCAGGAAGCACCGCGGATTGACGACATTATTGCCGGTCAGGGGCGTGTTGCACGGCACCAGATTGTCGAAGATGTTCGCCGCCGGAAAGGCGACGCTGCCCGTGCTCGCGATCTTGGTGCGCACCACGCGCAGGCCGACATTGCCCTGCAGCGCGACGCTGCCGAGCATCAGCTTGTCGTCGCCCCCGAACTTGACCATCGCATAGGCCGCCTGCGTCTGTTCGCGGACGCGGAACTTTTCGCCGGGCGTGAAGCATTGGTCGACGGTCGCGTCGGGGCGGTCGCAGATCGCGGTATAGCCCCCGCCGATCGGCGAGTTCGTCGTCGCGCCGCTCAGCGAGTCGATCAGGCGCGGAAAATCCCGGAGCGTGTCGCGGTTGAGATAGACCAGCGGCCCGTTGGGATAGGCGCTGCCATTGTAGAAATCGCCGAGGCTCTGCGATTCCCAGATGCCCTCGCCATAGCCCTGGAAGGGCGCATGGCCGGCATTGCCGCCGCAATTGCCCGTATTGGTCGGATAGGCGCCGCCGGCCGTGTTGTCGGCGTTGAAGCCCGGGCCGTTGCAATTCCACGGGGCGGCGATCGGCGTCCAGTTGAACGTCGAATAGCGCACCGTCTGCTTGCGATCGGCGTAGCGCACGCCGACCTTCAGCGAATCGAGCCAGCTGCTGTCGGCGAAATCATATTCGGCGTCGCCGCGCAGCGCGAGTTCGTTGGCGTCATTGTCCTCGACATGGCCCTGGATGAACGGGATCCAGTAATTGTGCGGATTGGCGAGGCCGCCCGCGGCATAATTGACGTTCGACCCGGGGAGCAATGTCACCTGCGGCGTGCCGTCGCCGTTCACGCTGTAATCGTAATTGGCCATCGACCCCGTCGCGACCAATATGTCGTTATTATAGGTCGACGCATCGATATATTGCGCGTCGAGGTCGATATGCAGCCGGTCGCTCGCGTCCCAGCTGATATTGGCCGACAGGTCGCGCGTGCCTTCGCGATGGTCGAAGTTGCGCGCTTCGTTCTGGAAATAGAGCCCGTCGCGCTGCGTCGTGCAGGCGCCGCCCGGCCCCGGGCCGCAATAGTTGACGAAGGGCTGGCCCGGCACCGCCGACCCCGCGTTGATCGCCGCCTGCACGCTCTCGGTCGTACCGCTGAAGCTGCCGTGCGGCTGGGTCAGGATTCCGCCGGTCAGCATGCCATCGGGGCCGAAGGTCAGCCCGCTGCTGCCGACGAGCACCGATCCGGTGCGCGGGTTGTACGCGCGCGTGCCGAAATAATTGCCGTCGAGGATCGCGTGGCTGGCGCGCTCGAGCCAGGCGTTGGTGTAATGCGAGTCGATATACTGGATCGTCGCGCGCAGGCTGCCCGAATTATTCTCATATTGCAGCGCGCCGGCGATGCCGCGCCGCTTGCGGTCGTAATCGACCTGCGAATAGCGGATGCCGTCGGGCGCATAGGCCCAGCCCGTTCCGCCGAAGGGATTGGCGGTGCAGGGAAGGCTGCCGTCGGCGCCGGGGGTGGCGCGTACGACGCCGTCGGCGCCCGTCGTGCCGAAACCGGCCGAGCAATAGGTGTCGATCTTGTCCATGATCACGCTTTCGGTCCGCGTGACGAGATGGCTTTGGGCATAGCTGGCGAGGATGCCAAAGCGGCCGATCGCGGTGTCCCAGGTGTTGCTGATCAGCCCCGAGAATTCGGGCGTCCAGCGCCCCGAGCGATCGCCGTAATTGATCCGGACGGTGCCCGTGACGACGAGCCCCTTCTGGTCGAACGGCACGCGCGTGCGCAGATCGACGGTGCCGGCGATGCCGCCCTCGATCAGGTCCGCGGTCTGGTTCTTGTAGACGTCGATCCCGGCCAGCAGTTCGGGCGCGATATCGTTGAACTGCAGCCCGCGCGCGGCGTCGGCGGAAAAGCTGTCGCGGCCGTTGATTTCGGTGCGGACGTTGGTCAGGCCGCGGATCAGCACGTCGGTCGGCTCGCCCGACGGGTGCGTCGAATCATCGGCCGATTGCAGGCGGTTGACCGTGATGCCCGGGATGCGCTGCAGCGCCTCCGCCGCCGACTTGTCGGGAAAGGCGCCGATGTCGGTGGCGGTCACCGAATCGACCACGGTCAGCGCGTCGCGCTTGCGCCCCGCCGCATCTTCCAGCGCGGCGCGCACGCCGGTGACGACGATTTCGTCATTGGCGCCGACCTCGCCAGCGGGCGGCGTTTCCTGCGCCATCGCCGGCGCGGCGAACAACAGGCCGGCGGCGACCACCGGCAGCGAGGCGCCGCCCAGCAGCATCCGCGCACGAGATTTCGCGATAGTGTCGAGCATCAATGCTCCTCCCCTTTCCCAAATGGCGCCCCATTGCGCGGGGCTTTCTCATTCTGGGCCGTGCGGAGACTCTCCGCTCGACCATTTGCATGATTTTGCGCATTGTTGCACAAATGGCAAGCGCATTTTCCGGCGCCAGGAATGGGATATTTTATCTATGATAATCAATTACATGAGTGGTAATTGACGCGGTTTCTGGATTTTCGGCGGTGCGTGAAGGGGCGCGCCGCATACGTTTGCACACCGATTAATCAATGCAAATATTTGCATTCGATAGGCTAAGTCAGGGCTGCGGACGCGGAATCAGCAGCGCGGCGAGCGCCGCTACGCCGAGCAGCCCCGCCGCAATCGCGAGCGCCATCGCCGGCGCGCCGCCCATCGGCCCGGCGACGAGCGGGCCGAGGCCGATCGCCGCGACGAGCTGCGGGATCACGAGGAAGATATTGTGGATGCCGAGGTACACGCCGACCTTCGCGGGCGGCACCGCGCCGACGATGATCGCATAGGGCAGCGACAGGATCGCCGCCCAGGCGAGCCCGACGCCGACCGCCGCGAGCCACAGCAGTCCGGGGTCGGGGATCAGCACGAAACCCGCCATGCCCGCGGCGCCGCACCACAGGCAGGCGGCATAGGCCCGGCGCTCGCCGATCCGCGCTGACAGCGCGGGCAGCGCGAGCGCACCGAGCGCCGCGACGCCATTATAGGTGGCGAACAGGATGCCGACCCAGTCTGCGGCGGCGTTATAGGCGGGCGACGCGGGGTCGGCCGCGCCGAAATGGCTGCGCGCGATCGCGGGGGTGGCATAGATCCACATCGCGAACAGCGCGAACCAGGTGAAGAATTGCACCACCGCCAGCCGCCGCAGCGCCGCGGGCATGCGCACAAAATCCTCGCCGATCTGGAGCAGGCCGAGCGCCGCGTCGCCGCGCGCGCGGCGACGCCCGGCGGCGAGCTGCGCGAGCCCGATCAGCGCCGTCGCCGCGGCGAGCACGACCACCTCCCATTGCCAGCGGAGCAGCAGCGCGGCGAGCAGCAGCGCGCCGCCGCCGATAGCCGGGGTCCGCCCGCCTGCGCTGAGCCGCGCGATCGGGCCGGTCGCTACGGGGGCAGGGCGCTCGACGGGCGCGGCGCCGCCGGTCGCCGGGCGCTCGCGCGTGAAGGCGACGGTCCACAGCACCGACAGCAGCAGGCACGCGCTGCCGATGTAGAAGGCATGGCGCAGCGCCGGGGGCAGCGCGCCCGGCGCCGCGGTGCCCGGCACGCCGAACCAGTTCACCAGCATCCACGGCAGCGCCGAGGCGAAGACCGCACCGGTGCCGATGAAGAAGACCTGCACCGCATAGCCGCGCGCGCGCTGCGCCGGCGGCAGATTGTCGGCGACCAGCGCGCGCGAGGGATCCATGGTGATGTTGATCGACGCGGTGAGCAGCCACAGCGCCGCGATCGCCGCCCACAGGCTCGTCGCATTGGGCATCACCAGCAGCGCGAGCGCGGTGAGCAATCCTCCGGCGAGCAGGAAGGGGCGTCTCTTGCCGAAGCGCGAGCGCGAATGGTCGCTGAGGTGCCCGACGATCGGCTGGACGATCAGCCCGGTGATCGGCCCCGCGATCCATAGCACGGGCAGCGCGGCGACATCGGCGCCCAGAGCCTGGAAGATGCGGCTGGTGTTCGCGTTCTGCAGCCCCCAGACGATCTGGATGCCGAACAATGCAAAGCACATCGTCCAGATATGCAAATTCGGCGCGCGATATTCGCCAGATTCGGGCGCATCCCCACGTTGCGGCGGGTCAGCGACATGCAAATCTTGCATTCCCTCCCCCTTCCTGTGCTAGGGCTGCCCCCGACGCCGGACACGGATGGCCCTTCATGAGCAGCAACAATACCAGATTGGAAGACTTGGCAAGGCTGGCGGGGGTGTCGATCTCGACCGTCTCGCGCGCGCTCAACGACCATCCGCTGATCAGCGTCGCGACCAAGAAGAAGATCTGGGCGCTCGCGCGCGAACATCATTATCCCTTCCGCAGCCACATGCCCGCGGCGCCGATGGGGGCCGAGGGGTCGATCGTCGTCGTCACCCCGCACATGCACGGCCGCCCGCTGCCGCTGTCGCACCCCTTCTTCCTCGAACTGCTCGCGAGCATCGGCGAGGCGGCGCGCGCGCGCGACTGCGATTTCACTGTCAGCCACACCGCGCCGCGCGACATCGACGACCTCGTCGCGGTGATGACGACCAGCCGCGCCAATGGCGTGATCTTCCTCGGGCAGAGCATGCTCCACGACGGCTTCAACCAGCTCGCCGAGGCGAACAGCAACTTCGTCGTCTGGGGCGCGCATCTGCCGGGGCAGAAATATCGCTCGGTGGGCTCGGACAATGTCCTCGGCGGGCGCCGCGCGACGATGCATCTCGCGCGGCTGGGGCGCAAGGCGATCGCCTTCGTCGGGTCGAGCGATCCCGAGGCGATGCAGCGGCGCCAAGGCTATGTCGAGGCCTTGGAGGCCAACGGGCTTCAGGCCGATCCGGCGCTCGACGTGCGCGTCGATTTCGGCTTCGAATCGGCCGAACGCGCGCTCGGGCAATTGCTCGCGCGCGGGCAGCGCCCCGACGCGATCTTCGCCTCGAGCGATCTCATCGCGCTCGGCGCGATCCGCGCGCTGCGCAAGGCCAATCTTTCGGTGCCCAAGGACGTGTCGGTGGTCGGCTACGACGACATGCTGCTCGCGCGGCTCAGCACGCCGGCGCTGACGACGATCCAGCAGGACACGCTCGAAGCGGGCCGCCGCCTCGTCTCGCAGGTGATGGACGCGCATGCCGAGCAGTTCCTCGACTATCTGCCGACGCACCTCATCGTCCGCGAATCCTGCGGTGCGTAGGAGGGCGGCGGCTCAGACGAGCCGCGTCTCGATCGGCAGCCCGCCCTTCAGCGTCAGCGTGACCGGGGTGCGCTCGGCGATGTCGGCGAGGCGCGCCGCCTGCTCGGCGTCGAGCCCGGCGATCCTGAGCGTGCGGTCGATGCGGCGGTCGGGGTGCTGGCCCGACAGGCGCAGGCCGACCTCGACCGACTCGAGCGGCCATTCTTTCCGGTCGGCATACATGCGCAAGGTGATCGCGGTGCACGCGCCGAGGCTCGCGAGCAGCAGGTCGTAGGGCGCCGGCCCGACCGCGCCGCCGCCGAGCGCGGGCGGCTCATCGGAGACGAGCTTGTGGCCGCCGACGTCGATCTCGGTGCGATAGCGGTCCCTGCCGATGATCGCAGTGCCATGCGCCATGCTCGTCTCTCCTTGCGCGAATCAGGCGGGCACGGTGCGCTGGAGCCATGGAATGAGCAAGGCCTCGACCTCGGCGGCGCGCTCGGCCTGCGTCCAGTGGCCGCAACGCTCAAGCATATGTGCCTCGAGATCGGGGACGACGTCGCGCATCAGCGGGATCGGCTCGGCGGTGCCGAGCACGAGCGCGGGGTCGCTGCTGCCGCCGACGAACAGCGCGGGGCGGCGGATGACGGGATCGAACCGGCCGGCCCAGTCGAAGTCGCGGCCATGATTGCGATAGCGGTTCAGCGCCCCCGCGAAGCCCGTGCGCGCGAAGGTCGCCGCGGCGTGCTCGAAATAGCCGGCATCGAGCCACGGCGGCACGCGGTCGGGGAAGCGCAGCCCCTCGAGCAGCCCTGCGCCATGCGGCTTGTCGTTCGGCCAGTCGCCGGGCGCCGCGTCGCCCGAGATCGTATGATAGAAAGCGCGCAGGAACAGCGCCGGATCGGCCTCGAGCTCGAGCTCGGCGACCCCCGGCTCCTGGAAATAGGCCTGATAGAAAAAGCGCCCCTTGTCGGTGAAGCGCCGCTTGAACATCGCGTCGAAGGGCGCGGCGGCGCGGCCGAGCCACGGGATCGACAGCGCGGCGACCGCGTCGAAGCGGTCGGAGCGCGCCATGATCGCGTTCCAGACGATCGACGCGCCCCAGTCGTGGCCGACCAGCGTGACGGGCCCCTCCGGCGCGAGCGCATCGGCGACCGCGACCAGATCGGCGACGATCGCCTCCATGCGATAGGCCTCGACCGCTTCGGGCCGGTCGCTGTCGCCATAGCCGCGCACGTCGATCGCCGCGGTGCGATAGCCCGCCGCGACCGCGGCGTCGGTCAGCCGCCGCCACGACTGGCGCAGTTCGGGGAAGCCGTGGACGAACAGCACGAGCGGTCCGGCGCCCGCGACGTCGGCGGCGATGCGCACGCCGTCGGGTGCGGTGATGATCGTTGCTGCCTCGCGCATTCCGCCCCGCTTCGCCTGTCGCCTATCGCCAGGCGGTATCGCCCGGAAGGCCGAGGCGCAAGCCGGCCTGCCACGCGGGCGAGGCCGGATCCTTGCGGCGGTCGGCGAGCCTGCCCATCGCCTTGACCATGATCCGGTCGCGGGTGCGAAGGTCGTGCTCGGGCCCGAGTTCGAGACGTTCGCGCACCACGGGCGGCAGCAGCGACACCGCGGCGCGGGCGAGCGCCTTGTGCAGGAAGCGCGGCACCGACGGCGCGGCGCGGCCCGAGCGGATGATATCGAGGAATTCGTCGTTGATCGGATGCGGCTCGAAACGCGGCAGCAGCGCGTCCATCATCGCCAGGAACTCGGCCTCGGACTTGGGTGTGTGCGTCACGCCGTAGAGCTCCGCGACGGGCTGGCCGTCGGCCCAGTAGCGCGCCTGCTCGGCCGCCGACAGCGGGTGCACGAAGCGGTGATAGGCGGTCAGGAAGCCATATTGCGCGGTGGCATAGACCCAGTTGAGCAATTCGGGGTCGAACGCCTTATACGCCTCGCCCTTCGGCGTTTCGCCCGACACCTTCGCATGCATGCGGTTGACCCCGCCGATCACCCGCCGCGCGGCGCTCGCGGGGCCATAGACGCCGACCATCGCCGCCATGCCGGTGCGCTGTGAGCGGCCGATCGGGTCGGTCTTGTAGATCGAATGGTCCCACACCCCCGAGCGGATGCGCGCGTCGGCGAATTCCAGCAGCACCGCCGCGACCCCGCCGACCGCCATCGCGACCGGGTTCTTGAAGATGCGCCACTGCAGCGAATCGGGCGCGAGCAGCGACGCCTCGCCGAGCGGCTTGCCGAAATCGATCGCCATGCCGGGCGGCGTGGTGCTCATGCGGTTCATGCGGCTTCCTCCGGTCGCGATTGACCCTGTCGCCAAAGCTGTTATCAGATGTGATAATTATAGGCAACGGACGAGACGATGGACCTGAACTGGAGCGCCGAGGAAGAGGCTTTCGCCGCGGAAATGCGCGACCTGCTGGCGGGCGCTTTGACCCCCGCGCTGCGTGCGGGGGCGGAGCGCGCGACGAGCGTCTATCCCGACCATCATGTCTCGATGGACTGGCAGGCGCGGCTGCACGCTGCGGGGCTCGCGGCGCCGCACTGGCTGCCCGACCATGGCGGGCGCGACTGGACCCCGGCAGAGTTCTACCTCTACGCCCGCGAACGCGCGCGCGCCGGGGCACCGGCGCTGTCGCCGATGGGCATCCATATGGTCGCGCACGTCATCGCGGCCTTCGGCACCGATGCGCAGAAGGAATATTTCCTGCCGCGCATCCTGACCGGCGAGGTCTTTTTCTGCCAAGGCTATTCAGAACCGGGGGCGGGGTCGGACCTCGCGGCGCTGCAGATGAGCGCGGTGCCCGACGGCGACGACTTCGTCCTCAACGGGTCGAAGATCTGGACGACGCACGCGGGCGAGGCGAACTGGATCTTCTGCCTCGTGCGCACGTCGAAGCACGAGCGGCCGCAGCAGGGGATCACCTTCCTGCTCGTGCCGATGGACCAGTCCGGCGTAACGGTCCGCCCGCTGACGATGATCTCGGGCGAGACGATCCAGGCCGAGGTCTTTTTCGACGACGCGCGCTCGGCGCGGTCGAATGTGATCGGCGAGGTCGATCGCGGCTGGACCGTCGCCAAATATCTGCTCGAATTCGAACGCGGCGGATCGGCGCACGCCCCCGCGCTCGCGATGCGCGTCGACGCGCTGGCGAAAGAGGCGCAGGCGACGATGGAGGGCGACCCGGTCTTTGCCCAGAAGCTGGCGAAGGCGCGCATCCGCGTCGACATATTGGAGATGATCGAGCTCAAACTGCTGTCGGGCGCGGGGCAGGGCGAGAGCGTCGGCGTAATGGCGTCGATGCTCAAGATAATGTCCACCGAGCTCGCGCAGCATATCACCGAGCTCGCCTATGAGGCCGCGGGGCCGGCCGGGCTCGCCTTCCAGCCGCACGCCGCGCTGCCCGGCGCCGAGGTGCCGGTGCATGTGCCGCCCGCCGACGGGCATGTAACCGGCGCGCCATGGCAGGCGATCGCGCCGCTGCGCTATTTCAACGAGCGCGCGGGGTCGATCTACGCGGGGTCGAACGAGATCCAGCGCAATATTTTGGCGAAGGCGGTGCTGGGGCTTTGATCGAATAATCCTCCCTGTCGCGAAGCGATGGGGAGGGGGACCGCTCGCGTAGCGAGTGGTGGAGGGGCAGCGACGGTGAGCCATTGCCCCTCCGTCAGCGCTTCGCGCTGCCACCTCCCCATGGCTTCGCCACAGGGAGGATTAGGAGGCCATCCCCGCCGCATAACGCGCGACATGCAGCGCACCCGTCCCCAGCCGTTGCTCGATCGCGGTCGCGCGCTTGAAATAATGGCCGACGCGCAGCTCCTCGGTCATCCCCATCGCGCCGTGGAGCTGCACTGCCTCCTGCCCGATCTTGCGCAGCGCGTCGCCGATCGTCGCCTTGGCGGCGGCGGTCGCCTGCGCGTCGCCGGGCTTGAGCGCGGCGAGCAAGGCCGCCGCCGAAATCGCCTCGCGCAGCATCAGCATGTCGACCATCCGGTGCTGGAGCGCTTGGAAGCTCGACAGCGTCGCGCCGAACTGCCGGCGCTGTTTGGCGTAGAGCAAGGTATCGTCGAGCAGCACGCGCGCGAGCCCGGCCGCCTCGGCGGCAAGCGCGGCGATCGCCGCGTCGACCGCGGCCTGCAGCGCGGCTTCGCCATGCTGCCCGCGCCCGATCTCGGCGGCGCTGTCGATCCACAGCCCATCGAGGTCGATGTCGGCGGCGGGCATGTCGTCGATCGTCCAATAGGGGTGGAGTCGCCCCTCGAGCGACGCCGCGGGCGCGAGGAAGAGGCGCAGGTCGTCCTCACCGTCGCGCGCGGGGATCACGATATGGTCGGCCTCCGCGGCGAAGGCGACCGCGATCTTGCGCCCCGTCAGCGTCCAGCCGTCGTCGGCGGGTGCCGCGCGCGCGGCGATCGCGCCGATCGCGCCGCGCGTCGCGGGCTCCTCGATCGCGGTGACGACCAGCGCCTCGCCGCGCCCGATCGCGGCGGCGCGTGCCGTCTCGCCGAGCGCCAGCAGCAGCTCGGCGGTCAGGATATGGCAGTCGATATAGGGGGTCACCGCGAGCGCGGCGCCCAGCTCCTCGGCGACGACCATCGCCGCGACGCGCCCGCCGCCAAAGCCGCCGATCTTTGTCGGCAGCGCCGCAGCGCCGATGCCGATACCGCCGTCGGCCGCACGCCACAGCGCCAGCTGCGCCGACGCATCGCGCATCGCGCGGCGTTTTTCGAACGGCAGCTGCTGCGCCAGGAACCGCGCGAGCGTGTCGCGCAGCATGGTCTGGTCGTCGTCATAGTCGAGGTTCATGCCCCGGCTATGCGCGCGGCTCGCTTAATTATCAAGCCTGATAATTCTTCACCAGCCCCGCGAGCAAAGTCTCGACCGTATGCGCGCGGTAGCGCGTATGGAGGTCGTCGTCGGCGTGCGGCTTGCCCTTGAACACGACCTGCAGCGTCAGGCGGTTCGAATAGAGCCCGTCGGCCGCGCCGATGGTGTTGAAATAGAAAAGCTTGGGATCGACCGGGTTGAACTCGCCCGCGGCGATGCCCTCCTCGATCATCCGCGCCTGCGCCCCCGCGATCTTCGACAACAGCTCGTCGCCGATATGCCGCACGCGCTCGGGCTCGGCGTCGCGGACCATATATTGGATCAGCCGGTTGAGATACGGGATGCGGTAATAGGTGTCGACGATGCCCTCGAGGTGGATGCGCATGCGCTCGGTCGGAGTGACGTCGAGGCGGAACAGCGCGTCGAGCTGGTGGATCGCGCGGATCACGTCGCGGTCGAGCAGCGCCGCGAGCATGCCTTCCTTGTCGCCGAAATAATAGCGGATCATGCCGTGGTTGACCCCGGCGCGCGCGGCGATCTCGACGATGCCGATATCGATCTTGTCCTGCTCGCGCATCAGCGCGCTCGCCGCGTCGAGCAGGGCGTCGCGGATCGATCCGCGCGTCCGGCTTTCCGCCTTTTCACTTCGGGTGGCCATTATCGCTCCTCGCGCCCGACAGACCATCATTGACCGGAAAATGCAATTGCCGGTTGCATAATCTATCATGATTGATAATTATCATCACTGATAATAAGCTTCATCAGGGAGAATTGGGATGGCGATTGCGGTGCGTGCAATGGGGCTGGCCGGGCTGGCCGGGGTGGCCTGGGCGGCGATGCTGGCGAGCCAGCCGGTGCTGGCGCAGGAGGTGCCCGCGGCGGCCGGCGCCGAGACCGCCGACGATGGCGTCATCGTCGTGACCGCGCAGCGCCGCGCCGAAAGCATCAACGACGTCGGCATCGCGATCCAGGCCTTTTCGGGCGACACGCTCGAAAATCTGCGCGTCACCTCGACCGAGGATCTGCAGGCGGTGGTGCCCAGCCTCAACGTCTCGCGCGGCTATCAGGGCATCCCCATCTACACGCTGCGCGGGATCGGCTTCAACACGATCAACCTGTCGGCGACCTCGACCGTCGGCACCTATCAGGACGAGGTCGCGCTCGCCTATCCCTTCATGAACAGCGGGCCGGTCTACGACCTCGAGCGCGTCGAGGTGCTCAAGGGGCCGCAGGGCACGCTCTACGGCCGCAACACCACCGGCGGGCTCGTCAATTTCATCAGCGCCAAGCCGAAGTTCGGGGAATTTTCGGGCGGGGTCGCGGTCGATGTCGGCAGCGAAAAGACGCTCAACAGCGAGGGCCATCTCAACATCCCGCTCGGCGACCTCGTCGCGATCCGCGCCGCTTTCCGCACCGAGGACAGCTGGGACGGCTGGCAGAAGAGCATTTCGCGCGACGAGAGCCTGGGCGAGGTGCATCGCTACGGCGGCCGCCTGACGCTGACCGCCGAGCCGGTCGACGGCATGAAGATCGAACTCGGCGGTAATTTCTGGATCAACAAGTCCGACACGCTGGCGGGGCAGGCGGTCGGCTTCACCCCGAACACCGACCCCGCCAACGGCACGATCTTCAGCCTGTTCAACGCGCCGGGCCTCCCTGCTTATGTCGCGGCGAACGGCACCAACTGGGATTCGAACAGCGCCGACTGGGCGCCGCTGTCGCAGCGCGGCCCCAATATCGGGCGCGGCACCGGGATCGACGGGCCGCTGCAGGAGGACAGCGATTTCCTCGGGCTGCGCGGCCTCATCCAGTTCGACCTGACCAGCGATCTCAGCTTCATCTCGCTCACCGGCTACAACCGCGTGAAGCGCGACGCGACCTACGATTGGAGCGGCGCGCCGTACGAAATCCTGATCCAGCGCGCGCAGGGCAAGATCGAGAGCTTCTCGCAGGAATTGCGTTTCCAGGGCTCGACCGGCCCCGCCGAATGGGTCGTCGGCGGCTATTATGCCAAGGATGTCGTCAGCGACACCAACCAGACCCTGCTCGGCCAGAACGCCAATGTCGGCGCGATCCGCGCGCTGATCGTCCAGCTCGGTCTGCTCAATACGCCGTTCAACAGCCCCGGCTATACGCTCGCCGACGTCGCGACCTCGTTCCGCACCTATCGCGATGTCGCCGATTTCGACACCGAGACCTTCAGCCTGTTCGCGAGCGCCGACTGGGAGCTCGCCGATACGCTGAAGCTGACCACCGGGGTGCGCTACACCGAGGACCGGCAGGACTATGAGGGCTGCTCGCGCGACTTCAATGGCTCGATGCTGCCCAACGTCAACCTGTTCAACCGCGCCTTCTTCTTCCAGGTCTATGGCGCCTTCACCGCGCCGATCGCGGCCAACCAGTGCAACACCTTCGACGTCGACACCGGCACCTTCGGCCTCGTCACCTCGACCCTCAAGGAGGATAATGTCGCCTGGCGCGGCGCGCTGACGTGGGAGCCGACGAACGACATCCTCGCCTATGCCTCGGTCAGCCGCGGCTATAAATCGGGGTCGACCCCGGTCAACGCCGCCAACATCGCGACGCAGAATCGGCCGGCGCGGCAGGAGGAGCTCACCGCCTATGAGCTCGGCACCAAGCTCGCGCTCGCCGACCGCAAGGTGAACCTCAATCTCGCCGCCTTCTACTACGACTATCGCGACAAGCAGCTCGCGGTCTATTTCGCCGACCCGATCTACACGACGCTGCTCCGCCTCGACAACATCCCCAAGTCGCGCGCCTACGGCCTCGACGGCGACGTCAGCATCCAGGCGACCGACAGCCTCAACGTGACGCTCGCGGGGACCTGGCTCAAGACCGAGCTGCAGGGCTATGTCGGGATCAACGCCGCGGGGCAGCCGTTCGACTTCGACGGCTTCGCTTTCCCCTACAGCCCCAAATTCTCGGGCGCGGCGACGGTGACCTACGACACGCCGGTCGGGGGCGACCTCGGCATCCGCGCGATTGTGAACGGCCGCTACCAGTCGAAGACCGGCAGCACGATCGAGGATTTCGCGCCGCTGCAGATCAAGGGATACGGCATATTGAACGCCAGCCTCGCGCTCTACCAACAGGACGGGAAATGGGAGGTCTCGCTCTGGGGGAAGAACATCACCGACACCTATTATTGGCAGTCGGCCGCGACCAACGCGAACACCGCGGTGCGCTTCCCCGGGCGTAGCCCGTCCTATGGCCTGAGCGCGAAGTATAGTTTCTGAGTCAATAATCCTCCCTGTGGCGCAGCCATGGGGAGGTGGCAGCGCGAAGCGCTGACGGAGGGGCCATGGCGCGGCGGCCCCTCCACCAACCGCTTCGCGGTCGGTCCCCCTCCCCACCGCTGCGCGGCAGGGAGGATTAAGCGACGCTCGCCAGCGATTCGGTCGAGAAGCGCTGGCGATAGTCGTTCGGCGACAGGCCGGTGATGCGGTGGAAGAGCTTGCGGAAGGCCGCGGCGTCTTCGTAGCCGACGCTCCATGCGATCTGGTCGACGGTACGGCGCGTGAACTCGAGCAGTTCGCGTGCCTTGCCGACGCGCAAATGCTGCGAATATTCGATCGGGGTCATACCCGTCGCGGCCTTGAAGCGGCGCTGGAAGGTGCGCTCCTCCAGCCCCGCCTCGGCGGCGAGCTCGGCGACGCCCGACATCCGGCCCTCCTTCGCCTGCAGCCAATGCTGCGCCTTCAATATCGCCTCATCGCCGTGCGTGAGGCGCGGCGCGAAGCTCGCATAATTTTTCTGCTCGCGGCCGCCGGGGTCGATCAGGAAAAAGCGCGCGGTCTCCATCATCACCGTCGGCCCCAGCAGCCGCTCGACGATGCGCAGGCCCAAATCGGTCCACGCCATCAGCCCGCCCGCGGTGATGATGTCGCCGTCGTCGATCACCATGCGGTCGGACTCCATGCGCACCTCGGGAAAGCGCGCGCGGAATTCGTCGGCGAAGAACCAGTGCGTCGTCGCGGGGCGCCCCGCAAGCAGCCCGGTCGCCGCGAGCGCGAAGGCGCCGCCGCAGGTCGAGGCGAGCGTCGTGCCCTGCGCGTGGCGGTCGAGCAGCCAGCGCGCATAGGGAACGACCTCGTCGGCCTCGAGCAATTTGTGCAGGCTGCCCGGCGCGATCAGATAGGTTGGGGCGGTGGTGCAGGACTCGCCGGGATGGCTGTCGTAACAGCGCGCGAAGCCGCCCGCCTCCTGCAGCCGCCAGTGGCTGACCCGGATCGGCTTGCGTTCGTGCTCGGCGGCGAAGCGGCCGGCGACGTGGAACAGGTCGGTGATGCCACTGACCATGCCCATCTGACAGTCGGGGTAGAGCATCAGCCCGATCTCGGGGAGCGCCGCGGCGGTCGTGTCGGGAACCTTGATTCGGGGCATGGTCGCTCCTTTGTCGCAATCGGCCCGCATAATGTCGTTTCCGCCAATCCCGCGCAAGCCCCTTGCGGCGTAGATGAGGTGGCACAGGGACGGACCACTTTCGCCCCACCGAAAGAAAGGAACCACGACATGACCACGATCACCACCAAGGACGGCACGCACATCTTCTACAAGGACTGGGGTCCGAAGGACGGGCAGCCGATCATCTTCTCGCACGGCTGGCCGCTCAGCGCCGACGCCTGGGACGCGCAGATGGTGTTTTTCGCCAATCAGGGCTTCCGCACCATCGCCCACGACCGCCGCAGCCATGGCCGTTCGGACCAGGTCTGGGAGAACAACAATATGGACCAGTACGCCGACGACCTCGGCGAACTGATCGAACAGCTCGATCTCCGCGACGTGATCCTCGTCGGCCACTCGACCGGCGGCGGCGAAGTCACCCGCTATATCGGCCGCCATGGCACCGACCGGGTCGCCAAGGTCGCGCTGATCGGTGCGGTCCCGCCGCTGATGCTGAAGACCGAAGCCAATCCGGGCGGGCTTCCGCTGGAAGTCTTCGATGGCATCCGCAAGGGCACGTTCGACAACCGCCCGCAGTTCTTCAAGGACCTGACGCTCCCCTTCTACGGCTACAACCGCGAAGGCGCCGTGATCAACGAAGCGGTGCGCGACGAATTCGTGCGGCAGGGGATGAACGGCGGCCTCAAGGGCCTGCTCGACAGCATCCGCGCCTTTTCGGAGAGCGACTTCCACGAAGATCTGAAGCGCTTCGACAAGCCGACGCTCGTCCTCCACGGCGACGACGACCAGATCGTGCCGATCGGCGCCGCAGCGCTGTCGACCGTCAAGATCGTCAAGCAGGCCGTCCTCAAGGTCTATGAGGGCGCCGACCATGGCCTGACGGTCACCCACCAGGACCGGTTCAACGCCGACCTGTTGGACTTCATCAACAGCTGATAGGAAGGCGGCGCGGGCCACGGGGTCCGCGCCCCTCCTGATCCAAGGAGACGTGCCATGATCCTCGGTCTCACCATTCCGCAGTTCACCCTGCTCCACGTCGCGATCAGCTTCGTCGGCATCATCACCGGCCTGATCGCACTCCCCGCCTTCGCGCGCGGGCGCATCCTGCCCCGGCTGACCGGCGTCTTCCTGTGGACGACGTTGCTGACCAGCCTGTCGGGCTTCCTCTTCCCGATCGTCGCCTTCACCCCGGCGCTCGGGGTCGGCATCCTCTCGACGCTGATCCTCGTGCTGAGCTTCTGGGCCTGGTATGTCCGCAAATTGGCGGGGTCGGCGCGGACGATCTATGCGGTGACCGCGACGATCGCGCTGTGGCTCAACCTGTTCGTGCTCGTCGTGCAGAGCTTCCTGAAAGTGCCCGCGCTGAACATGCTGGCGCCCAACGGCAACGAACCGCCGTTCCTGGTCGCGCAGGCGGTGCTGCTCGCGGCGCTGGTCTTCCTCGGCTACCGCGCGGTGAAGGCGAAGGCGGTCGCCTGACCAGATCCTCCCCAACGCTTCGCGATGGGGGAGGATCTTTTTTAGCCTCGAACCTCCCCCGCCACCCGCGTCATCGCGAGCGCCGCCAGCGCCCACGCCGCCGCCGCGAAGGCCATCGTCCAGATCGGCTCGCCGGGGAAAAGGGCTTTCATGACCTGCCCCATCAGCGTCGCGACCAGCAATTGCGGTACGACGATGAAGATGTTGAACAGCCCCATATAGATGCCGAGCTTGGCTTGCGGCAGGTTCGAGGCGAGGATCGCATAGGGCATGGCGAGGATCGACGCCCAGGCGATGCCGATCGCGATCTCGGAGACCAGCAGCGCCTGCGGATCGCGCAACAGGAGGAAGCTCGCGAAGCCCGCGGCACCGGTCAAGAGGCAGATCAGATGCGTGCGCGCCTGCCCGACGCGCTTCGACAGCAGCGGCAGCAGCGTGAGCGCGGCGACCGCGGCGACGCCGTTCTGCACCGCGAACAAGATGCCGACCCAATTGCCGCCCTCCTGATAGGTGGCCGACGCGGTGTCGGTGCTGCCGAACATATATTGTGCCACGACCGGCGTGGTGTTGATCCACATGATGAACAAAGCCGACCAGCTGAAGAATTGCACCAGCGCGAGCTTCTTCATCACCGGGGGCATGCCCGCGAAATCGCCGACGATATGCGCGAGCATATTGTTCTCGCGCCCCGCGCGGGCGAGCGCGATCGCGACCGCGCTGGCGAGGCCATAACCCGCGACCAGCGCGGCGAGCAGGTACATCTCCTTTTCGAGCCCGTACTCGGCGACGAGGGCCGCAATGGCGAGGCCCGCCCCGGCCCAGACCGCGCTGCCGGTATAGCCGCGCGCCGCGAGCAGGCGGAGCGTGTCGGGGCTGTCGGCGACGGTGTCGCTCTCGGCAAAGGCCGCCATTTCCGAGGGCGAATATTCGCGCGTCGTGAGCACGGTCCACAGCACCGAGAGGAAGAAGACGATCCCGCCGGCCCAGAAGCTGTAGCGCACCGTGTCGGGAATCTGCCCCGGCGGCGCGGTGTTGGCGACGCCCAGATGGTCGAGGAGCCAGGGAAAGGACGACCCCGCTACCGCGCCGACCCCGATGAAGAAGGTCTGCACCGCATAGCCCGCGGCGTGCTGGTCGCGGCGCAGCATGTCGCCGACGAAGGCGCGAAACGGCTCCATCGAGACGTTGATCGACGCGTCGAGGACCCAGAGCATCAGCACCGAGAACCAGAGCACCGACGATTCGGGCATGATCAGCAGCGCGAGCGCCGCGAGGATCGCGCCGGCGAGGAAATAGGGCCGGCGGCGCCCGAGCCTGCCGAGCCAGGTGCGGTCGGACATATGCCCGATGACCGGCTGGACGAGCAGCCCGGTGAGCGGCGCGGCCGCCCACAGGATCGGCAATTGTTCGAGCTCGGCGCCGAGCGTCTGGAAGATGCGGCTCATATTCGCATTTTGCAGCGCGAAGCCGATCTGGATGCCGAGGAAGCCGAAACCGATGTTCCACAGGCCGGCAAAATTCTGGCGCGGCTTTTCCATATGCTCTCCCCGGGACGCCGGCTGGTGCGGCGCTTGCGGGCAGAGGATTGCCGGGTTGGGCGGGGCAGGGCAAGCGCGGCGGGGTGGGTATACGAATGCGCAGGAGGATTCAGTACGCCTGCTCTCCACCCTCTAAACCGCCGCCCAGCCGGTCCATCACTCGTAGCTGAGGTGCGTCGCCTTTCCGCGGAAGATCCAGTGCGCCAGCACCGAATAGCCCAGGATCACCGGCAGCACGAACAACGCGCCGATCAGGATGATGCTGAGCGATTCGGGGCTGGCCGCCGCCTGCCAGATGTCGAGCCGGTCGGCGATCAGATAGGGGTAGAAGCTGTATGCGATCCCGACGAACCCCAGCGCGAAGAGGATGCCCGCGGTCGCCAGCGGCACCCACGACAGCGCGTCCTTCTCGCGCAGGGGCCGCCGCAGGAAGATCGCGAGGCCGACGAACAAGGTCGCCGAGGCGATCGGGATCGGCAGCAGCGCGATGATCTCGGGCAGGCGGAACCAGCGTTCGAAGATGCGCTCCGACAAGAGCGGCGTCGCGACCGAGATGATCGCCATCGCCAGCGCGGTCGCCCACAAGGTCCATTCGGCCCAGCGCACCGCGCGCTTCTGCAATTCGCCCTCGACCTTGTAGACCAGCCAGCACGCGCCGACGAACAAATAGCCCGCGACCAGGCCCAATGCGGCGAGCAGGCAGAACAGCACCGAGGTGAAGCTCTGGTCGAACCCGAGCACATAGGCGCCGAGCATATAGCCCTGGCAAAGCGCGGTGATCAGCGAGCCGGTGAAAAAGGCCGCGTCCCAGCGATGCTTCTGCTCGGGCGGCGCCTTGGCACGGAATTCGAAGCTCACCCCGCGCAGGATCAGTGCGACGAGCATCAGCGCGACGGGCAGGTAGAGCTGGGTCAGGATGAGCCCGTGCGCGACCGGAAAGGCGACGAGCAGCAGCCCGATGCCGAGCACCAGCCAGGTCTCGTTGGCGTCCCAGAAGGGGCCGATCGACGCGACCATCAGGTCACGGTTCTCGTCCTTTTCGAGCCGCGTCAGCATGCCGACGCCGAGGTCGTAGCCGTCGAGGATGACGTAGAGCAGGATCGACAGTCCCATCAGCCCCGCGAAGATCACGGGCAGCCACCAGGGATCGATGAAGGGGGTCATGGCTTGGCTCCCTCTTCGAGCGGCTCGGCGGGCCCCGCCGCGACGCCGGGCAGCGGGAACATCGGCTTTGCCTCGGGCGCCGCCTTGCCGAGCCGCGCGAGCCGGTAGAGCACCGCGATGTACGCCGCGAGCAGCACGACATAGACCGCGAGATAGAGCGTCAGCGAGCTTGCCACCATCGTCGACCCCACCGGCCCCACCGCATCGGCGGTCCTGAGCACCCCGGTGACCAGCCACGGCTGGCGCCCGATCTCGGTCACATACCAGCCCGCGAGCGTCGCGGCCCAGCCCGCGAAGGTCATCGCAACGAGTATGCGCGCGAGCCAGCGCGGCAGCTGGTCGACCCCGCGGCGGCGGATGTGCCACGCCGCATACCAGGACACGGCGAGCATCAGCGCCCCGATCCCGACCATGATCCGGAACCCCCAGAACAAGGGCGTGACGGGGGGGTGATTGCCCTGATAATCGTTGAGCCCCGGCACGACCCCCGCGGCCTCATGCTTCAGGATCAGGCTCGCGCCCGACGGGACGGCGACTTCCAGATGGTTGGTGCGCGCTTTCTCGTCGGGGATCGCGAAGAGGATCAGCGGCGTGTGCGGCTGCGTCTCCCAATTGGCCTCCATCGCCGCGACCTTCTGCGGCTGGTGCTCGAGCGTGTTGAGCCCGTGCATGTCGCCGACGAAAATCTGCACCGGGATCAGCAGCGCCGCCGCGTAGACCGCGGCTTTCAGCGTGCGTCTGACGCCTTCGCCGCCGCCGTCCTTCAGCCAGCGCCACGCCGACATGCCCGCGATCAGGAAGGCGACGGTCAGCGCCGAGGCGAGCAGCATATGCGTGAGGCGGTACGGCATCGAGGGGTTGAAGACGATCGCCCACCAGTCGGTCGCATGCACCACGCCGTCGCGGATCTCGTACCCCGTCGGCGTCTGCATCCAGCTGTTGAGCACGATGATCCAGAAGGCCGACAGCGTCGTGCCCCCCGCGACGAGGCAGGTCGCGAGCGTGTGCACCCAATTGGGCACGCGGCTGAAGCCGAAGAGCATGATCCCCAGGAACACCGCCTCGAGGAAGAAGGCGGTCAGCACCTCATAAGCGAGCAGCGGTCCCGCGACATTGCCGACCTTTTCCATATAGCCCGGCCAGTTGGTGCCGAACTGGAAGCTCATCGTGATCCCCGACACCACGCCCATCGCGAAGCTCAGCGCGAAGACCTTCACCCACAGGCGATAGGCGTCCATCCATGCGACGTCGCCGGTGCGGTTGTACGCGAGCTTGAAGCCGAGCAGCGCCCAGCCAAGCGCGATGGTGATCGTCGGAAACAATATGTGGAAGCTGATGTTCGCCGCGAACTGGATGCGCGCGAGGATCAGCGGATCAAGAGCGTCCATCGTCCGGTTCCTCCGTCCGGCCTTTCCCGCGGCCGAGCATGCGGTCCTTGAACTCGAGCGCTTTTACCACACGCTCGCCCAGCCGCAAAAGCTGGAGCAGCCGTTCGGTATCGAGCCGCTCCATCTCGGCATACCAGTCGGTGAGCAGCTCGATCTGCTCGTGCATCGCCGCGATGCGCTCCTGCGCGAAGCGGTCGCCGGCGTCGGTCGCGGGCTCCATCAGCAAGGTTCGCAGCGTCGTCAGCGTCGGGTCGATCTCGCGCTTCTTGCGCTCTTCGACGAGGGTGCGGAAGATCGCCCACACGTCGCGCGGCGTCGCATAATAGTCGCGCCGGTCGCCGGGCAGATGCTTCAACTGGACGAGGTTCCAGCTCGCGAGTTCCTTGAGCCCCATCGACACGCTGCCGCGCGACAGCGACAATGCCTCGGCGATCTGTTCGGCGTGGCGCGGTCCGTCGGCGAGGAACAGCATCGCATAGATCTGCCCGACGGTGCGGTTGATCCCCCAGCGACTCCCCATCTCGCCGAAATGCAGGACGAACGCCTGCGCTAGCGGGGAGAGCCGGAACGGCGGCGATGGAGAGTCGGGGGTGGGGGATGGTTCCACGCCGACTCGTATAGCAGAGAGTTTCTGAAGTTTCAATAATTATTGAAACTTCATGCAATGGCTGTCTTGGGGTGGTGAGCGGACTTTCCTAATCCTCCCCGCGGCGAAGCCGTGGGGAGGGGGACCACCCGCAGGGTGGTGGAGGGGTCGACGCCATAAACGTCGGCTCGAGGCCGCCACCCCTCCACCATGCTTCGCATGGTCCCCCTCCCCATCGCTTCGCGACAGGGAGGATTAAAAGGGCAGCTTCCGCCCGAAACGAGCCAAACCCCAAAATCAATGCACGCAGAGGCGCAGAGACCGCAGAGGCGATGGCCCCTCATCTCTGCGCCCTCTGCGCCTCTGCGCGAAATGGACACCCCGCGCCCAAAAAACCACCGCCCCACAAAATAGGCTCACCCCGCCCAAAAAACCGCTTTCCTAAAATGTACCCATATGGTTCATTTTGTCAGTTTCACCTTACCAGAAGGAGCGACTCGATGGAAAACCTCGACAATCCGATCCCCAACCCCGCCGACATTCCCGCGCCCGGCAGCTACCACTGGACCCCCGCACTCCAGCGCAGCTTCCTGGAAAGTCTCGCCGCCACCGGCTCGGTGATCAGCGCCGCCGCGATGGTCTGCATGTCGCCCTCGGCCGCCTATCAGTTCAAGCAGCGCCCCGAGGGCGCGGCGTTCCGCATCGGCTGGGCCGCGGCGGTGCTGATCGCGCGCGACCGGCTCGCCGACCAGCTGCTTGAGCGCGCGATCTGGGGTTATGAGGAGACGAGCGAGGTCGACCCCGACGACCACCGCCGCTTCACGCGCCGCCGCCGCCACGACGGCCGCCTCGGCCTCGCGATGCTCGCGCGGCTCGACCGCATGGTAGAAACGCGTGCGAAAGCCGGCGAGGCGATGCTCGCGCAGATCGTCGCCGGCGACTGGTCCGCTTTCCTCGCGCTGTTCGATCTCGATTTTCCGCAGGGCGAGGAAGACGACGCCCCCTCCGGGCTCGGCGCCGCGCTCGCCTGCTGGCTCGCGGGCCGCGACAACCGTGCGAACCCGCTCGCTTCGCTCTGGCAAAACACCCCGATCGCGAATGAAGTTGCGCAGTTTTCCGCCGATCCCGATATCGCGCCGCCGCCGCCCGCAACCCCCGAGGAAGAGGCCGAAGCGATGACCGTCTGGCACGACGAGGAAAGGAACGAGCTGCGCACCAACTTCCCGCCCGCGGACGACTTCATCGGCGACGAGGAGGGCCAGTTCGGCGACCGCGACTACGAACGCACCCTCGATGCCGACGAGACCGCGGCCTATGAGGACGCCTATAACGAAGAACTCGCCCCCCTCCGCGCCGCGGGCGAAGCCGCCCGCCGCGCCTTCTTCGGCTTCCCCGAACCCGCGAACGACCGCGAGGCCGGGGAAGAACAAGGTTCGCGCAAAGACGCAAAGACGCAAAAGGGGTGAGGCCGGAGGGCCGCTTTCGGGCGATGCGGACCTCCTAATCCTCCCTGTCGCGCAGCGATGGGGAGGGGGACCATGCGAAGCGTGGTGGAGG
>NZ_LNSB01000058.1 GCF_001468285.1 Sphingopyxis sp. HIX | reverse complement strand
GGGGGATAGCGCTGGCGTATATCTCCCCTCCCGCAGGCGGGAGGGGTTGGGGGTGGGCCAGCAGCGTTGCGGTCTGCCCACCCCGCTGCGACTAACGAGCAAGCTCGTAAGTCTCGCTGCCCGTCCCGCCTGCGGGAGGGGAAACAAGCTCATCGCCCGAAAACTAGCTCCCCCCGCCCCGGCACATGCCGATGACATAGTCGACGATCATCCGGTCGCGCTGGGGCGATGGGGGGCCGAGGACGCCTTGCGCATGCGGGGGGAGGTGCGCGACGGCGCCGGCTGCGCCTTCGCCGAAGACATAATGGTCGAACCAGGTGCGCCACGCGGCGCGCTCGGCCTCGGGCAGTTCGCGGATCGAGTGCATCGCGAGCATCAATGCGGCGAAGGGAAAGCGGTCGGCGCGCTGGCCGAACCAGTAGTTGACGAGGACGTTGAGCGCGCCGCTGCTGCGCACATGGTGCCACCACATCGGCGGCATGAAGAGCGCGTCGCCGGGGGCGAGGTCGGCGACCAGCTTGTGGCGCGCGGCCTCTTCGTAGAGCGGGAAGCGGGTCAGGTCGGGGTGATCGGGGTCGACGAGGCTGGTCGGTTGGCCGGCGATCGTGCGGTCGACCGGGCCGACATAGAGGTTCGCAATCTGCTCGGGCGGGAAGAGCGAGAAGCGGCGGCGGCCCGCGACGACAACCGCGATGTTCGACGCCATGTCGTAATGCGGCGCGATGCGGCTGGCGTTGCCGACCCAGATGCGCGGCGGCACGCCGGTGTCGATCGGGAGCGGATTTTCGGCGGCGAAGCTCGCGACGCTGTCGGCGGTCGGGGTCGAGCCGGCGTAGAGCGTCGCGGGCGCGGGGTCGCTGCGCAGCGCGAGCAGCCGTTCGACGAGCGCGCGCATCGGCATTTTTTCGCTGCGGAAATTCACCCCGCGCATGTCGTCGGTGTAGAAATAGCGGCCGCCGGTTTCGGGCGGGCCGACGAGGACGGTGAGCGGCTTGCCGTTGTCGCGCGCTGACAGGTAGGCGGCGATGGTGTCGTCGCCTTGGGCTGCCGCGGCGACGGCGGGCCAGTGCGATGCGAGGCCGCGGACGACGAAGGGACGCTCGGCAGCGGCGACCGCCTCGGCGATGACGGCGGGGTTGCCGGGGTCCTTTTCTTCGACCGTCTGCTCCGTCACTTCGACTTCATCCCGATGATATCCAAATCGCCGCTGAAATAGCGCTCAGCGCCACCACCTACACCGTTCGCCCTGAGCTTGTCGAAGGGCCGTTCTTCCTGTGACGCAAGAAAAGGACGGTGCTTCGACAAGCTCAGCACGAACGGAAGATGGGGATGGTCGCGATTTGGCCCGCGCGCTCCCAACCGCTCGCCGCTACTTCCCCGGCTCGACCCGGACCGTGCGGCTGGCGCGCTTGCCGTCGGCGGAGCGGGTGCGCAGTTCGACCGCGCCGGTCACCGCCACGGGGCCGGCGTAGCGCGTCCAGACGTCGCCCGCGGGGCGATATTCGATTGCTGTGCCGGGGAATTCGCTGTTCGCCTCGAGCTTGCCGTTCGCGATGCGCGCGCCCGGCGGCGCGACGCGGTAGGCGACGCCCATCTTGTCGAGCAGCGGGAATTGCGCCGCGACGCGGCCCGCGAAATTCGACCAGCCCGCGGCGAGCTTGCCCGCGTCGACACGGCTGTCGGCCCATTGGTAGCTGGCGCCCGCCCGATAGGCGGGGGTCCAGGGCGCCGCACTCCAGCCGCGCTCGGCGAGCGCGAGCAGGCGCGGGAAGAGCATATAGTCGACCTGCGCGTCGGTGCGGATCGTCTCGCTCCAGAGCTGCGCCTGCACGCCCGCGACGCGGTGGCCGGGTTCGAGGAGCGGCTTGTCCTCGATCGGCGCGCCCTCGGCATGGGTGTTGCGGATCGTCGCGGCATTGGCGGGGAGATTGTCGGGCATGAAGCCGAACACCTGATGCACGTCGACCCCGCGCGAGGCCCAGTCGTAACCGCCTTCGTCGGGATGCGGCGCATAGGGCATGTCGAAATAGCCGAGGTCGGGGATCGAGAGCACGGTCAACCAGCCGCGGTTCATCTGGTCGTGCGCCTCGCGGATCGCGCCGGTGTGGAGCACGCCCCAGATATTGGTCTGGACGTCCTTCGGCATGCTGGCGGCCTTTGTATGCCCCATGCCGTCGCTCCAGCCGCCAGCGCGCAGGCCCTTGGCGGCAAGGCTGGCGGTGACGCGTTCGATGAAGCGTGGGGTGAGTTCGCCCGCCTTGCCGCCGTTTTCGGCGATCATCGCCTTGCAGGCGGGCGAGTTGACCCAGGCGCCCGCGGTCTCGTCGGCGCCGAGGTGGAAGGTCTTCAAGGGCACGCCCGCCTGGCGGTGCATGTCGGCGAGCGCGTCGACCACCGTATCGACGAAGCGATAGGTCGCGGGCAGGCAGACGTTGAGCGTGTTGTCGTTATAATTCTGGATGCTGCGATAGTCGGTGGTGTCGGCGGGGTCGATCAGCCGATAGGCGTCGGCCTCCGCCTTCTTGCCCGCGGCGGCGAGGCGCGCGTGGCGCAGTTCCATCGCCTTGATCGCCGCGCGGCTGTGGCCGGGCATGTCGATCGACGGGATGACCTCGATCTGACGCGCCGCGGCCGCCTGGACGATCGCGACATAGTCGGCGGTGGTGAGATAGCCGTTCACGCCGCCGGTGCCGTCGGGGCCGGCGCCGAGCTGGGGCAGGATGCAGGTCCGTTCCGACGGATCGTGGCAGCGTTTCGAGCCGATCTCGGCGAGTTCGGGGAGCGCGGGGATCTCGATGCGCCAGCCCTCGTCTTCGGCGAGGTGGAGGTGGAGCTTGTTGAGCTTGTACGCAGCCATCGCCTCGACGAGCTTCAAGATCTGGTCGCGGCCGTGGAAATTGCGGCCGAGGTCGAGGTGGAGGCCGCGATAGGGATAAAGCGGCGCGTCCTCGACGTGAAGCGGGGTCACCCTGCCCTTTTCGAACGCCGCCTGCTGGGCGAGCGAGCGGAGCGCGTTGTTCGCGCCGGCGACGTCCTTTGCGGCGATGGTCACGCCCTTGGCGGCGACGTCGAGCGTATAGCCCTCGGGCGCGAGCGACGGCGCGCCGATGCGGATGGTGAGCGGGAGCTTGCCGGTGTCGGGGACGCCCACGCTGGCGAGCGCGGCGACGGCGGGGGCGAGCGCGGCGCGGTCGGCGCCCTCGACGCTGAGCGCGACGCCGGCGGTGAGGTCGACGGGCTGGCCCTTGGTTTGCGTGGCCTTGGCGGGGGCTGGCAGGATGACGATGCCGGTTGCGGCGGCGGTCGGGCGTGCGGCCTGGAGGTCGTAGGCGCGCTCGGCGGTGAGCCAGCGCGTCTTGTCGGCGTCGCTCTTGACCGCGAGCTTCGCCTCGTCGGTCATCGGCGCGACGAAGGGCAGGGTTTCGAGCCCGGTGTCGGGGTCGATGACCGGGCGCGTCGCGGCGATGGTGCGCGCCTGCAGGCCATCGGCGACGAGATAGGCGTTGGGCATGCCGAACGCCTTCGAAAAGTTCGAGCCGACGCCCCAGAGCTTGATCTCGTGCTTGGCGCCGGGCTTGAGGGTGACGCCGGGTTTCAGCGTCAATTGCTGGAGGTCGCCGTTGACCAGTCTGTGGTCGAAGATGTCGCTTTCGACCTTGGGCAGGCGGTTGACGAAGCTGAAGTAGAGCGAGAATGGCTTGAGGTCGGCGGGGACGGTTTCGGGGACGGTCAGCGTGATCGTGGTGAGGAAGCAGCCGTCGATCCCGGCGGGACAATCGGGGCCGTTGTCGACCATCGTCAGGGTGTAGCCGAGCGTGTCGGCGAAGCGGTCGAGCGCGGCCTGCGCGGGGGCCGGTGCGGCATGCGCGGGTGCCGCAACCATCAGGGCGGCCGCCATCGCCGTGACACCAATCGCTTTGGCCGCAACCCGCATATCCATTCTCCCGCTCGACAATTTGTATCTAATTTGTCATGTCATGTGGCGACGGTCAACGCCTTTCCAATCGGCGGCTTTCAGGGGAGAAATAGCGGATGCTCGGAAATTCGGCCTTTCGGCGCATGGCAGCGGCGATAATTGGTTTCATATTAGTCCTATCGGCGACTCCGGCCGCGGCGCGCGCGGACAAGCCCGTTGTCGTCGGCTATCTCGCGGCGTTCAAGGGGCTCGAGCTGTCGATCGATCGCACCGACCTCAGCGCCTATACGCATTACAACCTGTCCTTCGCCAATCCCGACGCCGAGGGGGTGTTCGTGCGGGGCGGCGTGATGACGTGCATGGGCGGGGCCGACGGCGCGAACATGACGGTCGAGGCGGTACGGGCATCGGTCGCGCGGTTGAAGGCGGCGGGGGGCAAGGTGCTGCTGTCGACCGCGGGCGGCGTGATTCCGGGCTGCTCGGGCGACTGGGCGGAACTGCTGACGCCCGCGCGGCGCGAGACGACGGTGGCGGCGCTGGTGGGGCTCGCGGAGACACTGGGGCTCGACGGGATCGACATCGATATCGAGGGCGGGTTGCTGACCCAGATCGACAAGGCGGGCGACTATGTGCCGTTCATCGCGGCGCTGTCGAAGGAATTGAAGGCGCGCGGCAAGCTGCTGACCTGCGCCACCGCCTCCTATGAGGGCGGGATGATTCCGGTCGGGTCGATCGCTTATTTCGACCTGGTCAATGTGATGTCCTACGACGCGATCGGGCCGAGCTGGGGTCAGTCGGGGGACGAGCATTCGACGCTCGCGATGGCGAAGCGCGATCTCGACCTGTGGCTGGCGCGCGGGGTGAAGCGCGAGCGGCTGGTGCTGGGGGTGCCCTTCTATGGCTATGGCTTCGGCGGCGAGGCGGCGAATTGGTCCTATCGCGACCTGGTCGCGGCGCGCGGCGTGGATGCTACCAAAGCCGATGTGATCGGCGACCGCCGTGCCGGGGGGCGCTATATCACCCACAACGGCCCCGCGACGATCGAGGCCAAGGCGCGGCTCGCGGCGGAAAAGGCGGGCGGCGTGATGGTGTGGGAATTGTCGCAGGACAGCCCCGACCATGCGCTGACGCGCGCGATCCGGCGCGGGATTTCGCGCGAATAGATCGCAACAAGGTTGACGCGAGCATACCAATGCAACACATGGGGCGGGAGCGCTGGTCCTATCGGCCGGCACGTCGTTGTGGGGGATGTCGTCCGTGTCGCTGATCGAACATGTGGGTCCGCTCCAGAAGGAGGACCCGACCCCGCTCTATCTGCAATTGCAGAAGATCCTGCGCGACGCGATCGAGGGGCAGGTCGTCAAGGCCGACGAGGCGATCCCGACCGAGCGCGACCTGGCCGAGGAGTTCGACGTGTCGCGCATCACGGTGCGCAAGGCGATCGACGGGCTGGTCGGCGACGGGCTGGTCGCGCGGCGGCGCGGCGCTGGGACCTTCGTGACGCGGCCGCGGGTCGAGAAGAGCTTCTCGAAGCTGACGAGCTTCTCGGAGGATATGATCTCGCGCGGGCGCAAGCCCTACAGCAAATGGGTGAGCAAGACCGAGGGCGCGGTGACCCCCGAGGAGGCGCTGTCGCTGGGGCTGTCGCCGGGGTCTTTGGTCTATCGTTTCCACCGCATCCGCTATGCCGACGACACGTCGATGGCGCTCGAATATGCGACGATCCCGGCTTACTGCCTGCCGTCGGTCGAGGCGGTGGGCAATTCGCTCTATGAGGCGCTGGAGGCCGCGGGGCATTTGCCGGTACGCGCGCTGCAGCGGCTGCGCGCGATCGCCTTTTCGCCCGAGCAGGCCGAGGTGCTGGGGATCGAGCCGGGGATGCCGGGGCTGTTTATCGAGCGGCGCGGGTTCCTGGCCGACGGGCGGACCGCCGAATATACGCAGAGTTATTATCGCGGCGACGCGTATGACGTCGTCGCGGAATTGAACGGCTAGCCTAGGCTTCTCAAGAAATCGGCGTGCGGGGGCAGTTCGGCGAGCTGCTCGGCGACGCGGGTGCGCAGGATCGCGAGGCGTTTCGCGAACTCGCCCGCGGGGAGCGTGTCGGCGATCGGGTGGTGGCTCTGGGGGTGCACCCCCTGCCCCGTCAGCACCGCGTACCAGTTGGTCGGGCCGAAGAGGTCGCCGGGCTCGAAGAGGATGTTGCCGGTGGCGCGGAAGGCCGCGATGCGCTCGGCGAGGCTGTCGGGGACGCCGGCGGCGGCGACGTCGCGCCAGAAGCCGGTGTCGGTGCGGTTGGCGGTGGCGTAGTGGGCGATCACGAAGTCGCGGATCGTGGCATATTCGTGGAGCGCGTCGCGGTTGAAGCGGGCGACGACATTGGGGTCGATCGCGTCGCGCGGGAGCAGCGACAGCAGGCGGATGATCGTCGTCTGGATCAGGTGGATCGAGGTCGATTCCAAGGGTTCGAGGAAGCCGCCCGCGAGGCCGATCGCGACGCAGTTGCGGTTCCATATCGCGTTGCGGTGGCCCGCGACGAAGCGCAGGCGATTGGCGTCGGCGAGCGCTTCGCCGGGGAGGCGGCTGCGAAGCAGCGCTTCGGCCTCGTCGTGGGCGAGATGCGCGCTCGAATAGACATAGCCGTTGCCGTCGCGGTGCTGGAGCGGGATGGACCATTGCCACCCCGCCTCGCGCGCGGTCGAGACGGTGTAGGGCATCGGGTCGCCGCTTCGGGCGCAGGGCATGGCAACCGCGCTGTCGCAGGGCAGCCAGTGCTGCCACGAGGTATAGCCGGTTTCGAGCGCGCCCTCGATGAGCAGGCCGCGGAAGCCCGAGCAGTCGATGAAGAAATCGCCCTCGATGGTGCGGCCGTCGTCGAGGGTGAGCGCGCTTATGTGGCCGTCCTCGCTGCGCAATTGCACGTCGGCGACTTTGCCCTCGACGCGCGTGACGCCCTTCGCCTCGGCATAGGCGCGGAGATATTGCGCATAGGCGGCGGCGTCGAACTGGACCGCGTGGTGGACGGGGCCGTGGCGCGTCGCGGGGGCGAAGCGGCCGGCGCGTGCGGCCATGGTTTCGAGATTGTACGGGCCATGGTCCGCATCGCCGCCCTCCGCCAGGTGGCGAAGCCAGTGGTGGTGGAAATGGATGCCCGCCATCTCGATCCCGAGATAGCCGAAGGGGTGGAAATAGCTGTGCCCCACCCCGCCCCAGCCCTCGAACCGGATGCCGAGCTTGATCGTGCCGTGCGTCGCGCGGAGGAAATCGGCGGTTTCGATACGCAGGAAGCGGTTGAATTCGTGGATCGGCGGCACGGTCGCCTCGCCCACCCCGACGGTGCCGATCGCCTCGCTTTCGACGAGGGTGATCTTATGCGTCTGCGGCGACAGCGCGCGGCCGAAGGCGGCGGCGGTCATCCAGCCCGCGCTGCCGCCGCCGACGATGACGATGCGGCGGATCACGCGCGCAGCCGCCCGAGCGCGTCGGCGTGGCTTTCCATCGCGCGGACGTCGGTCGCGACGGCGCGGAGCTGGCGCTGGAATTCGGCCATCAGCGCTTGGTCCTCGACGCGCAGCGCCTGTGGATCGAAGCCGCGCGGGACGATGCCATGCCCCGCCATGACGAGCGCCCAGCCGTCCTCGACATGCGCCTCGTGGTTGAAATGCGCGAATAGGCCGCGCGCGGCGAAGAGGTCGATCTTGGCGGCGAGTTCGGGCGAGACCGGTGCGGCGCGCGCGTCGGCCCAGAAAGGCTCGCTGCGGGTGTTCAGCCGGAAATGCTGTGCGGTGAAGTCGCGCACGCGGCTCCAGGTGCCGCCGACCTCCTCGTTGTAGATATCGGCCTCGGGCATGTCCGCGGCGGCCAGCGGCCAGAGCAGGACGAGCTGGGCGATCGACAGCTGGAGCAGCAGCAATTCGGCGCTGTCGAGCGGCGGCGCGCTGCCCGCGGCGCGGCCGAGCGCGATGGCGTTGCCGGTCCAGAGGCGCGCGCGCGCGGTCGCGGCGACGGGTTCGAGCACGGCTTCGAGCTTTTGCCCGGTGAGCGCGGCGAGCATCGCGGGCGCGTCGGCGTCGGCGAGGTGGCGGCTGTCGTAGTGGAATTCGAGCGCGGTGCGGTCGGCGAGCGGGACAAGGGTGAGCCAGCCCGCGGCGTGCGCGGCGACGCGGCTGTAGAGCGGCAGCGGGCCGAAGGGCGGCGCCGAAGCGCGGAGCAGCCGGTCGCGCCAAGGGCGGCCGGGCGTGACGGCGCTAGGGTCGAGCGCGTCGACCAGCTTGCCGTCGGTGTCGACGAAGAGATCGGCGCTCAGCGTTTCGCCATCGATATCGAGCGCGGCGATGCGGCCGTTCGCGATCTGCGGGGTCGCGCTGGCTGCCGCGACGATCCGCACGCCTGAACTTTCGCAGCCCGTCCGGAGCAGCGCGGCATAGCCCGCGGCGTCGAGGTGCCAGCCCGCCTTGACCGCCTGCCGCGTCGCGGGCTTGTCGGGCGCGCCGGTGCGGCCTTCCTTGGCGGCGGCGGCGGCGAGGCTGAAATCCTCGAGCGCGACGCGCAGCCCGGCGGCGCGCGCGCGGCTCCAGTGCTGGACGAAGGGCAGGTCGGCATAGGCGCTGCCCGCGTCGCCATAAGCGTGGAGGAAGGCGCTGTCGCCGCCCGACCAGCCGGCGAATTGCTGGCCCATGTTGAGCGTCGCGGCGGCGTTAGCCGTGAGCGCTTTATCGTCGATGCCGAGCAGGCGGTGGAAGGTCGCAAGATCGGACGGCGCGACGAGCGCGCTGTGCGGTGCGGGCGCCTCGCCGGTGTCCGCCCAGGCGACTTCGACACCGAGTCGCGCATAGGCGCGCGCGATCGCGAGCGCCGCCATCGGCGCGGCGATGCCGCCGCCGTGGACGACGACCCGCTGCACCGCGCCGCTCATGGCGCGGGCGCCGGACAATAATGCGCGACGAAGTCGGCGTGGAGCGGCGCCGAGGCCGCACCGCGCGCGATGGTCGCGTGGAGCCCCGCGAGCCGCTCGGCCAGCTGGTCGCCCGGAAGCATGTCGGCGAGGCGGTCGGCGGCGTGCGGCACCACCCCCTGCCCGACGAACACCGCCTGCCAGCTGGGCGGGCCGAACAGGCCGTCGCGATAGGCCTGGACGTGCGCGCGGTGGCGGAAGCGGTCGATCTTGCCCGCGAGGCTGTCGGGGACGTCCATCGTCGTGACGCGCTCCCACAAGGGCGCGTCGGCGTCGTTGGCGATATAATGGAGGATCAGGAAGTCGCGGATGCGGTCGTACTCGACGTCCATCACGCGGTTGAACTCGGCGGGCAGCGCGGGGTCGATATCGGCGCCCGGCGGCAGCAGCGTCAGCATGTGCATGATCGCCATCTGCACGAGATAGATGCTCGTCGATTCCAAGGGTTCGAGGAAGCCGCCCGCGAGCCCCATGCCGACGACATTCTGCGCCCAGGCCTGTTCGCGCTTGCCCGCCTTGAAGCGCAAGACGCGCGGTTCGGCGAGCGCCTCGCCGTCGAGGTTGGCGAGCAATGTGGCAGCCGCCTCGTCGTCCGAAATGTCGGCGCTGGAATAGACATAGCCGTTGCCGGTGCGGTGCTGGAGCGGGATGCGCCACTGCCAGCCCGCGGGGCGGCGGGTCGAGCGGGTGTAGGGGGTGAAGTCGGGCGAGCGCACCGAGGGCACCGCCTGCGCGCTGTCGCAGGGGAGCCAGCGCGACCAGTCCTCGAGCTCGACCCCGAGCGTGCCGCCCAGCAGCAGCGAGCGGAAACCCGAGCAGTCGACGAACATGTCGCCCGCGACTTTGGTGCCCGAGGCGAGCGTCACCGCGGCGACCTTGCCCGATCGGCCATCGCGCTCGACGTCGACGATGCGCCCCTCGACGCGCGCGATCCCGCGCGCCTCGGCCCAGCGGCGCAGGTAACGCGCGTAGAGGAAGGCATCGAGGTGATAGGCGTAGGCGAAGGCGTTGCGGACGTCGTTTTTATCGCCATTGGGCAGCATGAAGCGGTTCTGCAGCGCCGCGACGATCGGGAAACAATAGTCGAAGAGCGGTGCGGCCTGCCCGGCGTTATGCGCCCTCACCCAATAGCTGAAGAAATCACCCTCGCCGATCGGGCGGCCGAAGGTGCCGAAGGGGTGGACGTAGCGGTCGCCCTGCCGCCCCCAGTTCACGAATTCGATGCCGAGCTTGAAGCTCGCCTGCGTCGCTTGCATGAATTCGACTTCGTCGAGGCCGAGGAAGTCGTTGAAATCCTTCATCTGCGGCAGCGTCGCCTCGCCGACGCCGACGGTGCCGATCTCCTCGGATTCGATCAGGCGCACGCGATAGAGCGCGGGATCGAGCTTGGCCGCGCAGGCGGCGGCGCACATCCAGCCGGCGGTCCCGCCGCCGACGATCACCAGGTTGAAGGGTTCGCCTTCCATTGCCCTACCCTAACGCAGCGCGAGACCGGCGCCACCCCGAAGAGTGGCGCCGGTTCCCCCGTTTTTTAGAAGGTCAGGCGCGCGCCGAGCTGATAGCGGCGGTCGTTCTTGAACCAGGCGTTGCGCTTGAGCAGCCCGGTCGAGTCGACCTGCTGGAACAGCACGGTGTCGGTGCCGAGCAAATTGGTCGCCTCGAGCACGAATTCGACGTTCTTCGTCGCGCGGAGGCGGAAGGAGGCGTCGAGATAGCCCGTGCTCTTCTGCCAGATCGGCAAGCCGACGCAGCAGTCGATCGCGGTCACGAGATATTTGGAGCGCCAGTTATAGGCGACGCGCGCCGACACCTGGCCCTTTTCGTACATGCCGACGATATTGTAGCTGTGCTTCGAAATGCCCTCGAGCGCGTTCGGCTTGACCGTGCTGTTCTCGAAGGTGAGGCCGCCGCCCGCGGTGCCGCCCGCGGTCTCGTTGGTCAGGTTGACCGTGTCGATCCCCTTGTTCTTCACATAGGTGTAGTTGGCCTGGACGCCGAAGCCGTCGAACGGCGCCGGCAGGAAGTCGAAGAAGGTCTGGAAGGCGAATTCGGCGCCATAGATTTCGGCGCCGTCGCCGTTGACCGGGCGGTTGACGCGGACATCCTCGGTCACGCCATTGTTCGTGACCTCGAGGTTGAACTGGCCCGCCTGGATATAATCGTAGAATTTCTTGTAGAAACCCGTCGCGGTAAACGAGCTCGAGGCGCCGAAATAATATTCGAGCGTCAGGTCGAACTGGTCCGCCGTCATCGGCTTCAGCCCCGGATTGCCCGACTGGCCGGTATATTGCCAGTCGTAGGCGATCGCCTCGCCCGCCGCGTTGCGCGTCACATTGGGGTCGGAGAAGTCGTTGAGGTTGGGCGACAGGCGGTTGATCGTCAGGAAGTTGCGCAGCAGCCCGAAGTCGGGACGCGACATCGCCCGCGAATAGGCGAAGCGCGACACCAGCTTTTCCGACAGGTCGAACTTGATGTTGAAGCTGGGCAGCGCGTGGAAATGGTTGACCTTGGTCGTATCGCCCACCGTCGCGCCATTGTTGAACGCGATCTCGGCGGGCGTGACGACGCAGCCCGCGGTCGCGGTGGGGCGGCCGTCGACGACCGCGCGGTCGCAGGTGAGCTGGGTCGGCGTGAAGGGCGTCGCGAAGGTCGTCGCGCCCTCGGTATCGTCGCGCGTCCAGATCAGCCGGACGCCGATATTGCCGGAGATGCCGACACCGCCGATGCTGAGGCCGTCGTTGCCGCCGAACTTGGCCATCGCATAGGTCGACACGGTGCGCTCGCTGACGCGGTGGACCTCGCTCGGGAAATAGCAACCATAGGCCTGCTCGATCGTCTCGGCGCCGCGGTAGCCCGCGCCCGAGCAGACCGGGAAATAGTCGCCGACGCCGATCGACGGCCGGCCCAGCGTCGCCGCGAGCGATTCGCGGTTGGCGAGCAGGTCCATGTTGAAGAAGGCGAAGGCGTGGTGGTTGATCTGGTTGCCCGCGAAGAAATCGCCGCCGAAGCTGTGGATGCCGTTGCTGCCGGGCGCATAGACGGGACGGTCGATGTTGAAATAGGGCGCCTGGGTATAGGTCCAGGTGTTCGAGATATTCGCCCAGTTGTAGGCGCCCCAGCGCACCGTCTGGTCGCGGTCGGCGTAGCGCGCGCCAACCTTGATCGCGTCGAGCCAGCCCGAATCGACATCATATTCGACGTCGGCGCGCAGCGCGACTTCCTTGCCGTCGCTGTCCTCGGTGTGGTCGGTGACCGCATAATAGAAATAATTGTTCGGATTGGTCAGCCCGCCGTTGGCGAGGTTGATGTTGTCGGCGGTGGTCGGCTGGAATTCGAGCCGCGGATATTTGCCGGTCAGGTCGACATAGGTGTTGGCGAAGGTGCGCGCGGTGACCGACGCGTTGTAGTTGCTGACGCTGGCGTCGACATATTGGCCGTCGAGCGTGACGCGCAGATTGTCGGTCATGTCCCAGCGGAACTTGAGCCCGAAATCCTGGGTGATCTGCTTGTTCTTGAGCGCGTTGGCGGCGGTGTCGACCTGCGGCGCGCGCTGCGGGTTGGTGCAGCCTTCCCACGCGTAGCAGCGGTTGAAGAAGGCCTCGCCATCCTCGTTCACGCCGAGGCCGAGATTGTCGTTGCCCTCGCCCACATAGGGACGCGGCGCCGACCACCAGCCCGAGAGGAAATTGCCCTCTTCGTCGAAGGCAAAGGGCGCGGTACCCTGCAGGGGGTTCACCAGCGTCGGGTCGGTGACGACATAGTCGCTGGGCTGGCCGTAGATGCTGAACGCGCTCGAATAGATCGCATGCTCGCGCCAGCTGTTGTTGTACTGCGAGCGGAGATACTGGCCGGTGAGTTCCATGTCGCCGTCGAGCGAGCGCCACTGGAAGGCCGCCGAAATGCCGTAGCGTTTGCGGTCGTACTCGTTGTCGCGCATGTAGATGCCGCTGGGGATATACTGCTTGCCGGGGCCGAAGACGCCGTCGAAGATCGCCATGCGGTCGAACTGGATGCCCTGGCTCGCGGTCTTCGAATGCGCATAGGCGCCGTTGAGCATCAGCCCGATCTCGCCGATGCCGGTTTCCCAGCGGTCGGAGACGATGCCCGAGATTTCGGGCGTCGATTTCTTGGCGATGTCGCCATAGGTGTTCTTGACCGAGATCGAGATCAGGCGGCCGTCCTGGTCGAAGGGGACGCGCGTGCGCAGGTTCACCGTGCCCGCGATGCCGCCCTCGATCATGTCGGCGGTCTGGTTCTTGTAGGTGTCGATGCCGCCCAGCAGTTCGGGCGAGATGTCCTGCCACGACAGGCCGCGCGACGAGTTGGCGCTGAAGGTGTCGCGGCCGTTGAATTCGGAGCGGACCTGGCTGAGGCCGCGGACGATGACGCCCGAGGGTTCCGCGGAGAAGTGCGAGGTGTCGTCGGTGCCCGCGAAGCGGACGACGGTGATGCCGGGGACGCGCTGCAGCGCTTCGGCGACCGACTTGTCGGGGAAGGAGCCGATGTCTTCCGCCGTGATCGAGTCGACGACGGTGTCGGCGTTGCGCTTGCGGTTCTGGGCCGATTCGAGGTTGGCGCGAATGCCGGTGACGACGATGTCGTCGGGATTCTCGTCGGTCGAATCGGTCGGCGCCTCCTGCGCCGCGGCCGGCAAGGTGATCGCCCCCGCGAGCGCGGCGACGCAGATACCCTGCAGCAATTTCCCACGATTCCCGGCGGTTTTTGCAGCCCCATCAACCATATTTTATCCCCCACTCGGTCCCGTCGCGATTGCTTCCCCACAATCTTTATAAGACCAATTGCGTCATTGGACTATTACCAATAGACTACAAATCCAACGCGCTGTCCATTGCAAATTTGTGGCAGCGCGCGGAAAACCGCCGCGGGGGTGCGGCCAGACGGGGAGGAAGCGCGATGCGCCTGATTTCGCTCGACGTGTTGCGCGGGCTGACCGTGGCGGGGATGATCCTCGTCAACTCGGCGGCGGGCATGAAATATGGCGCCGAAGCCGATGTCGCGCCGATCCTGCTGCATGTGAGCTGGGACGGGCTGACGCTCGCCGACCTGGTTTTCCCCGGATTCCTGACGATGGTCGGGATCGCGATCCCCTTTTCGCTGCGCGCCGGCGGCGATCCGCAGACGGGGCGGATACTGGCGCGCGCGGGGCGGCTGCTGCTGCTGGGGTTCCTGCTGAGCAACCTCTACTGGTTCCAGAGCTTCGCGTCGGGCGAGTGGCGGTTGTTCGGGGTCTTGCAGCGAATCGGGCTGGTCTATGCGGCCTGCGCCTTGCTGTTCCTCGCGACCGGGCCAAGGCTGCGGATGGGGCTGATCGTGGCGATCCTCGCGCTTTATTGGCCGCTCGCGCTGCTGCCCTCGCTCGATGGGCTCGCGACCGATATCTGGGTGCGCGGGCATAATTTCGTCGCGTCGGTCGACCGTATGCTGCTCGGCCCGCACCTCTATGTGCAGGGGCCCGAAGGCTATGATCCCGAGGGAATATTGGGGACGCTGCCGGCGATCGCGCAGGGGCTGATCGGCGTGGCGATCGGCGAGCTCCTGATTCGCCGCCAGGGCGCCGCGACGCGGCAGCTGGCGATGGCGGGCGCGGCGATGCTGGCGGTCGGCGGCGCGTGGAGCCTCGCTTTCCCGATCGTCAAGGATATCTGGTCGAGCAGCTTCGTGCTGGTCACCAGCGGGGTCACGGTGCTGGCGCTGGCGGCGCTGCACCATCTGCTCGACCGCGAGGGGCGGAAGCCGGGAATCGCGGCGACCGCGATGCTGGCGTTCGGGGCCAATGCCATCGCGGCCTATACGCTGCACCAGGTGACCGCGGGCATGGTGACATGGGACCTGTTCCTGACCCCCTTCCGCGCGACGCGCGAGGCGCTGGGCGATCCGGTCGCGTCGCTGATTCCGGTGCTTTTCTACATGATCTTCATCTGGGCGGCGATGGAATGGCTGCGGCGGAAGCGCTGGTTCATCAAAATCTGATGGCCGAGCGAAGATACCTCTTGATGAGACATATATAACCTATATAGTACCAATACAGGGGACGGATGAAGTGCCCCGTCCGATTGGGAGTCGAACGAGACGATGACGCGGCACAGCGCGATTGAGGTTCCCACGACGCTGATGGCGGCCGAAGCCGGTCAGGCGGCCGCCGCGGTCGCGGCGATGCTGGCCGCCAATGCCGCGGCATTCGCGACGATCGGGACGCGGCTGCGCGCGGCGCCGCCGGCCGCCGTGGTGACCTGCGCGCGCGGATCGTCGGACCATGCCGCGACCTATGCCAAATATCTGATCGAGACGATGACGGGCACGCCGACCGCGTCGGCGGCGCTGTCGGTCGCCTCGCTATACGATGCGCCGACGCTGGCCGGCGCGCGGCTGTGCCTCGCGATCTCGCAGTCGGGCAAGAGCCCCGATTTGCTCGCCGCGGTCGAGGCGCAGAAAAAGGCCGGCGCTTTCGTGGTCGCGCTGCTCAACGCGGAGGATGCGCCGCTCTGCGCACTCGCCGACGTCGTGATCGCACTGAAGGCCGCCCCCGAAAAGTCGGTCGCGGCGACCAAATCCTATATCGCTTCGCTCGCCGCCATCGCGGCGCTGGTCGCGGCCTGGGCCGAGGATGACGCGCTGGGTGAGGCGCTCACCGCCCTGCCCGGCGAGCTGGCAGAAGCCTTCGCGCTCGACTGGTCGGCGGCGATCCCCGCTTTCGCCGACGCGCAGAACCTGTTCGTGCTCGGGCGCGGCTATGGTTATGGCGTCGCGCAGGAAGCGGCGCTCAAGTTCAAGGAAACCTCGTCGCTGCACGCCGAAAGCTTCAGCGCCGCCGAGGTGCGCCACGGGCCGATGGCGATCGTCGGCGATGCATTCCATGTGCTGGCGTTCGGCGGCAGCGACCGCGCGGCGGAGAGCGTGCGCGAGGCGGCGGCGGAATTTCGCGGGCGCGGCGCGACGGTGCTGCTCGCCGATCCGGCCGGCGGCGACCTGCCCGCGATCGCCGCGCATCCGGCGATCGAGCCGATCCTGCTGATCCAGAGCTTTTATCGCATGGCGAGCGGGCTGGCGATCGCGCGGGGCCGCAACCCCGACTCGCCCCCGCACCTCAACAAGGTTACCGAGACGATATGATGTTTCGCTTTCACAACGGCCGCGTCGCGCTGCCGGGCGGCCTCGTCGACGCGGCGGACATCGCCGTGACCGACGGCGCCATCGCCGCCGTTCACAGCGACGAGACCGGTAGCGCGGATCGCGTGATCGACCTCGAGGGCGGCTGGCTGCTCCCCGGCTTCGTCGACACGCAGGTCAACGGCGGCGGCGGCATATTGTTCAACGACCATGTCGACGTCGAATCGATCGCGGCGATCGGCGAGGCGCATGCGCGCTTCGGCACCACCGCCTTCCTGCCGACCCTGATCAGCGACACCGCCGAGCAGATCGCCTCGGCGCTGGCGGCGGTCGACGCCGCAATCGAGGCGGGGGTGCCCGGCGTCGTCGGCATCCATATCGAGGGGCCGTTCATCAACGAGGTGAAGCGCGGCATCCACGAGGCGCACCGCATCCGCAAGCTCGACGACGCGATGCTGACGCTGCTGACCGCGCCGCGGCGCGGGAAGGTGATGCTGACGCTGGCGCCCGAGCTGTGCGACGCCGAGGATATCGCGACATTGGTCCGGCACGGCGTGATCGTCAGCGCGGGGCACAGCGACGCGACCTATGACGAGGCCGAGCGCGCGATCGCCGCGGGACTCAGCGGTTTCACCCATTTGTTCAACGCGATGTCGCCGCTGCACCACCGCAATCCCGGCGCGGTCGGCGCGGCGTTCGATTCGGATTGCTATTGCGGGCTGATCGTCGACGACGTCCACCTGCACCCCGCGGTGGTGCGGCTGGCGGTCAAGGCCAAGGGGCTCGAGCGGATCATGCTGGTCACCGACGCGATGCCGAGCGTCGGCACCGACGACAGCGAGTTCACGCTGCAGGGCAAGCGGATCGCGGTGAAGGACGGCGTGTGCATCTTCGAGGACGGCACGCTGGCGGGCACGCATCTCGACATGGCGTCGGCGCTGCGCAAGACGGTCGAGGTTACCGGGCTGGCGGTCGAGGAGGCGGCGATCATGGCAAGCGCGACACCCGCGGCTTTCCTGGCGCTGTCGGACAGCCATGGCGCGATCGCGCCGGGGCGCCGCGCCGATTTCGTGTGGCTCGACAGCAAGCTCGGCCCACGCGAAACATGGATCGGCGGCACGCCCGTCGCATCCGCGCCGTCCCTCGTCCAGGCCGCACAATAAACATAAGAGGAATTAGCCGATGAGCCTGATCATCACCTCGCCGCTCAGGGGTTGGGCGTCGGCGCTCGATCAGGTTCCCGATCCGGTGTTCGCCCAGCGGATGATGGGCGACGGGGTCGCGATCGAGCCGCTGGGCGACACCGTCGTCGCGCCGTGCGACGGCGAGGTGACGACGCTCCACACATCGGGCCATGCGGTCGCACTACGCAGCCCCGAGGGCGCCGAACTGCTCATCCATATCGGGCTCGATACCGTCACGCTGAAGGGCAAGGGGTTCGAGCCGCTCGTAAAGGCGGGCGACCGGGTGGCGCGCGGCGATCCGCTGATCCGCTTCGACATGGACGCGATCGCGATCGCGGCGCCGAGCCTGATCACGCCGGTGATCGTCACCAATGCCGAGGCGTTCACCATCGTGAAGCGCAGCATCGACGTCGCGGTGGGCGCGTGCGAGGCGCTGATGGTGCTCGCCCCCGTTGCCGCCGAGGCGCGGCGGCGCTCGGACGACGGCACGCTGGTCGAGCAGGCGGTGACGCTGTCGCTGCCGCACGGCATCCATGCACGCCCGGCGGCGCGGATCGGCGAGGCGGCGCGTGGGTATGAGGCGGATGTGCATCTGGTGCACGGCGAGAAGCGCGGCGATGCGCGGAGCACGGTCGCTTTGCTCGCACTCGGTACGCGCTTCGGCGACGAAGTGACGGTGCAGGCGCGCGGCGACGATGCCGAGGCGGCGCTGGCGGCGATCGTGGCGCTGCTGGGGAGCGACATGGGCGAAGGGGCGCCCGCCGCCCCTGCCCCCGCGGCGGCGCCGATGGCGGCGCTCGCCGAGGGGCAGATCGGCGGGGTGATCGCCGCACCGGGGCTGGCGATGGGGCCTGCGGCCAGATTGCAGCGCGCCGAGATCGCGGTGGCGCGCGAGGGCACCGGCGCGGTCGAGGAACGCGCGGCGCTGATTGCGACGCGCAACGAGGTGCGCGGGCGGATCGCGGCGCGCGCCGAAAGCGCGGGCGGCAGCGTCGCCGCGGTGATGGCGGCGCATCTGGCCTTGCTCGACGATCCGGAACTGCTGGCGGGCGCCGAAAGGCGTATCGCCGAGGGCGCGAGCGCGGGGTTCGCGTGGCGCGGCGCGGTGCACGACCAGATCGACGCGCTGCGCGCGACGGGCAATGCGCATCTGATCGAGCGGATCGAAGACCTGATCGATATCGAGCGGCAGTTGCTGCTGGTGCTGAGCGGCGCGCCCGCCGAGGCCGATGCGATTGCGGCGGGTTCGGTGCTGGTCGCCGACGACCTGCTGCCGTCGCAGCTGGTGACGCTGGCGGCGAGCGGGCTGGCGGGGGTCGCGCTGGTGCGCGGCGGGCCGACCTCGCACGTCGCGATCCTGTGCGCGGGCATGGGATTGCCGGCGCTGGTGGCGATGGGCGAGGCGCTGGATGGCCTCGCCGATGGCGCGATGCTGCTGCTCGATGCCGAGGCGGGGCATGTCACGGTCGATCCGGATGCCGATGCAGCGGCCGCCTTTGCCGCGCGGGTCGCGGCGCGCGATGCGCGGCGCGCGGCGGCGCAGGCGGCGGCGGCCGACGCCTGCCACAGCGCCGACGGGGTACGGATCGAGGTCTTCGCCAATATCGGCACGGTCGAGGATGCGGTCCTCGCCGCGGCGCAGGGCGCCGAGGGATCGGGGCTGGTGCGCAGCGAATTCCTGTTCCTGGGGCGCGACAGCGCGCCGTCGGAGGAGGAGCAGCTCGCCGCCTATCAGGGCATCGCTGACGCGCTGGCGGGCAAGCCGGTGATCGTCCGCCTGCTCGACATCGGCGGCGACAAGCCCGCGGCCTATATTCCGTTCGCGGCCGAGGAGAATCCGGCGCTGGGGCAACGCGGCATTCGCGTCGGGCTGGCGCATCCGGGCCTGCTCGAGACGCAGCTGCGCGCGATATTGCGCGTGCAGCCGATGGGCCAGTGCAGGATCATGGTGCCGATGGTCGCGAGCGTCGCCGAGCTGGTCGCGGTGCGCGCGACGGTCGAAAGGCTGCGCGGCGAGATGGGGATCGCCGAGGCGGTCCAGGTCGGCGCGATGGTCGAGACGCCCGCGGCGGCGATGACCGCCGACCTGCTCGCCGCCGAGGCCGACTTCCTGTCGATCGGGACCAACGACCTCACCCAATATGTGCTCGCGATGGACCGCGGCAATCCGGCGGTCGCCGCCGGGGTCGACGCGCTGCACCCTGCCGTCTTGCGGATGATCGGCGAGACGTGCCGGCTCGCCGCGACGCGCGCGACCTGGGTCGGCGTGTGCGGCGGACTCGCGTCCGATCCCGCAGCGCTGCCGATCCTGGTCGGGCTGGGGGTGACCGAGATTTCGGCGGTGCCAGGCTTCGTCGCCGAGGCGAAGGCGATCGTCCGCGGGGTGACGATCGAGGCGGCGCGGGCGCATGCGGCGCGCGCTTTGGCCTGTACGTCGGCAGCAGAAGTGCGCGCGCTGGCGCGGCAATTCGGAGGAGCGGGGGCATGAGGAAGATACTCGAGACGCTGCAGCCGCTCGGCCGCGCGCTGATGCTGCCGATCGCGGTGCTGCCGATCGCTGGCCTGCTCTTGCGCATCGGCGACAACGACCTGCTCGGCATCGCCTTCATGTCGGCGGCAGGATCGGCGATCTTTGCCCATCTGGGAATCCTGTTCGCGATCGGCGTCGCGGTCGGTTTCGCGCGCGACGGGAATGGCGCGGCGGCGCTCGCCGGGGTCACCTGTTATCTGGTGACCGTGACCGGCGCGCAGACCTTCCTCGTCGCGCCGCCCGATATCGGCGCGGGATTGCCCGAGGCGGCGGCAGCGCTGGCGGCAAAGAACTGGGCGATCAGCCAGATCGACAAGCTGCAGGTCCCAATCGGCATTTTTTCGGGGTTGATCGCGGGCAATTTCTATAATCGCTTCGCGACGATTTCGCTGCCCGAATATCTCGCCTTTTTCGGCGGGCGCCGCTTTGTCCCAATCGCCAGCAGCGTCGCCGGGCTGCTGCTCGCGGCGATCATCGGCTATGGTTATGCGCATATCAGCGGGGCGATCGAAGCGGCGAGCCGGACCGTCGTCGAGAGCGGCAACATCGGGCTGTTCATTTATGGCGTGCTCAACCGCCTGCTGATCGTCACCGGGCTGCACCATATCATCAACAATGCCGCGTGGTTCGTGGTCGGGGATTTCGGCGGTGCGACGGGCGACCTCGGGCGCTTCTTCGCGGGCGATCCGGACGCGGGCGCCTTCATGTCGGGATTTTTCCCGGTGATGATGTTCGGCCTGCCCGCGGCGTGCCTCGCCATGTATCACGAGGCGCGGCCCGAGCGGAAGAAGGCGGTCGGCGGCATGCTCTTCAGCCTCGCCTTCACCAGCTTCCTGACCGGAGTGACCGAGCCGATCGAGTTCAGCTTCATGTTCGTCGCGCCGCTGCTTTACGGCATCCACGCGCTGCTGACGGGGGCGTCGATGGCGCTGATGAACGCGCTCGACGTCAAGCTGGGCTTCGGTTTTTCGGCGGGGCTGTTCGACTATGTGCTCAATTTCAGCCTCGCGACGCGGCCATGGATGCTGCTGCCCGTGGGCGCGGCCTATGCCGGGGTCTATTACGGGCTGTTCCGCTTCTTCATCCGCCGCTTCGACCTCGCGACACCGGGGCGCGAGAAGGGCGAGGTCGCCGAGGCGGCGACCGCCTCGGCGGGGAGCGCGCGCGGCGAGGCCTTTGTCGCGGCGCTCGGGGGCCCAAGCAATCTGTCGAGCGTCGATGCGTGCACGACGCGGCTGCGGCTGATCGTCGCCGACCAGGACCGGGTCGACGAGGCGGCGCTGACCGCGCTCGGCGCGCGCGGGATCATCCGGCCGTCGGCCAACGCCGCGCAGGTGGTGCTGGGGCCGGTCGCCGACCTGGTCGCCGAGGAGATCCGCGGCGCGCTGGCGGGCGGCGGCAAGGCGATTGCGGCGGTGGCGGCGCCGGTGGCGGCGGCCGAGGCCGCTTTGCCAGACGCGGTGGTCGCGGCGCTCGGCGGTGCGGGCAATGTGCGGAGCGCGCGCGCGCTCAGCGGCCGTGCACGGGCGGAAGTCGTCGATCCGGCGCTGGTCGACGAAGCCGCGCTGGCGGCGGCGAGCCGCGGCGTCGCGTGGACCGGCACCGATGTCCTCCATATCCTGAACTAGGTTCCCGCCTCGTCTTCCCAGAGGTCGTGGAAGCGGCGGCGCGGCTCGAAATGGACTAGAGCCGCGCCGCCGCGCTCATTCGGGGGTGGTCGTGGGCGCCGCGCCGCGGACCGCCTGGCGGTAGACGCGGACATGCTCGATCTCGAAGCGCGCCGGGAAGATCGTATCGTCGACTTCGCCGCCCATCGCGCCGCCGATCGCGAGGTTGAGCAGCAGATAGTGCGGCTGGTCGAAGGGCCATTGCTCGCTGCCCGTGCCGGCGTTGGCGTAGCGGTGATAGGGCTTGCCATCGACCGCGAAGCGGATCTCGCGCGGGGTCCAGAGCAGCTGATAGTCGTGGAAGGCGGTGCAGGCGTCGTCGACGCGGGTCTTGCCGCCGTTGCCGAAGGTGCCGGCCGTCGAGCGGTTGTGGATCGTGCCGAAGATGTCGCCCGGCGTCGCGCCGACATGCTCCATGATGTCGATCTCGCCGCCGTCGGGCCAGGGCGCGGTGGCGCCGAGCGTCCAGATCGCAGGCCAGCTGCCCTTGCCGCACGGCAATTTGGCGCGGACCTCGATCAGGCCGTAGGTGAATTCGGCCTTGCCCTTGGTGATGAGGCGCGCGGAGCTATAGCCCTGCCCGCCATGGTCGGCGCGGTCGGATAGCGTCTCGCGGCGTGCGGTGATGATCAGGCGGCCGCCCTCGACACGGGCGTTCTCGGGGCGGTCGGCGGCATAATATTGCAGCTCCTTGTTGTACCAGCCGATCTTGTTGGCGTGGGTGTCCCAGACCCATTTGGCCGGATCGGGCGGCCCGTCGGTGTCGAATTCGTCGGCCCAGACGAGTTCGTAGCCGCCGCCGGTTCGCTCCTGGGCGGCGGCGGGTGCGGTCGTGAACGCGGCGATAAGGCCGATGGTGGCGAAGGCGCCCGGCAGCATAAGCTTTCCCCTCGACAATTGGTATTAGATTGATATCGTACTTGTACGCATAAGATCATGCGATTGCCAAGGGAGAATGGCGATGTCGATGCTGCGTGAAGCCTGGTTTGCCGCCCTGATCGCCCTCGCCGCGGCGCCCCTCGCGGCGCAGGAGGCGAGCGCGCCGCCGATGCTCAACACGCCCAATGCGGGCTGGAACGTCTATGGCCCCGGCCAGACGCACAAGGCGCGCAAGGACGGCGCGGTGCAGGGCGGCAGCGCGATGCGCGTCGCGATCCCGGCCAAGCCGGCCAATGCCTGGGACGTCGGCGCATCGGTGCCGATCGACAAGGCGATCGCCAAGGGCGACAAGCTGATCCTCGCCTTCTGGGTGCGCAGCGCCGAGGGCGGCACGCTGGGCGCCGCGATCCAGCAAAACAGCGCGCCCTATGCGCCGATCGTCGCGGGGCGGGTCGACGTCGGGCCCGAATGGAAGCTGGTGCATATCAAGGGCATCGCCGCCGCCGATCACGCCGCGGGCGCGGCGAATGTCGCGCTGACCTTGGGCGACCAGGCGCGAACGATCGACCTGGGGCCGGCCTTCGTGATGAAGGCGGAGTGAGTCCCGCCGGCGGCAGCGCCTCTCGACCGGAACATGCTTAGCCAGCTAATTACCATTTCAATACCAAAATGGGTCAAAACGCCGCCGAATCGATAGAAAAATGCGCCGAAATGCCCCGCCCAAACTCTCCGCTTGCGGTGAATCGATGGAATTGGTACTTTTAGTATGATACCAATCAAAACCATCGATAAAACCAAAAGAGGGAGAATGACTGTGGCCATGTCCAACAAATTTCTGGCGACCGCGAGCGTGCTCGCGAGCATCGCCTGCACCGCCCCCGCCTTTGCGCAGGAGGCTGCGCCGGCCGAAGGCGAGGAAATCGTCGTCACCGGCTATCGCGGCTCGCTGAGCCAGTCGATCGACGCCAAGCGCGACCTGTCGGTGATCGCCGACGTGGTCAGCGCCGAGGATATCGGCAAATTCCCCGACAAGAATGTCGCCGAGGCGCTGCAGCGCGTCCCCGGCATCGTCGTCAACCGCGAGTTCGGCGAGGGCGAGCGCGTGTCGCTGCGCGGCACCGCGCCGAACCTGACCAAGACTTTGCTCAACGGCCACAGCGTCGCGACCGCCGACTGGTTCATCCTCGACCAGGTCGCCTCGACGCGCAGCTTCAACTACCTCACCCTGCCCGCCGAGATCGTCGGCCGGCTCGAGGTGTACAAGAGCCCGCAGGCCGATGTCGAGGAAGGCGGGGTCGGCGGCACGATCAACGTGATCACGCGCAACCCGCTCGACCTCGATCCCTTCACCGTGTCGGTATCGGCGCAGGCGGCCTATTCGGACCTGTCCGACAAGCTCGACCCGCAGCTGTCGGGGCTGGTGAGCTGGAAGAACGCCGACGAGACCTTCGGCGTGCTGGTGGGCGCGATCTATCAGAAGCGGCGCACGCGCCGCGACGGCATCGAGCTGTTCGGCTATCGCTCCTTCGCCGTCGGCGGCGGGCAGAATGCGCTGGTCCCGACCTTGATCGGGTCGACGATGTTCGAGCAGGAACGCGAGCGTTACGGCGCCAATATCGGCATCCAGTTCCGCCCGTCGGACGAGCTGGAGATCAACATCACCGGGCTCTATTCGCGCTTCAACGCCGACAATTTCAACCAGAATTACATCGCGTGGGGCGAACAGGCGCTGGCCGGCGGCGGCACGATCACCGGCGCGGTGGTCGAGGACGGGGTCGCGGTCGCGGGCAATATCGCCTCGCTGAACGGCGGCACCGCGGGCTTCGGCACCGTCTATGACGCGATCGACCGCCAGGCGGTGGCGAAGACCGTCTCGGCCGACTTCGACCTGACCTACCGCCCCACCGACAGCCTGTCGGTGCATCTGAAGGCCGGCTGGACCAAGGCGAACGGCGATACGAGCAACGAGAATTTCATCGAATTCGCGGGGCCCGGCGCGTTCAGCTACGACCTGCGCAGCGGCACGCCCGAGGTGCAGTTCACGCGCCCCGATCCGCTCAATCCGCTGGGCATCCGCCCCGATTTTGCGCGCATCCAGTCGGTGACCAACGACGACGAGGAGAAATATGTCTACCTCGACCTCGAGAAGGAGGTCGAATGGGGGCCGCTGACCGCGCTCAAATTCGGGGTCAAATTTACCGACCACGACCGCGTCGCCGATCGCTTCGCGACCAACGGCGGGGTGTTCACGCCGGGGCTGCGCTGCAACGGCGTCCCCTGCACCTCGGCCGATTTCGCGACCGGCGGCGGCATGCCCGGCGACTTCCTCGACGGCATCGCCGCGCCGGGATCGCTCACCGACTATTGGCGCGTCGATCCCGACAAGCTGCGCGCCATTTACGCGGCGCAGACCGCGCCGGGCACCGACCGCTTCCTGGTTCCGGGCAACACTTACGCGATCAACGAAAAGGCCTATGGCGGCTACGGCCTCGCCAAATTCGGCGGCGAGGGGTGGCGCGGCAATGTCGGCGTGCGCGTGATCCGCACCGACCAGACGTCGGAAGGCTTCATCATCGGCGGCGCCAACCCGCAGTTTACCAATCCCTTCGGCGGTTTCACCCCGTCGACCGCGAAGCGCTCCTACACCGACGTGCTGCCGAGCGCGAACCTGTCGGTCGACCTGTCGGACCAGGTCGTGCTGCGCTTCGGCGCGGGCAAGACGGTGACCCGCCCCGACTTCGTCGACATCACCCCGGGCGTCGACCTCAACGGCACGCTGCTGACCGGGCGCGGCGGCGATCCGAACCTCGATCCCTATCGCGCCAACCAGTACGACCTGTCGGTCGAATGGTATCCCGACCGCGAGACGATCGTCGCGCTGGCGCTGTTCTACAAGGATATCCAGTCCTATATCGTCAACACGACCTCGGTCGAGGTCCTGCCCGGCGTGTTCGTGCCGGGGTCGCAGCCCGCGGGCTGCGTCGCGGCGGGCGGCGGCAATCCCAACCTGTTCAACTGCCCCTATCAGATCAACCGGCGCAGCAACGGCGCGGGCGGGCGCAACCAGGGCTTCGAAATCCAGGCGTCGCGCCCGATCTGGGGCGGTTTCGGCGCGATGGTGAACTACACCTATTCGGACGCCAAGGCGAACAACGGCGACCCGATCCCGGGCAATTCGAAGCACTCGCTGAACCTGACCGGCTATTACGAGACCGACCAGTTCAGCGCGCGGCTGTCGTACAACTACCGGTCGAAATTCTTCATCGACATCGACCGGGCGGCGCCGCTGAACCAGGCCGCGCTGTCGTCGCTGGACGCGTCGGTCAGCTTCAACCTGACCGACCAGATCGCGCTGACCGCCGACGCGGTGAACCTGACCAACGAGTCGATCGAGCAATATTCGGGCACCCCGGCGCGCCCGCGCGCGATCTACGACAATGGCCGGCAATTCTATTTCGGCGTGCGCGCGAAATTCTGATCCACCCCCGAGAGTGGTCGCAGGAGGCCCGCCGCGGTCCCGGGAAACCGGGGTTGCGGCGGGTTTTCTGTTGGGGGGAGGATATTGTAGCCCTCTCCCCTTCAGGGGAGAGGATAGCGCAGCTTGCTCCGTCAGGAGCTAGCGAAGCTTGGAGAGGGGCCCAGCCGCCGGGGCGGAAACCCCTCTCAACTTCGGCTAGGCAGCAAGCTGCCAAGCCTGCGTATCTCTCCCCTGAAGGGGAGAGAGCATAAGC
>NZ_LNSB01000057.1 GCF_001468285.1 Sphingopyxis sp. HIX | reverse complement strand
GGGTGAAGGCGGCAAGGCCGACGAGGCGTCGGAAGACTGAGCTTGAGCTCCCCTCCCGCCTGCGGGAGGGGAGCTCAAGCTCAGTCTTCCGACGCCTCGTCGGCCTTGCCGCCTTCACCCTCGGCCGCCACGTCCTCGAACCAGGCCTCGACCTCGCCCGACAGCTTGATCGTCATCGGCTGGCCGAAGCGGTCCTTCGACTTGCCCGCAGCGACGCGGATCCAGCCTTCGGAGATCGAATATTCCTCGACGTCGGTGCGCTCCTTGCCCTTGAAGCGGATGCCGATGCCGCGCTGGAGCACGTCCATGTCGAAATGCGGCGAGCGCGGGTTGGTCGACAGATGGTCGGGGGGCGTGTCGGTCATGATGGCAATTCCCATAAAAAGATGGCGCGGCCCTAGGGAGCCGCGCCATCCTCGTCAATCGCGAAGCGGATTCGCGGGGCGTCAGAAATCGCCCTTCAGCGTCACGAAGAACTGCTGCGGCGCCCCGGCGAGCAAAGTCTGGCTGTCGCCGCGGTTGGCGAAGCCGTTGGTGCCGATCGTCGAGATATACTCCTTGTCGAACAGGTTCGTCGCATTCGCCTGGATCGTCAGCCCGTTCAGCGCGCCTTCGGTGAAGCGATAGCCGATGCTGGCGTCGACGATCGCGAAACCGCCAACCTCGGCGTCATTCTCGAACGAATAATAGCGCTTCGAGGTATAGCCGACGCCCGCGCGCAGGAAGAGATTGCCATTGTCCCAGGTCACCTCGCCCTTGGCGAGATGCTTGGGTGTGTTGACCACCGTCTTGCCCGCGGTCGCCGCGATCACGACGTTCGCCGCGTTGACGACATCGTCGCGATATTCGGCGTCGTTGTACGCGTAGGAGCCGAACAGCGAGAGTTCGGGGGTGACGCGGAAGGTGCCCGCGGCCTCGATGCCCCACGAGCGCACGTCGCCGACATTCTGCAGGATCGCCGGGTTGCCCTGGATGCCCGAACCATTGGCGAAGGCGATGATGCGGTCCTTGAAGTCGACATAATAGCCCGCGACCACGCCCTGGAAGACGGGCGACTTGGTGCGGAAGCCGAGCTCGTAGGTGGTCGAGGTCTCGGGCTTCAGGTCGAGCGCGTCGAAGCCCGCCTGCGTCGTCGCGAAAGGCCCGCCCGTCGCCGACGATTCGAACGCACGCATATTCTGGGTGAAGCTCGCGAAGACCTCGTTGTCGTCGTTCAGGCGATAGAGCAGCCCCGCCTGCGGCAGGAACCAGTCCTTCGCCACGGTGCGCCCCGACGCGAGCCCGCCGGCGATCACCGGGGTCGCCTCATTGGTGACCTTCAGCCCCTTCCACCCCGCGTTGATCTGCACCGCGCCGAGGTCGAGCGTGTCCTGCACATGATATTGCAGCGTCTCGGTCTTGAAATCGAACTCCCACTGGGTCGCGAGGGGATCCTTGGGGAATTTCAGGCTGCCGCGGCTCGGCGCGCCCGCAGTGTTCGCGAGGCCGTAGAAGCGCCGCGCCTGGTTGAAGTCATTGTCCTCGTACCACAGGCCGACGTCGATCGTGTTCGCGCCGAGAGTGACCTCGCTCGATGCGACGACGCCAAAGCGCTCGATCGCATATTCGGTGGTGCGGATCGTGATCGGCGCGCCGCCCGGCGTCGTGACATAGGGGGTGAACCACAGGCCGCGGCCCTTGTTGTTGTGGTAATAACCGGTCGCCTTCAGCGTCCAGTTCTCGCTCACCGGCAGCTCGCCGCCGACCCCAGCGAGCCAGTCCTTGCGCAGCCCCGACGCGTCATAATAGGCGTCGTCGACGGTCAGGATCGGCGCGGGAAAGGTCTCGCCCACCCCGGCATAGGGCGCGGTGAAGGTCGAACCCAGCGGCAGGCTGCCGTTCGCGACCCCGGCGTTGAACGCCGCGCGCGCGACCTGGTTCTGGTAGATTTGCGCGACCCGGACCGCGAGGTCCCAGTCCTTGGCGAAATTGTCCCAGTCATAGCCGAGGCGGTTCACCATTTCGGCGCTCAAATCCTGATAGTCGTTCTCGGCGCGGTCCGAATAGTTGACGAAGCCGAAGAGCTTGCCGTCGCCGACCGGCTGCACGATGCGCGCATTGACCTGGTGCTGGCGCTGGACGCCATTGCCCTTCCACTTGTCGGCGTCCTGCCAGGCATAGCTCGCGGTCAGCATCGGCCCGCCGGGCATGATCTCGCCGCTGTCGAGGCGAACATAGGCGCGCTTGGTCTCTTCGCTGCCATAGGTGCCCGAGAATTCGACCCCCATGTCGGGCTTGGGATCGCGCGAGAAAAATTCGATCGTGCCGCCGAGATTGCTCGACGAGGCGGCACCGAGCGCGCCCGCGCCCTGCGCGACTTCGACGCGGCCGACATTCTCGCTGATGATCGCGCGGCTGATGTGGAGGCCATTGTGGTTGCCATAGCTCATGTCGCCCAAGGGAATGCCGTCGAGCGTGAAGCCGAGCTGGTTCTGGCTGAAGCCGCGGATCGAGATGCGCGACGACCATTCATAGGCGCCGAACGGGTCGGCGGCCTGGAAATTGACGCCGGGCAGCTTGTCGATGGCCTTGAGCGGGCTGATCCCCGCAACCTCGAGCGCGATGTCCGCGGCGCCCAGTTCCTGGACCTGGCGCGCTTCGCCGATGCCGAGCACGACGATCTCGTCGCCGGCATCCGCGGCGCTTTCGGCAGCTTCCTCGGCAAAGGCCGGCGTCGCGGCCAGCAGTGCGACCAGCGCGGCACCCGCGCGCAGGCGGCGGCTCTTATTATGTGTCATCTGGAGAGTCCCCTTTGCCCGCGCCGAAATGGCGTCGGGACGCGCCGGGGCTTTAGGGACGCGATATTGCTGCGCCGCGGCACAGGCATGACCCGATGATGACAGGATGGCGAAAGCGACTGTCACGAACACCGCGCGCCCTTGCGGCGCCCGGCAAAGCTTGGCAAAAGCGGCGCAGGGTCGCGTATCGGGAAGTCCAGTCATGACGATACGCCGGGCGAGCCTCGCCCTTTCCGCCGCGCTGCTCGCGGCCGCCGCAACGCCCGCCGCCGCCCAGCCGACCTCGGTCTATTGCAACGGCGACAAGAATCCCGATTGCGACGATGCGTCGAACAAGATCATCAGCGACGCGCTCGACCGTTTCGAGGCGACCAAGGGCGAAGAACAGGTCCAGGCCGCGCTGGCGCTCGTCGATCTGGCCGCGATCCATCGCGCGCGACTGTCCGAAGATTTCCTGTTCAGCCTCGACACCACCCTCTGGATCTATTTCGACGACAAGGACAGGCACGGCGGCCCCGCGTACAAGCGCGTCACCGACCGGATGCGCGACCATGCGGCACGCGCCGCCGCCGCCAAGGACGGCCCGACCGAGCTCTTCTTCCTCGACTGGATGGCCTCGGGATTGGCCCCCGATGAGCGGCTCGGCCACGCGCGGCTGGTCCATCGCCGCGCCGCCGAACTGGGCCTGATCCGCAGCGGTCCCGCGTTCGGCGCGCGCGTGCGGCTCGAAATGTACGGCCGCGACATGCTCGAGGAGGGCCGCTACGCAGAAGTTGCGCGCGCGCTCGACGACACCTTCGCCGAGCTCAATGACGCGGGCATGGAAACCTCAGACGTCTGGGAATTGCAGCTCCGTTATGCCGAGGCACTGACGCTGGTGCGCCGCGACGAGGATTCGGACCGCGCGTTCGATGCGCTGATGGTGATGATGGAGGATCCCGCCTATGGCGACGCGCGGCGCCAGTTCGCGAACAATCAGATCAGCTATTACCGCAACATCGCCGGCCGCTTCGCCGCCGCCGAGGCACCCGGCCGCATCGCGATGACCGAGGGCGAACGCCTCGACGGGCGCGAGGACATCGGCACCCAGAAGTCGCGCTACAATTTCGCGCTCGCGCTGCTCGGCCAAGGCAAAGCCGCGGAATCGCTCCCCTATTTCGAGGAAGCGCTGCCGCTCCAGCTCGCGGTCGAGCGCGGCAGCAGCTGGGTCGATACCAAGACCGATACGATCATCCTGCTCACCACCCTCGCCCGCGCGCGCGCGCAGGTGAAGGGGCGCGAGGGCGACGGGCTCACCGCCGCGGTCGACGCCGCCGAACGGCTGCGCCAGCGCCGCGACGCGGGGATCGGCAGCAGCGACGCCAACCCCGCGGTCGCCGCGCTCGCCAAGGCGGTCGCGCGCGGCACCCGCCGCAACCCGCAATCGGGGGCGTTCGACATGGTGCTCTTCGCCGGCTGGGCGGCGCGCGAGGGCGGGGCCGACGCGCTCGGCCCCGCCTTCCTCGCGGCGCAGGACCTGACCCTGACCGACGCGGGCGACGCGATCAACGAAGCCGCGGCGCGCGACCTCGCCGGCACCGGTCCGCTCGGCGAACTGGTGCGCCAGCGGCAGGACACCGCACAGGCGGTGGTGTCGCTGACCCAGCGCTACCGCGACCTCTCGCTCGGCAAGGACGAAGCACGCGCCGCCGCGCTGCGCGCCGAACGCGACGCCGCGGCGGCCCGGCTCGCCCCGCTCGACGCGCGCATCGCTGCCGAATTCCCCGACTATGCGACGCTCGTCACCCCCAAGGCGATCGACGTCGCCGCGGTGCAGGCCTTGCTCCAGCCCGACGAGGCGGTGCTGATGCTGCTGCCGTCCGAGGGGCATCACTACGCCTTCGCCATCTCGAAGGCCGCCGCGCGCTGGCACCGCATCGACGAGGGCGCGGCGCCCGTCGCCGCCGACGTCGCGCGGCTCAAATGCCGGATCGACGAGAATACCTGCTCGCTGCCCGACTATAACGCGCTGCTCGAGGCGCAGGAGCGCGGCGCGCCGAGCCCGATCGACGAACGCTATCCGCGCTACGACCGCGCCGCCGCGTACCGCCTCTACCGGCAGCTGGTCGCGCCCGTCGCCGAAGCTTTGCCCGAGGGCGGGCGCATCTACACCGTCGCGAGCGGTCCGATCGCCGGGCTGCCGCTCGCCGCGCTCGTCGCGAGCGCGCCCGCGGGCGACGCCGAAAGCGGCGCGGTCGCTGACCTCGCCGCGACCGATTGGCTCGCACGCCACTATCGCTTCGTCACCCTGCCCTCGGTCAGCGCGCTCGCGCTCGCGCAGCGCGCCGACCCGCCCGCCGCCGCCGCGCGCCGCCCCGAACTCGTCGCCTATGGCGCGCCGACCTTGGCCGGCAGCGGCAAGGGCGCCGCGCGCGGCGAAGATGCCCCGCTGCGCAAGCGCGGCGGCGTCGGTGTTCGCGGCGCCGGGCTGACGCTCGCCGAGGGCGAAAAGACGATGGCGTCGGTCGACCGGCTCCGCCGGCTCGACCCGCTGCCCGGCACCGTCGTCGAGCTCACCAAATTGTCGGCCGCGATCTCGCGCGGCGGCGGCGTCCGCCTCGGCGCGAAAGCGACCGAGAGCGCGGTCAAGGCCGACCGTGAGCTGCCGCGCGCGATTTCGGTGGTGTTCGCCACGCACGGCCTGCTGCCCGGCGAGATGGGCACCGGCTCCGAACCCGGGCTCGTGCTGACCCCGCCGGGCAAGGCGAGCCTGACCGACGACGGGCTGCTCACCGCCAGCGAGGCGGCGGCGCTGTCGCTCTCGGCGCGCTGGGTCGTGCTGTCGGCGTGCAACACCGCGACCCCGGGGGTCGAGGCGGGGGCGAGCGGCGAATCCCTATCGAGCCTCGCGCGCAGCTTCCTCTATGCCGGCGCCGACAATCTGCTCGCGAGCCACTGGCGCGTCGCCGACGACGCCACCGCGGCGCTGACGGTCGAGGCGCTCGCCAACCGCAGCGCCTCGCCCGCGACCGCGCTCGCCGCGGCGATGGAGGCGGTGCGCACCGGCAAGCGGGCCGACGGCACGGCAGTCGAGGGCTGGGCGCCGCACTGGGCGCATCCGGCGAGCTGGGCGCCCTTCACCCTGGTCACCAACCGCGATCGCTGACCCGCCGCTCAGGCTTCGCCGACGATCTCGGTCGCGCCGCCGCGGTCGAAGCACGCGCCCGGCCCGCTGAGCGACCGGATCAGGTCGAACATCCGGTCGCGCTCCTCGACCGAGCCGCATGTGAAGACGAGGCTGGCTTCGGCGTCGAGCAGGCGGATCGTCGGCCGTTCGACGAACAACAGCCGGTCGGCGGCGACCGACGGCTCGGCGTCGAGCGAGACCGCGGCGAAGTCGCCATTTTCCAGCCTTTGCTCGACGCGGTCGGCGAAGACCAGCAGGGCATCGCCCTGCGGCCCCAGCGACACCGCGGCCAAGCCGCGCGCACGGCCATCGGCAAGCGAGGCGTCGTACATCGCGCGGCACGTGCCGCAGGGCGGAAATTGCGAATTGGCGGCGAGCGTCTCCAGATCATGATCGTCGGCATGGACCGGCTCTTCGGTCACCGGGCTGCCGCTCTCGAACAGCCGCTGCAACGCCGGACATTCGGGAACGAAGTGCAGCGCGGGCACCTCGGCGGTGTCGAGATGCCAGACGGTGTCGAGCGGCGGCCGATAGGCGGCGACGGCTTCGGCCCGGCGCCGCGCGAGCGGCGTCGCCACCCCGGACGCCCCGCGCACGCCGTTGTCCTCGCTTTCGCCCCGCGCACGGTTGGCGCCTCCGCGCGGACGGCGTGGCTCGGGCGCGCGACGGCGGCGCGGCGGCGCGCGGTTGGGATTGAGAACCCAGTGGAAATGGTCGTGATGCGGCGCGACATTCCGGATCACCGCTGACGCCGGTCGACCATCGTCGAGCGTCGTGCCGCGGATCAGTCCCCAGAAGGCCTGCGCCGGAGCCTGGGGCTCGACATAGCAGGTGACGATCTTGTGCCCATGTTCGGGATCGTTGAGAAAGCCGATCAATCGCGCAGCGGACGCGCGGTCGAAGCGCATATAGCCCTCGAAGAGCAGGTCGACATTCAGGCCGTCGCGATGGCCGAGATGATAGTTGCCCCGGCCGGGTACGCCAAAGGGACCGCCGTGCAGATTGGCACAGTCGTTGAGTAGCAGGCCGGGATAATGCTGGAGGATGGGAACCACCGACGGCCGTGCCCAGTCGTCGCCCCCTTCGACCTCGTCGCGCGTGGAGCCAATAAATCGCGGCAACCCGGTGATGCGCACGAGAATCGGCAGCTTGCCGAAACGGCGCTCGGCGGTCGCGCCGCCCGCAGTGCGCGCCGTCACGCGCAGCTCGACGTCGCTGTCCTCGGTCGTCACCAGCGGTTCGGTATTCGCCGAGGGAAGCACGAACAGTCGCGGCGAGCGCCCGTCGGCAAGCCGCGCGACCTCCAGCCGGCCGCTGTCGGGAAAGGTGGCGATCAGATTGGCGCGCACCGCCTCCTCGAGCTGGGCCCGCACGACTGTCGTCCCGCGCCTGAGTTCGAGCACCACCTCGGTCACGCTGTCGCCCGCCGTACCGCTCAGCGCAATCGTGCCGCGGAACGGCGTCTGGCCGTTCACATAGGGGTGCGTTCCGACGCTGACGCAGGGCATCGAGACGACTTCGAGCACGCCGGCGATATAGCCGAATTGCGTGAAATTCAGTGCATCGATCCGCAACGTCGGATCGGGCGGCGGAGGCGGGAGCTTCGGCTTCTTGGGCTTGGGCTTCTTGGGCTTGGGCGGCGGAGACGGCGTCGGCTCAACCGCGGCAGGCTCGTGCCGCGGCACCCGTCCACCCCGAGGCGTCAGCGTCCAGGTCGCGGCACCGCCCCCACCCTCGTTCGGCAACTGGGCGCTTACGGGCCCCGGCTTCTCGGGCAATTCGCCGAATACGTCCGACACAATATAAAAGGGAACGGTGCTGTCGATCGTGTCCTTTTTGCCCAAATTGTCCCGCGTGACATGCTCCACACCGCCGTAGCCCTTGCCGACGCCGAGCCGGTACCGGCCGCCACCCGCCAACGAAAGCGAGACGGGAAAATCCTCCGACCCGCTCGCCTCGGTGATCGTGTGCGGAAAATCATATTCGGCCCTTAGAGTGACCTTGCAGCTGATTTCGCCTTTGAAATCGCCCACTTCCGTCCGGGCGAGCGTGCCGCTGCCACTGTGGGTCGCTTTGATGTCTCTTCCGAATCCGTCCGCGCCCGGGCGATAGATTTCGCCGAGCGTTATCGACCAGCTCTCGACCGTGTCGAACCAATGTTCCTTTTCAGCCATGCCCCCGCTCCCGATGCCGGCGTCGTTGCGCCGCGGATCGCGTCCCGTCCGGTTGATCGCGCGGAAGCGCGCGCTCTCCAAGCAAAATCTTCGCCGATCGCCATCACGGCATTTTGTTCCGTTTCGAAACATCCGCCCGCGCCCGCCGCAATAGCCGGGCGGCTCGCCGAAAAAATGAGAGTTAATAGTGTAACCTTCATTCGCGCGAAAAAGTGGGCGTAAACTGCCGAGTTCTATATTTAACAACCTCGATCAATAGATATTAACTATAAGAAAACAGGAACTAATTCTTCTAATCAAGCTTTCCGCGATTGAGGGGGCGGAAACGCTTGAAGGAGGATTTCGATGCCTTTGTCTCGCCCTGTATTTCGCACATCCCACCTCATCCTGATTCCCGCGGCGCTCGCGCTGGCCGCCTGCGAATCCTCGGGCCACTACCGCGTCGGCGGCGTCGGTCCCGGCGGCGCGACCGGCACCGTCGGTCCGGCCGGCCCCGCGGGCCCGACCGGCGCAACGGGTCCCGCCGGTCCGCAGGGCCCTGCCGGTCCCGCGGGCGCCAACGGCGTCAGCCTGGGCAATGCCGGCGCGCTCGCGGTCGGCGGCCTCGTCGGGCCCGGCGGACTCGCGGGCACCGGCCTGCTCGCCAACACCGGCGATCCCCGGGCTACCAACCCCGTCATCTCGGGCGTGCTCATCAAATCGGGCAGCCTGGTCAATGTCGTCGCCGACAAGGGCCTGCTGCTCGCGAGCGCGGTCGACGGCAAATTGCCGGGCAGCACCCCGCTGGTCGGTACCGTCATCGGCGTCGTCAAGGCGACCGGGGTCAGCCTGGTCCAGACCGGCGAGGGCAAGCAATATCTGGTCGACGGCCTCGCCGCCGCGCCGGGTCAGCTGATCAACGCCACGATCGGCAAGGCGACCGTCGTCGGTTCGCCCGGTGCTTCGCCGCTGATCGGCGCGAGCATCCTCTCGCCCGGGCAGAAGACCGGATCGCTGCTCACCGTCGGGGTCGGCAGCAACGGCCAACTCGTCACGCTCGGTCAGGGCAATGGCTCGCTGCTCGGCGGGCTCGGCAGCCACGGCACCGGCAATGCCGCCGGCCAGCCGACCGCGCTCGTCGGCAATCTCGTCACCGGGGTCACCGGCAAGCTCGGCGAGATCAAGGGCACCCCTGCGGGCGGCAGCAGTGCTGGCGGCGCCAATGTCGTCACCGGACTCACCGGCACGGTCACCGGGGCGCTCGGCGGCCTCGGCAAGCCCAAGGGCCAGTGAGCCCGCGCGATGCTGTATTCGCATCGCTTCTGTGCGGCGGTCGCGGGGGCCTTGGCCCTCGCCGCCGCCACGCAGGCGGCCCAGCCCGCCGCCAATCCGCTCGGCGACCGCGCGCCGCTGTCGCCCACCAGCGACCGCCGCGACCCGCTCCCCGATCCCAAGGCGCCGCCGCTCGCGACGGGCAAGGTCGAACTCGGCGCACGCCCCGACGTGACGATCCGCGAGATCCGCTTCGTCGGCGCGGGCGTGCCCGTCAATGTCGCCAAGGCCGCGCAGAAATTCATCGGCAAGCCGGCATCGGCCGACAATCTGGCAAAACTCGCCGCGGCGATGACGAGAGCCTATAACCGCTCGAGCGTCGCGCTCTTCACCCTCGCCATCCCCGAGCAGGATCTCGCGGGCGGCATCGTCACCGTCGCCTCGGCCGAGGGTTATATCGCGAGCGTCACATTGAGCGGCGAGAGCAAGGGCGGCCCCGCGCCGCTGATCGCCAGAATGGCCGCGCCGCTGCCCGGCGCCGGGGCGCTGCCGCGCCGCCGCTTCGAACGCGCGCTCGGCAATATTGGCGACATCCCCGGGGTGACCGTCACCCCCAGCCTGTCGCTCGGCGCCGATCCCGGCGCGGTCGCGCTCGATCTCGCGATCGACGCCAAGCGCCCGACGATCGGTTTCGGCTTCACCACGCGCACCAGCCCCTTCGTCGACGACGGCATCGTCGAAGCCAATGCCAAGGGGTACAGCCTGCTGCGCAGCGGCGACGAGACGCGCATAAACGGCGCCGCCGCGGTGAACCTCAGGTCGCTGCTCTACGCCTCGATCGCGCATTCGACCCCGCTCGGCGCCGATGGCACGCGCGCCGAAGTCTCGCTCGCGGCGCTGCGCACGCGGCCCGAGGGGCTCGCGGTCGACGGCGATGCTTGGAGCGCGGGCGCGGCGGTCAGCCACCCGGTGGTGCGCGGCACGCGGCGTAATGTGACCGCGACGGTGCGGCTCGACTGGCTCGATTCGAAAAACGCGCTGTTCGGCTCGACCCTAGCCGCCGAAAGGACCTGGACCGCGAACGCCGCGCTCGCCTTTCGCCTGACGGAGGAACGCACCAGCCTCGGCGCACGGCTCGCGCTCGCCAAGGGGCTGGGCTTCGGCGGCGCGCGTGTCGATCCCGCGGTCGGCGAAGAAGGCTTCACCGCGCTCGACGCCGGGGTCGAGGCCAATCAGGCGCTCGGCAAGCAGGCGGTGCTCCGCCTCGCCGCGACCGGGCGCTGGACCGGCGACCGCGTCCCCGCGGCGCAGCGCTTCAGCGTCGGCGGCGCGAGCTTCGGCCGCGCCTTCGACGACGGGCTGGTGAACGGCGACCGCGGCGTCGCGAGCGTCGCCGAACTCGCGTGGCGCCCGCTCAAGCAGGGCCGCTTCGCGAAGAGCGAAGTCTATGGCTTCGCCGACTACGCCGACGTCACCCTGCTCGCGCGGCCGCTCCAGCCGCGCACCGATTTCAGCCTCGGCAGCTGGGGCGGCGGCGTGCGCCTGTCCTATGCCGAGCGCGCGAGCATCGGGGTCGAGGTCGCCGACGCATGGGACCAGCCGGTGGCGGGTTTCGACCAGGGCTGGCGCGTCGCTTTCAACTGGACGCTGTCGCTGCGCCCCTGACCTCAGTGGCGCGCCACGCGGCGGGCCATGGGCTCTTCATATTGCTCGGCCGCGGGATAGAGTTCGTCCTCCTCGCGCTCGATGCGCATCGCGATCGCGTCGAGCACCGCCTCGGTCTCGGCGCAGAAACCCGGCCAGTCGGCGGCGACGCGCTCGGCCGACCAGCGCGCGTCATAGGCGGCGAACTCGTCGGCGATATGCCCCATCTCGAAGATGAACTCGCGCGCCAGTCGCGCCAGTTCGGGATCGCCGCTCGCCTTCAGCCTTGGATATAGCGCCCAATCCTCGCATTTCAGGTGGCGCACCAGCGTTTCGCGGAACATGCCGCGCACCGAGGCGAGCTCGGTCGCGCGCGGCGGATCGGGTTCGGCGACGAGCGTCATCAGGAAGCGCGACAGCGTGTCGAGCGCCGCATGTTCGGCGCGCAGTCGCTGCATTTCCTGCGCCATGTGCATAGGGACCGCCGATCGTCGAGTGGTCCCTCCTGTTCAGCCATAGGGCGACGCTGTGAAAAGAAGGTTAACTGGTCCTTGCCCCGCATGGCCCGATCGATGGCATGGATGGCCCGAACGATGGGGTAGAAAGCCCGAAAAAGCTTGCCAATCTGGCTATATTCCCATAGTCGCGCTATTGATAATCTTTCGCAATAGCTCTAGGCGCGCCTACTTCATGCAACGGTCGACCATCCGGACGTGGTTCCTGATCCACAAATGGACGAGCATCGTCTGCACCGCCTTCCTGCTGATGCTGTGCATCACCGGCCTGCCGCTGATCTTCCACGACGAGATCGATGCGCTGACCGAGGAGACACCGGCCTATGGCATGCCTGGCGTCGGGTCGTCGAGCGAGGCGCCGGGGCTTCGCCCGCTCGACGCGATGCTCGCCAAGGCGCTCGCCGCGCGCCCCGGCGAGGTGCCGGTGTTCATGGCCTTCGACAACGACCAGCCGTCGATGACGATCACCACGGCGCCGCGCCCGGACTCGCCCGCCAGCGACATGACGATCCAGCTGTTCGACCGCTCGACCGGCGCCGCGACCGGGGCGGTGGACGAGAATGGCGTGATGCATTTCATCCTCGAGCTCCACACCGACATGTTCCTCGGCCTGCCGGGCATGCTCTTCCTCGGGCTGATGGGGCTGTTCTTCGTGGTCGCGATCGTCTCGGGCGTGGTCCTCTACGCGCCCTTCATGAAGAAGCTCGAATTCGGCACGCTGCGCACCTCGCGCAGCACGCGGCTCAAGTGGCTCGACTATCACAATCTGCTCGGCATCGTCGCGCTGGCGTGGATGACCGTCGTCGGCGCGACCGGGGTGATCAACGCGCTCGCGACCCCGATCTTCCAGTACTGGCAGATGACCGAGCTCGCCGCGATGACCAAGGCCTATGCCGGCAAGGGCGCGGTGCCGCCCGCGCGCTACGGCTCGATCGACAAGGCGATGGCCGCCGCGCGCGCCGAAATCCCCGGCAACAACCCGCAGTTCATCGCCTTCCCCGGCGGCGCGTTCAGCAGCAAGCATCACTACGCGGTGTTCTTCCAGGGCGACACGCCGCTCACCGAAAGGCTGCTCACCTCGGCGTTGATCGACGCCGAGACGGGGGAATTCACCGACGCGCGCCCGATGCCCTGGTACGCGCAGGCGCTCGCGCTGTCGCAGCCGCTCCACTTCGGCGATTATGGCGGGCTGCCGCTCAAGCTATTGTGGGCGATACTCACGCTCTTCACGATGATCGTGCTCGGCTCGGGGCTCTATCTCTGGCTCGGCAAGCGCCGCAGCGGCACCGACGCAATCGTCCGCGAGGTCGAGAGCGGCGGCGACCTGGTGCCCGCCGAATGAGCACGCGCCGCGGCCTCCGTTCGATCTTCCGGGTCCCGCTGCTGCTCGCGCTGATCAGCATCGCCGGGCTCGTCGTCGCGCTCACAGGCGACGGCTGGCGCGACGGCGCGTCCTGGGCCGCGCTCGCCATCCCCATTCTCGCCGTCGGCTGGGCGATGACGGCCCGCCGCACCTGATCTTCTGAAAGGACCATTCATGACCAAGTTTCAAACCCGCATTGCGATCGGCCTCGCCGCCGGCACCGCGATGCTCGCCATCGCCGCCCCTGCCATGGCGCAGGACGATGCCGGCGACGAAGAGATCCTCGTCACCGCGCAGCGCAACAACCAGACCAAGGTCACCGGCGGCGGAGATGTCGGTGTCTTCGGCACCAAGCTCGCCGAGGACATTCCGTTCAACATCCGCAGCTATAATGAGGCGCTGATCCTCAACCAGCAGCCCGACTCGCTGGGCGAGGTGCTCGAGAACGACCCGACGATCCGCACCGCGCTGGGCTTCGGTATCGCGGGCGAGGTCTTCGTCATCCGCGGCTTCGACCTCTCGTCCGACGACGTCGGCTTCGACGGCCTCTACGGCATCACCCCGCGCCAGATCGTCGCGCCCGAACTCGTCTCCTCGGTCCAGGTGATCAACGGCGCGAGCGCTTTCCTCAACGGCGCCGCGCCCGGCGGCAGCGGCATCGGCGGCAGCGTCAACATCCTCCCCAAAAAGGCCGAGCGCGACGTCATCCGCGGCACTTTGGGCTATACCTCGGCATCGCATTTCTCCGGCGCGGTCGACGTCGCGCGGCGCTTCGGTGCCGATCAGCAATGGGGCCTCCGCCTCAACGCCTCGGCGCGCCGCGGCGACATCGCGATCGACGACGAATTCCACTCGAGCTACGTCCTCGGCGCGGTGCTCGATTATGACAATGGCCCGCTCCGCGCGGCATTGAGCCTCAACTACCAGCGCTTCAACCAGAGTTACTGGCGCGGTCAGGTCGGTATCGGCGCGGTCGTGCCGCGCGTTCCGGAAGCCGACACCAATTATTCGCAGCCGTGGAGCCAGATCCTGACCAAGGACTATTTCGGCACCTTCAGCGTCGAATATGACCTCTCCGACCAGGCGATGCTCTATGCCAAGGTCGGCGCGCGCGACGGGCGTGAGGATCAGACGACCGCGAGCATTACGGTCAGCGATGCGGTCACCGGCGCCGCGTCGGGCGCGGGGTCCTATGTGCCGCGCGAGGACAATAACGAAGCCGCGACCGCGGGCATCCGCATCAAGCTCGAAGGCGGCGGGGTCAGCCATGAGATCAACGCCGGCGCCTCGGTCAGCTGGCAGCTCAACCGCAACGCCTATGACTTCGCCGCCACCGGCTATGCGACCAATCTCTACGATCCCGTGGTCGCGCCGGCACCGACCCCCGGCGGCTTCGTCGGCGGCGACTTGGACGACGTTTTCCCGATCGGCCGTAGCCGCGTGTCGAGCGTCTTTGTCTCGAACACGCTCGGTTTCTGGGACGACCGCATTCTGCTTACCGGCGGCGTCCGGCTGCAGGAGATCAAGACGACCTCCTACAGTTATTTCGGCGGCGCGCGCAGCGGCGGCTACAAGGAATCGGCGGCGACCCCGGTCTTCGGGCTGGTGGTCAAGCCGGTGCAGGGGCTGTCGCTCTACGCCAACCGCATCGAAGGCCTGATCGCAGGCGCGACCGCGCCGGCCGGCTACGACCACGACAATTTGCCGGGCACCCTGCCGCTACCCGTCGTCAACGCCGGCGCGGCGCTTCCCCCGGTGAAGTCCACGCAGTACGAGGTCGGCGGCAAGCTCAATTTCGGCCGCTTCAACGCCGGTGTCGCGCTGTTCCGCATCGACAAGCCCAACAGCTTCGTCGATCCGGTCACCATCGTCTTCGGCAATTATGGCACCCAGCGGAACAAGGGCGTCGAGATCACGCTCGACGGCGAACCCGTCGACGGCCTGCGCATCATCTCGGGCCTCACCATCCTCGACGCCAAGCTGCGCCGCACCGAGAATGGAGTGAACGAGGGCAATGACGCGGTCGGCGTGCCCGAACTGCTCGCCAACGCCAATGTCGAATGGGACCTGCCATTCCTGCCCGAACTCACGCTCGTCGGGCGCGTGGTCCACACCGGCAAGCAGGCGGTGAACCAGGCGAACACGCTCGAACTCGGCAGCTGGACGCGCTTCGACCTCGGCGCGCGTTACGTCGCGCTCGTCGGCGAGACCCCGCTCACCCTGCGCTTCAACGTCGATAACGTCGCGGACAAGCGATACTGGGCGACCGCGTACAACGCGTTCAGTGCGTTCGGCGCGCGGCTGCTCCAGGGCGGCCCGCGCACCTTCAAGGCCTCGGCGTCGATCGAATTCTGATCAGCGCCCAAAGCATCGTGCGTTAAACGAGCATCGCTACCCAAGCCCGTTCGCCCTGAGCTTGTCGAAGGGCCGCTCTTTCTTTCCCGCGCCGAAGAAAAGGACGGTCCTTCGACAGGCTCAGGACGAACGGTTCATGTTAAACGCACGCCGGTCTAGCGGCGGCTTTTCATCAGGGGCTGGATGCGCGTGCCGAACGCCTCCACCCCCTCGATGAAATCGTCGAAGGTCAGGAGCACGCCGCCGGTGTTCGGCACCTCGGCCATCTCGTCGAGCATGAGCGCCACGCTTTCGTAGGAGCCGACCAGCGTCCCCATATTGATGTTCACCGCGCCCTCGGGCGCGGCGAGCTGGCGGACGTTGGTGGTCTTGTTGTGCTTGTCGGCGGCGCCCTGGTCCATCAGCCACGAGATGGCGGCGACGTCGACCCCGTCGTTGTACGACTTCCACTTCGCGTGGGCTTCCTCGTCGGTTTCGGCGGCGATGATCATCACCAGCACGAACACCGACACGTCGCGCCCCGTCTTCGCGGTCGCTGCGGCGAGCCGTTCGTTGTTGAAGGCGAACGCCGTCGGCGTGTTCACCCCCTTGCCGAGGCAGAAGGCATAATCGGCCCATTGCGCCGAGAAGGCGAGCCCCTCGTCCGACGAGCCCGCGCAGATGATCTTCATATCGCCCTCGGGCTTCGGCCGCACCAGACAGTCGTCCATCTGGTAATAGTCGCCCTTGAAATCGCTCCGCCCTGTCTCCCACAATTCGCGCAGGATGCGGGCATATTCGCCGAGCATCTGGTAGCGGTTGCGGAAATGCTCGTCGCCCGGCCACAGCCCCATCTGGCTGTACTCGGGGCGCTGCCACCCGGTGATCAGGTTGAGCCCGAAGCGCCCGTGGCTGATGCTGTCGATCGTGTTGCACATGCGCGCCGCAAAGGCCGGCGGGATCACCAGCGTCGGGCAGGTCGCATAAATCTTGATCTTCTCGGTCACCGCGGCGAGGCCCGCCATCAGCGTGAAGCTCTCCAGCCCATATTCCCAGAATTCGGTCTTCCCCCCGAAACCGCGCAGCTTGATCATCGACAGCAGGAAATCGAGGCCGTGCTTCTCGGCGCTCTGCGCGATCTGTTTGTTGAGGTCGAAGGTCGGCATATATTGGGGCGCGTTTTCGCTGATCAGCCAGCCGTTGTTGTTGATGGGAACGAATACGCCGACTTGCATGGCCTATCTCCTGAAAAAATCGATCAAATCCGCGCTGACCGCCGCCGCGTCGGTGATGTTCACGGCGTGGCCGCCCCATCCACGCTCCACGCCCTGGGCTTGCGGTATCAGCGCCTGAAGGCGAGTCGAATTGAACGACGGCACCAGCAGGTCGTCGCTGGCACAGTAGAGAAGGACCGGAGCCGCAATGTCGCCGGCCCAATTGCGGCAGTCGAACATCCGCGCGGCCGCGATACGTTTCTCCATCGTCGCATCGCCGGGCCAATGCTCGAGTTGCATCGCAGCCTCGGCCCGCAGGTCGGCATCGCGTTCCGAGAGCCAGTCGGGCGGGAACAGGAAAAGCGGCTGCGCTTCGAGATAGGCCGCAGCGCCCGCCGTCCGCAGCAGCGTCAAACGCACGTCGAAGCAACGCGCTGTTTGAGGATCGAGGCTCGCCCAGCCGTTGATGATTGCGATCCGGTCGACGCGTTCCGGCGCGGCCCGCGCTGCCTCGATCGCGGCCATGCCGCCGATCGCATGGCCGCAGACGTTCGCCGCTGACACACCGAGCGCATCCATCAATGCAATCATGTCCGCGCCGAGATCGGCTAATGTCACGATATCGGGCAGCGCCCGGTCGCTGCGCCCCGTGCCGCGATGGTCATAGGCGATGACGCGGAAATGCTCGGCCAAGGCGGCGATGTTCGGCGCCCAGTAATTCGCCGACCCGCCCAGCCCCGACGACAGGATCAAGGGCGGCGCATCCTCCGCCCCGTGGATTTCATAATAGAGGCCCGCCGCCTCAGCCAATGTGCGCGACGCTCGCGATCTCGACCAGGCAGTCGGGCTTCACCAGCTCGGCCTTGATGCAATAACGCGCCGGCTTCGCGCCCGGGAAATATTCGGCGTAGACGGCGTTGAACGCCGCATAATCGGCGAAATCCTTAAGGAAGATATGGTTCATCGCGACGTCTTCGAGCGTCGCTCCGGCGGCCTCGAGCGTGATCCGGATGACGTCGAGCACATGCCGCGTCTGCGCCGCGGCGTCGCCGACGTGGAGCACCACCCCGCCCTCGCCGAGCGCGAGCACGCCCGAGACGTAGACGGTGTTCCCCGCCTTCGCGCCGGCCGAATAGGGCGCGATCGGGGTCGGGAATTGCGGCGGGTTGATCGGTTCGAAGGCCATGCTTACTCCTCTTGCGGCCGCTGGCCGATGCTGCCGCAGAAATCGGCGACATTGCTCACCCAGCCAAAGAATTTCTCGACATTATAGACGGTCGCGTCGCGCACATAATCGGGGCCGAGGTGATGCGTCGCATCCTCAATCATCACCGCAAAATATTCGAGATGGAAGGCGTCGCGCAGCGTCGATTCGACGCAGACATTGCTCGCGATGCCGACGAAGACGATCGTGCGGATGCCGCGCGAGCGCAAGCTGCTGTCGAGCTGCGAATTGAAGAAGGCCGAATAGCGCGTCTTGTGCAGGCGGATATCCCCCGGCTGCGGCGCCAGTCCCTCGACCAGTGCATAATCCCAGCCGCCGCGCGCCAGCAATTGCCCCGCGAGTTCGGGCCGCGCGCGCATCGTCTTGAGCGCGTTCGACTTGTGCCAGTTGGGCGACCCCGGCCCGCCCGCCTCGACATAATCGGCGTCCCAGCCGTTCTGCAGATAGACGACCGGCATGCCCGCCCCGCGCGCGACGTCCAGCACCTGCGCGATCCGCCCGACAACGCCTGCGGCGCCCGATATGTCGAACCCCGCGAGATCGACATAGCCGCCCTTCGACGCATAGGCATTCTGCATGTCGATCACGACGACCGCGGTGCTCGCCGGGTCGACGATCAGCGGCTCGGGCCGCGCGGGCAGCGTCACGCCGGGGCGTCCCTTGGGTGCCGTGTCGACCGCCGTCGTCATGCCTGCCTCCCTCGCATCGAGTCCGGCAGCTTCCCCCAAAGCCCGTTCCGATGCAAGCCGTCCTGCTGCGCCGCAGCACGGGAACCGCAGCCGCGCCCGATCATTTGGACTCGCATAACCGCGAAAGGGACAGCCATGGCCGCACGCGCCTATTGGAAGGGACAGATCCGCCTCGCCCTCGTGTCGATCCCCGTCGAAATCTATCCGGCGACCAAGTCGGGCGCCGCGATCAGTTTCCGCCAGATCCACGAACCGAGCGGCAAGCCGGTCAAATATGAAAAGGTCGTGCCCGGCATCGGCGCGATCGACACCGACGATATCGTCAAGGGTTACGAGACCTCGAAGGGCAATTATGTCCTGCTCGACGAGGAGGAGATCGAAGCCGTCAAACTGGAGAGCAAGCGCACGCTCGAACTCGTCCAGTTCGTAGACGCGGGCGAGATCGACATCCTCTATTACGCCAAGCCCTATTATGTCGTCCCCGCCGACGAGCTTGCCGAAGAGGCCTATATCGTGCTGCGCGAGGCGCTCCGCAAATCGAAGAAGGTCGGGCTCGGCCAACTGTCGGTGCGCGGGCAGGAGCAGCTCGTGGGCCTCCGCCCCTGCGGCCGCGGGCTGCTGCTCGAAGTGCTGCGCTACGCCGACGAGGTGAACAAGGCGGCGAATTATTTCCGCGACGTCGGCAACGCCAAGCCCGACGCCGACCTGCTCGACCTCGCCGCGACGCTGATCGACAAGAAATCGGGCAAGTTCGACGCCAACGATTATCACAATCATTATGTCGACGCCTTGAAGCGCGTGATCGCCAAGAAGGCGAAAGCCAAGGGCAAGCGCGTGCTCGAGGATGTCGAGGAACCCGCGCCGGTGTCACGCGGCTCGAACGTCATCGACCTGATGGCGGCGCTGAAAGCCTCGGTCGACGGCAAGAAGAAGGCGCCAGCTACCGAGGAGAAGAAGGTGCCCGCGAAAAAGGCCCCGGCGAAGAAAGCCTCGGCGCGCAAAAGGGCGTGACATGGCGCGCGCCGATCCCCTTGCCCAATACAACGCCAAGCGCGATTTCAAGCTGACCCCCGAGCCCGCGGGCAAGGTCGCCAAGGGAGCCGGCAACCGCTTCATCGTCCAGAAGCACGACGCGACGCGGCTCCACTACGACTTCCGGCTCGAGGTCGACGGCGTGCTCAAGAGCTGGGCGGTGACCAAGGGCCCGAGCGCCGACCCCGCCGACAAGCGCCTCGCCGTGCGCACCGAAGACCATCCGATGAGCTACGCCGATTTCGAGGGGGTGATCCCCAAGGGCGAATATGGCGGCGGCAGCGTGATGCTGTGGGACCGCGGCACATGGGCGCCGGTCGAAGGCAAGAGCGCGAAGGATATCGAGAAGGGCCACCTCCACTTCACCCTCGAAGGGACACGGATGAAGGGCGAATGGCTGCTCGTCCGCATGAAACCGCGCCCCGGCGAAAAGCGCGAGAATTGGCTGCTGCGCAAGGTGAACGATGCCTATGCGGGCGGCAGCGACGACCTCGTCGGGCGCCAGCTGACGAGCGTGCTCACCGGCCGCACCATGGCCGAAATCGCGGGCGACACCGGCGGCGAGCAATCGCTGAAGGGCGCCAAGGGCCAGGCCTTCGCGAAGAAGATGGCCGCCGCCGCCGCGCACAACCGCCAGGTCGCCAAGGCCAAACCCAAGGGGAAGCCCCCCAAATTCCGCCCTCTCCAGCTCGCGACGCTCGTCGATGCGGTACCCACGGGCAACGGCTGGTTCCACGAGATCAAGTACGACGGCTACCGCGCCGAAATCGCCGCCGCGGGCGAGGACGTGCGCGTCTACACGCGGGGCGGCCTCGACTGGACCGACAAATTTGCCCCGCTCGTCCGCAACATCGCCGCGCTCGATCTCCCGCCCTGCCTGATCGACGGCGAGATCGTCGCCTATGGCCAAGACGGCAACCCCGACTTCTCCTCGCTGCAAGCTGTCCTCAAACGCGGCCATGGCGCGCAGGACGAGGGCACCGCCCTCCACTTCTTCGCCTTCGACCTCCTCGAAGCGGACGGCAAGAGCCTCGCCAAACTCGGCAATCTCGAACGCAAGGAACGCCTCGAAGCGATGCTTCGCGACGCCCAGCCCCCCATCGCCGTCGCCGACCATGTCATCGGCGCGGGCGAAAAACTCTACGCGGCCATGTGCGGCGCCGCGCAGGAAGGCATCATCTCCAAACGCGCCGACGCGCCGTATCTGGGCCGCCGCACCAAAAGCTGGGTCAAGGTCAAATGCACCCGCCGCCAGGAGTTCGTGATCGTCGGCTGGAACCCGTCCTCGACCAAGGCGCGCCCCTTCGCCTCGCTCCTCCTCGCACAGCGCGAGAAGGGCGAACTCGTCTACAAGGGCAATGTCGGCACCGGCTTCGACGCCGCGACCATGGCCGACCTCGCCAAGAAATTCGCGCCGCTCGAACGCAAGACCGCGCCGCTCGACATCGACCCCGCGACCGCGCGCAAGGTCCACTGGCTCAAACCCGATCTCGTCGCCGAAATCGCCTTTGCCGAGTTCACCGCGAGCGGCTCGGTGCGCCACGCGAGCTTCCTCGGCCTGCGCAGCGACAAGGAGGCAAAGGACGTGAAACCCGAAAGGCAGCAACCCGCCCCGCAGCCCGCCAGCGACGTGACGATCAGCAGCCGCGACCGCATCATCTTCCCCGAGGCGAAGGCGACCAAGGGCGACCTCGCCGACTATTATGCCGCGGTCGCCCCGCTGATGCTCCCCCACGCCGCGCGCCGCCCGATCAGCCTCGTCCGCTGCCCGCAGGGCCGCGCCAAGAAATGTTTCTTCCAGAAGCATGATTCGGGCTCGTTCGGCGACCATGTCCACCATGTCCCGATCCGCGAGAAGGACGGCGGGCACGAGGATTATCTCTACGTCGACGACGCCGACGGCCTGCTCGCCTGCGTCCAGATGGGGACGATCGAATTCCACGGCTGGGGCAGCCACGTCGGCGCGCTCGAAAAGCCCGACCGCATGGTCTTCGACCTCGATCCCGACGAGGGCCTCGCCTTCGCCGACGTGAAGAAGGCCGCGACCGACATCCGCCGCCAGCTCGCCGACATCGGCCTCATCAGCTTCGCGATGCTCTCGGGCGGCAAGGGCGTGCATGTCGTCGTCCCGCTCGATCCCGGCCACAGCTGGGACCAGCACAAGGATTTCTCGAAACGCTTCGCCGAGGCGCTCAGCCTCGCCGAACCCGACCGCTTCATCGCGACGATGAGCAAGGCCAAGCGCAAGGGCAAGATCTTCATCGATTACCTGCGCAACCAGCGCGGCAGCACCGCGATCATGCCCTATTCCGCCCGCGCCCGCGAAGGCGCCCCCGTCGCGGTCCCGATCGGCTGGGACGCACTCGCCGAGGTGACCAAGGCCGGGGCGTGGACGATCAAGGACGCGGACCAACTGCTCGAGCGCGCCGCGGGAGCCGACCTCAAGGGCTGGGGCTTCGCGAACCAGACGCTGCCGGACTTTTAGCGCCGGGGCGCCCGAGCGGAACATTGTCGGCGGCGGTATAGAGCGAATCTCAGCAATCGTGTCCTGAACCACTGCGGCGAACCCCCATCAGCGTGGAGTTTTCTGGCCCATACTGCCAGAACTGCGGCCTACCGTCGAAGCTGTGCGGCTTGATCATTGACAGCAGGAAATCGAACCCATTCTCTTCGGTAACCGGAAGCCCGCTGGATCGATTGACATCTTTTGCTTTTCCATCGCATGATCAGCGCACTTAGGGGGCGAGGCACCGGCGATGGACGTTCGGCCAACGAACGTTGACGGTCGTGGGTTGTTCGACGACAGTCCCCAAGGAGCGGTCGCATCGACAATTCTTTCGGGGAAACACAGTCATGCCTGCTGCTTTTTTGCGATCACTTGCTTTGCTCGGAACCGTTGCTCTCGCCCTTTCCGCAGCGTCGGCGGCGGCTCAGGTTCCGCCCAATTCGAAGCAAATCAGGGTTACGCATTTCGTTTATCCTTCGGGACCTGGTAAATGGGCGACTTATGAAGTGATCGGCTTCGCGCAGCCGCTCAATGCAGGCGGCGCGGGCGTAAAACCCAAGGCCTACCTGATGCCATCGCTCAGCGTACCCGTGAAAGGCGTAACGTATGCCGACGTAAATGGACTGACCTATACGCCGACCAATTGCACGACGCAGCCTGCGCGATCGATTACCATTGCCGTCCGCGTCACTTCCGCCCTGCCGACCGAGATGCAGAAGGTTGCGGTCGGCGCCGCGCTCGCGGGGACCAACGCCGAATATTATCGCGTGCCGTGGACCGTTGACGCTTTCGGGAACCCCGTCATGTGGCAGGGCGCGATAGGCGTGCCCGCGATCCAAGCTGCGGTGGGCCAAATCTACAATTATGATCAAGCGGAGGTCAGCAAACAGGCGGCCCACGCAAATCAATATGGTCTCTACGACGTTTCGCTCGCGACGCTCAATGAGCTCAACCTGGATTTGATCGTCGATGGCGAAGTCGCCGCAACGCAAAGCTACAATGGATCACTCATCGGAAATGACGCCGCACCGCTGAAGCTGACGCTACGAAGCCCCGACATCTTCACCTGCAACAGGATCGTCGCCGGCGATTATTCGGTCGTTGCGCGCTATCGCTTCAACGACACTCAGACGGCGACAATTAACGCGCAGTTCGATGTGACCGAATCGCTCAACCAGTTCATTGAGGAAACGCAGAAGGCGACGACCAAATCTAAGTCATCGGGGTGGAAGGTTCTCGGCATCGGCAGTCGCAAGTCGAAAATCAAGCGGTCGCTCGAAACGACGATGACCGTCGACGGCAGCGCCAACACGATCGAAAACACCACCATCGTGATGAATGACGCCAATGATGCAATGATCGCGGAATTCGAGAATGTCTTCTTTCCGCAACTGAGCAAGGCGAACGTCGTCACGAACCATCTGGCGGCGGCCGCCGAAGCTGCGCAGGCGAACAATCCGGCGCTCGCCAAGGCACATACCGATTATGCGGCTGCGCTCACCAACGGCAGCGAGCATTTGGAAACCGATGCCGTCGGCGCCGCAGCAGCGCTCGCCAAGAAGGACTATGCGACCTTCCTTGCGAAAGGTGTTCGCGCATCGAACAACAATGACACGCGGACCGACAATTTTCGCAGGACGGTCAGCATCGACTTTACCCAGACCGAGATGCAGGCCTGGAACCAAGCGCGATCGGTGACCAAGGAGCGCGAGACGTCGATGCCAGTGACACTGGCAACGAAGCAGCGGCGGGCGCCCTCGCTCGGCATCTACAGCGGCAATGCCTTCAGCTATAACTCCCTGCAGCCGATATATGGATGGGAACAACGCACCGGTCTCCTCGTCGGGGGCTTGCCCCCGACAGGCGCGCTATCGGTCGGGGGTGTCATCCCCGGCATGATAATCATGCGCATCGATGGCCAACCGGTACAGAACCTGTCCGACGTCGATGCCGTCCTGAAATATCTGAGCCCCGGGACGCAAATCCAGGTCGAGACGCTGGAAAATACGGGCGGATGGATGAACCCGGTTACACCCATATGGGGAACGAACAAGACCCACACCGTCATCGTCGGCAGCTATCCCGTTCGTCAAGAACCGAACGAATGATCTCGCGGCGCGTGATCGTCGTCGCCCTTGCCGGCGTAGCAGTCTCGCCGGTCGCTTTCGCACAACCGACGCTCCGGCCCGTCCGCCTGCTTGTCGTGCGGCGGCCGGCAAACCTGCCATCCAGCAATTGTGCGGCGCCGTGCATCCGCGGTTCGGTCTATGACGTCGGCGACGTCCAAGGTCCGATCGCGCCCGCGGCGATCTTCACCAGCCATCGTACACCCATTTGCGACGTCATCGAGCGCCCTTGGGCGGGGAACGCGCCCAGCATAAGCGCGGTGCCGAAAGGCGTCTATGCGGCGAAGATCCGGACCGATGCCACCAAACCGTGGATGGAAACGACTCCATCCCGGGCTTGGCGGATCGAGATATCGGGCGTTCCCGGCGGCCGTTCGGCGATCCAGTTTCACTATGGCACCGACGTGAAGTGGTCAGAAGGCTGCTTCATCGTCGGGCGCCTCCTGGATGCATCGACGGGCGGCGGGATCGGCGCCAATTATTGCAAAGTCGAGGGCGCAGACGACGCTTTGGCCGCATTGCGCAGCGCGATCGAAGGACCCGGCAACGACCGAACGCGGATCGAGGTCACCGTTGCCGACAGCACGGACCTGTTCGGCAGCGGCGCGACGACCTGCTGATCGAGCTAGCGAAACTTTTCGGCCGTCCGCCACTCCCCCAGTCCCAAATCCCCAATCTCCCATCCCCCGATGCGCCAGCGTACCAGCCGCAGCGTGGGAAAGCCGACCGCGGCGGTCATGCGGCGGACCTGGCGGTTGCGGCCTTCGGTGATGGTGAGTTCGAGCCAGCTGTCGGACACGCTCTTGCGATAGCGGACCGGCGGGTCGCGGTCCCACAGGGCCGGCGGGTCGATGCGGCGGACTGCCGCGGGGCGGGTCGGGCCGTCGTTGAGGGTGACGCCGCGGCGGAGTGCTTCGAGCGCGGCTTCGTCGGGTTCGCCCTCGACCTGCGCGAGGTAGGTCTTGGGCATCTTGTGCTTCGGTGACGAAATCCGCGCCTGCAACGCCCCGTCGTCGGTCAGGATCAGCAGGCCTTCGCTGTCGCGGTCGAGCCGGCCCGCGGGGTAGACGCCGGGGATGTCGATATAGTCGGACAAGGTTGCGCGCGGGCCGTCCGCGGGCGCGGTCATGCCCTTGTCGGTGAATTGCGACAGGACGCCCCAGGGCTTGTTGAACAGGATCAAGCGGGCCACGCGCGGTCCTCTTCAGCTACCTCGTCGCCCCCGCGCAGGCGGGGGCCGCTGGCGGTTTATGCAGCAGCGAAGGGCAAGGCCGATCGCCCCCCCTGCGCGGGGGCGACGATCTGCTTTCGTCGCCAGCGTTACGCCATTTCCTTCTTGCGCGACGCCTTCTTGCGCTCGTGCGGGTCGAGCAGCGCCTTGCGGATGCGGATGTTCTTCGGGGTCACCTCGACCATCTCGTCGTCGTCGATATAGGCGATCGCCTGTTCGAGCGTCATGCGCTTCGGCGGGGTCAGGCGGATCGCGTCGTCCTTGCCCGTCGAACGGAAGTTGGTGAGCTGCTTCGACTTCATCGGGTTGACCTCGAGATCCTCGGGCTTGGCATTCTCGCCGATGATCATGCCCTCGTAGAGCGCCTCGCCGGGCGAGACGAAGAGGATGCCGCGTTCTTCGAGCGGGCCGAGCGCGTAGGCGACGGCTTCGCCATTGCCGTTCGAGATGAGGACGCCATTCTTGCGGCCCTCGATCACGCCCTTGTACGGGCCATATTTCTCGAACAGGCGGTTCATGATGCCGGTGCCGCGCGTGTCCGACAGGAATTCGCCGTGATAGCCGATCAGGCCGCGCGACGGGCCCGAGAAGGTGATGCGCGTCTTGCCGCCGCCCGACGGGCGCATGTCGGTGAGGTCGGCTTTCCGAACCTGCATCTTCTCGACCACCGTGCCCGAATGTTCGTCGTCGACGTCGATGACGACGGTTTCATAGGGTTCGGTGCGCTTGCCCGCCTCGTCCTCGCCATAGAGGACACGCGGGCGGCTGATGCCGAGTTCGAAGCCCTCGCGGCGCATCGTCTCGATCAGCACGCCTAGCTGGAGTTCGCCGCGGCCCGCGACGTCGAAGCTGTCCTTGTCGGCGCTTTCGGTGATGCGGATCGCGACATTGGTCTCGGCTTCGCGGAGCAGGCGGTCGCGGATCATGCGGCTCGTCACCTTGCTGCCCTCGCGGCCCGCCATCGGGCTGTCGTTCACCGCGAAGCGCATCGACAGCGTCGGCGGGTCGATCGGCTGCGCGGCGATCGGTTCGCTGACGCTGGTGTCGGCGATGGTGTTCGCGACGGTCGCGTTGGTCAGCCCCGCGATCGCGACGATGTCGCCCGCCTTGGCTTCCTCGACGGGGACGCGGTCGAGCCCGCGGAAGGCGAGCAGCTTCGACGCGCGGCCGGTCTCGATCACCTTGCCGTCCATGTCGATCGCGTGGATCGGCTGGTTGACCTTGACCGTGCCCGACTGGACGCGGCCGGTCAGGATGCGGCCGATGAAATTGTCGCGGTCGAGCAGGGTCGCGAGGAAGGTGAAGGGCGCGTCTTCGGGCAGGCCCGGTTCGGGCACGTGGCGGACGATCGTCTCGAACAGCGGGGTCAGGTCGCCCTCGCGCGCGTCGGGGCTTTCGGAGGCATAGCCGCCGCGGCCCGAGGCATAGAGGATCGGGAAGTCGAGCTGTTCGTCATTGGCCTCCAGCGTCAGGAACAGTTCGAACACCTCGTCGAGCACTTCGGCGGCGCGCGCGTCGCTGCGGTCGATCTTGTTGACGACGACGATCGGACGCAGGCCCAGCGCGAGCGCCTTGCCGGTGACGAACTTGGTCTGCGGCATCGGGCCTTCGGCGGCGTCGACGAGCAGGATGACGCCGTCGACCATGGAGAGGATACGCTCGACCTCGCCGCCGAAGTCGGCGTGGCCCGGGGTGTCGACGATGTTGATGCGCGTCATGTCGGCGCCCTCACCCCATTCGACGCTGGTGCACTTCGCCAGGATGGTGATCCCGCGTTCCTTTTCGAGGTCGTTCGAATCCATCGCGCGTTCCTCGACGCGCTGGTTGTCGCGGAACGTCCCCGACTGGCGGAAGAGCTGGTCGACGAGGGTGGTCTTGCCATGATCGACGTGCGCGATGATGGCGATGTTGCGCAGAGACATGCGAAAAAGAGCCTTGGATGGGAGGGGGCGGCACATTGCGCCGCGATCGGGCGCGCCCGTAGCAGAAGGGGTGTTGCGGCGCAACAAGATAGCCGGGCATCCGGCGTTTCCCCGTGGCCGCGGGATCGGGTGGGCGGTTTCAATTTTTTCCCGCACAAAACCACGAAGCCACAAGGAGGGCGCGTCCCGCACGGCGGGGCGCCATGTTTCGCCCAGGATCATGCGCGGGTTGGGCCGATATGCAGGTTCGAATGCGTAGGCCCCTTTGTGGCTTCGTGGCTTTGTGCGAGTCTTTCTGTCGTGCGCCGGCAGTTTACGGCCTGTTCGGAGTGGCATGCGGCGGGCGCCGGATTTGGTTCGCGCGAAGACGCGAAGGCGCGAAGAGGACGTGGGCGATCCGGATGGCGGTTTCGGGGTGGTGAGCGGACGCGCTTAATCCTCCCTGCGGCGTAGCCGTGGGGAGGGGGACCGCCCGCAGGGCGGTGGAGGGGT
>NZ_LNSB01000056.1 GCF_001468285.1 Sphingopyxis sp. HIX | reverse complement strand
GGGTTGGGGGTGGGCCATTGCAGCGTTGCTGCCCACCCCCAACCCCTCCCGCAAGCGGGAGGGGAGATCGACGTCCGCTAACCACCCCAAACCAGACACGTCCGCTCACCCCAGCGCCAACTCCACCGCCGCCGCGGCATGCAGCGTCGTCGTGTCGAACAACGGCACCGGGCTGTCGTCGGGCTGCACCAGCAGCATGATCTCGGTGCAGCCGAGGATGATCGCCTCGGCGCCCGCGTCGACCAGCCGCGCGATGATCGCGCGATAAGCGTCGCGCGACGCCTCGGTCACGACGCCCGCGACCAGCTCGTCATAGATGATCCGGTGCGCGACCGCGCGGTCCTCGGCGCCCGGAACGACCACCGACAGCCCGTGCCGCGCACTCAGCCGGTCGCGGTAGAAATCCTTCTCCATCGTGAAGGCGGTGCCGAGCAGCCCGGCCCTCTCGATCCCCGCGGCGTGCAGCCGGTCGGCGGCGACGTCGGCGATGTGGAGCAGGGGCACCGACACCGCCGCCTGCACGGCGTCGGCCATCAAATGCATCGTGTTGGTGCAGATGATCAGCAGCTCGGCGCCGCCCGCCTCCAGCCGCCGCGCGGCGTCGATCATCATCGCCGTCAGCGCGTCCCAGTCGCCCGCATTCTGCAGCCGCTCGATCTCCGAAAAGTCGAACGACCACAGCAAACAGCGCGCCGACGCCGTCGGCCCCAGCCGCCCGCGGATGTCGCGGTTGACGAGGCGGTAATATTCGGCCGAGCTTTCCCAGCTCATGCCGCCGATCATGCCGATCATCTTCATCGTCAGGCCATCTTGATCCCGGCGACGCCATTCTCGACGACGCCGGTCGCGCGCTTCGACAGCGTGTTGGTCGGCGTGGTCACCTTGTCGACGACCATGAAATGCGACTGCCACGCCTCGCGGCCGACCTCGCACACGACATAGCCGCGCTGGTCGTTGGCGAATTTGAGCTCGGGGTTGAGCTTCAGCCAGTCGTCGGTGCCGTTGCGCTTGTCGCTGCCGTCGCCGCCCGACGAGATCGAGGTCGCGACGAATTCGGCGCCGACGACCTTGTCCTTGAGGACCAGGTCGCCGCAGAAATTCTGATGCTCGTCGCCGGTCAGGACGACGCAGTTCTTCAGCCCCGCCATGCGCGACAATATGCGCTCGCGCGGCGCCTCATAGCCCGCCCAGCTGTCGAGGTTGAGGATCTTCTTCGGCTCGTCGGGCTTGCGGCGCCGGTCGAGCGACATCATCGTCACCTGCTGCGCAAATGTATTCCAGGTCGCGCCACCCTTCGCGAGGTTGCGCGCCAGCCACTCCTCCTGCGCCTTGCCCAGCACCTGCGCTTCTTTCGCATAGACCTCGGGGCAGGCGGGCTTGAAGCCGTCGCCGCACGGCTGGTCGTCGCGATACTGCCGCGTGTCGAGCAGCTGCATCGCCATCAGGTCGCCATAGCGGAACTCGCGGTGCATGCCGACCATGCCGCCGCGCGGCAGCAGCGCCTTGCGCAACGGCATATGCTCGTACCACGCCTGCATCGCGGCCTGCTTCTTGAGCATGAAGACCTCGGGCGGCGCGGCGTCGGGGTCGTTGCCGTCGAGCCCCATCTTCCAATTGTCGATGTCCGACACCCAGTCGTTGCGGATCTCGTGATCGTCGAAGCTCGACAGATGCGCATGCACCGAGCGCACCGCCTGCTGGTCGATGTCGAGCAGGGTCTGCGCATAGGCGCCCCGGAAATCGTCGAGGTCGACCAGCGCGCGCTGCGCATAGCTGCGCACCGGGCGGATCGGCAGCCCGCTGTCGAAGAGATAATCCTGCTGATATTCGTAGATGAAATCGCCATAGTGATAGACGAAGGCAAGGTCCTCGCGCGCCATGTGGCGGTACGCGCCGTAAAAGCCCGATTCATAATGCTGGCAGCCCGCGACGCCGAATTTCAGCGCGTCGACCTTGGCGCCGGGCGCGGGCAGGGTGCGCGCACGGCCGCGCAGGCTGCGCTCGCCCGCGGCGGTGAAGCGGTAATAATAGGGCCGGTCGGGCAGCAGCCCCGCGACCTCGACATGGACGCTGTGGCCGAGTTCGGGGCGCGCGAGGTCGGTGCCCTTCGCCACGACGTCGCGAAAGCCGGTGTCCGACGCGACCTCCCAGTCGACCGGCACGTTGGTCAGCGGCATGCCGCCGTGGCGCTCCATCGGCTCGGGGGCGAGGCGCGTCCAGATGACGAAACCGTCGCTCGCGGGATCGCCCGCCGCGACGCCCAGCTTGAACGGAAAGTCGCGGAGCAGCCCCTGCGCGCGGACGATCGCGGGGACGGCGAGCCCGGCGAGCGTCGCCCCGGCCAGAAACGAGCGGCGGTTGTACATGGCAGTTCCCATAGTCTGGTGATTCGTTGCGCCGGGCATAGCCCAGCGGCACGCGAAATCCCATGTGCCGGGATCGTGACGATCGGGTTGCGCGCCGCAGCCGATCGGACTTGCGGCGCGCCGGTCTTTCTGGAACAGGGGTTGTGTCTGTCCGGGGGGAAAGATCATGATCCGATTGTCGAATTTTCGTGCGCTGCTCGTCATGGCCGGCGCGATGGCGCTCGCCGCGACGACGCCGGCGGTGACCGCCGCCACCGCGGCCACCGCGTCCGGTCCCGCTGCCGAACAGGCGGCGATCGCTGCACAGCAGGCCGCGGCGCAGCGGCTGATGGCCTCGATGAAGCGCCAGACCGGAACGATCCATATCGCGGCCGCCGACGCCGACCTCAACCTCGGCGACGCTTATTATTTCGTCGGGGCCGAGGATGCGCGCACGATCCTCGTCGACGTCTGGCGCAACCCGCCGGGTTCGGCGACCGGCGTGCTCGGCATGGTCTTTCCGAAAGGGAAAAGCTTCGTCGACGACACCTGGTCGGCGGTGATCACCTTCGAGGACACCGGCTATGTCTCCGACGATGACGCGAAGACGATCGACTATGAAGAGATGCTCGCCAACATGAAGGCGGCGGACGAGGAACAGGCCCCGGCGACGCGCGCGTCGGGCTATCCCGCCGGCATCCTCCAGCGCTGGGCGCAGGCGCCGACCTACGACGCGCAGAAACACTCGCTGGTCTGGGCGCGCGACATCAAGTTCGACGGCTCGAGTGAGGACACGCTCAATTACGACATCCGCCTGCTCGGCCGCACCGGCGTGCTCAGCATGAACATCCTCGCGGGCATGAGCCAGCTTGCCGAGGTCCAGGAGGCCGCCAAGACCTTCGCCAATGTCGGCAGTTTCCGCACCGGCGCCCGCTACGCCGACTATAATCCGTCGACCGACAAGAAGGCCGAATATGGCCTCGCGGGCCTCGTCGCCGCCGGCGGCGCCGCGGCGGTCGCCAAGAAGGTTGGCCTATTTGCGATCCTCGCCAAATTCGGCAAGTTCATCGTCATTGGCCTGGTCGCGCTCTTTGCGATGTTCCGCAATGCGATCGGCGGGCTGTTCGGCCGCAAGCCCGCGCTCGATGCCGACGCGTGGCAGGAAGAGCATTATCGCGCGCCGGACGACGACGGCAGCGATGCGGCAGGCAAGCCGCCGGGGCAATAGCCGCGGCGGTCAGACCAGCATCGCCAGCATCCACAGCGCCATGCCGACCATCGCCAGATTCTCGGTCAGCGAGACGAAGCCCAGCGGCACCTTGCTGCTACCCCCGACGCACGCGCATTTGAGCTCGCGCCGCTCGATATAGACCGCCTTGAACACCGACGCCGCGCCGATCGTGCCGATGAACAGCGACACCGGGATCGACAGCCAGGGCAGGGCATGCGCGGTCATCAGCACCCCCGCGAGCCCCTCGGCGAACGGGTAGATGCGGCCATAGGGCACCCAGCGCTTCGCGAGCAGGTCGTAATTGAGGAACATCGTCGAAAAGCTCTCGATATCCTGCAGCTTGAGCAGCGCGAGCACGATCATGCTGAACGAGACGAACCATTCGGCGGCGCGCAGCGTGAGGGCGGTACCGAACACCGCGTGGCTCGCGGCGAGCGCCATCAACGCGGTCATCGCGAACAGCGCGATCACCGGACGATAGCTCACCGCATCGGGATCGCGCACGGTCAGGCCGAAATGGCGGCGGAGGTCGTCGTAACCACCGATCCGAACCCCGTCGATGAAGGTCTGCGGCGTGGTCCTGACGCCATGTTCGGCCTTGAACGCGTCGGTCTCCTCGCGCGTCGTCAGCCAGCGGTCGTCGACCGTATAGCCTTTCCGCTTGAGCAGGTGCCGCGCCTTGAGGCCATAGGGGCAGATGTGCCCCGGCATGACCATGCGGTGGAGAACGGCCGTCTTGCGGCCCGCGGCGGTGGTTGTTTCCTGTGTCATGCGCCCCATATGGCATCCGTACCATGGTACGGAGTCAAGCGATGCAGCTCACCATTGGAAAATTGGCCGCCGCGGGCGGTGTCGGGGTCGAGACGATCCGCTATTACCAGCGCCGCGGCCTGCTGCCGACGCCCGCGCGGAGCGGCGGCGACGGCTGGGGCGGCGGCATCCGCCGCTACGACGAGGACGACCTCCGCCGCCTGAAGTTCATCCGCGCTGCGCAGGGCGCGGGCTTCACGCTCGACGAGATCGGCGAACTGCTCGCGCTCGAGGCGGGCGACGACCGCGTCCAGGTCCGCCACCTCGCGCGCCAGCGGATCGAAGCGCTCGATACGAAGATCGCGGCGATGACCGAAACGCGCGCGGCGCTGGCGAGACTGGCCGACCTCTGCGCTGCGAGCGACAAGGGGCCATGCCCGATCTTGGCGGCCTTCGAGCCGTAGCCCGCTCGGCGGTGACGGCTCACGGGCGATTGCGGACATCTTAATCCTCCCTGCGGCGAAGCCGTGGGGAGGGGGACCACCCGCAGGGTGGTGGAGGGGTGCGGGAGGTCATACGCCGAGTTCGGCTGCACGCACCCCTCCACCATGCTTCGCATGGTCCCCCTCCCCATCGCTTCGCGACAGGGAGGATTAAGTACGTCCGCCCCCCACCTCAAAGCCGACATAGCTTTTTAACGCGAACTGAAACGACCGCGTTCCAGCGTCGATAGTCGGCCTCCGGCGATTGCCGCCGAACCACGCCCAACCGAGCCGCTTTCCGCGTCCAGCTGTGGCCCTCGCGCACTTTGTGTGTTTTCTATGCAACAACATTGTCGTAGCAAGGACACAATGGCCACCAGCGCTCCCCCGATCAACGACAGCGATTCCGGCGGCCAGAGCGCGCGCGCCAAGGCGTGGCAGTTCGCGGTTCCCGAATATTATGCGCTGGCGGTGATGCTCAGCGTCGGCATCGCGACCTATATCTTCGTCACCGGCGACGCGCAGAGCGACCGCTTGCTTACCCCGGCGCTCGTCGCCGCGATCATGGTCGCGAACCTGCTGCCGGCAATGACACTCATCGTGCTCGTCGGCAGCCGCGTTGCGCGCGCGCGCGCGACCAGCTCGATGGCAGGCGGCAACGGCCGGCTGCACGTCCGTCTCGTCGCGCTCTTCTCGTTGATCGCGGCGGCGCCGACGATGCTCGTCGTGATCTTTGCGTCCTTGCTGTTCCAGTTCGGGGTCGATTTCTGGTTCTCGGATCGATCGCGCGGGATGTTCGAGAATGCGGCGAGCCTTGCCGAGGGCTATTATCAGGAAAACCAGCGCGAGGTCGGCGCGAACACCATCGCGATGGCCAAGGATCTCGGCAATTTTCTGGAAAAAGTGCCGCCCGACGATCCCGATTTCTCGAGCTATTATTTCCAGCAGGTCGTCGTCCGGAACCTCAATGAATCGGCTGTGATCGAGATCGGCGCCGATGGAGTCGCGCGGACGGCGGCGGGGGTCGATCCCGACAATCGAGCCGCCGAGAACCGTTTGCAGCCCGAGATGATCAAGCGGCTCGATGCCGGCGAAGATGTCGTCGTCGTCCGCCGCTCGGACCGGATCGAGGCGGCGACCAAGCTGCCGGGGGCGCAGCGCGCCTATGTCTATGCCTCGCGCGATTTCAACGTGCCGGGCTTCCAGCAATCGGTGCGCGCCGGCACCGTGCTTGCCGACTATAACGCGCTCTTCCAGCGGTCGCAGCTGCTCCAGCTCCAGTTCAACGGCGCGCTCTATCTGGGCGCCTTGCTGTTGCTCGCGCTCGCGGTGATCGCGGCGATCGTCGTCGCCGACCGCATCGTGCGTCCGCTCGGCACGCTCGTCGGCGCGACGCGCACCGCCGCGGGCGGCGACCTGTCGGTGCGCGTGACCCCTACCGCGCACGACGACGAAATCTCCGTTCTCGCCAACGCCTTCAACCGCATGACCGAGCAGATCCAGGGCCAGACCCACGCGCTGGTCAGCGCGAACGAACAGATCGAGGCGCGGCGCAGCTTCATCGAGGCGGTGCTGAGCGGCGTGTCGTCGGCGGTCGTCTCGGTCGACGCCGAGCATCGCATCCTGCTCGTCAACGCCGCCGCCGAGCGGCTGATCGGCAGCGGCGCCGGGGAGCTCACGGGGCGCCCGCTCGCCGAGGTCGCGCCCGAACTCGCGCGGTTGATCACCGGCGACGAGCGCGAGGCGGTGGTCCAGCTCGCGCGCAAGGAGGCCGAGCCCGCGACGCTCGCGGCGAAGGCGGTCGCGCAGGGCGATGGCTTCGTGCTCAGCTTCGAGGATATCACCCAGCAATTGCTCGACCAGCGCCGCGCCGCCTGGTCCGACGTCGCGCGCCGCATCGCGCACGAGATCAAGAATCCGCTGACCCCGATCCAGCTCGCCGCCGAACGCCTGCAACGCCGCTTCGGCGACAAGGTCGAGGGCGATCAGGCGACCTTCCGCAAGCTGACCGACACGGTGATCCGCCAGGTCCACGACATGCGCCGCATGGTCGACGAATTCTCGAGCTTCGCGCGCATGCCGAAGCCGACCTTCGGGGTCGAGGATGTCCGCGATATCTTGAAGCAGGCGGTGTTCCTCTTCGAAGTGGCCAAGCCCGACATCGAATTCGGCGTCACGATCCCGAACGAGATCGAACCCCTCGTTTGCGACCGCCGCCTCCTGTCGCAGGCGCTAACGAATATCGTCAAGAACGCCGTGGAAGCGATTGAAGAAAAATCGAAAAACTCCGAATCTTCTCCCATTGGCCATATCCACGCCATCCTCGATATGCGACAAGTTGGTGAAATGACGATCAGCATCACCGACGACGGAATCGGTCTCCCCGAAGCCCGCGACAGCATCGCCGAACCCTATATGACCACGCGCCAGGGCGGCACGGGTCTCGGGCTCGCAATCGTCAAGAAGATCGTCGAGCAACATTATGGCGAGCTCGAATTCGCCGACAATCCCGCGGGGCAGGGGACGCGTGTCACGCTGACGCTCCACCCCGACCGCCTGCGCCCGCTGATGGGGCGCGGCGCCGACACCATGACAGGGCAGGCTGAAACGGTCCCCGGACGCTTCCGGAACCGCCAGGACAGAGAAGAACATGGCGCTTGATATTTTGATCGTCGACGACGAGCGCGACATTTGCGAGCTGGTCGCCGGCGTCATGGAAGACGAAGGTTATGAAGCACGCACCGCGTCGGACAGCGACGCTGCGCTCGAGGCGATCCGCCAGCGGCGGCCGTCGCTCGCGCTGATCGACGTCTGGCTTCAGGGCTCGCGGCTCGACGGACTGGGGCTGGTCGAGGCGATCAAGGCCTTCGACCCGACGCTGCCGATCATCGTCATCTCGGGCCATGGCGGGCTCGATACCGCGGTCGCGGCGATCCGCCGCGGCGCCTTCGACTTCATCGAAAAGCCCTTCGAGGCCGAACGCCTGCTCCATCTCGTCGCGCGCGCGACCGAGAGCGAGCGGCTGAAATTCGAATATGAGCGACTGCGCGAACGCGCCGGCCCGGCCGACGAGCTGACGGGCGCCAGCGCCGCGATCAACAATGTCCGCGCGACGCTGAAGCGCGTCGCGGGCACCGGCAGCCGCGTGCTGATCACCGGCGCCGCGGGAGTGGGCAAGGAGGTCGCGGCGCGGGTACTCCATGGCTGGAGCGGGCGCCAGACCGCGCCGTTCCGCGTTATCTCGTCTGCGCGTATGGATCCCGAGACGGTCGAGGCCGAGCTGTTCGGTGCCGAAGGCGACGATGGCGCGATCCGTGTCGGCCTGCTCGAACAGGCGCATGGCGGTACGCTTTTCCTCGACGAGGTCGCCGACATGCCGCTGACGACGCAGGGCAAGATCCTGCGCGTGCTCACCGACCAGAGCTTCACCCGCGTCGGCGGGCGCACAATGATCCGTGTCGACGTGCGCATCATTTCGGGCTCGGCGCGCGACCTGATGACCGAGATCGCCGAGGGGCGTTTTCGCGAGGATCTCTATTACCGGCTCAATGTCGTGCCGGTGCATATCCCGTCGCTGCGCGAGCGGCGCGACGACATCGCCTCGCTTTGCGAACATTTTGTCGGCCGCTACGCCGCCGACCGCCACGCCCCGCCGCCTGAGATCAGCGCCGAGGCGATGGCCGCGCTCCAGGCGCACGACTGGCCGGGCAATGTCCGCGAGCTGCGCAACGTGATCGAGCGCGTGATGATCCTGGCGCCCAGCGACCGGCTGGGGCGCATCGACGCCGACATGTTGCCCGCCGAACTGGTGCGCGGCGGCACCGACATATTGCCCAACGCCGAATCGATCACCGCGATCCCGCTCAAGGAAGCGCGCGAGAATTTCGAGCGCGAATATCTGCGCATCCAGATCAACCGTTTCTCGGGCAATATCTCGCGCACCGCGACCTTCATCGGCATGGAGCGCTCGGCGCTGCACCGGAAGCTGAAGCTTTTGGGTTTGACCGATAATTCGGAGAATGAAGTCTAACGCTTCATGGCTTTGCGCTAGACCTGCGCTGCGCTTTGTCGCATATTGGGCACGCCAAGGCGAAGGCAACGGTCCGAAACGGGCCGTCCAGCGGTTTTTGCCGCCAAGAACAGGAGGCCAATGTGTCCGATAAAAACCAGAATCTCCAAGATCTCTTCCTCAACGCCCTGCGACGCAGCAAGACACCGGTGACGATGTTCCTCGTCAAAGGCGTCAAATTGCAGGGAATCATCACCTGGTTCGACAATTTCTCGTTGCTGCTGCGCCGCGACGGGCAATCGCAGCTCGTCTACAAGCATGCGATTTCGACGGTCATGCCCTCGCATGATTTCGACCTCGCGTCGCTCGGCAACGACATTCGCGAGGCGCCTGCGAGCAAGGGCAAGGCGCTGCAGGACGTGTTCCTGAACGCGGTGCGCAAATCCGACGAATCGGTGACGATGTTCCTTGTCAACGGCGTGATGCTCCAGGGCGATATCGTCGCCTTCGACCTGTTCTGCATGCTGCTCGAGCGCGAGCGGCAGGTGCAGCTGGTCTACAAGCACGCGATCTCGACGGTTCAGCCCAACGGGCCGATCAACCTGAGCGACAGCGAGCCCGAAGGCGACGCCTGATCGATATCGTAGCCGAAAGCGAAGAGGTAACCCGCGGCGCGACCGCGGTGCTGATCGTCCCCGAGTGGCACGGGCAGCGCCTTTCGCGCGATCTCGACGCGCGCGCCGAGGAGGCGAAGGGCCTCGCGCTGGCGATCGGGCTGGAGGTCGTCGCGGTGTTCCCGCTGCGACTGCGGCAGACGCGCGCAGCAACGCTGCTCGGCGTCGGGCAGGTCGACGCGATCAAGGCCGAAGTCGGCGAGGGGGCCGCGCAGCTCGTCATCGTCGATGCGGCGCTGACGGCGATCCAGCAGCGCAATCTGGAGACCGCCTTCGGCACGAAGGTCATCGATCGCACGGGATTGATCCTCGAAATCTTCGGCGAACGCGCGGCGACCGCCGAAGGCCGGTTGCAGGTTGAGCTCGCGCATCTCGATTATCAGGCGGGGCGGCTGGTGCGCAGCTGGACCCACCTCGAGCGCCAGCGCGGCGGCTTCGGCTTCCTTGGCGGACCGGGCGAAACACAGATCGAGGCCGACCGGCGGATGATCCGCAACCGCATGGCGCGCATCCGCAAACAGCTGGAGGATGCACGGCGCACGCGGCAGCTGCAGCGCTCGAAGCGCCAGCGCGCGCCGTGGCCGGTGGTCGCGCTCGTCGGCTATACCAACGCCGGAAAATCGACATTTTTCAATCGCCTGACGGGAAGTGACGTCATGGCGGAAGACATGCTCTTTGCGACGCTCGACCCGACGATGCGCGAGATACGGCTGCCCGGGATCGACAAGGCGATCCTCTCCGACACCGTCGGCTTCGTCTCCGACCTGCCGACCGAACTCGTCGCCGCCTTCCGCGCGACACTCGAGGAAGTGACCACCGCCGACCTGATCGTCCATGTCCGCGACATCGTCCATCCCGACAGCGAAGCGCAATATGCCGACGTCGTCGCGATCCTCAATTCGCTGGGCGTGAACGGCCCGCAGGATGGCAGGGAAGGGGGCGAAGAAGCGACCGCCGACATCATTCCGCAGATCGAGATCTGGAACAAGATCGACACCGCGGACCCCGAGCATCGCGCGCAGATCGCCGAGATGGCGGCGCGGCGGTCCGACGTCGCGGTCATTTCGGCGGTGAGCGGCGAGGGCGTCGAGGGTGCGCGCACGCTCATGGCGTCACAACTGACGGCGCAGCACAAGGTCCAGCGCATCTTCCTGCGCTATGAAGAGGGCGAAGCGGCGGCGTGGCTTCACGCGCGCGGCGAAGTGCTGAGCGACACGCTCGAGGGCGACGGGCATGTGCTGACGGTGCGGCTCGATCCCGCTGACGCGGCGCGGTTCGAGCGACTGTGGCCGACGGAGCCTACTCCGACGCCTTGACCGCCTGCCAATGGGCTTCCTGCGCGTCGAGCGAGAGGCCCTGCAGCGATCCGCCGGCGCGAGTTTCCATCGCGGCAAAGCGCCGCGCGAATTTCAGATTGGCGTCGCGCAGCGCACTCTCGGCATCGACGCCGAGCTTGCGGGCGTAATTGACGACCGCGAAGAGCAGGTCGCCGACCTCTTCATGCCGGTGCGCGTCGTCGGTCGCCGCGGCCACTTCGGCGAGTTCCTCGGCGATCTTGTCGCGCGGCCCTTGGGTGTCGGGCCAGTCGAAGCCGACGCGCACGGCGCGTCCCTGGAGCTTTTGCGCACGCATCAGCGCAGGCAGTGACAGCGCGACGCCGTCGAGCGCGCCCTTGGGGCCGTCGGCAGCGCGCTCGTCGGCTTTGATAGCCTCCCATTGTTTGCGAACGTCGGACGTCGTGACGTCGCCGAAGATATGCGGATGGCGGCGTTCCATCTTGGCGGAAATCGCGTTCGCGACATCGTCGAAGGTGAAGAGACCGTCGTCGGCGGCGATCTGGGCGTGGAAAACGACCTGGAGCAGCAAGTCGCCGAGCTCGTCGCAGATCGCCGCCGGGTCGCCGCCCGCGATCGCGTCGGCGACCTCATAGGCTTCCTCGATTGTATAGGGAGCGATCGTAGAGAAATCCTGCGCGAGATCCCATTCGCAACCGCCATCGGGGTTGCGCAGCTGGCGCATGATGCCGAGCAGGCGATCGATGGGGGATGCGGGGGAAGCGGGTTCGTCTGCGGGCATCTCTTTATCCGATAATATATATTATGTTAAGTAATTTGAAGAGGCGGCTGGGCATGTTTCAATTTCAATGGTCGTCGAGCGCCCTGATCCAGTCTCGCTGTTCGTCGGTATCCGGAACCTGCACGCCGCGCGCCGCTGAAATCGCGCGCAACGCGTCGTCGGCTGACTGACCAGCGTCGATCATCATCGCAGCGGCAAGCACCGCCGAGCGCCCGATGCCCGCCCGGCAATGGATCGCAACCGGCTTTCGGCGTGTGGAAACTTCGTTTGCGAAACGTTTGAACGCCGCGCGGCTCTCCGGCAGCCCGCGATCCGGAATCGGCCACGACAGAAATTCGATCCCGTTCCGTTCACACAGCGCCTTTTCCCGGCCCAGATCGAGATCGTCGACTTCTTCGCGCTCAAGCAGGCTGATGACAATTTCGACTCCCGACCGGCGCCAGTGGGCTACCTCGTCCCTGAGCCACTCTCCGGATCGCGGTCGCGCCATGATCGCAAGGCGCAGGTCGTCGGACGTTTCGATCCAGTAGATGTCCGACAGCATCAGCGTTTCGCCTGCCGATCGGCGGTCACGTCAACGCCTGCCAGGTTCGGATCACCAAGAACACCAGTCCGAAGATCGCGACCCATGCGAGCGCCATCTTGACCCAATCCTTCATCGGCAGTTGGCGCGCCAGCAGCGAACTGACCACCAGCGCCAGCGCGCCGATGCTCCAGATCAGGCCGATCGTCATATCGCTCATAGCTGCACCTCCAGCCCGTCGTAGCCGGGCTCGACCCCCGGCGGCAATTCGCCGGCAAGGTCGTCATAATCCATCGTATTGTCCATATGCGTGATGATCGCGCGCGGACTACCGACCTTTTCGAGCGCCGCGAGGGTCATCGCCAGATGCGGGTGCGTCGGATGCGGATAGCGGCGCAGCGCGTCGATCACGAACAGGTCGACGCCCTGGAAGAAGTCGACCATCTCGCCGGTGAACTTCGAAAAATCAGTAGCATAGCCGATCTTGTGCGCACCGTCGCTGAAGATCAGCCCGCTCGCCTTGATGGGGCCGTGCGGCATTTCGATCGCCGACACCTCGATCGGGCCGATCGACTGATGGTCGAGCAGGTCAATGGGATCGACCGACGCCGGATAGCCGGCATTGCCCGCAAAGGCGTAGGTAAAGCGCCATTTGAGCGTGTCGAGCACATGGTCGCGCGCATAGCAGGGCACCGCCGATCCGCGCAGGTGCATCACCTGGCGCAGATCGTCGAGCCCATGGGTATGGTCGGCATGCTCGTGCGTCCAGATCACAGCATCGACCTCGCCCACTTCGGCGGCGAGCAACTGCAGCCGCATGTCAGGGCTGGTGTCGACGAGGATGCGATAGCCGCCAAGCGAAATCAGGATCGAGGCGCGACTGCGCAAATTGCGCACATTGTCGGGATCGCACTGGCCCCAGTCGTTGCCAAGCCGCGGCACGCCCGACGAGGTGCCGCAGCCGAGGATGCGGACTTTCATTGCCGACGTGACGTCATGGCGCCGCCTTAGAAAAAAGCTTGTAAAAATTGAGACTTGTCGCCTCGCCCAGCGTTTCGCGATCCTCGCCGCGCAGCTCCGCGAGGAAGGACAAAGTGTCTGCGACGAAGGCCGGCTCGCCGGTCTTGCCACGGTGCGGGACGGGGGCGAGGAAGGGGGAATCGGTTTCGATCAGCAGCCGTTCCTGCGGCAGCCATTTTGCCGTCGCCTGCAACTCGGAAGCGTTCTTGAAGGTCACGATGCCCGAGATCGAGATATAGAGGCCGAGGTCGAGCACTTGGCGCGCAAAATCGTCGCTGGCGGTGAAGCAGTGGATCACCCCAGGGAAGACCGCCCTGCCCATCTCCTCGCCGAGCAGGGCGAGCGTGTCGGCCTCGGCATCGCGCGTGTGGACGATGACGGGCAGCCCCGTTTGCTGCGACGCATGGATATGGCGGCGGAAGCTGTCCTGCTGCCGTGCGCGGTCGCTCTTGTCGTAATAATAGTCGAGCCCGGTTTCTCCGATGCCGATCACGCGCGGGTGCGCCGCGCGCTCGACCAGCTTCGCAGTGTCGATATCGGGATGGTGGTCGGCGTCGTGGGGATGGATGCCCACGCTGGCCCACACGTCGGCATTGACCTCGGCGGCGGCGAGTACATCGTCCCATTCGCTTTCGCGTGTCGCGATGTTGAGCATCGCGGTGACCCCGCGATCCCGCGCGCGCGCCAGCACCTCACCCTGCTGCTCGGCAAGCCCCTTGTAGTTGAGGTGGCAGTGCGAATCGACGAGCATCAGGCCTCCCCTTCCCCTTCACCCTCGGGCAGTTCGAGGCGCGGGAAGATCGGGACCGGCTGGCCGACGGTGAAACCGCTCGCGGCGAGCGTGGCGAACCAGTCGGTGTCGGCGAGCGCGGCGGAATCGCGCGCGTCTTCCGCTATGCCCATCTGGTCGAGCAATTTGTCGGCCGCCGCTGGCACGACCGGACGGATGGCGATCGCGAGCGTGCGCACCGCCTGGAACAGCGTCATCAGCACCGCGCGCATGCGTTCGGGATCGGTCTTGCGCAGCGCCCAGGGCGCCTGCGCGTCGACATATTGGTTGCAGGCGAAGACCGCGCGGATCCAGTCCTCGATTCCGACCGAAAAAGCGAGCTGCTCGAATTCGCGCGGCAGGCGCTCGGTGGCCATCGCGTGGAGGTCGACGAGCAGGTCGGTATCGTCCTGTGCCGGCGTATAGTCCGCCGAAATCTTGCCGTCCAAATTCTTGAAAATCATCGATAAGCTGCGCTGTGCAAGATTGCCGAAACTGTTTGCGAGATCGGCATTGGCGGTGCGCACGATCGCCTCGGCCGAATAACTCCCGTCCTGGCCAAAGCTGACTTCGCGCAGCAGATAATAGCGCAGCGCATCGACCCCGAAGCGTTCGGCAAGCTCCATCGGGTCGACGACATTGCCGAGCGACTTCGACATCTTCTCGCCGCGGTTGAGCAGGAAGCCGTGGCCGAACACCTGTTTGGGCAAGGGCAGGTTAGCGCTCATCAGGAAGGCCGGCCAGTAAACCGTATGAAAACGAACGATATCCTTGCCGATCATATGGATGTCGGCGGGCCAGAACTTGCCCCACTGGCCATCGCGATCGGGGAAACCGAGCGCCGACATGTAAGTGGTGAGCGCGTCGACCCAGACATACATGACATGCCCCGGCGAACCCGGCACCGGCACGCCCCAGTCGAAGCTGGTGCGCGAAACGCTGAGATCCTTCAGTCCGCCCTCGACGAAGCGCAGCACCTCGTTGCGGCGGCTTTCGGGGCGGATGAAGTCTGGATTGTCGTTGTAGAGCGCGAGCAGCCGGTCCTGGTAGGCCGACAGACGGAAGAACCAACTTTCCTCGACCGTCCATTCGACCGGGGTGCCCTGCGGCGAGAGCCGGGCCTCCCCCTCCCCCTCAAGTTCGCTTTCGTCATAGAAAGCCTCGTCGCGGACCGAATACCAGCCCTCGTAGCGGTCGAGATAGAGATCGCCATTGGCCTCCATTGCGCGCCACAGCGCCTGCGACGCTTCGTGGTGCGCGGGATCCGAGGTGCGCATAAAATGGTCGAAACTGATATTCAGTTTCGCGTACATCTCACGGAAATATCCAGACATTTCGTCAGCGAGTTCGATCGTCGGCCGCCCCTGGTCGCGCGCGGTCTGATACATTTTCAGGCCATGCTCGTCGGTTCCGGTGGTCAGCCGCACGTCGCGCCCGCGCGCGCGCTGGAAGCGGGCCATGACATCGGTCGCGATCGCCTCATAGGCGTGGCCGATATGCGGGCGGCCGTTCGGATAGCTGATCGCGGTGGTGATGTAGAAGGGGATCTTGGTGTCGGGCATGGCCGCGCCTTAGCGGGTCGCGGGCGTCGGGGGAAGTCTCAGCGCGCGGGCTTCGGTGCGAGTTCGGCGAGGCAATTGCCGATTTCGAAACCGACCATCGCGCCGTCGTACGAGCCGCGGATCGCGTCGCGGACGGTGCGCTGCACACGGTCCCACTGGGCGAGTACCGGCGCAATCTCGGCGAGCGGGCGCTCGCGTGCGACCTGCGCGAGCAGCCCGGGCACGATGTCGATGACGAGTTCGAGCTTCGCGCGGTTGCTGGAGCCCGAGACTTCGCGCGCGAGCGCTTCGCGCAGGCGATTGTCGGGGTCGCCGGTGGCCGCGATGGCGAGCAATTTCTTCTCGGTCGCGGCGACGTCGCTGTCGATCAGTTCGAGCGCCTTGCCCGGTATGCCGCCCGCTGCGGTGACCGTGGCGCGGACTTCCGCAAGCCCGGTCATCGGGCGCTTTTCGTGCAGCCACGCCGTCATGACGTCACGCTCAACGGGTTGAAAACGAAGCGTTCTGCATCGAGAGCGGATCGTCGGCAGCAGGCGGCCGGGCGAATGGCTGATCAGCAGGAAGACGGTCTGCGCGGGCGGTTCCTCGAGTGTCTTGAGCAATGCGTTGGCGGCGTCGGTTTCGAGGTCGTCGATCGCGTCGACAACGATGACGCGCCAGTCGCCGAGCGACAGCGAGAAGTGCAGCCGGCGGATCATGCCGCGGATCTGGTCGATCGTGATGTTGCGCGCGAGGTCCTTGCCCTTGTCCTTCACCTGGCGGGTCAGGTGGAGGATCTCGGGATGGTTGCCTGCCTCGACGAGGCGGTCGGCGGCGGCGGCGCCCGGGTCGTCGAGCGAAGGCGCCGGCCCCTCCCCGCCCTTGTCATGCGTGACGAGGAAGCGCGCCGCGCGGGCTGCGAAGCCCGCCTTGCCCATGCCCTGCGGCCCCGCGAGCAGCCAAGCGTGGTGGAGCCGCCCCGCGGCCCAGGCTTCGAGGAAGGCTTTTTCAGGAGCCTGATGGCCGATCAGAGCCATGGTTCGAGATGCTCCATCAGGCGCGACGTCACGGCGTCGGGCGCGCCGCCCGCATCGATCACGCGCCAACGGTCGGGCTCGGCAGCGGCGAGCTCGGCGAAGCGCGCGGCGAGGCGCGCCTGATAGTCGGCGGGCTTGCTACCCATACGGTCGGCGCCCGCAGCGTCGCGCACCGACAGGCGCTTCGCCGCTTCGCCCCCGCCAAGAGTGAGCAGGAAGGTACGGTCGGGGAGCAGGCCTTCGGAGCCGAACGCGTGGAGCGCGAGGATGTCGGCGTCGGTGAGGCCGCCGCCGCCGCCCTGATAGGCGCGCGACGAGTCGACGAAGCGATCGCAGAGCACCCACGCGCCGCGCGCGAGCGCGGGGCGGATCGTGCGCGCGACATGGTCGGCGCGCGCCGCGGCGAAGAGCAGGGCCTCGCTGCGTGCGTCCCAGCGATCGTCGCTGCCCTCCATCAGCAGGCTGCGGATCGCTTCGGCGCCGGGACTGCCGCCGGGTTCGCGGGTGGTGACGACGTCGATGCCGCGCGCCGCCAGCGCAGCGGCGAGCGCGCGGAGTTGGGTCGACTTGCCCGCCCCCTCCCCGCCCTCGAGCGTGATGAAGCGCCCGCTCACCGCGTGGCGACGCGTTGGCGCGGCGGCTGGGCGAAACCCCAGTCGATCAGCCGCGCGGCTTCCTCGCGGCGCGCCTTGTCGCTCGCCATGCCCGCGACGACCATGACGAGCCGCCGCCCGCCGCGCTTCGCCGAGCCGAGGAAACAATAGCCCGCCTCCGCCGTGTGCCCGGTCTTCAGCCCGTCGGCGCCCGCGAGACCAAGGATCGGGTTGCGATTGGGCTGGACGATCGGCTTGCCGTCGGGCGCTGTGCCATGCTGGAGCTTGGCGATCGAAAAATAGCGCGCATAGGCCGCAGGATGGTCGCGGATCAGCCGGTCGGCGAGCGTGATCAGGTCGGCCGCCGACACCTTGGTCACACCGCCGTCGGGCCAGCCGCTCGGTGTACCGAACTTGCTCGATTTCATGCCAAGCGAGGTCGATACGACATTCATTCTTTTCACAAATTCCGCTTCGCTACCGTCGATCCCGACCGCGAGCACCGCCGCAGCGTCGTTGCCCGAAACGGTGATCAGCCCCTTGAGCAGATCGTCAACGCTGACCTTCTCGCCGGGCGCGAGGAACATCGACGAGCCTCCGTTGCCCGCGCGCCACTTCTTCCATTCGGCCTCGCCGACGGTGAATTGCGTGTCGCGCGATAATTTGCCCGCCTTGATCAGGTCGAGCACGACATAGGCGGTCATGACCTTGGCCATCGACGCGGGGGCGAAGCGCTGGTCGGCGCCGCGCGAATAGAGGATTTTTCCCGAATCGAGATCCTTGAGCATCACGATCGGCGCCTGCGGGACATAGGCCAGAGGCTGCGGTGCGGTCGGGATGGGCTTGGTCGGCGCAGCCTTGGTCTGCGCCGAAACCGACATGCCTTGGACGAGCAGCAGAAGAGCCAGCGCGGCGCCCCCTACCCGGCCAATGGTGAAGCGACCCGGCACGGAATCAGCGGTCGCGCTGGACCTGCGCGTCGCGGAAGCCTTTTGCCTTGGCCTTGCCGACGGCGGCGAGCGCCTCGGCTTCGCTGGCATAGGGGCCCATGCGTACGCGCCACAGATTGCCCGCCTTGATCACGCTGCCGCCGACCGATTTGGCAGCCGACCTGGCGCGCGTTTCGCCGCTGAACGCCGCGACCTGGACGACATAGCTGCCGGTCGCGGCGACCGGCGCGGGTTTGGGCTTGGCCGGCGCCGCGGCGGGTTTCGGCGCCGGTGTCTTGATCGCCGCAGGCTTGACCGCGCCAGGTCCCTCGACGATGAAGCGGTCGCCGCCGGGCGAAGGCGCCGAGGGCGTGGGTTTGCTGGCGGTTGCGGTAGCGACGCCTGCCGGGACCGGTTGGCCCGCAAGCTTGCCGCGCAGGAGCACGAGCAGCGTGTCGGGGGTCGCGAGGCGTTCGGCGACGGGCTTGCCGCTGCGCAGCTGGAGTTTTTCGGCCGCTGGCGGATTGGTGCGGCGCACGCGCACCGCGGCAAGCCCGCCATTCAGCCCGAGTTGCTGCGCGGCGCCGCGCGACAGGTCGATCAGCCGGTCGTTCGCCATCGGGCCGCGGTCGTTGACACGGACGAGGATGGTGCGCCCCGTGTCGAGCGCGGTGACCTCAACATAGCTTGGCAACGGCAGCGTCTTGTGCGCCGCCGTGATCGCATCGGGATCGAAGGCCTCGCCGGTCGCGGTCGGGCGCCCCGCGAGTTCCTCGCCATACCAACTCGCATAGCCGACATCGTCATAGTCGGGGATGTCCGCCGGCGTATAGGTGGCACCGCCGACGGTGAAGGGCGCGCCGAGCTTGGGCGGGCCATCGACCGCCACCGGGCCGGCGGGCGCCGGCGACGGCGCGGCGGTCGGACCGCTATCCCTTTTACCGTCGAAACTGCCACAACCGGCGAGCAGCAACGCCGCTCCAGCCGCCATCAGGCCCCCGCCCCTAACGATCGATTTCATCCGCCAATAACCCCACAGACAGCGCGTAAAAGTTGGAACAATTGTAATCGAGTATCGCACGATAGTTGCCGGTCAGCAAATAGGCGGTTTTTCCGGGGCCATCGGGTTCGAGCAGCGTTGCCTGGACATGATCCGCCGGCCAGCGCCCGCCCGCGGGCACGATGCCGTCGGCGCGCCATTCGGCCATCGAGCGCCAGCGGCTGTGGCGCTCGAACACGCGCGGGCAGCGCGTCGCCTGAAGCTTGCTCGCGACGCGCGCGCGGTTGAAGCCGTCGGGCACGCGCACCGCGACGCCCCACGGCTGGCCCGCGCGCCAGCCGGCGCGGCGGAGATAGGCGCCGATCGATTCGATCGCGTCGGCCTCGCTCGACCAGATATTCGCGCGGCCGTCGCCGTCGCCATCCTCGGCGACCTCGAGATAGACCGAGGGCAGGAACTGCGGGTAGCCGAAGGCGCCGGCCCAGCTGCCCTTCAGCACCTGCCGCGGGACGCCGCGCTCGACCATCTGCAGCGTCGCGAGGAATTCAGGTTCGAACAGGCTGCGGCGGCGCCCTTCATAGGCGAGTGTCGCCAGCGCCTCGGGCAGGTCGAAATTGCCGGTGACCTGGCCGTAAGCGGTCTCGTGGCCGAATATGGCGATCATGATGCTGGTCGGCACCCCGGTGCGCGCCTCGATGCGCGACAGTAGCGGAAGAAGCCGGTCGTGGACGCGGCGCCCGCCACCGATGCGTGCGGCATCGACATGCTTCGCCTTGTACGGCGCGAAGGCCGGAATCGGCGTGTTCGGGCTGGGCGGGCTACCGAGATTGTCGCGGTCGAGCGCGACGACGCGCGCGTTGTAGCGCAGCCCCGCGGTGACGCGGTCGAAAGTCGCACGCGACACGCCCTTCGCCTGCGCCTTGGGCCAGAGCGACTGGACATAGGCATCGAAGCCCGGATCGCCGCTGCCCTGTGCGTGGAGCGGGGCCGACGCCGCCATCGTCCAGGCCGAGGCGGCGACCGCCGTCACCTTGAGAAAGCGGGCGATTCCAGAAGTTTTGCGTCGCATCATGTCCACCCCATAGGGATGATCTGGCACGGATGCACGTCCCATGAACAGGGGGGCGGGAGACGAGCCGAGTCATAAGCGCGGCGGATCGAGCGGCGTTGACGCTGTGGCCGGGCGGCGGTACGCGCTGGGGCGAGCTTTCGTGGGGGTTGCATGGGTATCGATCCGGGATTGTTGCGGTTTTTCTCCCCGCTGCGCCGTCTGCGCGGGTGGCAGCGCCTGTGCCGCGCGCTCAGCGGCCCGGCGAGGCAGGCGCATGGTGAGACCCGGGTGCGCTATTCGCGCGGCGAGGTCAGCCTCGACCCCGCCTCCTTCGTCGAATGGAATGTGCTGGTCCTCGGCGATTATGAGGGCGACGAGAAGCGCATCTTCTGCGATCTGGCGCGGCAGCGCGGCCGGACGGGCGTGTGCCTCGACGTCGGCGCCAATGTCGGCATGCATTCGCTGACCTTTGCCGAAACCTTCGACCAAGCAGTTTCGGTCGAACCGAACCCGCCGGTTTTCAATCGCTTGGTCCGCAATATTGCCAGCGGGTCGAATGGCAATGTCACGCCGCACAATGTTGGCCTCGCCGACGCCGACGGCGAACTCCTCTTCTATCAGCCGACCGAGGCGAACCAGGGCACGGGCACCTTCGACCCGATGTTCGCTCCCGCCAACGCACGCGAGATCGCGCTGCCGATCCGTATCGGCGACGAATTGGTGGCCGAAAGCGGGCTCGCGGGGCGCATCGACGCGATCAAGATCGACGTGCAGGGATTCGAGCCGCAGGTGCTGGCGGGACTGGCAGCGACGCTGCGCGAATGCCGGCCTTTGCTGTGGTTCGAGGTGTCGGATTCGACGATCGAGCGGATGGCCGATTATGGCGGGGTCAAGGGCGTGGTGCCTTTCGACTTCGACCTGTTCCGGTTCCGCACCCACGCCGTCGCCGGGCTCTTCTACCAGACCGAGCTGGTGGCGTGCGATGCGGACGCGCAGCTGACCAATGCCGATTATCTGGTCGTGCCCAAAGGCTAAACGAAGAGAGGTTTCGCTTGCCGCGAAACGGATGCGCGTTATGGCGCGGGCGAAGGAAGTGTGGCCGAGTGGTTTAAGGCAGCGGTCTTGAAAACCGCCGTGGGTGCAAGCTCACCGTGGGTTCGAATCCCACCGCTTCCGCCAAATCGCCAAGCCTCAGAAATTCCAGGCGATCGTGGCGAGCCAGCTGTGCGAGCCGAAGTTGCCCTTGAAGCGTTGCCCGCCCTGGATGCTGGTGAATTTGAAGCCTTCGCCGTGGATCAGGCGATATTTGACGCCGAGATCGACGTTTTTGGTGAGCGGCACATAGGCACCCGCGAGCAACTGGCCGACTGGCCGCGTCGATTTGGCATCGATGAAGGCTTCGAGCGGCAGGCGGCTGCGAAAGCGGCTGGCTTTCACCTGCTGGAAACCGACGCCGAGCCCGGCATAGGCGCCGATGCGCCCGTTGCCGCCCGCCTCGATCAGCACATTGGCCATCAGCGCCTTGCGGTGCGTATAGCCCTTCACATCGGGATAGATGCCGGGCTGGCTGATTTCGGGCCCGGTGAGCAAGGTCGGGACGTTGACGATATAGTCGTGGATGCGGCTGCGCTGCGCGACGAATTCGCCCTCGACGCGGATGGTGCCGAAGTCGTAGCCCGCCGCGAGCGCGGTATCGAACTGGCCGGTGTGATAGTCGACGCGGTTGGCCTCCTTGACGCCATCGACGCGAAATTCGGTGTCGACGGGATCGGTGAGGCCCAGCGCATATTGGACATAGGCCTTGCCATCGCGTGCCTGCGCCGCGGAGGGGAACAACAAGCCGACCGCCAGTAACGCGGCCACTGGCCTGACGGGCTGTTTATGGTTCGATTTCATCGCTTTCCCCACCTTACCCGATACGGGCATATGGGGAGAGCGAGGCGGGCGCAATCGAAACAAATTCAGCTGGCGGCCTGAACGAGCACCCACAGGCCGATGACGAGGAACAGCCCGGCGGCGATCTTGCGCACCGTGTCGAGGTTGACACGCTTCAGCAGTTCGTGGCCGAGGAAGATCGCGGGGACGTTGGCGATCATCATCCCCAGCGTCGTCCCCGCCGTCACCAGCGCAACGCTCTGATATTGCGCGCCGAGCGCGATGGTCGCAACTTGGGTCTTGTCGCCCATCTCGACGAGGAAGAAGGCGATCAGCGTCGTGACGAAAGCGCCGAAGCGGGGCTTGGGGGCTTGGTCGTCGTCGAGTTTGTCGGGGATCAGCGTCCACGCCGCCATCGCGATGAAGCTCGCGCCGATCGCATAGCGGAAGACCGGGCTGTCGAGGAAGGCGGCGGCCGATGCGCCGAGCAAGGCGGCGAGCGCGTGGTTGGCGAGGGTCGCCACTAAAATCCCGAGGATGATCGGCAGCGGCTTGTTGAAGCGCGTCGCGAGCAGGATCGCGAGCAACTGTGTCTTGTCGCCGATCTCGGCGAGCGCGACGACGGCGGTCGAGGTGAAGAGCGCTTCCATGTACGTACTCCGGGGCCGGGCGGCGTTGCGATTCCAACGGACATCGAAACCCGCCGCCCGGCCCGGACGTGGGGTCGATGCCATTGGTCTCGCCCAAGCGCGTCTTGCGCTTCCACCGCACCACGGCCTCTCGACCGAGTATGTTGACGCGGCGGCCCGTCCGGGTGGACGGCTGGCTACTCCCCAGATGACGGGCGTGCGGTAGCGGGCGGCGCTTCTGCTGGCAAGGCCTTTGGCGCCTCCTCTCCTGCGTCCTTTGCGGCCTTGTCGGCGGCGGCGATATCGGCGTCCATCGCCTTGGCGCGCGCCTCGATCTCCTTCGCCGCCTGGTCGTAGCGGTCCTCGAACTTGGGCTCCTTCTCGCAGGCGGCGAGGAGCAAAGGCAGGAGGAGCAGCGCGGCGCGCATTAATAGTCCTTGCGGTAGCGGATGCTGAAATTGGTCTGGCCCGAGCCGCCCGCCTGGCTGAGGATCGAGAGCGCCGGGGTCAGGCTGATTTCGAGCTGGGTCGCGGTATAGCCGCGGCCGTCGGTGATCACCTCGAGGTAGATGTCGTTGGTGATGTGCTGGCCGGCGGCGAGCGCGGTGCCCCTGCCTTGCGTATCGTCGGGGCCGAGCACGCGGAGGCGATCGATGCCGGTCGCCGACTGCAGCGCGCCGAGCGGGCTGAGGCCGCCGCTGCCGCGCAGGCTGTTGAGCGAGGCGGCGAGCTGCACCGCCTGCAGCGGCGAGAGTTCGGTGATCGAGCTGCCGAAGAGGATGCGTGAAACGATCTCGTCCTGCGGCAGGCCGGGGACGCTGGAGAAGGCGATCTGCGGGTTCTGCGCGCGGCCCGAGACATTGACGGTGACGGTGACATTCTCGATCGTGTCGCTCGCGACGAGGCGGATCGACGGGTCGAACGCGTCGCCGGTCGGGAAATTGACGCGGCCCTCGGTGAGCTCGAACGAGCGGCCCGCGAAGCCCAAAGTACCGCGCACCAGTTCGATCTCGCCGGTAACGCGCGGCGCCTGGGTAGTGCCCTTGAGGGTTACGTCGGCCTGCCACTCGGATTCGAGCCCCATGCCGCTGACATAGATTTCGTCGGTGGCGCGGAGGCGGATGTCGAGGCGGATCAGGTCGAACAGGCTGGTGCCGACCGAGGCGAGCCCGTCGCCGCTGATCCGCGGACGGCCCGCGGGCGGCTTGCGGCGGACGCCGGTCAGCACGGGCACCTGCGCCGCGCCCTGGCGGACGATGCGGTAGCGCGTTTCGGGGAGGCGGAGGTCGCCCGAGAGCAACGCGGTCTGCCCCGCGACCTTTTCGAGCGTGAGGTTGCCCGTGGCGCGCGCCGACAAATCGTCGCTGCGCGCGAGGCGGGCGTTGTCGAGCACCGCGTCGATCTTCATCGGATAGCCGCTGTCCTTGGCGAGGCTGACATAACCCGACGCCTTGACACTGCCGTCGCCCGCGGTCGCGGTGAGCTGCTCGATCTCGACCCGGTCGCCCGAGAAGCGGCCGTTGACGACCATGTTGGTCAGCCGCGTGCCATAGGTGAGGTTCTCGTAATTGAGCGCATTGCCGCGAATGACGCCGTCGAGGCACGGGTCGGAAAGGCGGCAGCTGAAGTCGGCGGCGACCGCGATCGGCCCGCCGAGCCGCTGGTCGCCCGAGCCGACAAAGGAGAAGAGCGTGTCGGCGGGGCCGTTGTAGCGGAGGCCGCCCGACAGCGGCGCGGCCTGCAACCGGGTCGTCCAGGTACCGGTGCCCGGCGGAAGCGGGCGGAGCGAGGCCTGGAGGCGGCCGATGACGCTGCCGCGCTTGCGCATCACCGCGCTCGCCTCGCCACCGTCGGCGAGCAACTTGCCCGCAAAATTGATATCGACCGGCTGGCTGACCGTCGCGGCGGTCGTGCGGGTGAAGCCGGTGATCGTGAGGCGCGCGTCGGCGCGCGGGAAGCTGGTCGCGCTCGCCTGCTCGAAATCGACGCTGCCCGTCGCGCGGCCGCCGAGACCCATGTCGGGATAGACGGCGTTGAGCAGCGACAGGTTGACGCGGTCGAGGCGGCTCTGGAGCATGATGCCGTCGCCGAAACGCCCCGCGAGCCGCGCGCTGCTGCCGCGGCCGAAATCGAGGTTGGTCGGGAGCAGTTCGTAGCCGTCCTTGCCGGGGATGATCCGCGCGGGGCTGGTGGTGCGGAAATTGACGCCGGTCGCGCGGCCCTGCACCGAGGCGCGCCAGAGTTCGGGGGTCAGGTCGGCGTTGGCGGCGACGCGGAAGGGTACGCCGCTGGTCCCCTCGACGAGCGCTTGTGCCTTGCCCGCGCCATTCTGGTAATCGATCTTCACGCGGCCGACGGCGATGTCGAAATCGCGGATGCGCGTCTGCGCGATCTGGATGTCGGCGATGACGCGTGGGCGTTCGTAGAGGATGACGTCGGCGTCGACGATCGCCGAGCCGATTGCGAGCTGCGCCGGGCCGGGCAGCACGACATTGTTCGCGCGCACGTTGATCGCGGCGGCCTGATATTGGCCCGCGGCGCTCAAGCGGACGAGACCGCCGAGACCCTGGCCCGACGCATCGAGCTGACCGACGAAGGGGCCGGCGGCGCTCTGGACGAGGCGGCCTTTGAAGCCGATGCCCGACAGGTCGCCGCGCTCGATGTCGATGGTCAGCGGGCCTTTCGCGGTGAGCAGCACGACATCGGCGGCGAGCGGGCCGTAGTCGGTGTCGCCGGTCGCGGCAAGGCGATAGCCGTTCGGTGCGCCGGTGATCCGCGCGACGAGCTTCTGGAGCCCGATGCCGAGCCCGGGGCGGTCGGCGGTGAGCGTCGCGCGCGGATCGGTGATCGTGCCGGCGAGTTGGAGGCCGAGCGGGCCATAATCGGTCGAGCTGGCGCGCGCGGTCAGCAGGATCTGGCCGTTGGGGTTGTAGCTCCCCTGCCCGCTGGTCACGCGCATCAACGGCGCGTTGAGGCGGAGGTTGGCGAAGCGGATGATACCGTCGGTGCCGTAGCGCACGTCGCTCGACGCGGTCGCATTGCCGCCGAGGACGTTGCGCACGCCCGAGTTGAAGAGCTGGGTCGAACGCGCGCGGACGCGGCCGACGATCTCGAACCCGCCGTTCGCGGCGGTCTTCAGATCGGCGTCGGTGTCGATGTCGAAGATGCCGACGCTCTCGATGCGATAATCGTCGATCCGCCCGTCGATCGCGCCGGTGTAGAAGCCGCGGTTGAGGTCGGCGATCAGGATGGCTTTGGCGTCGATGCGGCTTGAGCGCAGGCGCATATTGTCGCTGAGCAGGCGCCCGTCCTTATAGGCGAGGTCGCCGTCGAGACGGACCTGCACGAGCGTACCGCCGGCGACGGTATCGAGCCCGCGGATGCGCGTCGCGCGGCCCGCGACCGGGATGAATATCTGGTCGGGGTCGACGCGCGCCTTGCCGGCCAAGCTAAGTGCCTCGATCACGATGTCATTGACCGCGAGGCTGGTCGCGTTCGCCTGATATTCGACCGTCGGCAGGCGGAATTCGCCGTCGAGCCGCGCCTGCGCGCGCAGCCCGCTGCCGCGCACATAAGGCGCGATGGCGCCGGGTTTGAGCAGGACGAAGGCGATCTGCAATCCGTCGTAGCGGCTTGCGCCGAGATCGATACCCCCGCTGAGCCCGACGCGCGCGGCGTCGGACGAGATGCGGCCGTCGAGGTCGACCTTGCGCTCGGCGAGGCGCGCGGTGAGGTCGATCGCGGTTTCGGTGCCGAGCATGTCGGCGACGGGGCCCGCGGCGAGCAGGCGCGAGGGCTGCGCGGTGCCCTTGACTGCAAAAGTGCCGTTGCGCGCGGTGAGGTTCAGGCGGGCGAGCGGTTGGGTACCGAGATTGCCGGTGAGCGTGCCGTTCCAGACCTTCCAGTCGCCCTTGCCCGTCAGCTTGGCGGTCAGCGGTTCCTCGAAGCCGCCCATGGCGGCGAGCACGCCGCCCTGCGGGGCGTTGATGTCGAAATCGACGTCGAACCGATTCGATTCGGGGACCGCATCCAGGATCAGCGCGAGCTTGTCGCCTTTCGCATCGGCACCGATCGTTTCGGCATTGGCGGTGACCTGCGCGCGGCGGTCGGCGATCGCGACCTTGCCGGTCAGGCGCGCTTCCTGCCGCTGGCCCGCTACGGGGGCCTCGAAGACAAAGCGGTCGACCTGCAATTTGGCGACGTCGATGTCGATGTCGGGGAGCAAGGGCTCGCCGGTGTCGGGGACGGCCTTGAACGCCGGGAGCCGCTGCATCGTGATCGTCTGCGCCGTCGCCGAGCGGATATCGAGATGGTTCGAGAGGTAAGCGAAGGGGCGCCAGTCAACGCGCACTTCGGGCGAGCGCAGGAAGACGCCCTTGGTATCCTTCAGCGTCAGGTCGCGGATCACCATCTGGCCGAACAGCGAGCCATCGAGGCGGCCGATGCCGATCTTCATCCCGTTTTCGAGTTCGATCTTTTCGATCTGGGTGACGACGAAGCGCCGCCCCGCATCGCTGTTGAGCCCGATCAGGAACAGCCCGATCAGCGCGACGAGACTGAGCAATGCGATCCCGGTCCAGCGCGCGATGCGCCGCGGCCAGGACCGCTTCGCCTTTACCGGCGGCGGCGGCGCGTCGTCGAAGGCGGCGGCGTCGGCCATCAGAAGGCCTGCCCGATCGAGACATAGACGCTGACCCGTCCCTCGCCCGGCTGGCGATCGATCGGGGTCGCGATGTCGAGGCGCATCGGGCCGAAATTGGTGTAGAAGCGCCCGCCGATGCCGACGCCGTAGCGCAGGTTCGAGAAGGTCGGGGTCGAGCCGCGATAGACCTGTCCCGCGTCGACGAAGCCGACGATCCCGTAATTGCCGAAGCGGTAGCGCGCCTCGACCGCGGCCTCGTTGACGCTGCGCCCGCCGATCGGGTCGTTGTTCGGATCCTTCGGGCCGAGCTGCTGATAGCCGAAGCCGCGCACCGAGCCGCCGCCGCCGGCGTAGAAGCGCCGCGACGGCGCGAGATTGTCGCGCGAAGCCCCGAGGATCGAGCCGACGCGGACGCGGCCCGCGAGCACGATGCTATCGGTCACCGGATAATAGCCACTGACGTCGACGCGCGCCCGCGCATAGGGCGAGAAGCGGCCGCTGAGCGATCCTTCGGGCTGGAGCAGCCCTGTGACGCGGAAGCCCTTGGTGGGGTTGAGCAGATTGTCGCTGCGGTCGATGCCGAGCTGGCCGGTCAGCCCGGCGATATAATAGACGCTGCGCGTGCGGTCGGCGAGGAGGAAGTCGTAATCATCCTCGCTCGTCGCGATCAGGTCGAGGCCATAGGCGTAGGTGATCTTCTTTTGCCAGATCGGCGTCGATTCGCGGCTGACGCGCGCGCCGATACGCCCGGTGAGCGCTTCGAAGGCGTTGTAATTGCTGCGCGACGCCTCGGCGATCAGTTCGAAGGTGCGGTCGCGGCGTCCGGCGTTCGAGCGGCGGAAGGTCGCGCCGAGCGACTGTTCCTGCGTTCCCGCGACACCGCGGATGATCAACGCGCCCTCGGGCGGGAAAAGATTGCGGTGCGTCCAGCTGCCCTCGAGCCGGATGCCCTCGCCGGTGCCGTAGCCCGCGCTGGCGGCGAGCGTGCGCGGCGGGCCCGCTTCCTGCGTCACCAGCATCGTCACATATTCGGTGTCGTCGCCCGCGCTCTCGCCGGTCTTTTGCGGCTCGACCGAGACGGTCGCGAAGAGCCCGGTCGCGACGAGCGCCTGGCGCAGGTCGTCGGCCTTGCGGCTGTCGTAGAGGTCGCCGCGCTTGAAGCGCGCGAGCAGTTCGACATGCTCGACGTCGAACGCGAGCTTGCCCGTGGTCTCGAACCCACCGAAGCGCGAACGCGGGCCGATGTCGACGGGGAGCGTGTAGACGCCGTCGCCGGTCGCGCCGTCAAGCAATATGTCGCGCTGGCCGACGGCCGCGAAGGGATAGCCTTCCTCGGGCAGCTTGAGCGCGATGGCGGCTTCGGCGCCCTGCACGCGCTGCGCGACGATCGGTTCCCCGATCGCGAGCGGGAAATTATCCTTGATCAGCGTCGGCGGGATGGTGGGCGCCGCGTCGATGACGATGTCTGAGAAGGTGTAGCGCTGGCCCGGGACGACGTCGATGATCGCAATGAGCGGGCGGCGCTGGCCCGGGGTGGTGTCGGGTGCGGCGCCGCCGGCCGGGGCGGTCGCTGGAGCGGCGGCGCCTTCGCCGCGGCCGTTGCCGCGTCCGCCGCCCTGCCCGCCATTCTGGCCGCCGCCGCCGCCGCCGCGGTCGAGGCGGGTGTCGACGCGCGCGTCGTAATAGCCCTCGGAGGCAAGCACGCGGCGCATCAGGTCGGCGTCGGCGGTCAGCCGCGCGCGGACCATCGCGGCGTTCGCGGCCTCGCCGTCGCCGTCGTAGAGCGCCGACAGGTCGCCGAACAGGTCGGCGAGGTCGGCATCGGTGCTGTCGTCGGCAGCCTCGAGGCCGTTGACCTGCACGGTGTAAGCGACCTTGACGCTCTCGTCGGCGGACTCGGGTTCGGCGAATTCGACCGGCTCGGCATTGAAATTCTCGAGGGGCGGCAGCGGCTTGGCGAGTTCGACGTCGTTGATCGGCGCGTCGCCGATGGCCTCGACCGCGTCGCCGTCGGCGAGCGCGGGGGTCGGGGCGGGTTCGGCGCCGGGCGGGGTTTCGCCTTCGGAGGCGGCCTTGGCCGCCTGGCGGCGTTCGAATTCGGCGATCGATTCCAGCGGCACGTCGAGTTCGGGGTCGTTCTCGGCCGAGATCGGCGGGATGGCCTTATCGAAC
>NZ_LNSB01000055.1 GCF_001468285.1 Sphingopyxis sp. HIX | reverse complement strand
ATGCTTCGCATGGTCCCCCTCCCCATCGCTTCGCGACAGGGAGGATTAGGAAAGTCCGCTCCTCACCCCAAAGCCGTCGTTCCCCGCCACCCTATAAAAGGTCGCGCCTTTCGTCACATATGCGCCGTCACCTCCGGCGGGTTCCACCAATTATTCCCCGCGCCGTCCATATGCTGCACCGGCAGCGCGGCCATCTCGGCCGGCGTCAGATCGTCGAGGCACGCGATCGCCACCGAGACATAGGCCCCGCCGATCTCTTCGACATAGCCCTGGCCATAGGGCGACACGCCGCAGGTCTTGCAGAAGAGGTGATGCACGCTCGACGAGCCGAACTGATAGTCCGACAGCGCCGCGGGATCGGTCAGCAGGCGAAAGGCGTCGGGCTTGATCTGCGCGCTCCAGCCACGCTTCTTGGTGCAGATCGAACAATTGCACTTGCCCGTCCCCGCCTCGAGGTCGAGTTCGGCTTCGAACTTCACCGCGCCGCAGTGGCACGAACCATGGTGGGTCTTGAGCATCGGTCTTCTCCGGTCTGACGCGCCGTCCGCCGGCGCTCCTCACCCGAAAATCTCTAGCCCACCCCCCTGACAGATCCTGTCAGGAGGCGTCGTCATAGCCGTTCTTGCGCCACCAATCGGCCATCAGCACCGCGCGCCGCCGCCCGAAGCGGGCGTCGCCGATCCGCGCCGCGGCGATGCGGTCGATGCGAAAACTCCTGAAATCCTGCCGCAGCAGGCACCAGGCGGCGATGACCTGCCGGTCCTCGAAATAGGCGAGCGCCGCGGGCCAGATCGCGCGCTCGGTCGCCGCGCCCTTTTCGTCGGCATAATCGATGTGCAGCGTCTTTTCGGCGCGCATCGCCTCGCGCACCGTCGCGAGCAACGGCGCATTGCTCTCGCGCCAGCGGCTGTTCACCGGCCACAGTCCCGACTCGTCGATCCGCTGCTTCAGATCGTCGGGGCTCGCCGCCGCGATCTTGGCGAGCGCCAGCCCCGCCGCGCGCGACAGCGCCCCGTCCTGCCGCCCCTCGACCCAGCGCGCGCCGAGCACCAGCGCCTCGAGCTCGTCGGCGGTGAACATCAGCGGCGGCAGGAAGAATCCCGGGCGCAGCACATAGCCGACCCCCGCCTCGCCCTCGATCGGCGCGCCCAGCGCGATCAGCGCCTGCACGTCGCGATAGAGGGTGCGCACCGACACCCCCTGCTCCTCGGCGAGTATCTCCGCGGTCACCGGCCGCCGCCGTCGGCGCAGGCTGTCGATGATCGCAAAGAGCCGTCCCGTCTTGTCCACCGTCGCTCCTCTCGCGCCTGCGCCGGGCGCGACGGTAGCGGCGGTTCAGCGGCGCTGGAAGGTCCAGCCCATCGCCTGCGACCCGTCGATCGCCGAAATCGTCGCGGTCAGCGTGTCGCCGTCGCGGACGTAGGCGATGCGCTGCGGATAATCATGGGCGGCATTCTCGAAGGTCGCGCTCGTCCCCTCCCGCTTCGCCAGCCGGAACGCCACCGGCGGCCGCCCGCCGGGCTGCGCATAATAGGTCGGCACGCCCTCGGCATCGGCCGCGATGCGGAGGAACTCGAACTCGCGCAGCTTGTCGCCCGCACCCGAGCGGCTGTGCCCCAGCATCGTCCCGCCGCGCGGGCTGGCCCAGCTCTCCTCGGTCCAGCGCCCGCCCTCCTCGCGGCTCCACTGCCCCGCCATCCACGCGAGATCGTCGACCTTCGCCGCGGGGCTGGCCGCCACCAGCAGGGCCGCCAGACCCGTCGCCATAAATGCCTTCATAAACGCCTCCTGTCCCGCGCGCTTTGCCACGCTTCGCCGCCCCGGTCTTGAACCGATGCGACACGTACGGGGAGTCGGAAACCTCGGATCGGCATTCGCCCGATCCTCCCCATCGCTGCGCGTGGGGAGGATCTTAAGCCCTAATTATTATTGCACCCGCCCGGCTCGCACGGATCGGGGTCGCCCGCGGCGTCGAGCGCGAGCAGCAGCCCGCCGCCGGCGAGCAGCGCCAGCCCGACCACCACCGCGGCGACGGTCTCGCCGTCGGACAGGTTGGTCCGCGCCTTCGCCGCCGCCTTGCCGCCGGGGGCGTAGCGCGCCGGGCCCAGATATTGCCCGCCGAGCGAGACATGCGCCACCGGCGCGTCGCTGGTGAAGCCGAATTCGAGCCCGTCGCCGATCCGCCATACCGGCGCGACGTCGCCCGCCCCGCCGCTCCGCTGCATCGGCGCGACGGTCAGCCCGGCGCGGATCGGCGCGCCGCCCTCTCCGGTACCGCCGAGCGGGATGCGCAGCCGCGCCCCGACGAAGCTCCCCATCGCGACCGGACTCGCGCCGGCGAGCGCAGGATCGCGGATCGTCTGCGCCTGAAGCGGCGCGGTGCAGGAGAGCAAGGCAAGCAGTGCGGCAACAGAACGAATGGCCATGGGAAATTCCCTCTCTTCGATCATCGCCCCCACCCGAAGACGGAGTCGCGGCGCGCCGCCATTGGCCGCCCCTTGAACGCGCGCCGAGATCGGCGTCTAAGGGCGGCGATGGACTATCGCGAGACCCCGCCGCCGCCGCAGCTCGCGGGCCTGGTCAAGGCGCGCTGGACGCTCGCCGCGGACGGCGCGCCCGGCGCATGGCTGCCGCAGCAGGCGACCCCCGACGGCTGCGTCGAGATCATCCGCCGCACCCGCGGGCGCTCGCGCTGGGACGGCGAGCAACCGTCGGCCTTCGTCGTCGGCCTCGTCGATCGCCCGCAGCCTTTCGAGATAAGCGGCGACGCCGCGTTCGAGGCGCTCCGCCTCTGGCCCTGGGCGTGGAGCGTCGTCGGCACCATCCCCCTCGCCGACCTCCACGGCCGCTGGGCCGCGTGGGACGCGCCCGATTTTGGCGCGATCGAGGCGCGCCTCGCCGCCGAGGCCGGGCTCGACGCCATCGGCACCGCGATCCTCGCCGCGCCCAGCGTCGCCGCGATGTCGAGCGCCACCGCCATGCCGCCGCGCATGCTCCAGCGCTGGTTCGCCGCGCACGTCGGCCTGCCACCGCGCGCGTGGCTCCGCCTCCGCCGCTTCCAGGCCGCCTTCGAAACCCTCCCCGGCGAAGCGAGCCTCGCGGGCCACGCCGCCGAGCGCGGCTATGCCGACCAGGCGCATATGGCGCGCGAATTTCGCGAACTGGCGGGAGTGCCCGCGGGTCAGGCGCGGACGCGGGCGAAGGGCCCGTTCTTGCGCAGCTAAGCCTCGGGCTCGTCCATCCGCGCGCGGTGGTAGCGCGTGCGCGTGACGATCGCCCACAGCAATATCGCCCAGCCGACCCCGAGTATGATCCAGCCCCAGCTCTCGGTCGCGAGCGGCCCCAGCACCAACGGCCCGCCGCTCTGCGGCCAGGCCCACAGCCCCAGCGAGGCGAAGACGCAGAGCAGCCCCACGGTCCGCGGCCAGCGCGCCACCCCGCGCAGTTCGTTGCGATAGGCGGCGCGCGCATCGGCGTCGGTGAGGTCGGGTCGGCTCATGAGGGCACGCCATGCCCGATGCGCGCGGCGGCGCCAATGGGCTTTTGCCTTCTTAATCCTCCCTGCGGCGAAGCCGTGGGGAGGGGGACCGCCCGCAGGGCGGTGGAGGGGTCGAGGCCTTGAGCGTCGGTTCGACGCCGCCACACCCCTCCACCATGCTTCGCATGGTCCCCCTCCCCATCGCTTCGCGACAGGGAGGATTATTGGGACCATCCCCCTCCGGGAGGTCAGAATTTCCAGTCGGCGCGCACGCCGATCGTCCGCGGTTTCGAATAGCTCGTCACCGCGCTCGACCCGATGAAGCCGGGGCTGACATAGATATTGTTGCGCTCGATATCGTTCTCGAGGTTGGTGACGTAGCCGGTGATCTTGAGCCCGGTGTCGGCGACCTCGAAGCTCACCGTGATGTCGGTCTTGCCGTTCGCGGGGACCAGATCGATCACCGGATTGTTGAACTCGCGCAGCCATTTCTTCGAGTGCCAGCCGTGGTTGATGCCGAAGCTCAAGGTTCCGGCATCGCCCAGCTCGACGTCATATTGCGCGCCGAGGTTGATCGCGTGGCGCGACACATAGGGGACCGTGTTCCCCGAAAGGTCGAGCCGGATATTGTTGCGCGGGTCGGCGTTGAACAGCTCGGTGAACTTGGCGTCGGTAAAGGCATAGCTCGCCATCAAGAGGAGGTCGGGGGTCACCTTGAACTGGGTGTCGAGCTCGATACCGTAGATGCGCGCCGAACCCGCGTTGACGGTGAACTGCCCCGGCGCATTGCTGGGCCCGAAGGTGCCGAGCGTCGTGAGCTGCATGTCGCTATAGTCGTAGTAGAAGGCGTCGACGTTGACACGCGCACGGCGGTCCCAGAAGTCGGTCTTGATGCCGAGCTCATAGGCGGTGATATTCTCGGGCTGATAGGGCGAGGCGTCGGACGAGATGTTGAAACCGCCCGCCTTGTAGCCGGTCGACACGCTGGCGTAGACGAGCGTGTCGTCGGCGGCGTCCCATTCGAGCCCGAGCTTCCAGTTGATCTTGTCGAAGCCGGTGATGCCGCTGAACTGCGCGTTGGGGATGTCGGGCGGGAAAGGCTGGCCGAAATTGCCCCGCGTGATCTTGCGCCCGCCCTTGTAATCGTCGGTGTAGCGCACCCCCGCGGTGACGCGGAAGGTCGGCGCAATCGCATAGGTCGCCGAGCCGAAGGCGGCGATCGTACGGCTGGTGCCATATTCGTCGAGCAGGAAGGGCGGCAGCGTGATCTGCCCCCCCGGCGTCAGGCCGTTCAGCCGGACGTCGCGCAGGATATAGACGCTTTCCTTGAAATAATAGCCGCCGACGATCCAGGTGAAGGGCCCACCGCCAGTCGAGGCGAGCCGCGCCTCGAGGCTGGTCGCGTTGCTCGTCTGATATTTGCGGAAGCGGCCGACATCGACCCCCGACCCGTCGAAATCCTGGACGAGGTCGCTCGTCTGCCACATCTTGCCGCCCTGGATCACCGCCTCGACGCTGCCGAAGTCCTTGGTCAGCTTGGCCCAGGTCGTCGTCGTCTCGATGTCGAGATAGCCGGGGAAATTATTGTTGGTGATCCGCGGGTTGGGATTGTCGGCGGGGATGGTGCGCAGCAGCGCCTGCACCGGCGGCGGGCCGCCGATGTTGCGCTCGAGATAGCTCATCGTGATGCCGCTGCCGTTCTGCTTCGAATAATTGCCGAACAGATGGACCTCGATCTCGTCGGGGGTGCCGACGAGCAGCTGGCCGCGGACGCTATAGTCGCCATCGCTGCCGAAGCCATCCTTGGTCCCCGGAAGCGTCGAGACATTCCTGATATAGCCGTCTTCCTCCGAATAGACCGCCGACACGCGCAGTGCCGCGATTTCGGTGAGCGGCACGTTGAGCATCGCGCGACCCTCGTAGAAATTGCGCGAGCCGTAGCTGGCGCCGACCTGCCCCGCGAATTCGTCGGGGTCGGGCCGCTTCGAGATGACATTGACGACGCCGCCGGTCGCATTGCGGCCATAGAGCGTGCCCTGCGGACCGCGCAGCACCTCGATCCGGTCGATGTCGAAAAAGACCGCGCTGCCCCCCGCGGGGCGGCCGACGTAGAAATTGTCGATGTAGAAGGCGATGCCCGAGTCCGAGATCGAGGTCGTGCCCTGGAGCCCGATGCCGCGCAGCGCGATCTTGGTGCCGTCCTGTTCCTGCCCGATCTGGAGGTTGGGGACATAGGATTGCAGGTTGGCGATATCCTTGATGCCGCGATCCTCGAGCGTCTCGCCGCTGAACGCCGAGATCGCGATCGGCGTATCCTGCAGGTCGCCTGCGCGCTTCTGCGCGGTGACGACGATTTCCTCGAGCTGGTAACCGCTATCGGGCTCAGCGGCGCCCGCCGAGTCCTGCGCCCGCGCACCCTGTGCCCCGGCCAGCACGCCGAGCGCGGTCCCGACGGCCAGCAGCCTGTGGATCCTGTTGTTCATCGTCTCTCCCCTCTCGATTTTTGCATTCTAGCATGTAAGTTTCAAGCAGAAAAAGCCTCACGCCTTTTCCCGCCCGAGCTGTTCCGCCCGCTCAGCCCGCCGCGCGGCGGGGTTCGGAATCTTCGGTGGCAGCGGGCGGGGCGACGAGGTCGCGCTGCATGTCCGCGGCGCGCCACGCGGTGAGCAGCCGCTCATATTCGAGCGGGCCGCCGCCGTAGGTCGCGCCGACGAAGGTCGGCATGTCGCGGAACTTGCCCTCGTTGTTCAAAAAGCCCGGCGTGCATTCCTCATAGAAATGCTCGTGGTCGACATGCTTTTCCTCGAGCAGGTCGTGCCAGCGCCGTTCGGCGTCGGGGGTCGGCTCGAGCGCCGCGATGCCGGCGTCACGGCAATGCGCGACGATCTCCGCCGCATGCTCGGCCTGCATGCGCAGCGTGTGGGTGAAGTTGAACGCGGTCGTCCCCTGCTGGGTGCCGCCGACGATGTGGAAATTGGGAAAGCCGCTGAGCTGGGTGCCGTGCAGCGTGCGCAGATCGCCGTCCCAGCGATCGGCGAGCGTCTGCCTGTCGCGGCCGACCACCTCGTAGCCGCCGACCTTGTGCGGCGGCGCCCCGACGTCGAAGCCGGTGGCGAGGATGATCAGGTCGAGCGGATATTCCTGCCCATTGGCGACGATCCCGCTTTCGGTGATGCGCTCGACGCCGCGCCCGTCGGTGTCGACCAACGTGACATTGGGCCGGTTGAACGCGGGCAGGAATTCGTCGCTGAACAGCGGCCGTTTGCAGAGGAAATTATACCAGGGCTTCAGCCGCTCGGCGAGGTCCGGATCGTCGATCTGCTCCTCGACGCGCGCGCGGATCGCCTGCATCTTCTCGAAATCCGACTGCTGCATCGCCGCATGCGGGTCGACGGGCTCGCCCGACGCCTGCGCCGCGTGCATCAGTTCGCCGAAGCGCAGGAACAGGTCGCCCCAGCGATCGTCGACGAGCACTTCGGGTACCGGCTTGCCCGACACGATGCCCAGGAAATTGTCCATCCGGCGGCGCTGCCACCCCGCGGGCTGGCCGGTCAGCCACGCGGCGTCGGTCGGCCGGTTGGCGCGGACGTCGATCGACGACGGCGTGCGCTGGAAGACGAACAGCGCTTTCGCATGTTCGGCAACGCGGGGGACGATCTGCACCGCGGTCGCCCCGGTGCCGATCACCCCCACACGCTTGTCGGCGAGCTTATCGAGCCCCCCGCTCGCATCGCCGCCGGTAAAATCATAATCCCACCGCGCCGAGTGGAACATGCGCCCCTGGAAGTCGCGGATGCCCGGGATGCCGGGCAGCTTGACTTTGGCCAGCGGCCCCTGGCTGACGGTGACGAAGCGCGCCGCGATGCGGTCGCCGCGGTCGGTGGTGACGACCCAGCGATCCGCCGCCGCGTCCCAGACCATCGCCTCGACCCGCGTCTGGAACAGCGCGCGGTCGTAGAGGTCGAAGTGCCGGCCGATCGCCTGGCAATGCGCGAAGATTTCGGCGCCGGTCGAATAGCGCTCGGTCGGCACGGTGCCGACCTCTTCGAGCAGCGGCATGTAGATATAGGATTCGATGTCGCAGCGGACGCCGGGATAGCGGTTCCAGTACCAGGTGCCGCCGAAGTCGCTCGCCTGTTCGACGATGCGGAAATCGTCGATGCCGCGGCGGCGCAGTTCGGCCGCGGTCTGGAGCCCGCCCATGCCGCCGCCGACGACCAGGACGTCGACCGCTTCGGTCAGCGCGTCGCGGGTAAAGCCGGGCTCGACATAGGGGTCGGCGACGAAGTCCGAGAAGTCGCCGCTCGCATCGACATATTGGCTGTGGCCGTCGCGGCGCAGGCGCTTGTCGCGCTCGGCGAGATATTTCTCGCGCAGCGCGGCGGCGTCATAAGCGGAACCGGCGGTCGGGCCCTCGGCCATGGTCTTCCTCTCCAACCCGGCGCCTCTGGCGGGCGCTTTGCATGTGCTTGTTCGTCAGAGACCAGCCGCCACGATTCGCGACAGGATGCGCCTCCTATGGCTCCGCCTTACCGCAAAGCGAACTGGCATGCAAGTATGTTAGCTTCAGGCGGCGCGGCTGCGCCGGAGCCCGCCGAGCACCGAAGAGGCGACCGCGGCGATGTGCGATTCGGCCAGGGCCCGCGCGCGTCCGGGCGATTTGGAGGCGATCGCCTCGATGATCTCGTCATGCTCGCGCGCGGCATCGGCCATGAAATGGTCGAACCCGCCGGCCTGGTTGATGAAGAAATCCGACATGTTGAAATTGCTGTTCTGCCGCTCGTCGACGAAGGGCGACTGCGCCATGTCGTGGATCAGCTGGTGAAAGGCGCGGTTGAGCTGGCCATATTCGGCGGCGCTGTGCGGATCGTCGAAGTCGATCGAGAGGATCCGCGCCTGGAGCGCGCGCAGGTCGCGCATCTGCTCCTCGGTCCGCCGCGCCGCCGCCAGTTCGGCGAGCAGGCCCTCCAGGCGTTCGAACATCAGGTAGAAATCGGCGATTTCGTCGGGGCCGGGATTGACGACTTCGCAGCCGACCTGCGGGATGATCCGCACGAATCCCTCCGAACTCAACCGGTTGAGCGCGGCCATGATCGGCTGGCGGCTGGCCCCGGTGTCGGCGGCGAGTTCCTTGACCGACAGGCGCTGGCCGAAGCTGTACTGGGCGTCGACCAGGTGGCTGACCAGCAGGTCGTAGATCTCGTCCTTCTTGTTCAACGCCCGTCCCCTGGTCGCGAAAATGCCGGGCCCAAGCCCGGGGCGGACATATCAGTGGCTAGTGCTAGAATGCAAGAGTGCAGCGTCGGGGCGTGGCGAGACGCTTTGCTATGCGACGGAGGCTCGGGATGAATGTTCCCATTTTTCGCCGCCGCAACCCGATGCCATTTGCGACGCGCGACATAGAGCGATTCAATTAGGGACGGCGAGTTTCGGGCGGATTGCGGACGTAAAGATCCTCCCCACGCGCAGCGATGGGGAGGTGGCAGCGCGAAGCGCTGACGGAGGGGTTCGACGCCTTCAGGCGTCGGTGCAAGGCCAGACCCCTCCACCACCGCTTCGCGGAGTGCTGGGTCGTCCAGTCCCCCCGACTGGACTTGGATTGCCGGGGGCAATCCAACCCTGCACTCCCCCTCCCCATGGCTCCGCCAAGGGGAGGATCTTTACGGCAGCTCATCACCCCAAGGCTGCCCGCCGCATACCACGCCGCGACCGCATTAGCCTCTCGCGCGCCATCACCATCTCCAAACACCCAGATCCGCCCTCCCGCACATCTCCATCTTGCCTTTGTCTACTAGCATGCTAGGATGTATCTCGAATCAACGGGGAGAGACAGGATGTTCCTTTGGCCACAGATCGCGGCGGGCACGATCCGCCTGGGCTATGTCCAGGCGGGGCCGGTGCGCACCCGCTACATCGAGGCGGGCGACGGCACCGCGTCCGAGGCGGTGGTGTTCATTCCGGGAACCGGCGGCCACCTCGAGGCCTTCACGCGCAACATCCTGCCCCACGCCGAACATTGGCGGACGATCGCGCTCGACATGGTCGGCCATGGCTACAGCGACAAGCCCGACCATGACTATGAGATCCGCCATTATGTGCAGCATCTGCTCGATTTCTGCGACGCGCTCGGCCTCGCGCGCATCCATGTCCATGGCGAGTCGCTCGGCGGCTGGATCGCGGCGCAGTTCGCGATCGACCATCCGGGTCGCACCGCGTCGCTGACGCTCAACACCGCGGGCGGGCTCAACACCGACCCCAAGGTGATGGAGCGCGTCTATAATGTCACGATGAAGGCGGTCGCCGAGGCGAGCTACGAGACCGTCCGCGCGCGGCTCGAATGGCTGATGAACGATCCGTCGCGGGTAACCGAGGACCTGATCGAGCTCCGCCTCGCCATCTATACCCAGCCGGGGTTCCTGCAGGCGATGGAACATATTCTGTGCCTGCAGAATATGGACATCCGCATGCGCAACGTCCTGACCGACGCGAGCCTGGCGCGCATCAGCGCGCCCACTTTGGTGATCTGGACCGACCACGACCCGACCGCGCCCGTCGCGACCGGCCAGCGCTTCGTCGCCGCGATTCCGAATGCCCATCCGCTGATCGTCATGGAGGATTGCGCGCATTGGCCACAGTGGGAAAAGGCCGACGAGTTCAACACGCTCCATCTCGATTTCCTGCGCGCCCACGCGCTGACGCCCGCGTGACGGAGCGGTTCGCATGACCGTGCGCCTGATCTGCGCGTCGCATACGCCGCTGATGGACCATGTCGACGCCGACCCGGCGGTCGATGCCGAGGTGCGCGCTGCGTTCGCCAAGCTCGGCGACGAGGTCCGCGCCTTCGATCCCGAGCTGGTGATCCAGTTCGCGCCCGACCATTTCAAGGGCTTCTTCTACGACATGCTGCCGCCCTTCACCGTCGGCATCCGCGCCGAGGCGATCGGCGATTACGATATCGGCAGCGGCAGCTTCGACGTGCCCGAGGAGCTGGCGCTCGACTGCATCCGCTCGCTCCACGCCGCCGACGTCGACATCGCCATGTCCTACCGGATGCAGGCCGATCACGGCTTTGCACAATTGCTCGTGCTGCTCGGCGGGCGCGTCGACGCCTGGCCCTTGCTGCCGATCCATATCAATTGCGCGGGACCGCCCCTCCCCTCGATCAACCAGGTCCGGCGGCTGGGCGACGCGGTCGGGCGCTGGGCGGCCGGGCTGAACAAGCGCGTGCTGATCCTGGGGTCGGGCGGGCTGTCGCACGATCCACCGATCCCCGACATCCGTACCGCGCCGCCGCCGGTGGCCGAGAAGCTGATCGCGGGGCGCAACCCGCCGATCGAGGAGCGCCGCGCGCGCGAGGAAGCGAATTTCGAAACCGCGCGCAAGCTCGCCCGCGGCGAAGGTCGCGCGACGCCGCTCGCGCCCGAATGGGATCGCGCTTTCATGGTGCAGATGGCGGCGGCCGATTTCGAGACTGTCGGCGAACTGGACGAAGCCGAGCTCACCGCGGTCGCGGGCTGCGGCGGGCACGAGGTGCGCAACTGGGTCGCCGCCTATGCCGCCATGGCCGCGGCCGGACCCTTCACCCCGCGCCACATCCTCTATCACCCGATCCCGCAATGGAACGCCGGCATGGGCATCGCCACCGCCGAACCCGCCGCCTGAAACCAAGGAACTCCCAGATGACCAAAGTCCTGATCCTCTATTATTCGAGCTACGGCCATATCGAGACGCTGGCGGGCGCGATCGCCGAGGGCGTGCGCGAAGGCGGCGCCGAGGCGGTGATCAAGCGCGTGCCCGAAACCGTGCCCGCCGAGGTCGCCGCCGCGGCCTATTTCAAGACCGACCAGGCGGCGCCGCTGTGCACCGTCGACGAGCTGCCCGATTATGACGCGATCATCCTCGGCTCGCCGACGCGCTATGGCCGGATGCCGTCGCAGATGGCGGCCTTCCTCGACCAGACCGGACCGCTCTGGGCGCGCGGCGCTTTGAACGGCAAGGTCGGCGGGGCTTTCGTGTCGACCGGCAGCCAGCATGGTGGGCAGGAGACGACGCTCTTCTCGCTGATCACCAATCTGATGCACCTGGGGCTCACCATCGTCGGCCTGCCCTACAGCTTCCAGGGCCAGCTCACGCTTGACGAGGTCAGCGGTTGTTCGCCCTATGGCGCGACGACGATCGCCGGCGGCAAGGGCGAGCGCCAGCCGTCGGAGAACGAACTGGCGGGCGCGCGGCACCAGGGCGCGCTGATTGCAAGGACCGCGGCGAAGCTCGCGGCATAAGGCGCAAAGGCGCCGAAGGGAGAGAGAGATGATCACCTCGATGCAATATGTCGCGCTGGGGATTCCCGACCTGAAAGTCGGGGTCGATTTCTACGACGCCTTCGGGCTCGGGGCGGTCGAGCGCGCCGATCATGTCGCGATGCGCTGCCACGGGCGCGCGCAGGACCAGATCGTGCTGATCGAGACCGGGCGCGACCGCAAGCTCCACCATTTCTCGCTGGGCACCGATGCCGTCGGCCTCGCGGCGATCGACGCGCGATTGCAGGCGAAGGGCATCGAGCGGCTCGATCCGCCTTATGCCGGCGCCCCCGGCGATATCTGGTTCCGCGATCCCGAGGGAACGCTGGTCAACGTGCAGGTCGCCGATCCCGCGCCCTGGCAGGGCCTCGACGCCGCGCCCGCGATCAACCGGCCGGGCCTCCTCGACCGCATCGGCGACAAGGGGTGCCCGCCCTTCGACATGCAGCCGCGCCCGCGCCGCATGGGCCATTTCATCCTCTTCGCGCGCGACGTGATCGCGCAGTCGGCCTTTTATTGCGACACGCTCGGCTTCGTCGTCAGCGACCGCATCGTCGATGGCTATGCCGCCTTCATGCGCCTGCCCGGCGACAGCGACCATCATGTGCTCGCGATGCTGAAATCCGACGCCCCAGGCTTCCACCACGCGAGTTTCGAAATGGCCAATATCGACGAGGCCGAGGTCGCGGCGGTGCGACTTTACCAAAAGGGCTATAAGCATGCCTGGGGGCCGGGGCGCCACGGCGTCGGCTCCAACTATTTCCACTATTTCCGCGATCCGTGGAACGGCATGGCCGAATATTTCCACGACATGGATTTTATCCCCGCGTCCTTCCAGTGGGAGGCCAAGGAGTGGACGAAGAAGGACGGCATGTTCCTGTGGTCCGCCGACGGCCCGCCGCCGCCCGACTTCGGGCGCAACTACGAGATCGCATGAGATCGGGATTTTCCTGACCAAAGGGTTCGGTGCGTTCGACGGCGACGATGCAGCGCCGCAGCGAAATGGTGCACCCGACAGGATTCGAACCTGTGGCCCCCAGATTAGGAATCTGATGCTCTATCCTGCTGAGCTACGGGTGCGCCGGCGCCCGTGTAGCGGCGCGGCGCGGGCAGCGTCAATCGGCCCGATAATGTGCGCGATCAATTCGTCGCTTCGGGGGGCACGAAGGGGACGAGCAACGGCATCGCGGCGATGCCGTCGTCGCGCAGCGCCTGCGCTTCCTCGGGCGAGGTCTGGCCGTGGATGAGATCTTCGGCCGCGCGGCCCTCGTGCATCGCGCGCGCGGCATCGGCGAAATCGCGCCCGACCCAGCGCGACTGCGGCAGCATCTCGGCCTGTTTGGCGGCGATCCCCGCCATGACCTTGCGCACCAGCTCGGGGGTCACCTCGCCCGCGCTGTCGGGGGCTGCGGGCGAAGCGGGTGCAACCTGCTGGTTCGACTTCGCGCCGACGCGCGGCGCCATCACCGCCTTCGTCACGTCGCTGTCGCCGCAGATCGGGCAGGCGATCAGCCCGCGCGCCTGCTGGTCGGCGAAGCTCTCGCTACTCTTGAACCAGGCCTCGAACCGGTGGTCGCCGGCGGCGCAGCAAAGGTCGAAGACGATCAAGGACTCAGGCCGTGCCGAGCAGCGGATCGAGCCCGCCCCTGGCGTCGATCGCGGCGAGGTCGTCGCTGCCGCCGATATGCTTGCCGTCGATGAAGATCTGCGGAACGGTGCGGCGCCCGCCGGCGCGCTCGACCATCGCCTCGAACCCGGCGCGGTCCATCGTCACGTCGATTTCCTGATACTCCGCGCCCTTGCCGTCGAGCAGCGCCTTCGCGCGCGTGCAATAGGGGCAGAAGAATTTGGTGAACACTTCGATCTTGGCCATGGCGGCTACCTTGTCATCCTTTCGTCAACCATATCGGAATCCAACGAAGCAAAGTCAAATATGTTGCCGCTCGCCAGCGCATCGGGGACGACCCGCGCCCAGCACAGCGCCGACACGCGCGCGGCGCCGCTGCGCCGCAGGGCTTTCGCCGCCGCGCGCAGCGTCGCGCCGCTGGCGTGGACATCGTCGACCAGTATCAGATGGCGCCCCGCGGCACGCGCCTTCGCGCCCTCGGCGAGCTTGAACGCGCCCGCGACGATCTTTTCGCGCTCGCGCCGCCCCTTGCCGCGCAGCGACGCCGTCGCCTTGGTCCGCAGCAGCAGGTCGTGGTCGTGCGGCACCCCGGTCAGCCGCGTCAGTTCGGCGGCGACCAGCGCCGCCTGATTGAACCCGCGCGACCACAGCCGCCAGCGGTGCAGCGGCACCGGCACGAGCAAGGCGTCGCCCCCACCCGCCAGCGCCGTCAGCGGCCGCACCATCAGCCCCGCCATCAGCCGTGCATGCCCGACGCGCCGCCCATATTTCAGCCGCAGCGCGACGGTGCGCGCCGCGGGGCCATAAGCCACCGCCGACGGCGCGGCGTCGAAGGGCGGCGGATCGGCGAGGCACGCGCCGCACTGTAGCTCCGCCCCCGGCAGCACGTCGGGCAACGGGATCGAGCAGCGCGCGCAGGCGGGGCCGTCGAGGAAGTGGAGCGATTGCCAGCAGGCGAGGCAGAATTGCCGGTCGCCCGCGACGATCGTGCCGCAGGCGGGGCAGCGCGGCGGCAGCGCATAGTCGACCAGCGCGCGCCCGGCCTGCTGCAGGCCGCGAAAAACCGCTTCGGCCGGTCCCGCCGAGGGTCCGCCGTCGACATCGCCCGTCGCTGCCCCCATGTGCCGCTTGTGAAGCAGGACGCGAGGCGGCACAAGCGCCGCATGTCGCCACCCCCCGCCCCGCTTTTCTCCGCCGCGCGCCTCCGCGCCCAGCGCGACCGCCTCGCGAAGCTGGCGCCGGGCGCCGATTTCCTCGCGCCGATCATCGCCGAAAGCCTGCTCGACCGGCTGGCTATGGTGACGCGCACCTTCCCGCGCGCGCTGCTGATCGGCGGGCATGATACCGCGCTCGCGGCGCATCTGCGCGGCATGGGCAGCGAAGTGACGATCCTCGAAGCCGGGCCGCGTCTTGCCGCCGCGACCGGTGCGCTTTTCGGCGAGGCCGATGCCATCGACCTGCCCTTCGCCAGCTTCGACCTGATCCTGTGGCCCGGCGGGCTCGACAGCGTCAACGACGTGCCCGGCGCGCTCGTCCGCCTGCGCGCCCTGCTCGCGCCCGACGGGCTGCTGCTCGGCAGCTTCGTCGGCGACGGCAGCCTGGCAAAGCTGCGCCGCGCGGTGATGGCCGACGGGGTGCGCTCGATCGCGCGGCTGCACCCGCAGATCGACCTCGCCGCGATGGGCAATCTGCTCCAGCGCACCGGCTTCACCCTGCCCGTGGTCGATGTCGAGGCGCTGAGCGTGCGGTACGGCGACTGGTTGGCGCTCGTCCGCGACCTGCGCGCCGCGGGGCTCGCGAGCCGGCTCGCCGCCGCGCCGCCGCCGCTGACGCGCGAAGAGGTTGCGCGCATCGCGCTCGCCTTCGCCGCGCAGAGCGACCCCGACGGCCGCGTCGCCGAAGTCTTTCGCCTGATCCATTTCAGCGGCTGGGCGCCGCACCCCGACCAGCCGCGCCCCGCGCGGCGCGGCAGCGGCACGGCGTCATTGGTCGACGCGCTCAAACCGAAGGACTAGAGCAAAGCCTCGAGCAACCCGATCAGCGGCCGGTCGGCGGGCGGCATGTCGAGCGCATAGAGCTCGGCGGGGCGCACCCACCGCAGCGCCGTGGCGTGCCGCGCCTCGGGCACGCCCTTCCATTTGCGCAGCGCATAGACGAGCAGCAGCAGGTGGCGCTCGCCCAGCGGCTCGCTCGCGAAACAGGCGGGGGCGAGGCAGGCATGGTCGACCTCGACCCCCAGTTCCTCGGCGAGTTCGCGGATCAGCGCCGCCTCGGGCGTTTCGCCGGGTTCGAGCTTGCCGCCCGGGAACTCCCACAATCCGGCCATCGAGGTGCCCGGCGGACGCTGCTGGACCAGCACGCGACCGTCGCGGTCGACCATCGCCGCCGCGACCACAATGAGACAGTTTTCAGCGGCTTTTAACGAGGCAGGTGAGGACAAATTATTAACCCTGATATGCGAAATCCGTAGGCCTCGGGAACTCTAGGACCAGAATCCCCGAATTGCACGGCCAAGGTTTGATTTGCATTTCGTTCAGGGCAAAGGCGCGACGCGGCACGGACCAGTGACCGCCCGCACCATATAAAAAGCCATGAACAAAGGGCTTTGCGGTTCAGGGACGATGATCCTGTCATAAGGCAGGGGCAGGACATATGACCAACAAGATCGCCCGGCTATTACGGTCGACCAAGGCCGCGACAGCCGTCGAATATGGGCTGATACTCGCGCTGATCTTCATGGCCGCCCTCGGCGCCATCAGCACGGTCGGACAATCGGCCATCACCATGTGGAACAATGTGTCGTCGAGCGCGAACGACGCAATGTGACATGTCCGATAACGGGACTCCGAAAGGGCAATTCGATCCTTAGGGCCATTAAGAATTTCAAAACCAATAGCGCTTAGAACCAATCCTGTTGACCAAGACCAGAGTGTCAACCGGGCAAGTGACTTGTTAGGAGACCAGACATGAAGTTCATCAAAAAGTTCGTTCGCGACACCAAGGCCGCCACCGCCATCGAATACGGCCTCATCGCCGCTCTGATCGCCGTCGCCGGCATCACCGCGATGACCTCGGTCGGCGAAAGCGTGACCGCGACGTTCAACAACGTCAATGACGGTCTGACCGACGCCAACTAATCGTTGGATCGGCTTCGTCCGGCTCGCCGGACGAAGACCAAGGACAAGAGAGGGCGGTGGAGCGATCCACCGCCCTTTTTTTTGCGCGCCGGTTGCGGGATCGGGCGGAGCGGTGGGTTTCGGGCGGAAGCGGTCATTCTAATCCTCCCTGCGGCGAAGCCGTGGGGAGGGGGACCACCCGCAGGGTGGTGGAGGGGTGCGGGAGGTCATACGCCGAGCTCGGCTGCACCCACCCCTCCACCATGCTTCGCATGGTCCCCCTCCCCATCGCTTCGCGACAGGGAGGATTAGGAAAGTCCGCTCTCCACCCCAAAACCGCCACCCGGCCCTAAAGCCCCTCAGCGGCTGGCGTAGACCACGATCTTGACCTTCTGCCCCGGGGTCAGCCGGCTCGTCGCATTCAGCCGGTTGAGCACCTGGAAACGCTCGGTCTGGTAATTGCTGTACGCCATGCGCCGCGCCAGCGTGGCGACGGTGTCGCCGCGCGCGACGGTCACCACGTCGATCCGCCGCGGCTTGATCGCCGCCGCCTCGGCGCTGCTCAGCCGCCGCACGCTGTTGTACATCGAATTGAACGCCGAACCGCCGCCGGCCTTGGTCAGCGCGACGAAGTGAAAGGCGCTGGTCCGCGAAAATTCATAGGCGAAAACCGTGACATCAACCGCGCCCGACTGCGTGTTCGCACGCGCGGTCGAAGTATAGGCGGGGATGCCGTTCACCGTCGTGCGCTGGATGCTGCTGGGGCTGAGCGCGGTGTTGCCTGCGACCGACTTGAACGCCGCGGCGATATAGGCGTTCATGTCGCCATTATAGGCGGCGGTCGTGAACTGCGCCTGCCCGCCGCTGCCGCTCACCGACACCGCGGTCGTGCCGTTCTGCATGCCGTAACCGCTCGGCACCGCGAATTTCAGCCGCAGGTCGGGGTGGAGGAACTCATTGCCCTCGACCACGCCCTGCGCCGGATCGTCGCCATAGAGCACCCCATCGACCGAGGCGTAAAAGGCGTCGGCGTTGCGCACGCCCCCAGTGCCCGCGCGCGCCGCCAGCGTCTCGGCATTGCGCACGCGCGAGGCGGGATCGGGGTGGGTGCTCGCCCATTCGGGCAAGGCGCGCGCGTCGCCGCCCGACAATCGTGCCTCGAGGCTGGTCTGGTTGGCGAGGCTCGCGAGCACGGTCGACAGCGCCATCGGGTCGTAACCCGCGCTCTTCAGATATTGCACGCCCAGCTGGTCGGCCTCCAGCTCCTGGCTGCGCGAGAAGCCCAAGGTCGCGAGCTGCGCGACCTTCATCGCATTATTCTGGAGCAATCCGCCGAGCCCGCCGAGCAGGCCGCCATTGTCGCCGATCGCGCCGCCGAGCACCCCCGCGAGCACGCCGAGGATCGTGTTGCGCGTCGCCGCCGACTGGCGCTTCTTGCTGTGCTGCGCCGCGACATGCCCGACCTCGTGCCCGAGCACGCCGGCAAGCTCCGCCTCGTCGTTCATCAGCGCCATCAGCTGGCGCGTGACATAGACATAGCCGCCGGGGATCGCGAAGGCGTTGTTCACCGGTGAATTGAGCAGGGTGACGGTGAAGTCGCTGCGCGCGTTCGACAGCCGCGACTGGACCGCGATATTCTGCCCGACGCGCCCGACATAGGCCGCCTGCGGGCCTTCGTAATTGCCGCCGAATTCCTGCACGAGCTGCGGATGCGCCTCGGCGCCCTGCTTGCGTTCGCTCGCGGTGATCGCGGTCGCAGTCTTGATCGTCTTGGTCTTGCCCTTGGTCTGGGCCTCCGCATCGCTGCCGATGCCGCCCGCGCCCACCGCGGCGGCGAGGCAAATCGCCAATGCTGTCGTCACTTTCCGGCCCATTATCGCGCTCCCTTTGGTCCTGTTTGGCTTGCCATAGCCTATATCGGCGCACGGCAAGACCCGCGATGAACATCTTGCTCAGCGGATTGTCAGGGAGAACGTCGATCCCGCGATCGGGTTCCGCTGGGCTCAGGCGCGGCCCATCGCGAGGAATTTCTCCTCGCGCGCCGCGAGGATCGTCTCGCGCGGCAGTCCCGCCAGCGCGTCGAGTTCCTGCGCGATCGCATCGCCCAGCGCCTTGATCGCGATCTCGGGCGCACGATGCGCCCCGCCCACTGGTTCGGGGACGATGCGGTCGATGACCTTCAGCGCCAAGAGATCCTCGGGCGTCATCTTCATCGCCGCGGCGGCGTCGGCGGCCTTGTCGGCGGTGCGCCACAGGATCGAGGCGCAGCCCTCGGGCGAGATCACCGAATAGACGGCATGTTCGAACATCAGCACGCGGTTCGACGCGGCGATCGCGATCGCGCCGCCCGATCCGCCCTCGCCGACGATCGTCGCGACCATCGGCACGCCGAGCGCGAGGCACTGCTCGGTCGAGCGCGCGATCGCCTCGGCCTGCCCGCGCTCCTCGGCCTGGATGCCGGGAAAGGCGCCTGAGGTGTCGACCAGCGACACCACCGGCAGCCCGAACCGGTCGGCGAGCTGCATCAGGCGGATCGCTTTCCGATAACCCTCGGGCTTCGCCATCCCGAAATTATGCTTCATCCGCGACGGGATATCGTCGCCCTTTTCGTGCCCGATGACCATCACCCGGCGCCCGCGAAAGCGCGCGAGCCCGCCCAGGATCGCCTGGTCGTCGGCGAAATTGCGATCGCCCGCGAGCGGCATCCAGTCGTCGAACAGCCCCGCGACATAATGTTTGAAATGCGGCCGGTCGGGGTGGCGCGCGACCTGCGTCTTCTGCCACGGCGTCAGCTTGGCATAGATGTCGCGCAGCATCTTCGAGGATTTATCCTCGAGCCGCGCGATGTCATTGTCGATGTTGAGCGACGGATCGTCGCCCATCTCGCGTAGTTCGGCAATCTGGCGATCGAGCGCCGCGACCTGTTTTTCGAAGTCCAGAAAGGCTGTCATGGGGGACGTCGCTAGGCCGATGGCGGCGTCAGGTCAACGCCGTCCATCCGCGCCAAGGGATGCCGCCGGTTGACCAGCTCGACCAGTCGGCGGCTGTCGACATGTGTGTAAATCTCGGTCGTCGCGATATCGGCGTGGCCGAGCATCAGCTGCAGCGCGCGCAGATCGGCGCCGCCTTCGAGCAGATGCGTCGCAAAGGCGTGGCGCAGCACATGCGGGCTGACCGCCGCTGGATCGATCCCCGCGCGGCCCGCCAATTCACGCAACATCTGGAACAGCCGCACGCGCGAGACATGGCTCTTGCCCGACGGAAACAGCCAGGGCGACCCGTCGGCGACGAGCGGCAGCCAGCGGTCGAGCGCCGCGCGCGCGCGCTCCGATAAAGGCGCCAGCCGTTCCTTGTCGCCCTTGCCGCGGATGATCAGATATTGCCGCTCGCCCGCCACCGCGCGCCGCGGCAGGGAGACGAGCTCACTCGCGCGCAGCCCCGAGCCATAGAGCAGTTCGAGCAGCAGCAGCATCCGCACCGCACTCGCCGGCGGCGCTTCACCCGCCGCTTCCTCGCCCGCCTGCGCAAAGAGCCGCTCGACATCGTCGTGCGTCAGGATGCGCGGCAGCGGGCGCCGCGTCGCCGGACGCGCGAGCGGCTGCGCGGGGTCGTCGGTCCGCTCGCCCTCGTCGCGCAGGAAAGCGTAAAATTGCCGCAGCGCCGACAGTTTGCGCGCCGCGCTGCTCGCCGCAAGCGATTGATATCCGGCCATGACTTTGCGCAGCGCCGCCGTATCCGCACTCTCCAGCCCCGCGGGCACCATCGCCGCCGCCTGCTCGAGGTCGCGGCGATAAGCCATGAGCGTGTTGCGCGCCGCGCCGCGCTCGGCGGCCATCATTTCGAGGAACCGGTCGATCAGCGCGGCGTCGCTGCCCTGCACCTCAGACCCGGACCAGCGCCTCGGCGGCGATCATCCGCGCCTCCGATGGCAGCCCGACTTCGCGCAGCGCGCGCACGATATGATAGAGATGATAGGGCGGCATTTTCGACCAGTCGCCCTGCATCCCCGTCGCCGCGAGCAGCGCGACCATGCCCGGCTCGCGCCGCGCCGCGGCGTCCGAAATCGCGCGCGTCCAGCGCGTCTGCTTGCCGAGGTCGACGCCGAGGTCGCTCGCCGCCGACGCCGCCTGGTCGGGATCGATCCGCCCGAGCCCCGCCAGCCCCGCGAGCAGCAGCTTCGAGCGCAGATAATCGGGGCTGTCGTCCTCGCCCGAGAAATTGCCCACCGCGCTCGCCGTGGTGCCGTTCAGCGCGCGCGGCGACCCGACCGCGAGCACGCCCCACGCGCGGCTGCCGACATTGACCGACGGCACCCAGTCAACCGCGCGATTGTCGTAACCGCCCGCGAACATCGACCCGATCAACTGCCAGGGGTCCGCGTCGACCTCGGTCCCAACCGGCAGCGCCGCGGCGGCGCGCGACGTTGCGATCAGCGCGGCATAGCGGTCGATATCGCCGGTACCGCGGCCCCACAGCCCCTGCATCGCGGCATAGCGCGCGGCCGCACTCTCGCCCCCGAAGGCGTTCTGCAGCAGGTCGGTCTGCGCGGTCAGCGTCTCGGGCGGTTCCTCGGCGCTCGCCGCGGCGCTCAGCAGCGAGACATAGGCCTCGCTCGATAGCACCCCGCGCGCGGCGGCGTCGGGCGCGGCGGCGACGCGGTCGTTCATCTCGCTCATCGGCGCGAGCACGGTCCAGGCGCGCATCGCGGGGGTTTCGGTGCCCCGCAGCTCGGCGGGGATCGGCGTCGCGGTCGCGGTGGCCATGCCGAAGCGCCAGCTGGTCAACCGGTCGACCTTGTCCCACTGGATGGTGATCGAGCGCCCGCCCGCGATGCTCGCGCCGAGCACGCGCTCGGCTAGCAGGATGTCGAAATTGGCGACCTTGCCACTCGACCGCACGCGGCTCATCGCCCAGCCCGCGGGGCCGGCTTCGCCCGACAGCCCGGCGCAGATGCCCGCGGCCAGCCGCCAGCTATGCTCGTCGCCATGCGCGAGACCGCCGGGGACATAGGGGCAGAGCCCCGCCGGATCGGCATTGGCCAGGAACACCTGCTGAGCGGTCTGGACGAGGCGCGGGCTCGCGCGGTCGTAGTCGACCGACTGCACGATCGAGCGCGCGACATTCGCCTCACCCATGCGCAGCAGCAGCGACGCGCGATCGGCGGCCAAGTCGGCGCCGTTGATCGTCGCGGGGGTGTCGATCGCAGAGGCGAGCGAGCGACGCAGCAGGATCGATCCCCAGCGCGAGGCGAGCGGCCCACGCGTCGCGCGCATCAGCGCCGCGGCATATTGGCCGCGCACCCCAAAGGCGTCGGGCGCCAGCCCGCCGGTCTCGGGCGTCAGCGGCCCGATGCGCGTCAGCAGCCGCCGTGCACCCGGCGGCAAGTCGTATTTCAGCGTGCCGGGTTCGACCTCCTCGCCCTCTTCGAGCGTCTCGTCCTCGGCCGCGGCGCCGGTCGTCGGCACCACCGCGGGCGGGGTCACCCCGGTCGGCGTCGGCGTGGGTGTTGCGGTCGGGGCGGGCGTGCCGGGACGCGGCGTGGGGGCCGGCGTCGGGGCAGGCGACGGCGCGGGCGTCCCGAAGCCTTCGGGGAGCAGCGATTCCTGCGCCAGCGCGGGCAGCACCAGCGCCGCGGCGATCGCCGAGCCCGACAGCCCGAGCGCCAGCGTCCATGCCTTGGTCTTCCTCACCGCGCGCCCTCGCCAAATCCGTCGATCACAAGCACCTCATGCCCAATATTTGCGCGCCGCAGCAAAACCATTGTCCCGCGCGCCGCGGGCGGTATAGCCGCGCCCAGCATGACGGGAAACCCGAAAAGCCCGGCCGGATCGACATCCGGGCCCGCAGCCGCCGATATCCGCGCGCGGCCGATCGTGCTCGTCGGGCTGATGGGATCGGGCAAGTCGACCGTCGGCCGCCGCCTCGCGCAGCGCCTCGGCATGCGTTTCGTCGACGCCGACGACGAGATCGAACGCGCCGCGGGCATGACGATTTCGGAGATTTTTGCGCGCTTCGGCGAGGGGCATTTCCGCGATGGCGAGCGCCGCGTCATCGCAAGGCTGCTCACCGGCAAGCCGCTCGTCCTCGCGACCGGCGGCGGCGCCTTCATGAACGACGAGACGCGCGCGCTGATCAAGGACGCCAGCCTGTCGATCTGGCTCGACGCCGACATCCCGACGCTTGTCGAGCGCGTCGCGCGCCGGAGCCACCGCCCGCTGCTCAAGGGCCGCGATCCCGGCGAAGTGCTCCGCGACCTCGCCGCGGTGCGCAACCCCGTCTATGCCGAGGCGCATATCCGCGTCAGCTCGGCTTCGAGCCCGCACGAACATACGGTGCGCGCCATATTGGAGGCTCTCTCGACATGGAACGCCTGACCGTCGACCTCGGCAGCCGCAGCTACCCCATTCTCATCGGCGACGGCCTGCTCGCCGGGATCGGGACGCATGTCGCGCCGCTCTTGAAGCGCCCGCGCACGATGATCGTCACCGACGAGCATGTCGCGCCGCATTATCTTGGCGCCGTCGAGGCCTCGCTCGCCGCCGCGGGCGTTACGCATAGCGCGCTCGTCCTCCCCGCGGGCGAAAGCAGCAAGAGCTGGGACGGCCTCGCGCGACTCACCGAATGGCTGATCGGCGAGGGCGTCGAGCGCAGCGACCATGTCATCGCGCTCGGCGGCGGCGTGATCGGCGACCTCGTCGGTTTTGCGTGCAGCATCGTCAAGCGCGGCTGCGCCTTCGTCCAGGTGCCGACCACCCTGCTCGCGCAGGTCGACAGCAGCGTCGGCGGCAAAACCGCGATCAACGTGCCCGCGGGCAAGAACCTCATCGGCGCCTTCCACCAGCCCGCGCTCGTCCTCATCGACCCGACCACCCTCGCAACCTTGCCGCGCCGCGAACTCGGCGCGGGCTATGCCGAGGTCGTCAAATATGGCCTGATCGACGACGCGGCCTTCTTCGCCTGGTGCGAGGCGAACGGCGCCGCGCTCCTCGCCGGCGACAGCGAAGCGCGCCATAAGGCGATCGCGCACAGCGTCTCGGCCAAGGCGCGCATCGTCGCCGCCGACGAGCGCGAGACGCAGGACGTCCGCGCGCTCCTCAACCTCGGTCACAGCTTCGGTCACGCGCTCGAAGCCGAAACCGGCTATTCGGACCGCCTGCTCCACGGCGAAGCGGTCGCCGCGGGCATGGTCCTCGCGCATTCATTCTCCGCCGCGAACGGCCTCTGCCCGCCCGAAGACGCCGCGCGCGTCCGCGACCATCTCGCCAGCGTGGACCTCCCCCACAGCCTCGCCAGCGCGGGCATCAACACCGGCGGCGCCGCGCTTGCCGCGCACATGGCGCACGACAAGAAGGTCCGCGCCGGCAAGCTGCCGCTGATCCTGACGCGCGGCATCGGCCAGAGCTTCGTCACCGAAGACTATGGGCTGGACCGCGTCGCGGCCTTCCTCGACGGCGCGCGCAGCTAAAGTTTCGCACCCGATATTTTTGATATGCTTTGGTTCAGTAGACAGCCGGACCATCGCCACCCACATCCGCTGCATAGCTTGCGTCCCCGCCGCTCTCCCGCGCGCGATTATGGAGATTTGCCATGCAGCGTTTTGCCCAGAAGATCTTTATCGCCCCCGGCCTCCGCACGCCTTTCGGACGCGGCGGCGGCGCGCTTGCCGACCATGATGCGATCAGCCTGTCGGTCCCGCTGGTCCAGGCGATGGCCGCGAAAGCGCGCCCCGATCTGTTCGTCTGGGGCACGGTGATCCCCAGCCTCGGCTGGAGCAATATCGGCCGCGAAATCTGGCTCGATGCGAAGCTCGACCCGACCGTGCCCGCCTTTTCGGCGGTGCTCGCCTGTTCGACGAGCATGATCGCAGCCTTTGCCGCGGCGGGCATGCTCGGCGGCTCGGCCGAGCTCGCGCTCGTCGGCGGCGCCGAGGTGATGAGCAGCCCGCCGATCGGGCTCAAGCCCGCCAGTTCGAAGCGGATCGTCAAGCTGTTCCGCACCGACCCGCCCGCCGCGGTGGCCGCGCTGCAGGCGCTGACCGCCGACGACCTGACGCTGCCGGTCAAGGGCTGGGCGAACCGCATCACCGGGCGCACGATGGGCGACCATATGGAAGAGACCGCGCATCAATGGGGCATCGCCCGCGAGGCGCAGGACGATTGGGCGCTGAAGAGCCACCAGCGCGCGGTCGCCGGATGGGAAAGCGGCTTCTTCGACGACCTGGTGCTGCCGCTTCCCGAGCTCGCGCGCGACGCCAATCCGCGCGCCGACACCTCGGCCGAGAAGCTCGCGGCGCTGAAGCCCGTATTCGACACGTCGGACAAGGGCTCGCTCACCGCGGGCAACAGCTCGCCGATCACCGACGGCGCCGCCTCGCTGTGGGTCGCGACCGAAGCCGGGCTCGGCAAGCTGCCCGAGGGCACGCCTTATGCCGAGCTCGTCGATCACGAGATCGCCGCGGTCGACCATCATGTCGACGGACTGCTGATGGCGCCGAGCTTCGCGATCCCGCGGCTGCTCGCGCGGCACGGGCTGCGCTACGAGGATGTCGCGCTGTGGGAAATCCACGAGGCCTTCGCCGCGCAGGTGCTCGCCAATGTCGCCGCGCTCGAAAAGCCGGGCTGGACGCGCGACCATGCGGGCGTCGATTTCGATTTCGGCTCCTTCCCCCGGGACCGCGTCAATCCCAATGGCGGTTCGGTGGCGATCGGCCATCCCTTTGCCGCGACGGGCGCGCGCGACCTCAGCCAGGCGGTCAAGGAGCTTTGGGACAAGCCCTCGGGCGCATGGGCGATCGTCAGCGTCTGCGCCGACGGCGGCCATGGCACGGTCTCGCTGCTCCGCCGGCCCTGACGCTCAGCTCCGTCCATCGCAGCCCGGCGGGCGGAGCCGCAGCAGCGCGCGCCCGGCGGCGACACCGGTCGCGCGCGAGCCGTCGACCGCCAGCTGGCCGTTGACGAACAATTTGTCGACCCCGACGCTCAGCTCGCGCGGGCGCACATAATCGGCGCGCGGCGCATAGCCCTCGGGGTCGAATACCAGCACATCGGCAAAATAGCCCGCGCGCAGATAGCCGCGCCGGTCGAGCTTGTAGATGTCGGCGGTGCGCCCCGTCGACTGGCGGATGAAGGTGGCGAGGTCGATGACCTTCCGCTCGCGCACATAACGCAGATATTTTTCGGGGAAGGTCGCGAACATGCGCGGATGGCCGTCGGAGCCGTCGGACGAGGTCACCATCCACGGCTGTTTCATCAGCAGGTCGACGTCGGCCTGCGCCATGTTGAACGACGCGACCCCCGTGCCCCCGCCGCTCTCGCCGCGCGCCTTCGCCTCGACGCTCGCGCGCATGATGCGCAGCGCCGCGTCGCGGCTGTCGAGCTTCCATGCGGCGGCGACCTGTTCGAGCGTCTGCCCGGTCCAGGGATAGCCCTCGGAAATCAGCAGCAGCGCCGCCGCCCCGCCGCGCCGGCGCAGGTTCTCCGCCATCTCGCCGCGGATCTTCGCCAGCGTCGCCGGATCGTCCAGCCGCTTCAGCAGCGCCTTGCCGCCGCCGTCGACCGCCCAGCGCGGCAGCAGCGAGGCGTCGAGGTTCGATCCCGAGGCGAGCCAGGGATATTGGTCGGCGGTGACGTCGATCCCGTCGGCGCGCGCCTTCTCGATCGCCGCGATCACCGCCCCCGCCTGCCCGTGGACGTCAACGCCGAGCGCCTTCAAATGCGCAAAATGCACGGGCATGCCCGCCTGCCGCCCGATGTCGATGACCTCCTGCACCGATCCGAGCAGCCCGATGCTGTAGCTCGATTCGTCGCGCTGGTGGGTGTCGTAGATTCCGCCGCGGGTCGCCGCCTCGCGCGCCACCGCGACGACTTCGCCCGTCGTCGCGAAACTCTGCGGCGCATAGAAGAGCCCGGTCGACAGGCCGACCGCGCCCTCGCACATGCCCTTCGCGACCAACGCCTTCATCCGATCGAGCTCCGCCGCGTCGGGCGCGCGGGCATCCTGCCCCAGCACGCGCTGGCGCACCGGCCCGAAGCCGACGAACGACACGACATTGGTGCCGATCCCCGACGCCTCGAGCTTCGCGGCATCGGCGGCGACGTCGGGCGTGCCCGACCCGTCGACCCCGATCATCACCGTGGTCACCCCCTGGTTGAGCCAGGCCGCGTTGACGCGCACCGCCCTGTCGGGCGAGCGCAGGAAACCATCGGCATGCGTGTGCGGATCGACGAACCCCGGCGCGACGATCATCCCCGTCGCATCGACGATGCGCGGCGCGGTAAAGCCGCCCGGCGCCCCGACATGCACGATCCGGTCGCCGCGGATCGCGACGTCGCCGACGAAGGGCACGCCCTCGCCGCCGTCGTAGATCGTCCCGCCGCGGATGATGATGTCGACCGCCTCGTCGGCCTTCGCCGCCGCCCCCGATACCGAGAGCAATGCCGCCGCGCCCGAAAGCAGGGCCATGAAACGCACGAGACGAAGCGGGGCGAGCGGCATCGGCATAACCTTTCTGCGGGACCTCGGCGACGAGATGTCCCGAACGGGCGCCCGACGTCCAGCCAGCGTTGTTGCACCCCCTATAACCCGATGGCATAGAGAGGAAAGTGCGCCGACACTTCCAGCCCGAGGCCCAATGCGATGAACCTGCGCCAGATCGAAATCTTCCATGCGGTGTTCCTGCACGGCACGGTCAGCGCCGCCGCGCGGTCGCTCAACGTGTCGCAGCCGTCGGTGACCAAGGTGCTGCGCCACGCCGAGCGCTCGATCGGCCTCACCCTCTTCGAACGCTCGAAGGGCCGGCTGATCCCGACGCAGGACGCACACACTTTGTTCGCCGAAGTCTCGGACATCCAGGACCGCGTGCGCTCGCTGCGCCAGGCGTGCCAGAACCTGCGCCACGGCCGCGGCGGGCTGCTGCGCATCTCGGCGCTGCCCTCGCTCGGGCTCGGCGCGGTACCCGAGGCGGTGTCGCGCTTCCTCGCCGATCACGACGACATCATGTTCGACCTCCAGACGCTCCACCACGACGAGATGGTGCGCAAGCTCTACGAGCATGAAACCGACATCGCGATCAGCTTCGAGGTGCCGCTGTCGGCCCCCGTCGCGCACCAGGTGATCGGCGAGGGCGAGTTGCTCGTCATCTATCGCGAAGAGGATATGCCCGGCGCGCCGCCGCGGCTGCACCTCGATGAACTGCGCGGTCACAAGTTCATCAGCCCGGTGCAGAGCGGCCCGATCGGGCGGATGCTGTCGAGCGAACTCAGCCGGCTCGAGGTCGAGCTCGACGAGGTCGTGTCGGCGCGCACCTATTATGTCGCCGCCGCGCTGGTGAACGCCGGGGTCGGCATGGCGATCGTCGACAATTTCACTGCGCACGCCGCGCTGCCCCCCGGGCTGTCGAGCCGGCCGCTCCAGCCCGCGATCACTTTCGACATCAACGCCGTCTATCTGCAGAACCGCCCGCCATCGAAAACCGCATCGGCCTTCCTCGCGGTGCTCGCGACCGTGCTCGAGGGGTTATAGCGCCAGGCTATGGGATAGGGGGCGCTAGATATATGCATCGCCGCCCCAACCGGGCGTAAGAACGCGGTTCCACCGTTACGCAGGTCCGCTGATCCATGATCGAAACACCCTATCTTCTCTACCTCGGCCACGCGACCGACCCCGCCGATATCAAGACCTCGCGCGGGCTCGCCGTCTTCCGTCCCGACATCAGCGTCGGCGAATTTCGCCACGACGATTGCCCGTTGACCCTGGACCTGCCGCGCATGGATTTCGCCGCGGCGCGCGCCGCCGGCGCGCGCACGCTCGTGCTCGGCATCGCCAACGCCGGCGGCAAGCTCGGCGAGCCGCTGATCCTCGACGCGCTCGCCGCGCTCGAGGCCGGGCTCGACATCGCATCGGGGCTGCACCACCGGCTGAACGCCGAACCGCGGCTGGTGGAGGCCGCCGCGCGCCTCGGCCGCCAGCTCCACGACGTGCGCGACCCGCGTCCCGACATCCCCGTCGGCAACGGCAGGAAGCGCGCAGGCAAGCGGCTGCTGACCGTCGGCACCGACTGTTCGGTGGGCAAGATGTACACGACGCTCTGCCTCGCGGACGCGCTCGCCAGGCGCGGGGTCGCCGCCGACTTCCGCGCAACCGGACAGACGGGCATCCTCGTCGCGGGCGACGGCGTGCCCCTCGATGCCGTGGTCGCCGACTTCATCTCGGGCGCGATCGAACAGGTGTCGCCCGCACGCGATGACGACGGCTGGGACCTGATCGAGGGGCAGGGCTCGCTCTACCATCCCTCCTTCGCGGGCGTCTCGATGGGGCTGCTCCACGGCGCCCAGCCCGACGCGCTCGTCCTCTGTCACGACCCGGTGCGCCCGCACATGCGCGGCCTGCCGCATTATCCGCTGCCCGGCATCGCGCAGACGATCGAGGCCAATCTGAACGCCGCGCGGCTCACCAACGACGATGTCCGCGTCGTCGGCATCGCGCTCAACACCTCGGCGATGTCCGAGGCGGACGCGCGCGCGCTCTGCGCCAGGATCGAGGCCGAATTCGAACTGCCGACCAGCGATCCCTATCGCTTCGGGGTCGAGACGATCCTCGACCGGCTGCTCGGCACCGAAGCCGCCGCGCCGAGCGTCGCGGCCACCGCCTGACCGCATGCGCCGCTCCCTGACCGTCGCGGGCGAGACGCTGCCGCTGCACACCCCGTTCCGTATCTCGCGCGGGACGAAGACCGCGGCGCAGGTCGTCACCGTCTCGCTAAGCCAGGACGGCGTCACCGGCCGCGGCGAATGCGTCCCCTATCCGCGCTACGGCGAGAATGAAGAGAGCACGATCCTCGCGATCGAGGCGGCGCGCGACGCGATCGAGCAGGGCGTGACGCGGCACGAACTGCTCGCCATCATGCCCGCGGGTGCCGCGCGCAACGCGGTCGACTGCGCGCTCTGGGATCTCGAACTGCGGCTCGCGGGGAGCGATATCGCTGCCGCGCTGGGCCTCGAAAAACCGCTGCCCCCGATCGTCACTGCGATGACGATCAGCCTCGATACGCCCGATCGCATGGCCGCCGCCGCGGCGGCGCTCGCCGACGCGCCGCTGCTCAAGGTCAAGGTCGACCGCAGCGACCCGGCCGCGCAGATCAAGGCGGTGCGTGCCGCGGCCCCCAAGCCGAAGATGATCGTCGATCCCAACGAAAGCTGGACCATCGCCGAAGTCGCCGGCCTGCAGGATTTGCTGGTCGACCTTCGCATCGACCTGCTCGAACAACCGTTGCCCGCCGACGCCGATAGCGACCTCGCCGGCTTCCGCTCGGCGATCCCGATCGCGGGCGACGAGGCGGTGCATGTCGCCGCCGATCTCGACACGCTGCCCGACGGCTATGGCGTCGTGAACATCAAGCTCGACAAGACCGGCGGGCTCACCGCCGCGCTCGAACTGGCAGAGGCAGCGCGCGACCGCAGGCTCGGCGTGATGACCGGCTGCATGATCTGCTCGTCGCTGTCGATCGCCCCCGCCTGGGCGATCGCGGCGACCAGCAGCTTCGCCGACCTTGACGGACCGCTCTGGCTTGCAGAGGATCGCCCGGGCGGGGTCCGCGCAGCGAACGGCATCTTGTCGCCGCCGCAACCCGGTTTCTGGGGTGGCATTTGACGGCATCGGGGCAAAACGGGGGTCGGGATTGCGGGGCTGTGGCGCCGCGGTGGTTTTGGGGTGAAGGACTGGCCTTCCTAATCCTCCCTGCGGCGAAGCCGTGGGGAGGGGGACCGCCCGAAGGGTGGTGGAG
>NZ_LNSB01000054.1:12500-30705 GCF_001468285.1 Sphingopyxis sp. HIX | reverse complement strand
AGCCCCTCCCTTCCAGGGAGGGGAGAGCAACGGCAGTTCCCGCCCGATACCGGCCAGCCGCCCCTACCCGCCCTTCAGCGTGTCGCTTGCCACCTTCTGCAGCGCCTCGGCCTGCGCGTCGGAGAGGCCGAGTTCGTCGGCGCCCTTTTCCTTCGGGCCGAGCATAGTCGGGTCGACCCCGGTGATCGCGCCGAAGGTCACCAGCGCCGAGAGATAATAGCCCGCGACGCTGGCGTGATAATGGTCGTAGGCCCACAGATCGAGCTGGCCATAGGCGATGCCGTCATAGGGGTTGGCGTCGGCGACCCCCGTCGCCATCGCGCGGTTCCACGCCTGCCCCACGGGAATGATGCCCTTGATCGTGGGATTGGCGGCGCGCGCGCGGTCGGCGGCGGCGCGCAAATCTTCGGCCATCGTGCCCACCGGCTTGCCGTACCACGGGCCCTTGGGCTGATAGGCCTGGTCGGCGCGGCTCCACGTCGCGGCGAGGCGGATGTCGACCGCGGGGTTTTGCGCGGTGAAGAGCTTGGTCAGCCGCGCGACATTGATGAAATAATCCGCGGGATCGCCGGGCTTTTCGCGGCTCAGCGTGCTGAACTCCTGCAGCACGACGATGTCCCAAGGCCGGTCGAACAGCTGGCGCCGCTCGTCATAATGGAAACCCAGCGACTTGCCGCCCTGCGTCTCGAGGCTGACGTCGTAGTCGAGCCCGGCCTGTTCGGCGAAGAGCTTGAACAGCGCCGGCACGCCGCCATAGCCCGCCTTGTTGAGGTCGGTGACGCTGCCCGCGCGCCAGTTGCGCGCCGCCGAATGCGCGCCCTGGGTGAAGCTGTTGCCGATGAACAGGATCCGCGGCGCCGCGGCCTTCTGCTCCGCGGCGGGGGTCGCCGCGCCGGCGGCGGTCGGCGCGGGCGCGCTCTCCTTTGCCGCTGCCGCCGGCGCGACGACGAGCGCGGCGGAGCCGATGATCGACCAGATGCCGTGCCCGTATTTCATGCGTCAGAACTCCGTGGTGACCGAGGTGTACCAGTAACGCCCATAGGGGCTGTAGAGCGATCCCAGATAGCCCTCGGACGTCAGCGGCGGTTTCTTGTCGGCGATGTTGCGCACCCCGACGCGCCAGCGCATGCTGCCGCCGAGCCCCGCCGCGTCGCGGATGCGGACCTGCGCATAGAGGTTCGCGGTGAACTGCGACTTCACGCGCCAAGGATTACCGTTCAAATCGACGAAGGCGGTTTCGTCGACCGCGCCGGTGTAGCGGCCGAAGGCGCCGATCTGGAACTGGCCGAGCGACCAGGTCAGCGACGCGGTGCCGCGCCATTTGGGCCGGCCGTTCGCCTCGATCAGATTCTGCGTCTCAGGGAGCGGGGTCGCGGGATTGATGTCGCCCGCCTCGCGCGCCGCGACCAGCGCATCGACCGCCGGCCCCGGATCGCGCGAGAATTTGAGCAGGCGCGAGGCGTTGATCGCGAGGTCGAACTTGCCGATCCCGGTCTTGGGCGACTGCCAGTAGAGCCCGAAATCGAGCCCACGCACCGTCTGCGGCTGCAGGTTGATGAACTGGTCGCGCACCGTGACGATGCGGCCGACCGGCGCGATGCCGGTACCGGCGAAGGCCGCGATATCGTCGGCATTGGCCGCGTCGCGGACGACATTGGGGTTCGACGAGCCGTTCAGCCGCGCCAGATAGTCGAGCGCGATCGCGGTGTCGTTGCCGAGGATGCCGACGATGCCCTTTTGCCGGATCGACCAATAGTCGACGGTGAAGGTCACCCGCCCGACGCTGTCCGCCAGGAAGCTCGGCTCGAACACCGCGCCGAGGTTGTAGTTGGTCGACTTCTCGGGCTTCAAATCGGGGTTGCCCGACACGCGGCGCGAATAGCCGACATTGTTGCCGCAGGCGTTGAAATTGGCGATGCGCCCGGCGCGCAGATCGACCTCGCAGCGCAGGAAATCCTGGCTGGTCGCGAGGCGGGCATATTCGACCGCATTGACCTGCTCGAGGTTCGGCGCGCGGAAGCCCTGCGAGAAGGACCCGCGCAGGCGCAGCCCGTCGAAGACGTCCCACGCCGCGGCGACCTTGGGCCGCGCGACGCTGCCGAAATCGCTATAATGTTCGTAGCGCCCCGCGAGCTGGACGTCGAAGCGGCGCATCAAGGGCACGCCCATCTCCTCCGACACGATCGGCACCGCGAGCTCGGCATAGGCCGCGGCGACGGTGCGCTTGCCATAGGTGTCGGGGTTGTCGCTGACCGCCGCGGCGTCGCTGATCGTTACCGCGCCGGTGACCGCATCGACGAAGGGGCTCGACCCGTCGACCGCGGCATCGCGGTCGTCGCGCTGCGTCTCGCGCCGCACCTCGACGCCGAAGGCCATGCCGACCTCGCCGCCGGGCAGCTTGAACAGGTCGGGGCGCGAAGCGCGGAAGTCGCCCATCGTCAGCGTCGTCTTCGAGCGGCGCTTGAGGTCGAAGGTGATCGCGTCGATCGCCACCTGCGAACTCGGCGTGCAGTCGCCGAAGCTCAAAGTATCGATGCAGCCGCCGTTGAAGGGGTTGTACGCATCGGGAGTGCCGAGCGCGAGGCTCTGCTGCAGCGCCGAGCTGCGCACCGCGACGCTCGAGTCGACCGCCGAGGCCTCGGAATAGACGAAGGCGCTGTCCCATTTGAACCCCGCCGCCTCGCCGCGCACGCCCAGAAGTCCGCGGATCTGCTCGCCGCTGACCTTGACCGTCTGCGGCCCGGTATCGACGAAGCGATAGGTGGTAAGCAGCACCGGCAGGCCTTCGTTCGGCACGTTGGTCAGGTTCGGCAGGCGGTTCGGGCTGCCGACCGGGCCGAAGGGGTTGTAATAGTTGGTCGCGGGAATCCATATCTGGTTGAGGTTGATCACCGGCGGCTGGATGCGCACCGTGTCCGAGCGATAATGGCCGAACTCGCCGAACAAAGTGAGGTTGTCGGTCAGGTCGTAATGACCGTTGGCGAAGGCGTTGTAGCGTTTGACGCTGGGCATCACCGTCGTGCCGACCGCGGTGTCGTAACGCAGGTCGCGGAAGGCATTGTTCGTCGCGAGCGCGGTGTTGACGAGGCAGAGGTCGGTGGTGAGCGCGAGCGTGCAGCCGCCGAGCTGCGTCGGGCGCACGGTGAAGGCGCCGGCCGCGGTGGTGAGGTTGGTGGTGCCGCGGCGCGGACGGCCGCCGGTCACCGGCACCTGCAGCGCGGGCCAGGCGCCGCGCGTCGCGCGCGCGTCGGGGACCTGCGAACCCGCGAAATCGGGGAAGTCGGCGAAGAGCGGCCGCAGATTCGCCGAGGCGGTGAAATCCTGGTCCTCGGCGCGCAGCGCGCTGCGGTCGGTATATTCGAACGACACGGTGATATTGCCGCGCTCGAAGCTCTTGCCGGCGAGGATATTGCCTTGGAATTCGGTAAGGTGCGTGCCCTCGGCACCGCCATATTGCGCCTGGAGGCGGAGGCCGTCGTAATCGTCCTTGAGCACCGTGTTCACGACGCCCGCGACCGCGTCGGAGCCGTAGAGCGCCGCGGCGCCGTCGAGCAGTACCTCGAGCCGCTCGAGCCCGGTGGTCGGGATCGCGTTCGAGTTGTAGCTCAGCACGGGGACGGTGCCGGTGTCCGACAGTCCCTGGCTCGCGGGGTGGGTGACGACACGGCGGCCGTTGAGGAGCACCAGCGTGTTGCCGACGCCCAATGAGCGGAGGTTCACCGAGCCGACGTCGCCGCGCGCGGCGTTGCTGGTCTGCGCATTGTTGCCGGGGTTGAAGCTGACGTCGCCCATCTGCGGGATGTTGCGGATGAGCTCATCGCCGCTGACCGCGCCGATCGCGTCGATCCGGTCCTGGCCGACGACGACGACGGGCAGCGCCTCGGTGACGCGCGCACCCTCGATGCGCGTGCCGACGACGACGATCTCGGGCTGGGCGGCGGCGTCTTCGGCCTGGCCCTCTTCGGCCGCAGCCGCATCGGTGGCGGTCTCGCCATCCTGCGCCAGCGCCGGTGCCGAAACGAACAGGCTGATCGCCGTGCCCGCCAGCAGCATGGCCGAATGTGAACCCCTCATTGTCCTTCTCCCTTGTCGTGGGCCTTTGGGCCCTTAGTCCATGTCCTGTTCGACCGGCGGCGCGGCGATCTTGGCCGGCGGTTCGCCGTCGAGCGCGGCGCGCAGCCGCTCGCGGTCGAGCGCATTGTCCCAGCGTGCGACGACCACCGTCGCGACCGCGTTGCCGATGAAATTGGTGAGGCTGCGGCATTCGCTCATGAAGCGGTCGATGCCGAGGATCAGCGCCATGCCCGCGACCGGCACCGACGGCACGATCGACAGCGTCGCGGCGAGCGTGATGAAGCCCGCGCCGGTCACTCCGGCCGCGCCCTTCGAGCTGATCATCGCGACGAGCAGCAGCGCGATCTGGTCGCCGAGCGACAGGTCGACGTTGCACGCCTGCGCGATGAACAGCGCGGCGAGCGTCATATAGATGTTGGTACCGTCGAGGTTGAAGCTGTAGCCCGTCGGCACGACGAGCCCGACGACCGACTTCTCGCAGCCCGCGCGCTCCATCTTCTCCATCAGGCTGGGCAGCGCGCTTTCGGACGACGAAGTGCCGAGCACGAGCAGCAGCTCGGCCTTCAAATAACGGATCAGCTTGAAGATCGAGAAACCCGCGAGCCGCGCCGCGATACCCAGCACGACGACGACGAAGATCAGCGAGGTGAGGTAGAAGGTCGCGACCAGCCCCGCGAGATTGGCGAGCGATTCGATGCCATATTTGCCGATGGTGAAGGCCATCGCGCCGAACGCCCCGACCGGCGCGGCGCGCATCAATATGCCGACCAGCTTGAACACGACCAGCCCGACCTTTTCGAGCAGGTCGCGCACCGGCGCGGCGGGCTCGCCGACCATCGACAGCGCGATGCCGAAGAGGATCGAGACGAAGAGCACCTGCAGCAGCGAGTCGCCCGCGAGCGCCGAGACCATCGTCGTCGGGATGATCGCCATCAGGAATTCGACGATGCTGCTGTGCTGCGCCTTCTCGACATAGCCGGTGACCCCCGACGTATCGAGCGTCGCGGGGTCGACGTTCATCCCCGCGCCCGGCTGCACCGTGTTGGCGACGATCAGCCCGACGATCAGCGCCAGCGTCGAGAAGAAGAGGAAATAGGCGAAGGCCTTGCCCGCGACGCGGCCGACCGATTTGAGTTCGGTCATCCCGGCGATGCCGGTGACGAGGGTCAGGAAGATCACCGGGGCGATGATCATCTTGACCAGCTTGATGAAGGCGTCGCCGAGCGGCTTCAGTGCCTCGCCGGTCTCGGGCCAGACATGGCCGATGATCACCCCGAGCAGGATCGCGGCGAGCACCTGGACATAGAGCTGCGCATAGAGGGGCTTCGGCCCCGCCGGCGCCTGTCCGGTTCCCTCGAGTGCAATGGCGGCCACTTAGACTTCCTCCCGAGCACGGCCTTTCGCCGTTGCTTCCCCAAGTTTAGGTCCGGCACCATTGCCGGGCCAAGCGTCGATAGAAACGGATTTAAATATCTGTTTTTGAACAATAGTTCGAAAAACACGCGACACTCCTAGCAGATTTTGTGCGATTTTCCGCATGCAATCTCAAAAACTTGTGCGATAATCCGCACATGATCGAGGAAGGTGATTCGCGTCCCATGGGGCACCGGCTGGACCGGCGGCGGCTGATCCTCGCGTGCGTCGTCGGCGCGCTGATCCTGCTCGCCGCCGCGCTCGGCCTGTCGGGCTGGGCGGCGCAGAGCGCCGACGCGCAGGCCGAAGGCGACGCGCGGCAGAACGCGCGCGCGCACGCCAGCCTGCTCGAAAGCGAGCTCCAGAAATTCCGCCTGCTGCCGCGCGTGCTGACCGAATTTCCCGACGTGCGCGCGGGACTCGCCGACAAGAGCGACGCCGCGTCGCGGCGGCTCGACCGCGAGCTCGAACAGCTCGCGGCGCGCACCGACGCGGCGGTGATCTATGTCATCGACGCCGACGGCAAGACGATCGCCGCGAGCAACTGGCGTGCGGCGACCAGTTTCGTCGGGCAGGATTACCGCTTCCGCCCCTATTTCCGCGGCGCGATGGCCAAGGGCGAGGCCGAGCTGTTCGCGCTCGGCACGGTGAGCGGGCGCCCCGGCCTCTTCCTCGCGCGGCGCGTCGATGCGGGCGGACGCGCGCTCGGGGTGATCGTGGTCAAGGTCGAGTTCGACAAGCTCGAGGCCAAATGGGCCGACTCGCCCGCGACCACGCTCGTCACCGACGGTGCGGGGATCGTCGTGATGACCAGCCGCCCCGGTTGGCGCTTTCGCTCCTTCGGGCCGATTTCGCCCACGACGCAGAAACAGCTGCAGGCGACGCGCAGCTATGGCGACGCCGCGCTGGCGCCGCTGACTATGGGCGATGGCTACGCCCGCGCGAGCGAGGCGGTGTCGCTGCCCGGCAGCCGGCTGCGCGTCCTCCAGCCGACCGCGCCCGCGCGCAGCAGCGCCAATGCGACCGCGCGCGTGATCTTTCTGATCCTGCTCATCCTCGTCGGCGCGGCGATCGTCATGCTGCTGCGCATCGTCGAGCGGCAGGCGCTGCGCCAGGCGGCGCATGAGGCGCTCGAGCGCGAGGTCGCGGCGCGCACGCAGCAATTGCGCGAAGCCAATGCGGAGCTGCAGCAGGCGTCCGAGCGCCAGGCCGAGGCCGACCGGCGCTACCGCGCCGCGCGCGAGGAGCTGGCACAGGCGAGCCGCCTCGGCTCGATCGGCCAGATCACCGCGGGGGTCGCGCACGAGATCAACCAGCCCGTCGCCGCGATCCGCAGCTTCGCCGAAAACGCCCTCGCCTATCTGGATCGCCAGCAGGGCGACAAGGCGCGCGGCAACCTGGACCATATCGTCGAGCTCACCGCGCGCGTCGGCGCGATCACCGGCGAGCTCAGGAATTTCGCGCGGCGTGCCCCCGCGCCGCTCGGCCCGGTGCCGCTGCAATCGGCGATCGACGGCACCCTGCTGCTGATCGGCGACCGGTTGCGCGCCGCGGGCATCGCGCTCGACGTCACCGTCGAAAACCCCGCGGCCCGCGTCCACGCCGACCGCGTCCGGCTCGAACAGGTGCTGGTCAACCTGTTGCAAAATGCCGCCGACGCCGTGCAGGGCACGGCCGAACCTCGCGTCGAATTGCGCGCGCATGGCGACGGCCCGATCCTGATCGACGTCGCCGACAACGGCCCCGGCGTCCCCGCCGAGCTGGTGCCACAACTCTTCACCCCCTTCGTCACCGGCCGCCCCGACGGGCTCGGGCTCGGCCTCGCGATCGCGAGCGACATCATGGCCGAGTTCGGCGGATCGCTGACGCTCGTCGCCTCGCCGCTCGGCGGCGCGGGTTTCCGGTTGAGCCTGCGGCCGGCATGAGCTTCTTCACCGACAGCCAGACGATCTTCTTCGTCGACGACGATGCGAGCCTGCGCGCCGCCAACGTCCAGACGCTCGACCTCGCGGGGCTCGGCGTCGAGGCCTTTGCCGACGCCGCGAGCGTGCTGCCGCATATCGCGCGCGATTTCCCCGGGATCGTCGTCACCGACATCCGCATGCCGGGCATGGACGGGCTCGAGCTGCGCGCCGCGATCCACGCCATCGACCCCGACATCCCCGTGGTGCTGATCACCGGCCACGCCGATGTGACGATGGCGGTGCGCGCGCTGCACGACGGCGCGTTCGATTTCCTCGCCAAGCCCTTCGCCGCCGACCATCTCGTCGGCGTCGTCCGCCGCGCGCTCGCGCACCGCGCACTGATCCTCGACAACCGCCGGCTGACCGCCGCCGCAGCGGCGATCGACAGCCCGCTGATCGGCGAGAGTCCGGCGATGGAGCGGCTGCGCGAAACGATCGCGCAATTGGCGCAGGCCGATATCGACGTGCTGGTCGAGGGCGAGACGGGGACGGGCAAGGAGCTGGTCGCGCATATGCTCCACCGCCAGAGCCGGCGCAGCGCCGCCTCGCTCGTCGCGGTCAATTGCGCCGCGCTGCCGCACGAACTCGCCGAGGCCGAGCTGTTCGGCAGCGACCTGATCGACCGCGCCAGCGGCAAGCTCGGCCAGGCGGGGCGCATCCGCAGCGCGCATCGCGGCACTTTGTTCCTCGACGAGATCGACACGATGCACCCCGCCGTGCAGGCGAAATTGCTCCGCGTCATCGAGGAGCGCGAGGTCCAGCCGGTCGGCGCCTCGGCGCCCGAGCCCGTCGACCTCCGCGTCGTCGCCGCGACCAAGACCGACCTGATGGACGCGGTGCGCGCGGGCGATTTCCGCGAGGACCTCTATTACCGCCTCCACGTCGTGAAGCTGCGCATCCCGCCCTTGCGCGAGCGCCGTTCGGACATTCCGCAGACCTTTGCCTATTTCCTCGACGAGGCGGCGGCGAAGATGGGCGCCGAGGGCTTCCGCATCGACGATGCGGTGCGCCGCCACCTCGTCGAGCACGACTGGCCGGGCAATGTCCGCGAGCTCAAGAATTTCGCCTACAGCGTCGTGCTCGACCTGCCCTCCGATCCCGGGCGCAGCGCGCTCGCCCCCGACATGAGCCTCGCCGAGCGCATGGCGCGCTTCGAGGCGACGATCCTGCGCGATACGCTCGCCGCGGCGAAGGGCGATATCGCGGCGGCGATGGCGATGCTGGGCGTGCCGCGCAAGACGCTCTACGACAAGCTCGCGCGCCACGCGATCAACCCGAAAGATTTCCGCTGATCCCATAACCACGGCCTATGGGCCGGCCAAGGATTGGTGGCTTTGCCTCGGGGTCCGGTGCGATATTCTCCCCTGCAAAGAGGCGGATACCGACAGCATAGCCCGGATCCGACCTTGAAGGGGATCGGGTCGACACATGCGGGCAACAGAGCGCCCTGGCGGCGTCGCGCAAGGGGCACGGCCGCAATCGACATCGAAGGCCGGCGCGCGGCATCGGCGCGCTGCTGCCGATCCGGCCAGTGAAGGGCCGTTCGATCACCCACATCGCCGGGGGAGAGCGCCGAACGGGCTCGCCGCGTTTCGATTCAGCCCAGGGAAGGGGTCAGACACATGAACAGGGGTTTTCGTTTCACCAGCCTGATGGGCGGCATTTCGCTCATCGCCAGCGCCGGCGCCGCGATGGCGCAGGAAGCGCCGCCGCCGCAGGACGAGACGCAGGGCGGCGAGGACATCGTCGTCATCGGGTCGCAGATCAAGGGCGCCGACGTCGCGGGCTCGCTGCCCGTCACCGTGCTCGGCGAGCAGGATATCGACGCGATCGCCGCAACCAGCGGCGACGAATTGTTCCGCGCGATCCCGCAGGCGGGCGACGTCGCGTTCAACGAAAGCCGCGACGCGGGCGGGATCAACGACGCGCGCGGCGACGTCGCGTCGATCAACCTGCGCGCGCTCGGCACCGGCAACACGCTGGTGCTGCTCAACGGCCGCCGCATGGTGCTCCATCCCGGCACGCAGGCCGAGAATCTGGTGCCGGTGCAGAGCGTCAACACCAACGCCATCCCCGTGCTCGGAGTGCGCCGCGTCGAGGTGCTGCTCGATGGCGCCGCCGCCATCTATGGCTCGGACGCGGTCGCGGGCGTGATCAACACCGTGCTCAAGGACAATTTCAAGGGCCTGCGCGTCAGCGGCGAATACAGCATGACCGACGACAGCGACCAGCAGGAATATGAGCTGTCGTTCGAGGCCGGGCACAGCTTCAACGACGGCAAGACCAACATCTCGCTGTTCGGATCGTTCAACCACCGCGACCCGCTCTATGCGCGCGAGCGCAAGAATTCGCGCTCGGCGGACCTCCGCCCGCTCGTCGCCGGCACGCCGTTCGAGGGCGACACCGATTTCGACAACACCTCGGTCGACAGCATCTGGGGCGAGTTCCAGCGGCTGACCAACAGCTTCGCGCGCTCGACCACCGCGGCGCAGATCAACGGCGTGACGCTGACCACCAGCGGCATCTTCCACATCCAGCCCGACACCAACGAGGGCTGTATCGCACCGACCCAATATGCCGGCACCTGCTGGGACAACAGCTCGCTGTCGACCGCGTCGACCGACAATAATCTGAAATACGACATCAACGACCCGCGCACCGTGCTCGGGCGCAACAACCGCCTGAACCTGTTCACTTTCCTCAACCACGAGTTCGATTCGGGGCTCGAATTCTATGCCGAGGCGGGCTGGTATCACGCCAAGTTCCGTTCGATCCGCGAGCAGGAAACCAACCTCGCCAGCCAGCGGCTGATCATTCCCGCCAACGGTTACTGGAACCCCTTCGGCCCCGTCGGCAGCCCCAACCGCATCCCCGGGCTGACCGGCGTCGCGGCGAGCGGCGTGCCGATCGAGCTGATCGACTATCGCCCGGTCGATGCGGGGCCGCTCGTGGTCGACGTCAAGAACGACACGACGCGCTTCCTCGCGGGTTTCCGCGGCGAATTGCTGGGCTTCGACTTCGACACCGCCGCGCTCTATTCGAAGGCGAAGACCACCGACAGCATGCGCACCGTGTCGCTGAGCCTGTTCCAGGAGGCGCTGTCGCGCACCGACTCAAGCGCGTATAACCCGTTCAACGGCGGCGATCCGGCCAATCCGGGGACGCGCGATTCGACCCCCAATCCGCAGAGCGTGATCGACAGCTTCATGGTCGATATCGGCCGCACCAGTTCGACCGAGCTCTATCTCGCCGATTTCAAGATCAGCAAGAACGACCTCTTCACCCTGCCCGGCGGCCGCGTCGGGCTCGCCGCGGGGGTCGAGTTCCGCCACGAGACCTTCAGGGACGACCGCGACGACCGGCTCGACGGGACGGTCTTCTTCACCGCGCTCGACGGCTCGTCGAACGGCAGCGACACGCTCGGCGCCAGCCCGACCCCCGACAGCCAGGGCTCGCGCGACGTCTTTTCGGGCTATCTCGAGTTTGCGGTGCCGCTCGTGTCGCCCGAGATGAATGTGCCGCTGATCCACTCGCTCGACCTGCAGCTCGCGGGGCGCGCCGAATCCTATCAGGGCTTCGGTTCGGTCGCGAAGCCCAAGGTCGCGCTCAGCTGGTATCCGGTGCCGAACCTGCAGCTGCGCGGCAGCTGGTCGCAGAGCTTCCGCGCGCCGAACCTGCCGCAACTGTTCGAAAACGGCATCCAGCGCTCGAACACGCGCACCGACTGGATCCGCTGCGAGGCCGACGCGCGCGCCGGGCGCATCGCCAATTTCGACGCCTGCACGCGCAGCCAGGGCATCGTCAGCAATCGTTCGGGCAGCCGCGACCTCGAGCCCGAGACCGCCGAGAATCTCTCGCTCGGCGCGACCTTCCAGCTCAATCTCGGCGCGGCGGGGCGGCTGACCTTCACCACCGACTATTGGGAAATCCGCCAGAAGAACGTCATCGGCCTGTTCGGCGATTCGAACGCGCTGATCCTCGACTATCTGCTCCGGCTGCAGGGTTCGTCGAACCCGCTCGTCGAGCGCGCCGACCCGACCCCTGAGCAGATCACGCTGTTCGACGGCACCGGGCTGACCCCGGTCGGCGACGTGATCCAGGTGATCGACAATTATACCAACCTCAGCCCGCGCAACGTCCGCGGCATCGATTTCGGCCTCTATTACAATGTCCGCGACACCGGGCTCGGCGATTTCAGCCTGCGCCTCAACGCCGCGCGCCTGCTCGAATTCTTCCAGGTGCCGGGCGCGCTGCAGCAGAGCCTGCTCGACGCGCAGGCCTCGGGCGAGATCGATCCGACGATCAACGTCACCGGCGCCGCCGACCTGATCGAGGAGAATGGCCGGCCGAAATGGCGCGGCTCGGCGAGCCTCAGCTGGCGCTACAAGGGCTGGGGCGCGGGCTGGTTCGCGTCGTACGTGGGCCCGGTCAGCGACACCTCGGCCTCGCTCGCCGACGGCACGCGCTTCCGCGTCGACGACTTCCTGTCGCACAGCGTCTATGTGCAATATGAAGCCGAGGAAGGGGCGCTGAAGGACACGCGTTTCCGTATCGGGGTTCGCAATCTTTTCAACGAACTGGCGCCGCTCGCCGATCAGACCTATGGGTATATCGGGGATCTGTACAGCAACCGCGGCCGTCAGTTCTACGCCTCGATCAGCAAGCGTTTCTGACGTCCGACGGCACGAGAGGACAGCATGACCGACGCCGCGCCGACGCCCGCCAACCCCGAACCCGCCGCCAAAGAGGCCGGGCCGCCGCCGCAGCGCGGGCCCGTCGGGCGCGCCTTCGCGGCCTGGTTCGGCATCGCGCTGTGGAAGCGCATCCTCGCGGCGCTCGTGGTCGGTGCGGCCGTCGGCCTCGCCTGGGGCGAAGGCGCGACCGCGATCGGCTGGATCGGCGAGATCTTCGTGCGGCTGATCCGCATGCTCGTCGTCCCGCTCGTCTTCCTGACCATCGCGTCGGGGGTCGCGGCGCTCGCCGATCCGAAACGGCTCGGCAGCATCGGGGTGAAGACGCTCGCCATGTATGTCTTCACCACCGCACTCGCGGTGACGACCGGGCTGATCGCCGCGACGCTGATCGGCCCCGGCGAGGGCGCGACTTTCGCCGACGCGGTGCCACGCGCGGTCGCCGAGCCCAAGGATCCGGCGCGGATGTTCATCGAGATCATCCCCGACAACCCGATCGGCGCGATGGCGAGCGGCGCGACGCTGTCGGTGATCTTCTTCGCCATATTGGTCGGCGCCGGCGTCATCGCCGCGGGCAAGGAGGGCGAGCCGGTGCGCCGCCTGCTCGCGAGCGGGTCCGAAATCATGCTGCGCATCGTCGGTTTCGTGATGGAAACCGCGCCCTTCGGGGTCTTCGCGCTGATCGCGGTCGTGATGGGGACGAGCGGTCCGGCGAGCTTCCTCGCGGTGCTGAAGCTCGCGCTCTGCGTGCTCGCGGGGGCGACCTTCGTCACGCTCGTCATCCACGGGCTGATCGTCGTGCGGCTGCTCGCCTGGCTGCCGCCCTTGCCCTTCTTTCGCGGTATCGCCGATGCGATCATGGTCGGCTTCTCGACCTCCTCGTCGAGCGCCACGCTGCCGGTGGCGATCCGCGTCGCCGAGCGCAACCTCGGCGTTTCGTCGCCCGTCGCCTCGACCGTGCTGCCGCTGGGCGCAACGATCGGCATGGACGGCGCGGCGATGTATGTCGCGATGCTCACCCTCTTCGCGGCGCAGGCGTTCGGGGTCGAGCTCAGCTTCGCCGACTATCTGGTGATCGCGGGAACGACGACGATCGTCGCCATGGGAGTTGCGCCGGTGCCATCGGGCTCGCTCTTCGTGCTCGCCGCGGTGCTGCATGCGATCGGCATCACGCCGGCGCAGACCGCGATCATCGTCGGCTTCATCCTGCCGTTCGACCGCATCCTCGACATGATCCGCACCGTTCCCAACGTCACCTGCGACCTCGCCATCGCGACCGCGGTCGCGCGCTGGGAGGGCGAGATGAACGTCGAAATCTACAAGTCCGCCAAGGATATATGAGGCCTTCCCCGATGATTTTCCGCCGTGCCGTCGCCGCGACGCTGTCGCTCGCGCTGCTGCTGCCTGCGCCGCTCATGGCGCAGAGCCGCAACCTGCTCGAATATCCGTCGATCCATTCGCCGACGGTCGGCACGCGCGGCATGGTGGTCAGCCAGAATGCCATCGCGAGCGAAGTCGGCGCGCAGGTTTTGCGCGACGGCGGCAATGCGGTCGACGCGGCGATCGCGATCGGCTTCGCGCTCGCGGTGACGCTGCCGCGTGCGGGCAATCTCGGCGGCGACGGCTTCATGACGGTGTACGACGCGAAATCGGGGCAGGTGCACACGCTCGACTTCCGCGGCGTCGCCCCCGCCGCGGCGACCCCGGCGATGTTCGTCGACACCAAGGGCAAGGAACGGCGCGAGGCGAGCTATGGCTATCTCGCTCCCTCGGTCCCCGGCACCGTCGCGGGGCTCGACATGGCGCATCGGAAATGGGGCAAGCTGCCGTGGGAGCGGCTCGTCGCGCCCGCGATCAAGCTCGCGGGCGAAGGCGTGAAGCTCAGCGCCGACGAGGCCTTCGTCTTCAGCTGGGGCAAGGAGCGGCTGTCGAAGAGCAGGAGCGGGCAGGCGGTCTTCTACAAGGCGGACGGTACGCTCTACGCCAAGGACGAACTGCTCAAACAGCCCGACCTCGCCTGGACGCTCGGCGAGATTGCCAAGCACCGCGCCGACGGCTTCTACAAGGGCCCAGTCGCGAAGCGCATCGCCGCCGACATGAAGGCGCATGGCGGGCTGATTACCGAGGCCGATCTCGCGGCGTACAAGGCGATCGAGCGCGCACCGCTCGTCGGCAGCTACCGCGGTCACACCATCTACACCATGCCCCCGGCGAGCGCAGGCGGCGCGACTTTGCTCAACATATTGAACCAGCTCGAACATTTCGACCTGAAGGCGATGGGGCCGAACAGCGCCGCCTCGCTGCACATCATGGCCGAGGCGATGAAGCTCGGTTATGCCGACCGCTACCGCGCGCTCGGCGACCCCGGCTTCGTTACCGCGCCGGTCAAGGGTTTCACCTCGAAGGCCTATGCCGCCGAGCGCGCGAAGCTGATCGACCCGAAAAAGGCCAAGCCGATGCGCGAGATGCCCGTCGGCGACCCGCTCGCGTTCGAAAGCCCCTCGACGACGCATTTCTCGGTCGCCGACAAGGACGGCAATGTCGTCTCGACCACCTATACGCTCGGCTCGGACTTCGGCTCGGGGGTGATGGCCGCGGGCACCGGGGTGCTGCTCAACAACCAGATGAACAATTACAGCCACGAACAGGCGTGGGAGGCGCAGCGCGACGGCACGCCGCCACCGCTCAACGCCCTCGCGCCGGGCAAACGCATGCTCTCGACGATGATGCCGACGATCGTGATGAAGGAGGGCAAGCCCTGGCTGGTCACCGGCACCCCGGGCGGCAGCACGATCATCACCTCGGTCGTGCAGGTCATCGTCAACACCGTCGACCACGGCCTGAACGTCGCCGAAGCGACGCACCAGCCGCGCATCTACCAGGGCAATGTCGACACGCTGCGCGTCGAGCCCAATTTCAGCCCCGACACCGTCGCCGCGCTGAAAGCCATGGGCCATCCGGTGACCAGCGACGAGACGATGGGCAGCGCGCAGTCGATCATGATCGAGAATGGGCTGTTCCTCGGCGCCGCCGACCCGCGCCGCCCCGGTGCGCTGGCGGTCGAGCCATGAGGCGGCGGCCCGTCCCCACCGCGGCGATCATGCCTCCCCTCGCCTTTCGCGCCGATATCCTGCAGGAGCGCTGACATGTCCGACCTCGCCCCCTTCCACTTCGCCTTTCCCGTCGACGATCTGGCCGCGGCGCGCCATTTCTACGGCACCGTGCTCGGTTGTCCCGAAGGCCGCAGCGACAGCGACTGGATAGACTTCAACCTCTATGGCCACCAGATCGTCGCGCACTGCGTCGGCGACAGGCGCGGCGCGGTCGCGGAGCATAATCCGGTCGACGGCCATGCGGTGCCGGTGCCGCATTTCGGCGTCGTGCTGCCCCCCGCCGAATGGCGCGCGCTCGCCGAGCGGTTGCAGTCGCACGGCGTGACCTTCGTGATCGAACCGCACACGCGCTTCCCCGGCCAGCCCGGCGAACAGTCGACGATGTTCTTCCACGACCCGTCGGGCAATGCGCTGGAATTCAAGGCCTTTGCGGATCTCGGCCAGCTGTTCGCGAAATAGCGGCGCTCAGCGATAGGGCGGGCGGTGGAGCCCCTTGGGGCTTTGCGTGAAGATTTCGGCGCCGCTTTCGGTGATGCCGATGCTGTGCTCGAACTGCGCCGACAGCGAGCGATCGCGCGTCACCGCGGTCCAGTCGTCGTCGAGGATCTTCACCCCGGGCTTGCCGATGTTGATCATCGGCTCGATGGTGAAGATCATGCCGGGGCGGAGCTCGGGCCCGGTGCCGGGGCGGCCGTAATGATGGACGTCGGGCTCGTCGTGATAGACGAGGCCGACGCCGTGGCCGACGAAATCGCGGACCACCGAATAGCGATGCTTTTCGGCGTGGCGCTGGATCGCATGGCCGATGTCGCCGAGCCGATTGCCAGGAACAGCGGCCTCGATGCCGAGCATCAGGCACTCATAGGTGACGTCGACCAGCCGCCTGGCCTTGATCGGCACGTCGCCGACGAGGAACATCCGGCTCGTGTCGCCGTGCCAGCCGTCGACCACCGCGGTCAGGTCGATGTTGAGAATATCGCCTTCGCTCAAGAGCTTGGTGCCGGGGATGCCGTGGCACACGACATGGTTGACCGAGATGCAGCTCGCGTGGCGATAGCCGTTGTAGCCGATGTTGATCGGCACCGCGCCCGCGGCGACGATCGCGTCGCGGGCAAAATCGTCGAGCTCGCCGGTGCTGACCCCCGCCTTGACCAGCGGCACGAGCGCGTCGAGCGCCTCGGCCGCGACGCGTCCCGCGCGGCGCATGCCGGCAAAGGCCTCGGGCCCGTGCAGCTTGATCGCGCCGGTGCGCGTGCGCGGCGTGGCGGGGGTGACGTCGACATAGAGGTTCATGGGCGGAAGATAGGTCCTTCGAGCGGGCTTTTCCAGCGATGCGGGCCGGGTACGATCGCCTTACCTGCGCTGGACACAAAAAAGCCCGCCAAAGGCGGGCTTCTGTTGGTTGCGGGAGTAGGATTTGAACCTACGACCTTCAGGTTATGAGCCTGACGAGCTACCGGGCTGCTCCATCCCGCGCCACCAATTTTGACGAACTTCGCGCATTACCGCGATTTCGCCAGAAACAGCAAAAGGCCGGCATCGCTGCCGGCCTCTAACTTTGTGAATGGGTTTCCGTTTCGACCTTACGCCGGCTGCAATGCCTGGCGACGTCCTACTCTTCCAACGCTTAAGCGGTAGTACCATCGGCGCTGTCAGGTTTCACGGCCGAGTTCGAGATGGGATCGGGTGGGTCACTGACGCCATGGTCACCAAGCAATGAAGCCGGCGTAGGGTCAAAAGGGTTTCAATCGATGTCCGTGCAATACTGTCTGATCATCATCCGCATCGCGGACAATCCCTCAGGACTGTCGTTGATGGCGGGACTCTTAAGTGCGAATAGAGCAATTAGTATCGGTTAGCTCCACGCGTTACCGCGCTTCTACATCCGATCTATCAACGTGGTGGTCTTCCACGGCTCTGTGAAATCTTATCTTGAGGGAGGCTTCCCGCTTAGATGCTTTCAGCGGTTATCCCGTCCATACATAGCTACCCTGCTGCGCGGCTGGCGCCACGACAGGTACACCAGAGGTATGTTCAACCCGGTCCTCTCGTACTAGGGTCAACTCCTCTCAAATTTCGACGCCCACGGCAGATAGGGACCAAACTGTCTCACGACGTTCTGAACCCAGCTCACGTACCACTTTAATTGGCGAACAGCCAAACCCTTGGGACCTGCTCCAGCCCCAGGATGTGATGAGCCGACATCGAGGTGCCAAACGATTCCGTCGATATGAGCTCTTGGGAATCATCAGCCTGTTATCCCCGGCGTACCTTTTATCCGTTGAGCGATGGCCCTTCCACTCGGGACCACCGGATCACTATGACCGACTTTCGTCTCTGCTCGACTCGTCAGTCTCGCAGTCAGGCAGGCTTATGCCATTGCACTCTAACAGACGGTTTCCAACCGTCCTGAGCCTACCATCGCGCGCCTCCGTTACTCTTTAGGAGGCGACCGCCCCAGTCAAACTACCCGCCACAGAGGGTCCCTGATCCAGTTTCATGGATCGAGGTTAGACATCAGAAAACAACAGGGTGGTATTTCACCTATGGCTCCACACCGGCTGGCGCCAGTGCTTCAAAGCCTCCCACCTATGCTACACAGTTCTTTCCTAATGCCACTCTGAAGCTGCAGTAAAGGTGCACGGGGTCTTTCCGTCTAACCGCGGGTACTCCGCATCTTCACGGAGAATTCAATTTCGCTGAGCATCTCCTGGAGACAGTGGGGAAGTCGTTACGCCATTCGTGCAGGTCGGAACTTACCCGACAAGGAATTTCGCTACCTTAGGACCGTTATAGTTACGGCCGCCGTTTACCTGGGCTTCATTTCGGAGCTTGCACCCCTCCACTTAACCTTCAGGCACCGGGCAGGCGTCAGGCCCTATACGTCGTCTTGAAGCCGACTTAGCAGAGCCCTGTGTTTTTGCTAAACAGTCGCTACCCCCTGGCCTGT
>NZ_LNSB01000054.1:0-7500 GCF_001468285.1 Sphingopyxis sp. HIX | reverse complement strand
AACCCCATGCGCTCGGCCTCTATGCCGAGGCCTTGTTCCTCGCGCAGATCTTCATGGCGAAGTTCGTGCCGCCGCTGAACGAAGTCGCCTTCCCGGCCTATTCGCGAATCAAGGGCGACATGGCGGCGGTGCGCTGGAACTTCCTCAAGACCGTGCGCCTCTTGATGCTCGTCGCCGCGCCCTTCTATTGCGGGCTCGCGGTGACCGCGGCGCCGATGATCGAGACGCTGTTCGGGGCCAAGTGGCTCGGCATGGCGCCCTATATCCAGCTCATCTCGCTCGCGCTGATGCTGATGACGGTGCAGATCCTCTTCGCGCCGGTGACCAACGCGCTCGGCAAACCCTCGATCTCGATGTTCGCGGCGATGGGGGGCGCGATCGTCTTCCCGATCGCTTTCCTGATCGGCGCCGAATGGGGGCTGATCGGCATGGCCTGGGCGTGGCTGGTCGCCGCGCCGCTCCTGCTGCTGATCACCGCGCGGCTGTCGGCGCCGCTGATCGGCGTGTCCCTATGGGATGTCGGCCGCGCGATGCTGCCGGGCGTCGCGCCCGCGCTGGTGATGGCGGTCGGGGTCGGATTCGCGGGGCAGCTGCTCGCGACGCTCGGCTGGGCGCCGCCGATTCGCCTCGCGTTGCTCGTCGGGCTCGGCGTCGCGCTCTACGGCGCCTTGCTCTGGCTGCTCGAACGCGAGGCGATTGCCGAAGTGCTGCGACTCGTCTTGAAGCGAGAGATGCCCGCCGGCGAGGTGCCGACTCAGGACGCGATATAGTCGCGCATCGCCGAGGCCTCGGCCTCGATATGGTCGATGCGATATTTGACGAGGTCGCCGATCGAGACGAATCCGACGAGCGCGCCATCGTCGACGACGGGCAGGTGGCGGATGCGCTTCTGCGTCATCAGCGACAGCGCGCCGATCACCACCATGTGCGAATCGCAGGTCACCGGCGATTTGGTCATCACTTCGTCGAGCGTGCGGTCGAGCGCCTCGGGCCCGTAGGACGAAATGAGCCGCACCAGGTCGCGTTCGGAAAAGATGCCGACCACGGCATTGCCCTCGACCACCGGCACCGCGCCGATGCGGTGCTGCGCGAGCAGGTCGACGACGCTGCGCACATTGTCGTCCTTGCGCGCCGAAATCACCGCGCCGCTGCGTCCATGGAGAATTGCTCCGATCGTCATGCCTTGCCGCTCCCCATGCGATTCCTTTTGAAGAAAACAATCTATCACGATTCGCGCACGGGGTGAAACATCCTGCCGCAGCCTATTGCCGCTTGGCCTCGCGCTTCGGCTGGTCCATGACGCGCGCCATGGTCAAGCGCTCGCCCCTCGACAATCGCGACACCTCGCGAATCGCGTGGGGGCGCTACCGCGTGCTGATGCTGGGCATGAGCATCGTGTCGATCGTCGCGGTAATCCTGGCGCTGCTCTTCCTGCACTTCTCGCTGCCGCACGGGCTGACCCTGCACATGATCATCGCGACCACCGCGGGCGTCGGCCTGTCGGTGATGCTCGGCGCGGCGCTGATGGGGCTCGTGTTCCTGTCGAGCGGCAGCGGGCACGACGATGCGATCGAGGACCCCTTCGAGGACGACCCGGATATGAAGAATGAGCGATAGCAATCCCGACTGCCCGCGCGACCCGATCCTGCGCGTCGTCCCGCGGCCCGCCGACATCAATGCCAACGGCCATATCTTCGGCGGCTGGGTGCTGAGCCAGATGGACATCGCCGGCGGCATCGTCGCCGGGCGCGTCGCGCAGGGCCCCGTCGCGACGGTCGCGATCGAGACGATGGAGTTCATCGCGCCGATCCTGCTGCGCGACATCATCTCGATCTACGCGCATCTCGAGCGCCGCGGCCGCACCTCGATGGCGATCCGGCTGGAGGTCGTCGCGACGCGCGACGGCGGGCGGACCGAGGAGCGCGTGACCGAAGGCGTCTTCACCTTCGTCGCGCTCGACGAGAATCACCGGCCGCGGCCGCTGCCGCCGGCCTAACCCTATCCGTCATCCCGGCGAAGGCCGGGATCTCGCCGGTGCAACGGGACGCGAGGTCGAGATCCCGGCCTTCGCCGGGATGACGATATTGGAAGCTGCCTCGGCGGCTATTCGTCGGGGCCTTCCCAATCGTCCTGATTGTCGGCGCCGAGCCGTACGACCTCGCGCACGCGATATTCGATCATGCGCTCGCCCTCGGCGGGGACGGTCACCGACCAGATGCGCTTGCCGTCGCGCAGCTTCACCGGCTTGCTGATCCGGTCGACCGCATAATCCGCGTCGCTGGCGAAGCTGATCTCGACCGGTTCGGCGGTCTCGCTGTCGTTGGTGACGGTCAGCCGGTAGCGCGTCCAGCCCTCGCCCGAATCGACTTCCTCCTGGTCGGCATCGACCCAGATGTCCTCGGCATCCTCGAGCTGCAGGTCGACGAGTTCGCCGACCGCCTTGTCCTTCACGCGGGTCTCGCCGACGAGCATCGGCTCGCCCGCGCGGCGCTGGAACAGGGTGACCTGCCCGCCGGGCAGCGGCTCGGCGAGCGGTCCGCCCTTCTTGTTGTCGAACCGCAGCACCGGGCCGTCCTGCCAGTCGAAATTCTCGCCGCGCACTTCGAAGACATGGAGCAATTGCGCGGCGACCCCAGGCTTTTCAAGGAAGGCGATCTGCTTGCGGCTCTGCGCGCCGAGCGTCGTCGGCTGCGGCACGCGATATAATTTATAGTCGCCGATATCCTCGCGCGGGGCGATTCGCGATCCGGTAACGACGATCTCGCCGCCGTCCTCGTCGCCTCCGCCGCCGTAAAAATCGCCGCCGACCATGCCGAGCGCATATTGCGGGTCGTAGCTCGGGATCGACGCGGGCTCGAACAAGCGCGGGTTGTACGAGCCGCCGCCGGTGCCGCCCTGCGGCCAGCAGCTGAACCAGATTTCGATATTCTCCGGGTTCCACGGGTCGCTCTGTTTCTCTTCCTCGATCCGCTCCTGCTCTTCCCAGTAATTTTCCTCGTCGGCGACCGGCGCCTGCGCGAAGAAGGCGATGCGCCCGGCGATCACCGCCATGTCGGCGCCCGTGAAGCTGGTCGAATCGCCGCTCGCGACGGTGAGCCAGGCGAAGAGGTCGACCGCGTCGGCATCGGTCCCGATCTGGCCGACATAGTTCGACTGCCAGTCGAAGTTGGTCGCGAGATAGGTGAGTTCGAGCGTCGTACGCCCGCCCGGCTGGTCGCCGAGCGTCATCGACAGCGTGGGTACCGGGGTCAGCCCCGCGGGCACCGCGTCGTAGAGCATCGTTTCGGACAGCCCCGAACATTGCACCGCCTCGAACCCGCCCTTGCGTTCGAGGATCAGATTCTCGCCGCCCGAGCGGAGGCGCACGCGCTCGTAGCCGACCTTGCCCGTCGCCTTGTCGGTGGTGCGCAGGACCACCTGTTGCCCGGTGAAGGCGTCGACCAGCCCGCGCTGCGACAGCAGGCGGCGGTCGAAATTCTTTTCGCGCGGACGGCCGCCGCCGCGCAGCAGCGCCGATTCGGGGATGATGCTGCTCGACACGCCCTCGAAGCGCACCGTCACCGGCCCCGGCGGCAGGTCGAGCGTGCGCGTCTCGCGAATCAGCGCGAAGCCGCCGAGTTCCTCGCCGGGCTCGGGGAGCCGCGAGTCGGTGTCGCGCGACGGATCGCGGTAGAGGCTGATCGCCACCTTGTCGGGCTTCGCCGAGCCGACCACCGGGACATCCTGCGCGAAGGCGGGCGCCGCGGCGAATGCCGCGAGCGTCAACAAGGCTGCCGCGATCCGGCCGCGCATGACTCAGTTCAGCGTATCATATTGGACGGTCAGCTCGGTGCGCCCGTTGGCCGGGATCGTCACCAGCCACTTGCGGCTCTCCCACACCTGGTCGTCCTTCTCGGCGGCGAGGCTCTCGAAGGGCACGCGCGTGTCATTGCTGTAGGTGTTGAGCCCCGCCTGGGTGAATTCGACCGTCACCGGCTGCGGCCGCGCGTTGGTGAAGATATAGCGCATGTGCGTGCGCCAGAAATTGCGCTTCACGTCGGTCTCGGTGACCGTCACGACGCCATTCTTGCGCACGCGCGTCGATGAGCTGCGCGTCCAGTCCTCCTCGGTCAATTTCTCGCGCTTCTCGAGGATCGGCTGGTATTTGACGTCGAACGCCTTGCCCGTCGCGAGCGACAGGTTCGATCCCGCCGAAGTGTGGCCGATGTAGCTCTCGCCGACGAACTGCGCCGCGCCGCGCGCGTCCTTGACGTAGAGCCGCACCGATCCCGCCGGCATCGCGTCGCCGACCCCGCCCTTGCCGGTCGAGAAACGATAGGTCGACATCACGCTCTGCGCTTCCTCGAGCGTCGCGAAACGGTCGTGCGACGCCGCATAACCGCGCTGCGCGGGGACCGCCATGACGTCGAGGAAGGCGATCTGCTTCTGCTGCGCGCTGGCGATCGTCGTGCGATCATTGATGGGATAAGCATACATGTCGGCGAGCGCCTCGGCCTTCGCCGTTTCGGTCCCCGCGCTGGTCAGCGCCGCGGGTTCGCCGTCGCCGCTGCGCGACCCGCGCCGCACCCCGATCTGGTTGCTCGCGACGAGCAGCAGTTTCGCATTGGCGAAGCCCGTGCCGCTGTTGTTCTTGAGCGTGACCCAGCCCTGCAGGTCGATCGCCTTCGCCGCCTCGTCGTAGAGCGCGACATAGTCGGCGCGCCAGCTCATCCCTTCGGAGAGGTAACGCAAGGTCAGCGGCCGCGGTCCGGCGGTCTTGCTGTCGACGGTCACCGACAGCGTCGGGCGCGCGCGCAAATTGGTCGGGATGCCGTCGAAGATCACGCGCACGGGGAGGTTGTCGTCGCGCAGGATCTCGATCCGCCCGCCGACGTCGAGCACCACCCCGCCGTTGACCGCGAGCACCTTCGCGCGCTCGCGCGTTTCGGCGCCGGTCGCGGGGTTGGTGCGAATGAGCGTGATCTCCTGCCCCACCGCCTTCGCCATCATCGCAGTCGGCGAGAGCAGGTCGAAGTCGAAATTCTGCTCGACGATGTCGAGCCCGGTGCCGACGAGGCTCACCGTCTCGGGCCGGATGCGGCTCGACACGTCGGGGAATTCGACGCGCGATTCGCCCACCTGCAGGGTCGTCGGGCGCACGTCGGTGACCAGCGCGAGCTCGCCGGTGTAGATCGTCACGGCGACATCGCCCTGCCCCGCGGTGCTCACCGTCGGCTGCGCCGCGCCCGGCACGACCAGCCCCGCCGCGAGCAGCGCGCCCCATGTTTTCGATCCCATCGCCATCGACCCTCTCCCTCTCAGTCCCGCTTTTGCCGCAATCTCATCACCAGCGTGCCGTTCGCGGGCACGCCGATGCGCCCGACCCACAGGTCGCCGCGCCGTTCCCATCCCTCGGGCGCCGGGTCGAGCGCGAAGGCGACCCGCAATTCGACGTTGATCGCGACCGCGCGATCGTTGGAGATCGTCACCTCCCAGTCGCTGTGCGAGCGGTCGCGACCGTCTTTCTCGACGACGCGATATTGGACACCGCCGCTGTCGCCGGGTTCGAAATCGATACGTTCGTCGACCGCCTTGTCGGAGAGATGGCCCTCGCCGATCAGCAGGCGGCGCCCGCCGCCATTCTCAAACATCGCGACCACGCCCCCGGGCAGCGCCAGGCCGAGCCCGTCGGACTTGCGATTCCACAATCGCAGCAAATTTTTCGCCGGGCGAAAATCCTCGCCGCTCCGGTCGTCGATATAGGCCCAATATAGCTGCTCATAGGTCACGCGGTCCTGCGCGAGCAGCGCGACCTGCTTCTGCTGCTTCGCCGCGACATCGGTGCGGAACGGCAGGCGGTAATATTTGAGATCGCCGAGATCCTCCGACTGCGCGAGAAAATCGGCGCTGACCACCGAGACGGGGCTTGCCGCATACATCATCTCCGCCTCGATGCGCTTCGCGCTCACGACGATCTCGCCGGTGCGATAATCATCCTGATAGCCCGACTGCGACCCGCGAATCGGAATCAGCGGCGGCAACTGCCACAAGGGGTGCGTGCTGGTGATATCCATCGGCCAGCATTGCAGCACCAGCGGCCCGGCATCGGCCTCGGGCGCGCCTTCGCTTTCCTGCTTTTCGAGCCGCCCCGCGATGACGTTCAATTGCGCACCCGGAAAGCTCGTCACCCCGCCATTGGCGAGCGTGATCCAGCCGGTGATCGCCATCGTCGGCGCATCGGGGTTGCGCTCGGCGACATAATTGGCCGACCAGTCGAACCCCTCGGCGAGATAGAGCAGTTGGATCGTCACGCGCCGCGGCCGGTCGCTTTCGACCAGCACCGACAGCGTGGGCTTGGCCGACAGGTCCTTGGGCACTCCGCCATAGGTCATGCGCTCGGGCAGTCCCGAGCAGCCGAGCGCCTCGAAGCCTTCGGCGGTCTTGAGCAGCACGCCGCCGTTCGGCCCCGCCTGGATGATCGCATCCTGCCGCCGCGCCTTGCCCGTCGCGGGGTCGGTGCGCTGGAGGGTGACGCTGCGCTTCAAATAGGCATCGACCAGCCCCGCGGGCGACAGCAGCCGTGCGTCGCGATTCTTCTCGATCACCCCGTCGGGCAGGCCGCTCACCACCGCGGTCTCGGGGAGCAGCCCCTCGGCGACCCCCTCGAAGCGCAGCATCGCTACCCCTGCGGGCAGGTCGACGGTGCGCGTCTCGGTGATGAAGGCGAAACCCTCGGGCCAGTCGGGGTCGATGCCTCCCGACGACCGATAGGGCGCGCGATAGACGGTGACCGCGACATCGCCCGGCGCCACCGACTGCACGATCGGGTAAGCACTTTGCGCGCCCGCGGCGGCCGGGGCCAAAGCCAGCAGCAGGGCAAGGCGACCCGCCCCCCGCATCGCCCTAACCGCTCTTCAATTTCTGGCGAAAAGTCTGGACCAGGCTGTCGTTCGCGGGCACGCGCACGCGCCACACCCAGCTCGCGCCGCGCCGCTCCCATGTCGTCGGTTCGGGGTCGATATTGAAGGGGATCAGTATCTCGACCTCGGCGTCGAAGGGCCGCGCGTTGGTCAGCGTCACCTGCCAGTCCTGATAGCTGCCCGAGGGATCGCGCGGCTGGACGACGACGCGATATTGCACCGCGGGGCTCGCCCCGATGTCGTAGTCGACGCGCTCGCCGACCGCCTTGTCGCCGATCGGCGCCTCGCCCGCGAGCAGGCGGCGGTTGTCGACCGTCTCGAACACCGCAGCGGTCCCCGCGGGCAAGGCGAGCCCGAGCCCGTTCTCGCTGCGGTTCTGCAAGCGCAGCCGCGTCACCAGCGGCTGCGGCGCTCCATTGTAGGATTGATAGAGCACGCCCGCATAAAGCTGCTCGACCCCGACCTTGTCCTTGATCAGCAGCGCGACCTGCTTCTGCCCCTTCGCCGACACGTCGACGCGGAAGGGGATGCGATAGAATTTGAGGTCGCCCAGATCCTCGGCGGGGGGCGGGGGTGGCGGCGGTGCAGGCGGCGGCGGAGG
>NZ_LNSB01000053.1 GCF_001468285.1 Sphingopyxis sp. HIX | reverse complement strand
GACGGTGAGGGCGGTGGCGGGGGCGGTGGCGGCGGTGGCGGCGCATAGTCCATCTCGGCCGCCGCGTCGGCGCCGGCCGCGGCGACATCGGCTGCGGCAGCGGCGGCGTCCGCGGCATCGGCGCCCTCGCTCGCAGCCACCTTCTTCGCCCTGGCATTGGCGTCGAACCGGCGCGCGTGCCACGCCTTGCGCTCGGCCCAGTTCGCCCGGACCATCTCCAGATGCTCCTCGCGCTCCTCGGCCGCCTCCTCGTCCTTGTCCTTGCGCATTTCGGCATATTCGGCGCGCCACTCGGCGTCGAAGCCGTCGGCGGGCGGCGCGACGTCGGCGCTCACATATTGTTCGGGCGATTCGAGCACGAGGAAGGCGAGCGACGCCGCCGCGACCTGATATTTGCGCGCGAGCTCGACCGTCGCCTCGCGCTGCGCCGGATCGTCGGCGCGCCGGGCAACCTCGCTCGCGGCCCACAGCGCGCCCGCGCCGTCATGACGGTCCACCCGCGCCTCGTCGCGCTCGACATAGCTGGTCGACACGCGGCCGCGCGCGTCGGCGATCCACAAAGTCAGCCCTTCCTGCCCGCGCATCGGGCCGACGATATGCCAGCCGCCGCCCTTCGTCGCGAGGCTGCGGAAGGGCAGCCGGTGCCCCGAGGCGCTGCGCACGCGCACCACGCCCGCCGCCGGCCGCGTCAGCGCGGCGAGCGCCGCGGCGCGGCTTTCGCGGGCCAGCAGGATCAATTGCCCGCCACTGTCCTGCGCCAGGTTCGACAGCCAGGCGGTGTCGGCATCGGGCGCCGAGGCGACGATCTGGAGCCGGCAGTCGGGCGCGAAATCGGCGCCGGGGTCCATGCTCCGCGCGCCGTCGGTGAACATCAGGCACTGCGCGGCATCGGCGAGCTTCAGCGCATCGAGCCCGGTCAGCCGCGTCGCGCCCAGATAGCGCTGCCCGGCGAGCGCCGCCTGCAGTTCGGCCGCGGTCGCGACCGTGGTCACGACGGGCGCGTCCTCGGCGAAGCTCACCAGGTCGATCGCGCTCGCGGGCCGCACCGCCAGATAGTCGCCGAGCAGCGCGATCTCGCTGTCCAGCGCGTCGTCACCGCGCGACCAGCTGCGGTCCCAATAGATACGCAGCCGCCCGGGTTCGGACGGCGCGGCGGCGCCGGCGTCCCTGGCCGGACCCGCCGACACTTCGAAAAATTCCTGCCCGCTCCTGTGCCGCGACACGATCGGACCGTCGACCGCCGCTGCCGTGATTCGCAGCGGCGCGGCGAAGCTCGCGCCCGCGGGTGCCAGCGCCTCGCCCTTCCACGCGATGCCGCTACGCGCGACCGGCATGGCCTGCCCCCATGGCAGCGCCAGCGCCGGGCGGCCGGCGATCGCGGTCGCCTGATAGCGGACGGTCACCGGCCCCTGGATCGGCGCCGCGAGCCAGGGCAGCGCGAAACCGTCGGCCGCATCGGCGGGCGCCGAAAAATGCAGCCGCACCGTCCGCGATCCGCCCGGCGCGATCGGGAAGACGCGCGTGGTGAAGCGGTTGCCGACGACCTCGGCCAGCCCGGGGTCGACGCCCTTGCGGATTTCGGCCTCATAGACGCGCTTGGCCTTGCCCTGATCGAGCAAAGTGCCCGCGACCATCGTCCCGCCGATATCGAGTGCATAGCCGGTGACGACCGCCTGATCGGGCAGCGCAAAGGCGACATGCGCCTCGATCGGGTCTTTGCGTTGCTGGTTGCGATGCGACAGCACCGCTTCGATCACCGTATTGACCATGCCGCCGCGCTGCGTCAGCTCGATCGACAGGCGCGTGATCGCCAGATCGTCGGCGCCGACCGGATCTTCGTCGCGGATGCCGTTCCAATAGCCGGTCAGCCCCGGCGTCGTCGCCCGCGCGGCCTGTTCCTGTGCGTGCGCGGCGATGGAGGGCAGGAGGGCGGCGACCAACAGCAACAACGCCGGCCACAGCCGGCTTCGCGCCTTGGTCATGCACCGTCCCCCTGCAGCCGCGCCGGCACCAGCCCGCGCAGCGAATTGCCGATGAAGAAACCGTCCGCGAGATCGGCCAGGCGCAGGTGCGATTCGACCGCGCGGCCCTTTTCGATCAGTTCGGCGCGCAGCACCCCGGGGAGCAGCCCGAGCGACGCGGGCGGGGTCAGCAGCACGCCTTCGCGCTCGACGAAGATATTGCTCCAGCTCCCCTCGGTGACGAAGCCCGGCTCGTCGACGAAGACGACCTCGTCCGCGCCCGCCTCTGTCCGCGCCTCGTCATAGAGCGCGCGCAGGCTGGTCTTGTGGACCAGGCGAAAATCGTCCGCCGCCATCGGCGCGGGGCGCACCGCGACGGGCACCGGCAGCTCGGCAAGCCGCGGCAGCGGCGACACCTCGATCGCGAGCGCGCCCGACGGCGCGAGCCGCATCCGCACCCGCGCCGCGCTGCGCAGGCGAAAGGTCGCCGATTGCAGGCTGTTGCGCGCGCCGTGCCGGTCGAAGGTAAAGCCCAGCACCGCCGCGCTCGCCTTCATCCGCGCGAGGTGCCCTTCGAGCCGCTGGACCCCGTCGACGGGGTCGAAATGCATCGTCTCGATCAGATCGAAACTCTCGCGCGCTGCCCCCACAAATTCCCCCTTGGCCAGACATTCATGCCATTCCTCCGATGGCAGACTGTCGGCGACGATTCCCGATCCCAATCCCAGCGTGGCGCGAATCGGCGTTTCCTGCAAGCCGGTTAGCGGCGGAAAGAGTAACGTACGAATGGCGACGTTGAACGCCGCGTCGCCGCCCGGCTCGATGAAGCCGATCGACCCGGTGTAGAGCCCGCGCGGGCCGACCTCGAGTTCGTCGATGATCTCCATCGCGCGCACCTTGGGCGCCCCGGTGATCGACCCGCAGGGAAAGGCCGCGCGCAGCACGTCGACCGCGCCCTTGTCCGTCGGCAGGGTCGCGGTCACGTCGGACACCAATTGATGGATCGTCGGAAAGCTCTCGACGCGGAACAGGTCGGGGACCGCGACCGACCCCGGCGCCGCGACGCGCGACAGGTCGTTGCGGATCAGGTCGACGATCATCAGATTTTCGGCGCGCTGCTTGGGGTCGGTCGCAAGTTGCCGCGCCGCCGCCGCATCGGCCTCGGCATCGACGCGCCGCGCGGCGGTGCCCTTCATCGGCCGCGCGATCGCCTCGCGCCCGCGCAGCGCAAAGAAGAGCTCGGGCGACAGCGATGCGATCGCCCGTTCGCCCGTCCAGACGAAACCGCCATAGCCGGCGCGCGCGGTCCGCCGCAGCCGCGCATAGACGGCGAGCGGATCACCGAGCACGGCTACCGCGGCGCGAAAGGTCAGGTTCGCCTGATAGATGTCGCCGGCGCGGATATAGTCGAGCACCGCCGCGACCGCGGCCTCGTAATCGGCGCGCGCTATTCCCGGTTCGACCGCGCCGATCCAGCAGCTGGCGGGATCGGGCAGCAGGTCCGGGACCGCCTCGGCGGCGATCCGCTCGACGCCCTCGAACAATCCGAACCAGCCAAGCGGCGCATCGCCCTCGCCCCCCTGCGGCGCGCCGCGCCAGGCAGGGGCGAGCCCCTTGCCGCCCTCATAGGCGAGATAGCCCGCCGCATGGAGCCCGCGCCGTCCCGCCCCCTCCAGCGCATCGAGCAGCGCCGGCACCTCGGCGGCGCTGTCAGCGCGCAGAATCTCGACCGGATCGCGCAGCAGCCGCGCCGGCACCGCGCCCACGGTGCGCGCGTCGTCGAGCAGCACGAAGGGCGGGGCCCCGCTACCCGGCAGGCTGATCCGATGCTCTGTCATCGTCGATTGCCGCGTTCCGCGACCCGGCGGAGGCGTCAGCGCTCGCGGCGGACGCGGATGCGCTTCAGGCTACCGATCTCGGCGAAATAGCTGCCGACCGCGCCTGGATAGATCACCACCTTCTCGCCCGGCCTGGGGTCGCGCGGCAGGTCGGTCTGGTCGGTCTGAATCCACACCGCGCCGTCCTCGATCTCGAAGCGCATCTTGTTATAGCCTTCGCGGCGCGCCCATTTGATCGTCGTTTCGAAGCGGGTGATCTTTTCCTCGTCATCGTCGCCGCCGCCGAAGAAGGGCAGGTCGCGCAGCGTGAAGCCGAACAGTCCGCGCCGCGCCTTTTGCGCCGACGCGCGGTCGAAGATGGTGATGTCGTTCGCCGCCTGCGCCTGCGCGAGCGCCGCGACCTCTGCGTCGAAGCAAGCGAGCCGCGCCGCCGCATCGGCGACCGCGCGGCAGTCGTAGACCTTCTGGACCTGCGCCGGGGTGGCGGGCGGTTCCTTGTCCTTCGCCGGCGCCGCCGGCGCCCATGCCGCCGTCACGGCCAGACCCGCCGCCGCGGCCCAAAGTCTCCGCCGTATCGCACCCATGGCCGTTCCTCCCTGCCTTCGGCCCTGCCTAGCGGCGACGCCGCATCGCTGCAAGCGCCGCACCCCCCGATTGCGATGCGCGCGCGTCGTGCCTAGGTAAGACCGACACCCCCACCGCTCCTCTCGCAGAAGGATGACGCGCCGCGATGACAAGCCCCTATGACTGGTCGACACACTACAACCACCCGACCGCCTGGGACCAGCCATTCGCGCCGCTTTCGCTTCCCGACATGCTCGCCGCCAGCGTCGCACGAAAAGGCGATGCGCCGATGCTCGATTTCATGGGCCGCCGTTTCGGATACAACGAGGTCGCGCGCGGCGTCGCGCGCGTCGCGAAAGGCCTGCAGGCGCGCGGCATCGGCAAGGGCACGCGCGTCGGGTTGTTCCTGCCCAACGTCCCGCATTATGTCGCGGCCTATTATGGCGCGCTCGCCGCGGGGGCGACGGTGGTCAATTTCTCGCCGCTCTACACCCCCGCGGAGCTCGAGGCGCAGGTCGAGGATTCGGGCACCGACATCCTCTTCACGATGAGCGCGACCGCGCTGCTCCCGACCGCGCTCAAGGTGCTCGACGGATCGAGCCTCAAGCAGCTCGTCGTCGGCTCGGTCGCGGGCGGCCTTCCCGGCGCCAAGTCCCTCCTGTACCGCATGCTGCGCCGCAAGGAGGTGTCGGCGCTGCCCGACGACAGCCGCGTCACGCGCTTCTCGGCGCTCGTCGACAACGACGGCCAATATGACCCCGCCCCCATCGACCCCGAAGCCGATGTCGCGCTGATCCAGTACACGGGCGGCACCACGGGCACGCCCAAGGGCGCGATGCTCACGCACCAGAATCTCACCGCCAACGCGCGGCAGGTGAACAGCATCGATCCCGACCACGCCGCCGACGACCGCATCCTCGGCGTGCTCCCCTTCTTCCACGTCTTCGCCAACACCTGCGTGCTCAACCGCACCGTCCTCAATGGCGGCATGATCGCGATGCTGCCGCGTTTCGACGCGAAGCAGGCGCTGGAGGCGATCTCGCGCACCAAGGCGACCGCGCTCCCCGGCGTGCCGACGATGTACCAGGCTTTGCTCGACCATCCCGACCTCGCCAAGACCGACTTCTCCTCGCTGCGCGTCTGCATCTCGGGCGGCGCGCCGATGCCCGCCGAGCTGCGCGAGAAGTTCGTCGCCGCGACCGGCGCCGCGCTCGTCGAGGGCTATGGCCTCACCGAAAGCGCCGGCGTGGTCTCGACCAACCCCTATGACGGCCCGGTCAAGGCGGGCACGATCGGCCAGCCGCTCCCCGCGACGCATATCCGCCTCGTCGACAAGGAGAATCCGTTGCAGGATGCCCCCGCGGGCGAACCCGGCGAGCTGGTCGTCAAGGGACCGCAGATCATGCGCGGCTACTGGACCCGCGCCGACGCCGCCCCAAAAACCGACGGGGACAGCTTCACCGAGGACGGCTGGCTGCGCACCGGCGACGTCGCGGCGATCGACGAGGACGGCTATGTCCGCATCGTCGACCGGCTGAAGGACATGATCGCGGTCGGCGGCTTCAAGGTCTATCCGAGCGTGATCGAGGCGCATCTCTACGAGCATCCCGCGGTCAAGGAAGCGATCGTGCTCGGCGTCCCCGACGCCTATCGCGGCGAAGTGCCCAAGGCGTTCGTGACGCTGGAGGAGGGGTTCAATGTCTCGGGCGAAGCCCTCGCCGCCTGGCTCAACCCCCAGCTCGGCAAGCACGAACGGGTGAGCACGGTCGAGGTGCGGCTGAACCTGCCCAAGACGATGATCGGCAAGCTCGACCGCAAGGCGCTGCGGGCGGAGGAGGGCGCGGCCTAACCCCGCGCCTTCAATATCGCCTTGTTGCGCGCCTCGAGGATGCGGAAGGCGCGGAAGGTCGTGAGCGCGGGGTCGGTGCGGCCCTCATGCCCCAGCAGCCATAGTTGCTGGTAGAACCAGTAGATGCCCGCAAAGCCGTCGATTGCCTTCACCATCTGGAAGCGCTTGAGAAAGCCGAGCCAGCCAGGCACCAGTCCGCGCTCGTCCTCGTAGCGCGGCAGTGCGTCCTCGCCCGCGAGCAGGTGCTTCGGCGCGTCGGTGACGAGGCACATCGGCCGCCCGAGCCCGATCACGTCGGCGGCGCCGCTCGCCAGCGCCGCTTCCATCGCGGCGCGGGTGCGGAAGCCGCCGGTGACCATCAGCGGCACGGTCACCGCGGCCTGCATCGCCAGCGCGAAGTCGACGAAATAGGCCTCGCGCGCGATCGTCGATGGCGCGACATTTTGCGCTTCGCTCTCTTCCATCCCCTCGATGCCGAGCAATTTGGGCTGCTCGTAGGTGCCGCCCGAAATCTCGATCAGGTCGACGCTGGCGGCTTCGAGCCAACGCGCCACCTGAAGGCTGTCGTCGAACTCGAAACCACCCTTCTGGAAATCGGCGCTGTTGAGCTTGACCGAGACCGGATAGGCCGGGCCGACCGCCGCGCGCACCGCGGCGACCACTTCCAGCAGGAAGCGCGCGCGATTTTCGAGCGAGCCACCATAGGCGTCGGTCCGCAGATTGCTCCGCGGGCTCAGGAACTGCGATACCAGATAGCCGTGCGCGGCGTGGATCTGCACCCCGGTGAAGCCCGCGCGTCGGCACGCGTCGGCGGCGACTGCGAAGCGCTGGACCAGATCGGCGATCTCTTCCAACGTCAGCGGCACCGGCTCGCCGAACTGCCCGCCAGGCAGCCCGAGCTTGACCGCCGACGGCGCCTTGGGGTGCGGGTTGACGTTCGCCTGCGTCTGGCGCCCGCTGTGGCTGAGCTGCGGCCAGAAATGATTGCCGCCCCGCGTCGCCGCCGCCGCCCAGCGCGTCAGCCGCTCCATCGCATCGGCATCGGGCGGCCGGTCGACCACGACATTGCCGGGCCGTTCGAGATGATCCTTGTCGATCACCATGTTGCCGCCGATCAGCAGCCCCGCGCCGCCGTCGGACCACAGGCCGTAGAGCCGCTCGAGCGCCGCCGTCGCGCGGCCGTCGGGGGTCGCCATCCCCTCGGTCATCGCCGCCTTGGCGATGCGGTTCGGCAGCACCGCGCCGCACGGCAAGGTCAGCGGCTGGGCCAGGTCGGTCATTCGGCATGCTCCCCCATGTCGTCCGGCCGAAGGCTAGCCCGAACCGGCCGCACGGCGAAAAGAAAAGATTCGCCATGTGATGTTGTAACCTTTGCTATGTTATGCCATATCAAGGCTCCAGATCGTTGAACGGAGAATCGGGTGACGCAGGTCGCCGGCCACAGCCATGCCACGACGCGCCTCGGCGCGCTGGTTCGGGCTGCGCGCGATTCGCGGCCGCTGACCTCGCTTTCGGGCGACCAGCTGGCGATGGGCCTGTCGGGGCTGTGCCTCGTCCACTGCCTCGCGACCACCGTCTTCGTCGCCTCGCTCGCCTCGGTCGGCGGGGTGTTCCTCGACAATCACCTGTTCCACGAGGTCGGACTGGTCATCGCGATCGGCTTCGCGCTGGTGACGCTCGTTTCGGGCGTGCTCAGCCACGGCTATATCATGCCCTTCGCGGTCGGCAGCTTCGGGCTGGGCATGATGGCGGGCGCGCTGTCGCGGCCGCACGACGGGACCGAAGTGCTCGCAACGATGGTCGGTGTCGCGGTGGTCGCGCTCGGCCACGACCTCAACCGCCGCGCGCGCAGCTGACCCGGCGCCGGAACGGACCGGTCCGCGGCTTGCGGGCGCCCCCCAAACATCCTACATTGATGGACAGTTAGCGCGGCATTATCCGCGCCTGAGGACAAGCCAATGGGCAAGCATGACCATCCGCACGTCGAGGCCAGCGGCGCCTCGCTCGCCAACGCGGCGCAGACCGCGCTCGAAGCCGCCGGCGAAGCCTGGACCGACATGCGCGCGCAGATTTTCGACGCGGTCGCCAAGATCGGCAAGCCCGCGAGCGCCTATGAAATCGCCGACATCGTGTCGAAGAACCGCGGCAAGCGCGTCGCCCCGAACAGCGTCTATCGCATCCTCGACCTGTTCGTCGCGAACAACCTCGTCCGCCGCGTCGAGAGCGCCAACGCCTTCGTCGCGAACAGCCATCCGGGCTGTCTGCACGATTGCATCTTCCTGATCTGCGACAGCTGCGGCAGCGCGGTGCACATCGACAACGACAAGCTCTCCGACGGCGTGCGTGCCGCCGCCGACGCGACCGGCTTCGCCGCCGAACGGCCGGTGATCGAAGTGCGCGGCAAATGCGCCGAGTGCCAATAATTTGATCGCTCGCGGGCGCGGCGCATGAGCGGGGGGCTCCAGCGCTGGGTCGAGGCGCAGCGAATGCGAGCGCCCGCGCCGACCGGCTGGTGGTACGCCACCCTCGCGCTCGGCATCGGCACCTTGCTCTTCAGCCTGTCGCTGGCGCAGGTCTTTCCGCCGACCGGCTATGCCCATGCGCCGGGCTATGGCGCCCCCGTGATCGCGTTCGAATTCGCGCGGAGCCAGGCCGATCTGCTCGCGGTCTTCGGGCCCGACAGCGATCCCGGCCAGGTCGCGCGCCTCGCGGCGATGCGCGCGGGCAACGAACAGGATTATCTGTTCATGCTGCTCTATGCGTCCTTCGTGACGAGCGGGCTGGTCGCGCTGTGGCGCGAGCTTCGTCTGCGCTGGCTGCTCGCCGCAGCGCTGCTGCCGGTCGCGGCGGCGCTGTGCGATGCCTATGAGAATTGGCTGCTCTTCGACATCCAGGCGGCCTTCACCGTCGGCGAATATTCGCCGTCGATGGCCAGCCTGCCCTGGCCGGTCGCGACGAAGTTCCTGCTGCTCGCCTTCGCCAATGTCGCGATCGGCGCCGCGCTCACCCAGATGTCGCGGCGCTGGCAGCTCGCAGGCACGTTGATCCTCGTTCCCCTGCTCACCGTCCCGATGGCGCTCGTCTCGCCTCCCGCCTTCGGCTGGACGCTCACCGCGGCGATCGGCGCGGGGTGGATCGGGCTGCTCGGCACCGCCGCGATCGGCTGCTGGTACGCGCTCGTCAAAAAGGCGCCGCTGGTCGATTTCGAGCCCGAGGCGCCGCAGCGCCGCGCGACCGACCGCGACGCGCCCGAAGAACCGCCACCCCCGCCCGGCGCCGCACCGCGCAGCTTCGGCCGGCGCAAGTCGGATGGCGACGCTTTTCGCTAACTTCTCCTGTCATCCCGGCGAAGGCCGGGATCTCACCCTCGCGTCCTTTCGCCACGGCGAGATCCCGGCCTTCGCCGGGATGACGAGAGTGGGAATGCCCTTCCCGTCGGTCGCGAGCAGGTCTAGGGACTCGGGCGAATCCTGAAACAGGGCAAAGGGGGCTGCACCCATGAACACCGTCATCATCCGCGAGGACGATCTGATCGAAACGATCGCCGACGCGCTCCAGTACATCAGCTATTTCCACCCGATGGACTATATCCGCGCGCTCGCCGCGGCCTATGAGCGCGAGGTGTCGCCCGCGGCGAAGGACGCGATGGCGCAGATCCTCTCGAACAGTCGCATGTGCGCCGAGGGGCATCGCCCGATCTGCCAGGACACCGGCATCGTCACCGTCTTCATCAAATGGGGCATGGACTGCCGCCTCGACTCACCCCGCAGCCTGCAGCAGGTGGTCGACGAGGGGGTGCGCCGCGCCTATCTCCACCCCGACAACAAGCTGCGCGCCTCGATCCTCGCCGATCCCGCGTTCAGCCGCGTCAACACCAAGGACAACACGCCGTCGGTGCTCAACGTCGAGATGGTGCCCGGCGCCAAGGTCGTGATCGACGTCGCCGCAAAGGGCGGTGGCAGCGAGAACAAGTCGAAGTTCAAGATGATGAATCCGTCCGACAGCATCGTCGACTGGGTGCTCGAAATGGTGCCGCAGATGGGCGCCGGCTGGTGCCCGCCCGGCATGCTCGGCATCGGCATCGGCGGTACCGCCGAAAAGGCGATGCTGCTCGCGAAGCAGTCGCTGATGGACCCGATCGACATGACCGAACTGCTCGCGCGCGGGCCGTCGAACCCGACCGAGGAACTGCGCATCGAGCTGTATGAAAAGGTCAACGCGCTCGGCATCGGCGCGCAGGGGCTCGGCGGCCTCGCCACCGTGCTCGACGTCAAGATCGCCGACTGGCCGACCCACGCCGCGTCGAAGCCCGTCGCGATGATCCCCAATTGCGCCGCGACCCGCCACGCCCATGTGACGCTCGACGGCAGCGGCCCCGCCTATCTCGAAAAGCCGGTGCTCGCCGATTATCCGCAGATCGACTGGAAGCCCGACCAGGCCGCGATCCGCGTCGACCTCGACAGCCTGACCCCCGACGTCGTCGCAAGCTGGAAGCAGGGCGACCGGCTGCTGCTCAACGGCAAGATGCTCACCGGACGCGACGCCGCGCACAAGCGCATCGCCGACATGCTCGCCAAGGGCGAACAATTGCCCGTCGAATTCAAGGGCCGCGTCATCTATTATGTCGGCCCGGTCGATCCGGTCGGCGAGGAAATCGTCGGCCCCGCGGGCCCCACCACCGCGACGCGCATGGACAAGTTCATGGACATGATGCTCGAACAGGGCCTGCTCGCCTGCGTCGGCAAGGCCGAGCGCGGCCCCGCCGCGACGCAGGCGATCGCCAGGCACAAGAGCGCCTATCTGATGGCGGTCGGCGGCGCGGCGTACCTCGTCGCGCGCGCGATCAAGGGCAGCAAGGTCGTCGGCTTCGCCGACCTCGGCATGGAGGCGATCTACGAGTTCGAGGTGCAGGACTTCCCGGTGACCGTCGCGGTCGACAGCGAAGGCCAGAACGTCCACGTCAACGCGCCGATGCTGTGGCAGAAAAGGATCAAGGACGAGGGGCTGCTCGAGAAGGCTTGACCGACTTGCGTTGTAAATTGCGGGTTTACAACGTGACGGCGGTAACGCGTGTTGAACCAGGCGCTATGGGGTTGATCCCGTTAAAAGGATCTGCCCCCCATGGACTATGGCGACGAAGCGGCCTTGGTGAAGGCCAGAGCGCAACGAAATCGCAAACTACGCCTGAAAGAATCCGTCACCCCGGCGAAGGCCGGGGTCTCGCCCTCGCCGCCAATCACCTCCGAAACGGCGAGATCCCGGCCGTCGCCGGGATGACGACGTGATATGAGTTGGCGTCATGCGCCAGCCCTGCGTCTACATCCTGACCAACCGCAGCAATCGCCTCTTTTATGTCGGCGTCACCAGCGACATCGCTGCGCGCATGATGCAACATCGCGCGGGCAAGGGAGCCACGCATTGCCGCCGCTATAATATCCGAAAGCGCGTCTATGCCGAATTCCACGCCACGATGCCCGAAGCCATCGCGCGCGAAAAGGCGTTGAAGGAATGGCACCGCGACTGGAAACGGCGGCTGATCACCGAAGCCAATCCCGATTGGAACGACCTGTTCGATAGCCTTCTCGCCTGAGCTGACGTAAGGCTCGAACGGCGAGATCCCGGCCTTCGCCGGGATGACGGGGAGGGGCGCCATCTTGCCGAAACAGCGGATGTTGTTTGTCCCTGCGGGCGTCGTCGTCGCGCTCGTCTTTTTCTTTTTCGTCCCTTTTTCCGAAGGCACCGGAGCGGGCGCGAAACTCTTCTTCTCGACCGTCATGGGCGCCTTCGCGGCGTACGGCTTGTGGTGCCTATGGGGCATCCCCTCGCTCGTCGCCGATCTCTGGAACCTCGCACGGCGCCCGAAACGCAGACCGCCCTCCAGCGTCCCCGTGCACCACAAAGGCCCCCCGCCCGAACTCTCCGCGTCGCGCCAGGCCGATGTCCGCCGCGTTGTGCGCGTCATGGCCGAGCAGGGCGTCTTCGCGCCCGAAACGCCCGACCCCGCGCTCTTCTATCCCGGCGTCGCCGAGATGGACGAGAGCGTGAAACCCGACACGATCCTCGCCGCGCTCGGCGAGCTCGGCTATTATCACCCCGGCACCGACCCGGCGCGCTTCATGGCCAACCTCGTCATGCTCGATTCGAAGACCGAGCAGGATCCGGGCTACCTCCGCGGGCAGGCCCAGGACCTCGCGCGCATCGCGGACCTGCCCATCGCCGAGCTGACCGTCGACGCCGACTGGCCGCCGCACGATGCTCCGGTGCCGGTGCATATCGCGATGCAGGCGGGCGGATCGCCGCTGGCGATCGCCTATGCCGGCGCGGTCAAATATGCGAGCTCGCACATCGCGCACGCGATCGACGCGCGCGCGGGAGAGGTCGGCACCGGCCGCCGCCTCGGCTGGCTGTGGACCGACCAGGGCGCGTGGATCACCGGACTGCCCGCGGGCGCGGTCGAGGCCATGAACGCCGCATTCAAGCTCAAGCCGCAGAGCCGCTGCGTGTGGGAATGGATCGGCGACAGCCAGCCTTTCGCCGCGGGCGATACGCCCTAATCGCGCCGCTTGATCACCATCTGCGATTCGATGACCTTCTGCACGTCCCACGCCTCGTCGCCCGGCGTGCGCGGCGCATATTTGGCATAAGCCGCATAGGCCTCGCCCCAGCGCTCTTCCATGCGCACGACATTATAGGGGTGGCTGACGAGGTAGAATTCGCCTGCCTCCATCTGCGGCACGATACGGTTGGCAAAGGCATCGGCGTCCATCGCGGGTTCGGCGTGGCGCGTCATGTCGGACTTGACCCAGCCGGGGATGATCACCCCGACGTCGATCGCCGGCGAAACCTCATTCCGCAGCATGTCCATCAGCCCCAGCACCGCATGCTTGCTCGCCACATAAGCGCCGCCGTTGACGCGCAGCGCGTTGAAGAAGCTGTTCTCCGACGCGGTGGCATAGAGGCCCGCGGGCAAGCCGTCGGCCTGGAAGCGGCGGCCGAACGCCGCGAGCGTGGTCCACACGCCCCAGAAATTGACCTCGAACAACGCGCGCGCTTCGGCGGGGTCGCAGTCGATCACCGACGCGCGCGGGCCGCCGATCCCCGCATTGGCGATTACCGCGTCGGCGCGGCCATGCCTTTTCCATGCAAAATCGGCGAGCGCCTCGACCGACGCTGCGTCGGTCACGTCGGCGGCGAAGGCCAGCGCCTCGACGCCGAGTGCCCCCAAAGCGGCCACCGCCTCGGCCAGCTTCTCGGCGCGGGGCTCACTGACGATCACGCGCGCACCCGCGGTGCCCAGCCGCTTCGCCAGCGCAAAACCGATGCCCGTCGCGCCGCCGGTGATCGTGACGCTCTTCCCCGCAAAATCCATCGCTCGCCTCCTCGTCCGCGCGACGCTATGCGCCGGGCGGCGGCGGCGTCAATCGCGCAAAGGAGGGATCCATGAGCTTCACCCTTTTCCCCATCGGCCATGTCCGCGGCGGGCGGACCGAGGCGGTCGACGACGACTGGGGCGCAAGCCGCGCGGCGATCGTCCTCGATCCCGGCCGCTTCACCCCCGACGCGCTCGCGGGGCTTTCCGACTTCAGCCATGCCGAGGTGATCTTCGTCTTCGACCAGGTGCCCGCTGAAAAGATCGAGACCGGCGCGCGGCATCCGCGGGGCCGCACCGACTGGCCGCTGGTCGGCATCTTCGCGCAGCGCGGCAAGAACCGCCCCAATCGTCTCGGCCTGACCACCTGCCGCATCGTCGGCGTCGAGGGGCTGACGGTCGAGGTCGAGGGGCTCGACGCGATCGACGGCAGTCCGGTGCTCGACATTAAGCCGGTGATGCGCGAATTCCTGCCGCGCGACACCATCGACCAGCCCGAATGGTCGCACGCGCTGATGGCGGACTATTGGGCGAAGCCCGGCTGATCGCCGCACGGCTTGCGTTCCGCGCGCGAGGCGCCAAACTGCTTCGCATACGAACAGCTTAAGGGGACGCCGAATGGATTTCCGTAACGTCAACGCCTGGAATCGCCGCGACCTGATTCGCGGCGGCGCGATGCTTTCCGCCGGCGCGATGCTGATGCGCCCGTTGCCGGGGCTCGCCGCCGACGGGCCGATGGCGGCCATTCGGAAAGCCGCGGAGGCGGGCAAGGACGCCTCGCTCAAGCGCATCCGCGACTGGATCGCGCTCCCCTCGATCGCCGCCGAAAACCGCAACATGGCCGAAGGCGCGGCCTATATGGCCGAGCTCGCCCGCGACGCAGGCTTCACCAATGTCGAGATCGTGCCGACCGACGGCCATCCCGGCGTCTTCGGCACGATCGACGTCGGCGCGCCGCGCACGCTGGGCATCTATTTCATGTACGACGTCAAGCAGTTCGACCCCGCCGAATGGTCCTCGCCGCCGCTGGAGGGCAAGATGGTCGACCGCCCCGGCTTCGGCCTGTCGATCATGGGCCGCGGCGCGGTGAACCAGAAGGGCCCCGAGGCGGCCTTCCTTGCCGCACTCCACGCGATCCGCGCCGCCAAGGCCAAGCTGCCGGTGAACATCGTTCTCGTCTGCGAGGGCGAGGAGGAGATCGGCTCGCCGCACTTCCGCCAGATCGCGACCAAGCCCAACATCCTCGCCGCGCTCAAGAAGTGCGAGGGCATCTTCATCCCCTTCGCCTCGCAGGGCAAGTCGGGCAATGTCACGGTCAATCTGGGCTCCAAAGGCATCATCGAGCTCGAACTGGTCGCCAGCGGCGAAAAATGGGGCCGCGGGCCCAAGGGCGACGTGCACAGCAGCTTGAAGGCGATGGTCGATTCGCCCGCCTGGCGGCTGGTGCAGGCGCTGCAGACGCTCGTCACCGACGGCGGCAACACGCCCGCGATCGAGGGCTGGTTCGACAATGTCCGCCCGCTCACGACCCGCGAGAAGGAACTGATCCGCGCCGCGGCCAAGGCGGGCGACGAGGAACAGCAAAAGGCCGCGCTCGGCATCACCCACTGGATCGACAATCTGACCTACGACGACGCGCTGATCCGCCTCGCGCAGGAGCCGACGGTCAATATCGAGGGGCTCGTCGCGGGCTATACCGGCCCCGGCGGCAAGACCGTGCTGCCCGGCCGCGCGGTCGCCAAGCTCGACCTCCGCCTCGTCCCCAACCAGACGCGCGCCGAGGCCGAACAGAAGCTGCGCGCGCATCTCGACAAGCACGGCTTCACCGACGTCGAGGTCAATGTCTCGGGCGGCTATGACCCGACCGAGGTCGCCGAGGACAGCCGCCTCGTCCGCTCCGAACTCGCGACCTACAAGAAGCTCGGCATCGCGACGAGCCTCAACCCGCGCATGGCGGGGAGCTGGCCGGGGTCGACCTTCACCGCGCCGCCGGTGTCGATCCCCGCGGCGCATTTCGGCATCGGCCACGGTTCGGGGGCGCACGCCCCCGACGAATATTTCCTGATCGATTCGACCAATCCCAAGGTCGCGGGGCTGGTCGACGCGACGATGGGCTTCGCCGAATTCCTTTACGTGCTCGCCGCGATCAAATGAGCGATTTGAACGGAGTCGCCCACGTCATCCTGACCGCGGGCGACTTCGCGCGCTCGACGGCCTTCTGGCGCGAGGTCATTCGCTACCTCGAACTGAAGGTCGTGCTCGACAATGACGCGATGCTCTACGGCGTCGGCGGGCGCACCGCGATCGGCATCCGCACGGGCAGCCCTGAAAACGCCGGCAAGCGCTTCGACCAGGGCGCGCCGGGGCTGCACCACGCCTGCTTCCGCCTGCGCGACCGCACCGCGGTCGACCGGATCTACGCGTTCCTCGAGGACCGCAGCGACATCGTCTTCGTCCACGGCCCGCAGGAGGAGCCCTGGGCGCCGGGCTATTATTCCATATTGTTCGAGGACCCCGACGGCATCCGCATCGAGTTCAACCACGTCCCCGGCGTCGGCCTGCTCGCCGAGGGCGAGACGATCGGCGGGGCGGAGGTGTTCGACTAAAAGCCGTACACCAAAGTAAACCGCGTCTGCGTGTCGACGCTCTCGACTCCCGGCGGCGGGCTCGAATCGATCTGCGCGGCATAGGCGAGCCGCGCCGAAAGCTTGCCGCTGAGCTTGGCGTTGAGCGCGGTCAGCGAGCTGGTCGAGCTGTTCGCCTCGCCGACCACGGTCGACGCCACTTGCGTGAGCCGCAAGGTCGGCGACATCTGCCAGCCGAAATCGAGCCCCGCAAAGCCGGTGAGTTCGTCCTCGGTCGCCCCGCGCAGGAACGCGGTGCGGCGCCACGCCGGCCCGCCCTTCAGGCTCAGCGCAACCGACTTGCCGTCGAGCAATTTATAACCGAGCCCCGCCGAGGCATTCCAGCGCGCGTCGTAACCGAGGATGCGGTCATGCTCCCAGCGGCCGAGCCCATAAGCGAAACCGCGGTCGTCGATGCGGTACTGCGGCTCGACCTCGACCAGATAGCGCTCGACCGAGGTCTTGCCATTGGTCCGCTGGTAATCCGCCTGCGCGCGCAATTTATGCGTCCAGTCGATCCCCTTGCGCGCGAGCGCGACCCCGGCGCTGAGCCCCGCCGACTTGGTATTGCCGCTGCTCAGCGACCCGCCGATCTGCCCCTCGCCTTTCCAGTTCTGCCAGAATTTCGCCTGCGCCAGCTTCGCCTGCGCCGCCGCGGCTTCGGCTTCCCTGGCCTTGCTCCGCGCGGCGCGGAAGTCGGCGACGATCAGCTCGATCTCCTCGCCCGCGCCGGGGTTGGTGTCCTTCGCCAATTTGGCGACGGTATCGACGTCGGCCTCCTTGCCGCTGGCGATCGCCGCGTCGAGCATCGCGCGCACCGCATCGGGCAGCTTGGGCGCGGGCGCGACGGGCACCTCGGGCACCGGGTTGGTGAGCACGGGGTCGGTCGTCACCGGCGGCGGCGCATCGGGCTGGGCGGCGAGCGCAAGCGGCGCGGCGGAAACGAGCAGCGCAAAGGCCGCGAGACGGGGGAGAGCGGTCATCGAAGACGTCCTTCCTGGGGCAGGATCCGGGTTCGGCGATCGTGGCGGCGTGGGGCTTGCCCCGCATCCGCCGCCACCCTAACCGCAAATCCGCTGGCATTTCCACCCCGCTCCCCCCATTTGCATAGCTATGTGGATCGCGATCATCGCCATTTTCGCCGCAGGCATCGGCAATTTCGCGATGCACCGCGCCTTCATGGAAAGCGACGACCCGCTGATCCGGCAGATGGTCAAGCCGCTCGCCGACAAGGTCGGACCCAACATCACCTATGTTTTCGAGTTCCTGCTGCTCGTCGGCGCAATGGCGATCGCGACGCGCAACTGGTTCACCGGGCTTTTGCTCTACGGCCTCTATACGATCTTCAACGCGATGGCATTCAGCTGGGTGATGAACCGGCCGAAGTGAAGGTTTGGGCAGAGGTCTCGCAAGACAGCGACGGACCACCTTGTCGCGAATGTTGGCCCCTGTTGGTTTCGCGCAAAGACGCAAAGACACGAAGATGTCGCGCCGGCCGCGAATCGGCTTTTTTCCTTCCAATGCCGAGTCATGATGCAGCGTTGATAACGAGGCGACCTGACGGTCGCGAGCCAGCCTCTTCGTGTCTTTGCGTCTTTGCGCGAAACAAAAATGACCGGCCTGTGAGCACTGCTCTAACAGAGAGAGAGACTGCAACCGACCGGTTGCGGACGTTCGTCCTCGGCACTTCTACCTTTACCATAACGCGCCCTAGGGGCACCTCCCCACCCCAAAGCGGACAGCGTCTGCAAATAAGGCTTTCCTACATTATTCGGCTGTGCCAGCCTTCATCCGACTCGTTCATTCGGTGGACAAAAGCGGTCGCCCCCGCCGCGCGGATGCGACCCACCGTACCGGGCGCGTCCAGCACGCCGCTAGCGCCAAAGCGGGACGCGCAAAGGGCTGAACTTTACTGAACTTTGAAGATGCGACGCGGCCGTCACGCGGCCCCGTGATACCACCACACCCCGTCGCGATCCTCGCGCTTCACCCGCCCCTCGACCTCCAGCCGCTTGAGGTGCGCGAGCGCCTCGCCGGTCGCCATGCCCAGCTGCTCGCCGCCGATCGGCCGGTTGAACAGCAAGGGGAAGCTATCGACCGCGCGCATCGGCGCCTTGGCGATCGCTTCGGAGAGATTGTAGAGCCGCATGCGATGCTCGTCGCGGAGCGCCATCAGCCGGACGTGCAGACCCTTGAACGGCTGGCCGTGCGCGGGACAGGTGACGACGTCGGCGGGCACGGTGGCGATCAATTTGTCGATCGAGGCAAGCCATTCGCCGAGCGGATCGGCATCGGGTTCGGTGATGTTGATCGACACGTTCGAGCTGATCCGCGGCAATACCTGGTCGCCCGACACCAGCACGCCCTCGTGCTCGTTCCACAGGCATGCATGTTCGGGGCTGTGCCCCGACCCGACGACGACGCGCCACTTATGCGCGCCCATGTCGAGCACATCGCCGTCCTTGATCCGCGTGTAGCTGCGCGGCAGCGGGTACATCACCATCGCAAAGCGGCCCCAGCCGCCGTTCTTCTGCGCTTCGATCTGCTCGTCGTCCCAGCCCGCGGCGCGCGATTGTTTCAGCGCCTCTTCGGGCACCGTCTCGCCGGTGTCGCCGACGATCATCCGCGCGGTGAGCATCTCGCCGCGCGTCATCCACAGCTGGACGCCCTTCTTCTTCGCGATCCAGCCCGCAAGGCCGATATGGTCGGGGTGGAGGTGCGTGCCGATGACGCGGGTAACCGGCACGTCCTTGAGCGCGCCGGCGTAAAGCGCCTTCCACGCATCCGAACAGATGGTCAGGCACACGCCGGTGTCGACCACCGCGACGCCGTCCCCCCCGTCATCGGCAATGTCGTCCAGGATCCAGCTGTTGATATGGCCGAGCGACCCCGGCATCGGGATGCGCGCCCAGCTGATGCCCGGCGCGATGCGGATCGTCTCGCCCGCGCCCGGCGCGGCATCGCCCCAAGGGTAGGTCAACCCGGCGTGGCTGGTCGCGGTGAAGCTGTCGTCCTGGGTCAGCGAGGCGTCCGGCGAACCGCTGGCCGCCGGGATGCCCTCGTCGTCGCTGACCGATGCCACGCCTTATGCGGCCGTTTCGTCGTTCGCCGCTTCGGCGGCTTCCTCGGCGGCGCGCGCTTCGGCGGCGGCGACACGTTCGGCGCGCAGTTCCTCGAGCAGGGCCTCGCGGTCGCCCTCGAAACGGCTGTCCTCGGGCGCCTTGATCCCCGCCTTCTTCGCCGCCTTGGCGACGAGCGCGTCGAGCTCGCGCTGCGAGCAGAGGCCGAGCGTCACCGGATCCTTGGGCACGATGTTCGCGCTGTTCCAGTGGCTACGGTCGCGGATCGCGCCGATCGTGTTGCGCGTCGTGCCGATCAGCTTGCCGATCGCGCCGTCCGACACTTCGGGGTGGTTCTTCAGGATCCAGGCGATGCCGTCGGGCTTGTCCTGGCGCTTGCTGACCGGGGTATAGCGCGGGCCGCGGGTGCGGCGGATCGTGTCCTGCGCCTGCTTGCTCATCTTGAGCTTGTAATTGGGGTCGTTCTGGCCCTTCTCGATCTCGTCCATCGACAGCTCGTGCGCGCGCACGGGATCGCGGCCGGTATATTTGGTCGCGGCGGTCTCGTCGGCGATCGCCTGGACCTCGAGGATGTGGATGCCGCAATATTCGGCGATCTGGACAAAGGTGAGGCCGGTGTTGTCGACCAGCCAGGCGGCGGTCGCGTGCGGCATCAACGGGGTGGCATCGGCATTGGCCATGACTGCTCTCCAAAAGCGCAAATAATAAGGGCCGCCCCTCGCGGGGCGGCCGGACATTGGCAGCGGCTATATGCCGGTTTCGAAAAAGGGGCAAGTCTGCCGATTCAGCCGAACTTCAGATGCACCAGCGGATAGGGCCGCCCCTGCCCGTCGCGCGCCGAGCGGCCGGTGGGCACGAAGCCCAGCCGCGTGTAAAAGCCGACCGCCTGCCCGTTCTGCTCGTTCACGTCGGTGGTCAGCGCCGGATGCAGCGCCAGCGCCTGCTCGACCAGCCGCCGCCCGATGCCCTGACCGCGGCACGCCGGGTCGATGAATAAGGCCTCCATATGCGCACCGTCGAGCAACATGAAGCCGAGCGGCCGATCATCGGCATCGACCGCGAGCGTCAGCGGCGCCGACGGCAGGAAGCCCGCGACCTCTTCGCCGATCGCGGCGCGATCCTCGGCGCTCAGGAAGTCATGCGTCGCGTCGACCGCGGCCGCCCAGATGGCGACCACGCGCGCACCATCGGCCGGGATCGAGGTCCGGAGCGTAATCATGCCCCGGCCGATAGCGCGCTCGCAGGTCATTGGTAAGCGGGTAAGTCAGGCCGCCATCGCGACGAACCCCGGCTCGCCCTCGACCCGCGCGATCCACGCCTGCACCGCGGGATAGTCGGCGAGCGCAAACAGCCCGCTGTCCTCGGCCACATGCGTATAGGCGTAGAGCGCGATATCGGCGAGCGTCAGCGCCGTGCCGACCAGCCATTCGCGCCCCGCGAGATGCTCGTCCATCAGCTTCAGCGCCGCGGCGCCCGCCGCCTGCTTCGCCGGCACCTGCGCGCGCTGGACGTCGCTGAAATTGGCCTCGCCGACCCATTTCATCCAGAAGCGCAAAGTCGCGACATTGGGCTCGTGATTATATTGTTCCCAGAACATCCAGTGCAGCATGTCGGCGCGCTGGAAGCGGTCGTGCGGCACCAGATGCGTGCCGTCGGCGAGCCAGAAACAGGCCGCGTTGCTCTCCGGCAGGAATTGGTCGCCGACCTGCAGCACCGGGATGCGCCCGTTCGGGTTGACCTGTTCCAGAAATTCGGGCGTCCGCGTCGCGCCCTGCATGATGTCATATTCGCGCCGCTCGATCGGATAATCGAGCAGCGCCGCGGTCAGGCGGATCTTGTAGCAATTGCCGCTGGCGGCATATTCGTGAAGGATCGGCCAGTCGCTCATCGCTTCCCCCCAAAAAGGCAGCGGCGACGCCCCCCGGCATCGCCAACGCCTCTATGCGGCGATGATGCGCACGCCGCAAGCGACCTTACGGACCGCAGCGCCACTCGCCCGCGAACACCCGCACCGCGCCGTCGGCCCGGTCGGCGGTCAGCGTCGCGGGGCTCGGCGGCGATTCGCCCCCGCCCGTCGCGGGACCGGTGAGCGCAAGGCGCAGCTGCAGCCCCTTGCCCGTGAAGCGCGCGCCCTTGGTCATGCCGTCGAAGCCGCCGGGCGAGGCGACGCGCTCGATCGTGTTGCCGACCTTGACGATCCCGCGCGCCGGATCGCTCGACGCGACATCGCCCATCGCGACCAGGATCGGCGTCGTCGCGGCGTCGGCGGCGAAGCTGCACCCGAGTTCGCCGGGCAGCTTGGCGCCGCTGACGTCGGCCTCGGTCAGGCCGCCCAATTCGATCGGCGAGCCGTCGCCGCCCTTGGTCGGGATATCGACCGGCTTGATCGGCGGCGGCAAATCGTCGTTCGCCGCGGCGCTCTTCTCGGGCTGCGCCGCCGGCTGGTCGGCCGCCGGCTGCGAGCAGGCGGCGATCAGCATCAGGGTGGCGGCGGCAGGCGCGGCGAGAAGGGGGCGGGAGAGGGTCATCGATAAAGGCTCCTTTTGCTTTGAGCCTCTGCAATGGCCGAGCGCCGCCGATGTTCCGCGCGATGCGCCGGGTCCGTCCAGATCGACGACGACCCGACGGGTTTCAGCTGCTCATGCCTTTGGTCCAGCGGGGACGAACCGGTCGCAGAAATCCAGAAAAGGCTGATAGCCATATTGCCGGGCGAAGGGAGCAAGGCAGGCCCGTTCCTCTCGCTCGGCCGCCAGTTCCGCATAATAGCGGAAGAAGGGTTCGACATCCGCGAAATCGATCAAGCCTATCTTGATGTAATTTTCGATCAGGCTGACGTCCTCCATCAGGCGATCGAAGCAATCCCGGACAAAGATCGCATCGGGCTCGTCATCGTCGCTGAAATAAGCGTCTTTGACACGCAACTGCTTTCGCCGCTCGCTGGCATGGATCGGCTGCGATCGCGTTCCGTCGGGCTTGACGAAATCCGCGCCGTCCCAGTCGAGCATCTTCAATGCTGCGGCGGCCAGGCCGTTCGCGCGTATCTCGTCGATCAGCTGCTTGGCCGTGGACGCTTTCTTCCAGCGCAGTTCGCGTCGCCGTTCGGCGATGCTGTTGCGAAACTCGGCCAGCCCCTTGATCGCTACCACGATGCCGAAAACCGCCGCCGCGATGGCGATCCAATCCTCGATCTGGGCAATCTCCATCGACGCCTCCTGCGCTACGCCACCGTCAGCACGATCTTTCCGACATGCTCGCCCGCCTGCATGCGCGCGTGGGCGGCGGCGGCTTCGGCGAGCGGGAAGGCCTTGTCCATCGCGGGCTTCCACGCGCCCTCGGCGAGGCGCGGCCAGACGGTGCGCGCGATCTCGTCCGCCAGCGCGGCCTTGAAGTCGGCGCTGCGCGCGCGGAGCGTCGAGCCGGTCATCGTCAGCCGGCGGCGCATGACCTGGCTGATGTCGATCTCGGTCTTCGCGCCACGCTGGAAGGCGATGGTGACGTGCCGCCCGTCGTCGGCGAGGCATTCCAGATTGCGCGGCACATAGTCGCCGCCGACCATGTCGAGCACCGCATTCACCCCCGCGCCGTCCGTGAAGGCCTTGACCGCCTCGACATAATCCTCGCGCGAATAATCGATCGCCAGATCGGCGCCGAGCGCCATCGCCGCGGCGCATTTGTCGGCGCTGCCGCAGGTGACGATCACCTTGATCCCGAAGAGCTTGCAGAGCCCGATCGCCGTGGTGCCGATGCCGCTGGTGCCGCCATGGACCAGCACGGTCTCGCCCTCCATCACCCACGCGCGTTCGAACAGATTGTGCCACACGGTGAACACCGTCTCGGGCAGCGCCGCGGCTTCCGCCATCGAAAAGCCGTTGGGCACCGGCAGGCAGCTTCCCGCCGGCGCGAGGCAGTATTCGGCATAGCCGCCGCCCGCGACGAGCGCGCACACCGCCTGCCCCAGCATCTCGGGATCGCCCCCCGACCCGACCGCGACGACCGTGCCCGCAATCTCGAGCCCCGGCACGTCCGAGGCCCCCGGCGGCGGCGGATAGAAACCCATGCGCTGCAGCACGTCGGGGCGGTTGACCCCCGCCGCGGCGACGCGGACGAGCAGTTCGCCCGGTCCCGGTCCCGGTCCCGGTCGCGGCACGGGACGCGTTTCGGGGACAAGAACCTCGGGCCCGCCCGGCGCGCTGATGGCGATGGCGGTCATGCTGTCCGGCACGCTGGTCACGTTCGAAATCCCCCTGCTTCCCACAGGGGCGCCTTATTGACAGCCGAGGGCCGCGGGTCAACAAGTTCGGCCCGCGAAAAGAGGAGGATGCCCGCCATGGATGACGACGACCTTCCCCGCCGCCGCGACGATATATTGGCGGCGTTGATCAAACAGCCGCTCGATCCGCTGTCCTTGGACGAACTCGACGAGCGCGTCGCGGTGCTCGAGGGTGAGATAGAACGCGTCAAGGCGCACAAGGCGACCGCCGCGGGGCACAAGGCGATCGCGGAGTCGCTGTTCAAGAAGGGTTAGGCGCGCGGCGGCGGATTCGCGTCATGCTGCGCCATGCACTCGGGAAGCGCCAGCCATCCATGCTTGTCGCGCGTCCAGACCGACTGGTCGGGCATCGGAAAGTCGGGATCAGCAAATGCCCCGGCCGCCACGCCCACCAGATGGGGCATCCGGTCGGGCAGCCAATAGAGGTTCGACCCGCACCGGGCACAGAAATGAAATTTCACCGGCCTGCCGCTCGCGGACTGGCGTTCGAAACTATGCGGATCGCCCCGTTCGACGGACACCTTCTCCCGCTGGTAAAATACCGCGATACTGAAGGCGCTCCCCGTCCGGCGTTGACATTCCAGGCAATGGCACATCGAAATCTTGCGCGGTTCACCGACGCACGTCAGTTCGATATCCCCGCAGTGGCAACGCGCAATCCTCGATATCATTTGCCGCACTCCGATGACCGATGAATTCCTCACCCTAAAACCAAGGCGCGGCTAGACGCGGCGCCCCAGGCTCACACGATCCTCGATCGCATAGCCCAAACGCTGGTAAAAATGGACGACCGCATCGTTGGTCGCGCGAACCTGCAAATTTATCTTGCCGCAGCCCAGGGCCTTCAAGGCCTCTTCGGCGTGCCGGACGAGCGCGGTCCCGACGCCGCTGCGGCGCGCGCCCGGCCGGACGGCGACAGCATAAAGCCAGCCGCGATGTCCGTCATATCCAGCCATGATCGTCCCGATCACGGCGCCGTCGGCCACCGCCACGAACAGCAGGTCGGGTTGGAAGCCGGTCTTTTCGGGGATCGCCCTGTCGGCGCGATTCCATGGCGGGTCGCCGGGAAACGCCTCCTCCCAAAGCGACCGCACGCCCTCGAAATCCGATGCGCCGTACCGCCTGATCCTGGTCGATCCCGCCATGCACCTCTCCTATCCATGTTCGCCGCCCCAATTCTCAACGCCGCGTTAACCATAATGAAATCCCTGTCATCGTAATTTCACATGGACGTCTCCGCTTTTCCCTTGCGGTGGGGCGGCGGCATCGCCACCTTAGGTTCCTAGGGGGCCGCCATCTCCCCGGCCTGGTCCCCGCAAGGAGATACAGACCATGCCGTCTTTTTCGGAATCGCTCGAAAAGACCCTCCACAATGCCCTGAAGGCCGCGTCCGAGCGGCATCACGAATATGCGACGCTCGAGCATCTGCTCTACGCGCTGATCGACGACGATCATGCCGCCGAAGTGATGCGCGCCTGCGGCGTCGCGCTCGACGACCTGCAGTCGGCGGTCGTCCACTATCTCGACACCGAGCTCGACAGCCTGAAGGTCGAGGGGCACAGCGACCCCTCGCCGACGTCGGGCTTCCAGCGCGTCGTCCAGCGCGCGATCCTGCACGTCCAGTCGTCGGGCAAGGACGAGGTGACCGGCGCCAATGTCCTCGTCGCGCTCTTCTCCGAGCGCGAGAGCTATGCCGTCTATTTCCTCCAGCAGCAGGATCTGACGCGCCTCGATGCGGTGTCGTACCTCAGCCACGGCGTCGGCAAGGGCGGCAAGCCCGCGGTGCAGGCCGAGCCCGAGGAGAAGGAAGAGGCGAAGGACAAGTCGGACGCGAAGAACAAGAAGGAAACCGCGCTCGACCAGTTCACCGTCAACCTCAACGAAAAGGCGAAGACCGGCAAGGTCGACCCGTTGATCGGCCGCAGCGCCGAGGTCGACCGCACGATCCAGATCCTCTGCCGCCGCAGCAAGAACAACCCGCTCTATGTGGGCGATCCCGGCGTCGGCAAGACCGCGATCGCCGAAGGGCTCGCGCGCAAGATCATCGAGGGCGACGTGCCCGAGGTGCTGCTGCCCGCGGTCATCTATTCGCTCGACATGGGCGCGCTGCTCGCGGGCACGCGCTACCGCGGCGATTTCGAGGAACGGCTGAAGCAGGTCGTCACCGAACTCGAAGGCCTGCCGCACGCGATCCTGTTCATCGACGAGATCCACACGGTGATCGGCGCGGGTGCGACGAGCGGCGGCGCGATGGACGCGTCGAACCTGCTGAAGCCCGCTTTGTCGGGCGGCGTCATCCGCTGCATCGGCTCGACGACCTACAAGGAGTTCCGCAATCACTTCGAAAAGGATCGCGCGCTGCTGCGCCGCTTCCAGAAGATCGACGTGATCGAGCCGAGCATCGAGGACACCAAGAAGATTCTCGCCGGGCTGCGCAGCGCGTTCGAGGCGCATCACCAGGTGCGCTACACCCCCGACGCGATCAACGCCGCGGTCGAGCTGTCGTCGCGCTACATCAACGACCGCAAATTGCCCGACAAGGCGATCGACGTGATCGACGAGGTCGGCGCGATGCAGATGCTCGTCGCCCCGTCGAAGCGCAAGAAGACGATCACCGCCAAGGAGATCGAAGCCGTGATCGCGACGATGGCGCGCATCCCGCCCAAGTCGGTGTCGAGCGACGACAAGAAGATACTCGAAACGCTCGAGACCGACCTGAAGCGCGTCGTCTTTGGCCAGAACACCGCGATCGAGGTGCTCTCGTCCGCGATCAAGCTGTCGCGCGCGGGCCTCCGCGATCCCGAGAAGCCGATCGGCAACTATCTCTTCTCGGGCCCGACCGGCGTCGGCAAGACCGAGGTCGCCAAGCAGCTCGCGTCGATCATGGGCATCCCGCTCCAGCGCTTCGACATGTCCGAATATATGGAGCGCCACAGCGTGTCGCGCCTGATCGGGGCGCCCCCGGGCTATGTCGGCTACGACCAGGGCGGACTGCTGACCGATGCGATCGACCAGAACCCGCATTGCGTGCTGCTGCTCGACGAGATCGAAAAGGCGCACCCCGACCTGTTCAACATCCTGCTGCAGGTGATGGACAATGGCCGGCTGACCGACCACCACGGCAAGACCGTCGACTTCCGCAACGTCGTGCTGATCATGACGACCAATGCGGGCGCCAGCGACATGGCGCGCGAGTCGATCGGCTTCGGCGCGTCGACGCGCGAGGATGTCCAGGAAGAGGCGGTGAAGCGCATGTTCACCCCCGAATTCCGCAACCGCCTCGATGCGATCGTGCCCTTCGGCTACCTGCCGCCCGAAGTCGTCGCGCGCGTGGTCGACAAGTTCATCCTCCAGCTCGAACTCCAGCTGGCCGACCGCAACGTCCATATCCAGCTCGACGACGGCGCCCGCGAATGGCTGACCGCCAAGGGCTATGACAAACTCTATGGCGCGCGTCCGATGGGCCGCCTGATCCAGGAAAAGATCAAGCAGCCGCTCGCCGAGGAACTGCTCTTCGGCAAGCTGGTCCATGGCGGCGAGGTCAAGGTGAAGATGAAGGAAGGCGACGACGCCAAGGTCGGCAACCCGCTCACCTTCGAAATCACCCCCGCCCCGCCGAAGGCCAGCAAGGGCAAGGCGAAGACCAAGCTCGACAAGGCAGCGGAATAAAGGCGACGGGGCGGCCATGGTGCCGCCCCTCGCTTTTTAACCCCCCAGCGACTATATCCACTCGCATGTACGACTATGTCACCGTTACCGCCGCCGACACGGCCGCGCCCGTCCGCGTTCGCGACGGCACGATCAAGCTGCACGACGAGGCGGGCTTTGCCGGCATGCGCAAGGCAGGGCGGCTGTCGGCCGAAATCCTCGACGCGCTCGTCGCCTTCGTCCAGCCGGGCGTGACCACGGCGGAGATCGACGACCTCGTCCGCACGATGATGTTGGAGGGCGGCGGCATTCCCGCGACGCTTGGCTATCGCGGCTTCACGCACAGCTGCTGCACCAGCATCAACCATGTCGTCTGCCACGGCATCCCCGACGACAAGCCGGTGCGCGACGGCGACATCGTCAACATCGACGTCACGACGATCATCGACGGCTGGCACGGCGACACCAGCCGCATGTATCTGGTCGGCGACGTGCCCATCAAGGCGAAGCGCCTCGTCGAAGTGACCTATGAATGCCTGATGCTCGGCATCGAGCAGGCGAAGCCCGGCAACCGCATGGGCGATGTCGCGCACGCGATCCAGACCCACGCCGAAAAGCATCGCTATTCGGTCGTCCGCGATTTCTGCGGCCACGGCCTCGGCCAGATGTTCCACGACGCGCCCGAGGTCGTCCACGCCGGCCGCCCCGGCACCGGTCCCGAACTCAAGCCCGGCATGTTCTTCACCATCGAGCCGATGATCAACACCGGCAAATATGCGGTCAAGATGCTCGCCGACGGCTGGACCGCGGTGACCCGCGACCGCTCGCTCTCGGCGCAGTTCGAGCACAGCATCGGTATCACCGAGACCGGCTGCGAAATCTTCACCGCCAGCCCCAAGGGCCTGAACGCGCCGCCCTGGGCGTGAGTTTATAAGTTCGCGCAGAGGCGCAGAGGGCTCTGAGATTTGGTTCACGCGGAGGCGCGGAGGCGTGGAGATGGCAGCGTGCCCCAATGCCGTTTGCCCTGAGCTTGTCGAAGGGCCGTTCTTTCTTTCAACGTCGAAAATAAGGACAGTGCTTCGACAAGCTCAGCACGAACGGAGTTGGAATCATCTCCGCGCCTCCGCGTCTCCGCGTGAACCCCATTTTCCTTCTCTGCGATCTCTGCGCCTCTGCGCGAATCCCTTTTTCCTTCTACCCCCTCGCAAGCCCCCCATTTTCCCGCTTGCGCCCGCCCCCCTTCGCGCGCAGACTTGACGTTAACGTCAAGATAGGCGTCGAACGGGAGAGCATGGGATGGCGAAACGGGTCTTTTCGGCCGCGCTGCTGGGCTGCGCGGTTTTGGCACTGGCGGCGTGCAACGCCTCGAAGAACGACAGCATTTCGGCGGGCGCCTCGCTCGACGATGCCGAAAAGGCCAGCGAGACCCTGCTCAAGACCGGCGGCAACGGTGACGACTGGGGCGCGATCGGCTTCAGCTACGACGAACAGCGCTTCAGCCCGCTGAAGGACATCGACGCGTCGAACGTGGGCCAGCTCGGCATCGCCTGGACCGCCGACCTCGACGACGCGCGCGGGCAGGAGGCGACCCCGGTGGTGGTCGACGGCGTGATGTATGTGAGCCACGCCTGGTCGAAGGTCAGCGCCTGGGACGCCGCGACGGGCAAATTGCTCTGGAAATTCGACCCCAAGGTCCCCGGCGAGCGCGCGGTCCACGCCTGCTGCGACGTCGTCAACCGCGGTATAGCGCTGTGGGGCGACAAGCTCTTCGTCGGCGCGCTCGACGGCCGGCTGATCGCGCTCGACAAGAAGACGGGGACCGAAGTCTGGTCGACGCAGACCTTCGACGCCGAACGCCCTTACACCATCACCGGCGCGCCGCGCGTGGTGAAGGACATGGTGCTGATCGGCAACGGCGGCGCCGAGTTCGGCGTGCGCGGTTATGTCACCGCCTATGACGCCGACACCGGCAAGGAGCGCTGGCGCTTCTACACCGCGCCCAACCCGAACAAGGAAAAGGACGGCGCCGCGTCGGACGACATTTTCGCGTCGAAGGCCAACGCCACCTGGTCGGACACGGGCGAGTGGCAGACGTCGGGCGGCGGCGGCACCGTGTGGGACGCGATCGTCTACGACAAGGATCTCGACCAGGTCTATCTGGGCGTCGGCAACGGCAATCCGTGGAATCACGGCACGCGCTCGAACGGCCAGGGCGACAACTGGTTCCTCTCGTCGGTGGTCGCGCTCGACGCGTCGACCGGCGCCTATAAATGGCATTATCAGGAGACCCCGGCCGAGACCTGGGACTATACCGCGACCCAGCCGATCATCCTCGCCGAGCAGCAGATCGACGGCAAGCCGGTCAAGGTGCTGTACCATGCGCCGAAGAACGGCTTCTTCTTCACCATCGATCGCGCAACCGGCCGGCTGATCGACGCCAAGCCCTTCGTCGACGGCATCAACTGGGCGACCGGCTACGACCTCAAGACCGGGCGCCCGATCGAAAATCCCGAGGCGCGCTTCTACAAGACCGGCAAGCCCTTCATCGCCATCCCCGGCGCGCTCGGCGCGCACAACTGGCACCCGATGAGCTACAACCCCGCGACGGGCCTCGTCTATATCCCCGCGCAGCAGATCCCGCAGGGCTATCTCGCCGACATGAACGAGCTCGACAAGCGCAAGGTCGTCGGCTTCAACGTCGGCACCTCGCTCACCGGGACGCTGCTGCCCGACGACAAGGCCGCGTTCCGCGCCGCCGTCGCGGCGACCACGGGGCGGCTCGTCGCGTTCGACCCGCGGACGGGCAAGGTCGCGTGGAGCGTCGCGCATCCCGCGGCGTGGAACGGAGGCACGATGACCACCGCGGGCAACCTCGTCTTCCAGGGCACCAGCACCGGCCGCTTCCGCGCCTATACCGCCGACACGGGCAGGCAATTGCTCGACCTCGACATGCAGTCGGGGATCGTCAGCGCACCCTCGACCTTCCGCGTCGGCGGCGTGCAGTACGTCGCCTTCATGACCAGCAAGGGCGGCGCCTTCCCGCTCGTCGCGGGGGTCGCGGGCGGCGCGACGCGCAAGGTGCCCAACATCCCGCGCCTCGTCGTGCTCAAGGTCGGCGGAACCGCCAAGCTGCCCGCGCCGCCCGCCACGACGACGCTCGCGTGGAATCCGCCGCCGCAGTTCGGCACCGCGGCACAGGTCGCCGCGGGCAAGGCGCATTTCGGGCGCTATTGCATCGTCTGCCACGGCGACAGCGCGATCGGCAACGGCTTCACCCCCGACCTCCGCGTCTCGGGCACGCTCGCCAACGCCGATGCGTGGAAGGGCGTCGTGCTCGACGGCATGCTCAAGGACCGCGGCATGGTGAGCTTCGCCAAGGTGCTCACGCCGGCCGATGCCGAGGCGCTGCGCGCCTATGTCATCGACCGCTCGAACTGGACCAAAGCGAACCTGCCCGACGCCGCGGCGCCCGTCGGACGCTGATCTGCCGCTTTTTTAGGCAATGCGATAACGCCGCTGCCCACCCCTTGGGCAGCGGCGCAATTTGCTTTCAAAATTCTTACCGGAAGCTTGCGATTCGGCAATTGGCACGGCTTTTGATTGGTGCAACATGACGGGGCCTCGCAGCGACTCAGGTGGTGCGAACCGGACAGGCAGGCCTGATCCGGCTTTGGCTGCGGGCATCGATAATGACCCAAGTGGGGGACAAGACGCGTGAAGAAGATTGAGGCGATCATCAAGCCGTTCAAGCTCGACGAAGTGAAGGAAGCGCTGCACGAGGTCGGCGTCAGCGGCATCACCGTGACCGAGGCCAAGGGCTTCGGCCGCCAGAAGGGCCACACCGAACTCTATCGCGGCGCCGAATATGTCGTCGATTTCCTGCCCAAGGTGAAGCTCGAAGTCATTGTCGAGGATTCGATGGCCGAGCGCGTGGTCGAGGCGATCGCCGCCGCCGCGCAGACCGGCCGCATCGGCGACGGCAAGATCTTCGTCATCCCGGTCGAGACCGCGCTCCGCATCCGCACCGGCGAGCGCAACGAGGACGCGCTCTGACCGGCATCCGCTCTCCAATCCTGTTCAACTAAACCGGCTCGGCCGGTCATCATCGCAAGAAGGAAGTTCAGACCATGGCCACCAAGCCCAAGGATATCGTCGCACGCATCAAGGACAATGACATCGAGTGGGTCGACCTCCGCTTCACCGATCCCAAGGGCAAGTGGCAGCATCTGACCATGTGCGCCGGCGTGATCGACGAGGATGCGCTCGAGGACGGCCTGATGTTCGACGGCTCGTCGATCGAGGGCTGGAAGGCGATCAACGAAAGCGACATGATCCTGAAGCCCGACCTCGACGCGGTCTATGACGATCCCTTCTCGGCCACCCCCATGCTCGTGATCTTCTGCGACATCGTCGAGCCCGCGACCGGCGAAGGCTATGCCCGCGACCCGCGCACCACGGCGAAGCGCGCCGAGGCCTATGTCGCCTCGACCGGCGTCGGCGACACCGTCTACGTCGGCCCCGAGGCCGAATTCTTCATGTTCGACGACGTCCGCTTCGAGACCGGCTACAACAAGTCGGGTTTCGAGATCGACGACATCGAACTGCCGACCAACACCGGCCGCAGCTATGAGGGCGGCAACCTCGGCCACCGTCCGCGCGCCAAGGGCGGCTATTTCCCCGTCGCGCCGGTCGACAGCGCCGTCGACATCCGCGCCGAGATGGTCTCGACCATGCTCGAAATGGGCCTGCCCTGCGACAAGCACCACCATGAGGTCGCCGCGGCGCAGCACGAACTCGGCCTGACCTTCGGCACGCTGACCCAGACCGCCGACCGCATGCAGATCTACAAGTACGTCGTGCACCAGGTCGCGCATGCCTATGGCAAGACCGCGACCTTCATGCCCAAGCCGATCAAGGACGACAACGGCAGCGGCATGCACACCCACATCTCGATCTGGGAAAAGGGCAAGCCGCTCTTCGCGGGCAACGGCTATGCCGGCCTCAGCGACATGTGCCTCTATTTCATCGGCGGCGTCGTCAAGCACGCCAAGGCCTTGAACGCCTTCACCAACCCGACGACGAACAGCTACAAGCGCCTCGTCCCCGGCTTCGAAGCCCCCGTGCTGCTCGCTTATTCGAGCCGCAACCGCTCGGCCTCGTGCCGCATCCCCTATGGTGCGGGCGCCAAGGCGAAGCGCGTCGAATTCCGCTTCCCCGACGCGATGGCCAACCCCTATCTCTGCTATTCGGCGCTGCTGATGGCGGGCCTCGACGGCATCGCGAACAAGATTCACCCGGGCGACCCGATGGACAAGAATCTCTACGACCTGCCGCCCGAGGAACTCGCCGAAGTCCCGACCGTCTGCGGCTCGCTTCGCGAAGCGCTCGACAGCCTGCTCGCCGACCACGACTTCCTCCTGAAGGGCGACGTGTTCACCAAGGACCAGATCGAGGCCTATGTCGAACTGAAGTGGGACGAGGTCTATCGTTTCGAACAGACCCCGAGCCCCGTCGAGTTCGACATGTATTACAGCGCCTGATCCCAAGGATCAGCGACGCGTAAGAAGGGCGTCCGGTCTGGGGGGACCGGGCGCCCTTTTTATTGTGCGAGAGGCTGCAAAAAGATCCTCCCCACGCGCAGCGATGGGGAGGTGGCAGCGCGAAGCGCTGACGGAGGGGTTCGACGCCGTCAGGCGTCGGTGCAAGGCCAGACCCCTCCACCACCGCCTGCGGCGGAGTGCTGGGTCGTCCAGTCCCCCGGACTGGACTTCGATTGCCGGGGGCAATCCAACCCTGCACTCCCCCTCCCCATGGCTGCGCCAAGGGGAGGATCTTTGGGGTCGTTTCAGTCTGCCCCGACTGCCCTACTTCCGCACCCCCGCACTCCGCTCACGGATATCCTTGAACTCGGACCCCGCCTTCCACCCCGGCCATGTCCCCGACCGCGCCAGCTCGTCACCGATGCCATGGAACAGCGCGATATCCTGCACCGCGCCGTCGAGATTCCAGCTCTTGTCCCAGGCATCGCACGCCTGATGGTAACAGCGGCCGGTATAGTCATCGACCCAGCGCTGCCCCGCGGCCTTGCCACCCTCGACCAGGTCCGACGCCCCCGCGATGCCCATCATCAGCAGCACCGGCACCCCGCGCTTCGCCATCGAGAAATGGTCGGCGCGGTAGAAGAGCCCGCGCTCGGGCAGGCTCTCGACCGACACGGCCCGCCCCTGCGCCGCGGCGTGCCGCGCGAGATCGTCCTCGAGGCTGCCCTGCCCCTTGCCGACCAGGATCACATCCTTCGCCCGCCCCGCGGTCTGCAAGATGTCGAGCCCCAGATTGGCGACCGTCTTCTCGACCGGAAACACCGGATTCTGCGCATAGGCCTCCGACCCCAGCAGCCCGCGCTCCTCGGCGGTCCAGAAGGCGAAAACCAGGCTGCGCTCGGGCGGCGGCGCGGCCTTGAACAGCCGTGCGATCTCGAACAGCCCCGCGACGCCGAGCGCATCGTCATTGGCGCCGGCGCGATAGATGCGCCCCTGCTCGTCGGGCTTGCCCTCGCCATAGGCATCCCAGTGCGCGCCATAGATCACCACCTCGTCGGCGCGCGTCGTGCCGGGGATCTTCGCCAGCACATTCTGGCTCTGCACCACCGCCTGCTGCACCGGGATCTCGGCGGTCAGCGTCACCCCCGGCAGCGCGATGGGCTTGAAATCCTTGCGCCGCGCCGCGACGCGCAGCTTGTCGAGGTCGAGCCCCGCGCCTGCGAACAGAGTGTCCGCGACATCGTGCGCGATCCACCCCTGCAATTGCAGCGAAGTGCGCTTTTCGGGCGGCACGACGAGCCCGTAATTCTCGCCCGCAGGCGCCTTCACCACGTTCCAGCCGTATCCGACGCCCTCGGTGTCATGGACGATCAGCGCCGCAATCGCGCCGCGGCGCGAGGCTTCCTCGAACTTGTAGGTCCAGCGGCCGTAATAGGTCATCGTCTTGCCGCCGAAGCTGCCCGCGACGGGCTCGCGCGCGGTCGCCGAAAAATCGGGGTCGTTGATCAGGAAGACCGCGACCTTGCCTTTGAGGTCGACGCCCTTGAAATCGTCCCAGCCGCGCTCGGGCGCGCTGACCCCGTAGCCGACGAAGACCAAGGGCGCGGCTGCGACCGCCGCGGTATCGACCGGCTGCAGCGTCGAGAGATAGATGTCGGTGCCGAGGCTCAGCGGCTGCGCCGTGCCGTTCCGGTCGAACTGCAAGGTCGTGGGCCCGCCGAGCCGCGTGCGCAGCAACGGCACCGGCTGCGTCCAGCCGCCGTCCGTCCCCGCGGGCTCGAGCCCCAGCGCCTCGAGCCGCCCGATCAGATAGCCGATCGTCCGCTCCTCGCCGACGGTCCCCGGCGCGCGGCCCTGGAACTGGTCGGAGGCGAGCGTGCGCACGATCTGGGTGAGGTTGGCGGCGGAGATGGTGGGCGGCGCTTCCTGTGCGCTCGCGGGCGCGAGGGGAACGAGCGCAGTGGCGAGGAGGGCGACGGTGCGGTGGAGCTGCATGTTGGGTTCCCGGTTGTTGTTTCGGGCACACCTAGCGGCGGCAGGCGATGATCGCCAGTGCGGCGTCGGCTTTGGGGTGGGGAGCGGACTTTCCTAATCCTCCCTGTCGCGAAGCGATGGGGAGGGGGACCATGCGAAGCATGGTGGAGG